>JBEEJN010000036.1:0-62832 GCA_041169165.1 Pseudomonadota bacterium
GCCTTTTCTTGTGCCTGCGATTGCTCACCATCTTGGTCGGCTTGGGCCAGAACGCTGATCGCTCATGCCGGCCGCTATACCTTCAAGTGGTCACTGCGGCCTGAATCTGAATATTGCAGGTCTGACTACCTACAGTTCGAATACCGGCAATGTCGCCACTGGCAACCTTGCCAACTTCTACGGCGCAGGCGCCGCGCAGCAGGGTTCCATTACAGAAACCGTGCACGCCGACAAGACGGCAGGTGCAGCCAACGCGGGTTCGAACCTGACGGTGAGCGCCACGAGTGCCCATGCCGCCGTGGTGACCTACAACTACATCACCCAGGCCCACGCCAACGGTGCGCTGGACAACCTCGGCAACAACACCCTGAGCCTGAGCATTGGCAACCTGGCCAGCGGCACCCTGCCCACCGCGCTCAATTTCGACCTGTACAACACCCTGGGTTCCTATGGACTGCAGGTCATCGGCGTCACCCAGACCGCGGGCAACGGCATCTTCACCCTGGGTGGCCTGGGCAGCGTCAGCAATCTGGCCGGTGGCGCGTCGGTGCAGGGCAATATCGGCATGGCCGCGCAAGCGCCGCTGGCCACGTCGAACTATCTCGGTACTTGGATGATTGTGGTGGCCGACTCGAGCACGGGTACCCCAGGCCTTGGTTTGAACACCACAAACGTCGAAGCGCTGAACCTGTCCGTCTCAGCCACCGTTGCGGCGGCTGCACCGGTGCCCGAACCCGAGAGCTACGCCATGCTGCTGGCCGGCCTGGGCGCGCTGGGTTTCATGGGCCGTCGGCGCTCGACTGTTCACCAGGCTAGCTGACCACAAAGCGCGACGAACAGATGGCCAAATAGCCAAAGGCAACGCTGAACAAATCCAGAGCCACGGGTTCCTTGGAGTTAAAGACCGATGAAGCAACTGACCCTTGCCGCAGCAGCGTATGAAGGAGCCGAATTCGAGCAACACCGTCGCGCCACCAAGTGCGACGGATTCCTCGCGACGATGGGCGAGATCGTGCCGTTGCAAGCTCTGCGTGAAGTGATCAAACCGCATTACCGGAAGCCGAGCAATGGTCGCCCGCCCGTCGGGCTGCAGCGCATGTTGCGCATGTACTTCGTGCAGCATCGGTTCAACCTGGCCGACGAGGCGTTCGAGGAAGCGTTGCTCGACAGCTCGTCCTTGCGTCGATTCGTAAGCATCGACCGTGGGCGCGAGCGGGTGCCCGACGGCACGACGCCGCTGAAATTCCGCAGGCTGCAGGACAAGCATCAATTGGCCGAGAAGCTGTTTGCCACGGTCGGCCAGGTGCTGCAGGCTCGCGGGCCGAAGGTGGGCAGCGGCACGATCGTGAAAGCCATCATCATCGGCGCGCCTAGTTCGACCACAATCGCAGACAAAAATTGCGACCCCGAGATGCTTCAGACGCGCAAAGGCCTGCAGTGGTACTTCAGCATGAGGATGCACATCGGCGTGGATAGCTGCACGGGTTGGCCCACAGCGTCGTCGTGACGGCGGCCAACGTGCACGACAAGCACCCGCTGCCCGATCTGCTGCACGGCGCGGAGCGGCGGGTGTAGGGCGACAATGCCTATGTCTGCCAGAAGGCGTTGATCGCATCCAAGGCGCCACGGGCGCGCGACTTCACGACTAGAACGCCACACATCCATTCGTGGCCTTGAGTCTGGCCAACATCTAGCTGGCGCGCAGGCGCCTCGTGGCAAGAGTGCGCCCGCCACGCGCGCGATGCCCTTGCCTGGCGCCGATAAGCGCTACCATCCGGTGCGCAATCGCACCCATTCGGACTTCACAGCTCGCATCACGCAAATACCGCAAGGCATCTCGCTGAATTCGGCAACTTGCTTAACGTAGCCTTAGGAATCAGCGGACGAGATGGCGCAACCCAAGCGACTGCCGCCAATCCACGCCCTGCTGGCATTCGAGAGTGCCGCGCGGCTTGGCGGTTTCGCACAGGCCGCCGCCGAGTTGTGCATCACGCCCAGTGCGGTGAGCCATCGCATTCGCCAGCTCGAGACCCAGATGGGCGTCAGCCTGTTCGATCGTTCGCCTACCGGTGTGCGGCTCAGCCCGGCCGGCCATCGCTATCTCGGCAGCGTGCGCGAGGCGTTCGACAAGCTCGCGCAGCTGACGCGCGAGGAAGAACCACCCGTGCTGCGCCTGCGCGTGGGCGCGCCACCGACGTTCGCGCGCAACCTGCTGATCCCCCGCCTGCCGGATTTCTACCGTCTCTGGCCCGACATCGAGATCGAGTTGGCCGTGACCGCGCCGATGCAGGACAAGCCCGAGCGCCATGACGTCGACATCCGCTTCGGTCAAGGTCGATTCGACGAGCGCGTGACCACCCGGCTGTTCGATGACGAAGTGGTCGCGCTCGCGGCGCCGGCCTACCTGGGCCGCTGCGTGCTCGATCAGCCGGCGGACCTGCTACGCGCCGAGCTGCTGCGCAGCCCGCTGGTGCCTTGGCGGCCCTGGCTCGCCGGCGCCGGGCTGGACTGGCCCGAGCCGGCCCATGGCCAGAGCTTCACCGATCTGGGCATCCTGCTCGAGGCCGCGGCCAGCGGCCTGGGGGTAGCCGTGTGCACGCGGCGTATCGCCGACCGATGGACCGGCATCGGACAGCTGCTGCCATTGTTCGGCGTCGCCGTACCGGCGACCAGCACCTACTACACCCTGGTGCAGCGCGATCATGCCCAGCGCCCAGAGGTCGCGGCGTTCCTGGAGTGGTTGGGCAGCACCTTCGCGTGAATCGACCCCTGCGCGCTTCACGCCGCGCTCATCGCTGCCGCAGGTTTGCCCTCGACAGCTGCGCCACCGACGTGCAGCCCATCAGCTTCATGCCGCGCTCGACCTCGTCGCGCAGCAATGCCAGCGCGCGCTCGACGCCCGGCTGCCCAGCCGCTGCCAGCGGGTACAGGTAGGCACGGCCGACACCCACGGCCTTGGCGCCCAACGACAGTGCCTTGAGCACGTGGGTGCCGCGCATCACGCCGCCGTCCATCATCACGTCGATGCGGTCGCCCACGGCGTCGACGATCTCGGCCAGCTGGTCGAAGGCCGAGCGCGAGCCGTCGAGCTGGCGCCCGCCGTGGTTGGAGACGATCACGCCGCTGCAGCCGATGTCGGCCGCGCGCCGCGCATCGTCTGCCGACATCACACCCTTCAGGCAGAACGGTCCGTTCCACAGCTTCACCATCTCGGCCACGTCGTCCCAGTCCATCGACGGGTCGAGCATCTCGGTGAAGTAGCGGCCGATCGACATCGTCCCGCCGCCCATGTCCACATGCTCGTCGAGCTGCGGCAGGCGGAAGCGCTCGTGGGTCACATAATTGATGCCCCACATTGGCTTGATTGCAAACTGCAGCATGCCCGCGAGTGTGAGCCGGAACGGGATTGAGAAGCCGGTGCGCTTGTCGCGTTCGCGGTTGCCTCCGGTGATGCTGTCAACGGTGAGCATCATCACGTTCACGCCGGCAGCTTTCGCGCGCTCGAGCATCGTGCGGTTGAGCCCACGGTCCTTGTGGAAGTAGAACTGGTAGACCTGCGGCGTAGAGTGCTGTCGGCGCAGTTCTTCCAGGCTCACGGTGCCCAGCGACGATACGCCGAACATCGTGCCGCAGCCTGCAGCCGCCGCCGCCACCGCGTGCTCGCCGCGGTGGTGGAACAGACGCTGAAGCGCCGTGGGCGAGCAGTAGAACGGCACGGCGAGCTTCTGCCCCATCACCGTGACCGACAGGTCGACGTCCTTTACACCGCGCAGCACGCTGGGCACGAGATCGCAGGCCTCGAAGGCTTCAGTGTTGCGGCGGTAGGTGCTTTCGTCGTCAGCTGCGCCGTCGATGTAGTTGAAGATCGGCCCCGGCAGCCGGCGGCGCGCCAGCTCGCGGAAGTCGCGAAGGTTGTGGCAGTGGCTCAGTCGCATGGCCGGCTCCGGCTTACTTGATCACCATCTGCGTGAACGGCCAGACGTAGGCCTGCAGCGTGACGAGCACGCCCACCAGGCTGGCCAAAGCGATGGAATGGAAGAACACGTAGCGAAGGATGTCGCCCTCGTGGTTGAACCAGCGCGTGGCGGAGGACGCCACCACGATGGACTGCGCGTCGATCATCTTGCCCATCACGCCGCCCGAGCTGTTGGCCGCGCCCATCAGGTTGGGACTGAGGCCTAGCTGCTCGGCCGCCACCCTCTGCATGCCGCCGAAGAGCACGTTGCTCGCGGTGTCGGACCCCGTCAGCGCCACGCCCATCCAGCCCATCAGCGTGCCGAAGAAGGGGTAGAGCCAGCCGGTGTTGGCGAAGGCCAGGCCTAGCGTCGTGTCGGTGCCCGAATAGCGCGTCAGCGTACCCAGGCCCAGCATCAGCACGATGGTCAGCAGCGAGTAACGCACCAGCCAGATCGTGCGAAAGAAGGTGCCGATCAGCTTGGCCGGGCTGTACTTCATCGCGAACCCGCCCACCAGCGCGGCCAGGAAGATGCCCGTACCGGTGGCAGACAGCAGGCCGAAGGTGTAGACCGCGGCCTCCTTCGTGGGCTTGGGGACGACCGGCGGCACCTTCTCGATCAGGTTGTGCAAGCCACCGATCGCGAAGGCCGGCGCGAAGATGCCGTTGAAGAACTTCTTCACCTCGGGCAGACCCCAGATGAACACGAACACCGTCAGGATCGCCCACGGCAGCCAGGCGCGCACCACGTCGGCGGTGGCGTGTTGCTTGGGCGCCTTGGCGACCTGGCCTTCGCCGCCATCAGTCTCGTGGCCCTTCAGCGACACCGAGGTCCAGATCGTCTTGGGCTGCCAGAACCGCAGGAAGCCGACCAAGCAGGTCATCGAGACGACGGCCGCGATCACGTCCACCAGTTCCGGGCCGATGTAGTTGGACACCAAGAACTGCGACAGCGCGAAGCTGGCGCCCGTCACCAAGATGGCGGGCCAGATCTCCCACATCGCCTTGCGACCTGCAAAGGCCCAGATCAGCCAGAACGGCACCAGCAGGCTGAAGAAGGGCAGCTGGCGGCCGATCATGGCCGATACCGCCATCAGGTCGTAGCCGTGCACCTTGGCCAGCGTGATCACGGGCGTGCCCAGCGCGCCATAGGCCACCGGCGCGGTGTTGGCGATCAGGCTCAAGCCCGACGCGGCCAGCGGCGAGAAGCCCAGGCCGATGAGGATGGCCGCCGTCACCGCCACCGGCGTGCCGAAGCCGGCCGCGCCTTCGAAGAACGCGCCAAAGGCAAAGGCGATCAGCAGCAGCTGCAGCCGGCGGTCCTGAGTGATGCCGGCGATCGAATCCTGCAGCACCTGGAAGCTGCCGTTCTGCTCGGTCAGCTGGTGTAGGAAGATGATGTTCAGCACGATCCAGCCGATCGGCAACAGCCCCGTGAGGCCGCCGAGCAATGCAGCATTGCCGGCCATGCCGAGGGGCATGCCGTAGGCAAACACGGCCACGCCTATGGCGGCCAGCAGCCCCAGGCCTGCAGCAATATGTGCCTTGATGTGCAGAAAGCCCAGGGCCACCAGCATCACCACCACCGGCACGGCAGCCAGCAGAGTGGACAGCACCATGCTGCCCATCGGGTCATAGATCTGTTGCCACGTCATCGCTCGTCTCCTAGCCGCCAAAGTGGAATTGAGGCGAAATGGTGGAGGCGGGATCACCGGCGGGCAAACGAATGCTTCTCAGCGGTGCACATGAATTCGCTTCACCGCTGGAAAACCCTTGCGTTCGCCGAAGGTTGTGATTGATGTCGATCAATTGATGGCAGCGCGAAGTAGGCAGTCGCCAGGACGAACGCGGCAAGTGGCGGCATGTCAGAAAATGCCCTAATGACTGACCTCCTGGCGATCGCAGACAGGCTTGCTTCCGAAACTCCACAGGCACGCCTGCTCTGGCGGGCCGCCGTTGAGATCGGAGAGCGTCAAGGTCTCGGGCAGTCGCCGCACGGCGAACGATTCATCGTGCCCATCCAAGGCGGCGTGTTCAGGGGCGGGCCGGACCACGCGGACCTGCACGGGCGGGTGCTGCCCGGCGGCGCCGACCGGCAGCTGCTGCGCCCGGACGGCTTGAGGGAGCTCGATGCGCTGTACGAGATGCAGGTGCACGATGGCGCGGTGCTGACGATCCGCAACCGCGTACTCGTCGACGACACCTGCCAGCCCCGGTATGCGCGCTCGGTCGTTCAGGTGCGTGCACCCAACGGTGCGTGGTCCTGGCTCAACAGGCGCTGTCTGATCGGTACGCTGCAGCCCCTGCGACCGGCAGCACAGGCGGTGCTGGTGAGCGTGTTCGCACTTGAATGAGAGGGCGCGGCAGACATCCTACGCAGGTCGGCGCTTTCGCGCAGCGCTACCAGGGCCCGTGGCGTCTACAGGCACGTTGACATCGCGCTCGAGGAAGCTCACCAGCGTCGCGGTCGCCCGCGTGAGCTGACCCTGAGGCAAGATAAGGCCCAGCGGCTTGAAGGATGCGACCGGCTGCACGTCCACGAGCTTCAGCTGACCGCGGTCGATCCAGGGGTGCACGACGCTCAGCGGCACCAGTGCAAGCACGTCCAACGATTCGACCAGTGACAGCGTCAACGCCGACACCCGCGTCACGATCTGCACCATGCGCGGCTGCACGTCCCATGTCGCCATCAGCTCGTCGAGCGTGGCCCGCGCCGCTGAACCCACTGCCTGGGGCAGCCAAGTACAGCAGGCGAGCGCTGACCATGACACGTTGCGTCGTCGGGTCATCGGATGGGAGGGGTTGCAAACAACGACGAAGCAGTCCTCGAGCAGAGGACGGAAGTCGAATTCGGTCGGTACGGCAGCGGGCTGGCGCACGAGTGCGACGTCGGCCTCGCCGCGCGCCAGCTGAAGCCCCCACTGCTCAGGGTCGCACTCCTGCACCTGAACCAGGACGTCAGGATGGGCCGAAGCGAAGCGTGGCAGCGCCTGCATCAGTACGCCACCGATCGCGCCGGTGATGGCGGTCACCCGCACGGTGCCTTCGCCGCGCTGGCGCAATGCCGTAAGCGCTTCGCTGCCTTCTGCCAAGGTGTCCAGCATGCGGCGCGCCAGCGGCAGCAATTGCTGGCCGGCCGGTGTCGGGCGCATCGAACGCGGCAGGCGGTCGAAGAGCGTCGTATCGACCAGCCGTTCCAGGTCGGCCAGCGACTGCGTGACGGCCGGCTGGCTCACGCCCAGCGCTTCTGCGGTCCGGCGCACGCTGGCGAGTTCACCCAATGCCACCAGCACCTGCAGGTGCCGGAAGCGCGCCTTGGCCTTCAGGCGGTTGAGCAACACGGTGGCCGAGGGTGCGTTCATGGAGCAATAAGCAATGGTGATCACGCAGCCCCAATATTGAACCAAAAACGGCGGTATGGCAGGGACACTCCGGCGCATCTACTCACGGAGACAAGAGCATGAAATCGGTGATGAGCACGCGGTATTGGCGTCTGGGGCTTCTGGGGGCCTGTTTGGCAGCGTGGGTCACCTTGCCCGCACTGGCACAACCCAAGTATCCCGACAAGCCGATCACTCTTATCGTGCCGAACGCTGCTGGTGGGGCCACCGACAACTTGGCACGCGCTTTTGCAGAGGAATTGGGCACAAGGTTGGGGCAAGCCGTGCTGGTCGAAAACGTAGGCGGCGCCTCCGGTGCGCTGGGGGCGCAGCGTGTGCTGCGCAGCGCGCCCGACGGTCTGACCTTGCTGTTCGGTACCACCAGCGACATGGTGGTCACTCCGATCGCCAACCGCAGTGCCGGCTACTCGCCCGGTGACTTCACCCCCATCGCTAAGCTGGGGGTGACTCAGTTCATGCTGCTGGCCAATCCTGGCCTGGGCGTGACAAGTGTCGATGAGTTGGTGGCGCGGGCCAAGCAGAAGCCGGGCACGCTGTCGCTGGGCACGACGGGCACCTCCTCTTTGCAGGCCTTTGCGGCAGTGGCGCTGCAGCGCGCGGCGGGTATCGAGGTGCTGGCAGTACCGTACAAGGGTGGCGCGCCGATGATGAATGACCTGCTGGCCGGCCAGGTCGACCTGGGCATCACCACGGTGCCGACCGCTATTGGGCAGGTCCGTGCCGGCAAGGTCACTGCATTGGGCGTGCTGTCAGACAAGCGCGCGGCCGTCGTCTCGGAGGTGCCGACGGTCAACGAATCAAAGACGGTCAAAGGGGTACAGATCGAGATCTGGGCCGCGCTGGCCGGACCGCCCAAGCTGTCTCAGCACATCGTCGACACCCTCAGCCGTGCGATCCAGGCGCTGCTGACCGACAAGGCCTTCGTCGAGCGCCGGGCCAAGATGGGCGACCAGGCGCCGCCCTACGAGCCGGCGGTTGATTTCGCCCGCTTTCTGGCGGCTGAAGAGCAGCGCTACCGCGCGCTGGCACTGGCATGAAGTTCGAATGAGTCCGACCTTGCCGCCGGCCGCGCTGCAGGACTTGCCGTTGCAGCGCAGCATGCTGCCGTCGGGCGTCGAACTGCACTGGGCGGCCGGGGGTGAGGGCGAGCCGCTCGTTTTCGTGCATGGCGTGATGGGCGACTGGATGAGCTGGGCGCAGCAGTGGGAGGCCTTCTCTGCGCATTTCCACTGTGTCAGCTACAGCCGACGCTACAACTATCCCAACGGCAACCAGCAGCCGTCACCCGACCACTCGGCGCTGGTGGAAGCCGAAGACCTGCTTCAACTGTTGGATGCGCTGCAACTGGACCGCGTGCATCTAGTGGCCAGTTCCTACGGCGCATTCACGGCGCTTGCCTTAGCGCTGGCGCACCCGCAGCGGGTACGCTCCATCGTCGCCGTCGAGCCGGCGATGCTGTGCTACGCGCCGTTCAGCGCCGCTGGGCGTGTGGCGCTGACGAGCTTCCACCAACAGGTGGTCGAGCCTGCCAACGAGGCTTTTCGCCGCGGCGACGACAGCTTGGGCGCTGCGCTCATGACGGGGGGCATCCACGGCGCCAACACACCCGCTGTCGGCGGTGTCGCGCTGGCGCGCAGGTTGCAGAGCGCGCGCGCCATGCGCATGCTGGCGTTGTCGAGCAACGAGTTCCCGCTGCTGCCGCCTGAACGCCTGGCCGCCCTGCCAATGCCGGTGCTGCTGCTGTCGGGTTGCGACACGGCGCCGATACATGCCGAGGTCTTCCGCAACGTCTGCGCGGCGATGCCGCAGGCTAGCGTGGCGCATGTGCCCGCTGCAGGCCATGGCGTGAGCCGTGATCGACCGCAAGTCTTCAATCGCCTGGCTCTGGAGTTCCTGCTGCGCACGCGATGACCGGCCAGCGGCAGCTCCGTTCACGAGTCGATCTGGATGCCGACGTCCTTGACCAACTCCGGTTACTTGGTGTGCGAATTCGCCGCGGGGCGACTCGAGCTCAGACTCAAGCCTGCTGGCAGACCCATCTTGCTGCACGCCCACTGCCACCAGAAGGCCTTCAACGCGGTCGAGTCGATCGAGAGTGGGTGCTGCGGCATGTCGGGCGGCTTCGACTACGAGGCCAGCCGCCAACGCTTGACCTCTCGAAACTGGCCGTGCGCGCTCTCTTGCTAACCCCACGTCCCAAGGCACCCACAAGGAGAACATCATGATCATCGACGCCTGGGCCCAGCACCCGACGTTGCGCCACACGCAGGACCCCATCTTCGATTCGCTGCGCCGCTGGACCAAGGCGCCAATTCCGACCGAGCCCTTGCCGGTCTCCGCCACAGTGGCTGCGATGGATGCGGCTGGCGTCGACCGGGCCTTGATCAGCGCCTGGGTCGCGCCCCGCAACGTCATGATCTCCAACGACGAGGTGGCTGCATTCGTGGCGCAGGCGCCGCAGCGGCTGGTCGGAGTCGGGTCGGTCGACATCTCGCGTCCCATGAGCGCCATGCGCGAGGTTCGGCGCTGCGTCGAGGAACTGGGATTCAAGGCGATCCGGGTTCTGCCCTGGCTTTGGGAGGTGCCGCCCACGGACAGGCGCTTTTATCCGGTGTTCGCGGCCTGCTGCGAGATGGGCGTGCCGTTCTGCACGCAGATCGGCCACACAGGGCCGCTGATGCCTTCCGAGGTGGGGCGACCCATCTACCTGGACCAAGTGGCGCTGGACTTTCCGGATCTTGACATCGTCGCGGGCCACATCGGCTACCCGTGGACCGACGAAGCCATCGCGGTAGCCACGAAGCACGAGAACGTGTTCATCGACACGTCCGCCTATACCGCGCGCCGCTACCCGGCGGCGCTGGTCGAGTTCATGCGTGGACATGGCCGCCACAAGGTGTTGTTCGGCACGAACTACCCGATGATCCTCCCTTCCAAGGCACTTGAAGGCCTTGAGGACCTGCGACTCGATGAGAAGACGACTTCGGCCTTCCTGTCGCGCAATGCCGTCCGCGTATTCCACCTCTAGGGCTACGCTGAACAAGCCACCGCCACGGGTTCCCTGACGTTATAGAGCGACGAAGCAACAGACCCTTGCAGCAGCAGCCGTGAAGGGGCCGGATTCGAGCGACACCGTCCCGCCACCAAGCGCGACACGTTCCTTGCGACGACAGACGAGTTCCTGCCGTGGCAGGAACTGTGTGAAGTGATCGAAACGCATTACCCGAAGCCAGGCAATGGTCGCCCGCCAGTAGGGCTGCAGCGCATGTTGCGCATGTACTTCGTGCAGCACTGGTTCAACCTGGCCGACGATGCGTTCGAGGAAGCGTTGCTCGACAGCACGTCCTTGCGTCGATTCGCGGGCATCGACCGGCAGAACACACGGCGCAGGTTCCGGCTGCAGTTGCATTGCTCATTCAGCAGGTGGAGCTGCACCAGCCTGCATCAAGTGGGACGGTTTCACTTCAAGGCGGTTCGGACGGCCCCCCGCCTACAATGCCGGCCATGCCAATTTCTCCCATCCCCGAGCTGGTCGCCGAGATGGCGGCCGGCCGCATGGTCATCCTTGTCGACGAGGAAGACCGTGAAAACGAAGGCGACCTGGTGCTGGCTGCCGACCTGGTCACGCCCGAGGCGATCAACTTCATGGCCCGTTTCGGCCGTGGCCTGATCTGCCTGACGCTCACCCGCGAACGCTGTGAATACCTGGGCCTGCCGCCCATGGCCACCCGCAACGGCACCAAGCACGGCACCGCGTTCACGGTGTCGATCGAGGCCACCACCGGTGTGACGACCGGCATCTCGGCCGCCGACCGCGCCCGCACCGTGCAGGTAGCGGTGGCGCGCGACAGCAAGCCCAGCGATCTGGTCCAGCCCGGTCACATCTTTCCGCTGCAGGCGCAGGACGGTGGCGTGCTCATGCGCGCCGGTCACACCGAGGCCGGCTGCGATCTCGCCCGCATGGCCGGCCTGGGCCCGTCGGCAGTCATCTGCGAGATCATGAATGACGACGGCAGCATGGCCCGGCTGCCGCAGCTGGAAGTGTTCGCCGCCCAGCACAGCCTGAAGATCGGCACCATCGCCGACCTCATCACCTATCGCAGCCGCAACGAGTCGCTCATCGAGCGCCTGGGCCGGCGCAGCGTCAACACCGCCCAGGGCGAATTCGACTGCAGCGTATTTCGTGACCGCACCGGACAGATCCACCTGGCGCTGAGCACCGGCCAGTGGCAGACCGAAGACGAGGTGCTGGTGCGTGTGCATGAGCCGCTGTCCATCCTTGACCTGCTCGATGCCGGTGGTCGCGGGCATTCCTGGCCGCTGCCGGCGTCGCTGCAGGCGATCAAGGATGCCGGGCGTGGCGTGGCCGTGCTGCTGAACTGTCAGCGCGATGCCGAAGCCCTGCTGGGTGACCTGGTGCCTGCCGCCGAGCCACCACGCCCCAGCATGGACCTGCGCACCTACGGTGTGGGCGTGCAGATCCTGCGCGAACTCGGCGTGCGCCGCATGAGCCTGCTCAGCAACCGCCGCCGCATGCCCAGCATGGCCGGCTTCGGCCTGGAAGTGACCGGCTTCAGGCCCTACTCGGCCTGATGTCGAACGCCGGCCCGCACGCCCAACCGCCACAGGAGTAGACCTCGATGCAAGCCGCCGACAAGGGACGACCCGCAGACCTGGACGGCACCGACCTGCGCATTGCGCTCGTCCAGGCCCGTTTCAACGCCCACATCACCGATCGCATGGCGCAGGTCTGCGTCGCCGAACTCGAACGCCTGGGCGTGACAGCGCGCCATATCAAGCACGTCAGCGTACCCGGCGCGCTGGAGGTGCCGGTCGCCCTCAACGCACTGGCCGACCTGGACGAATATGACGCTCTCATCGCCGTCGGCTGCATCATCCGCGGCGAGACCTATCACTTCGAACTGGTCGCCAACGAGAGCGGCGCCGGCGTGACCCGCGTTGCGCTCGATCATCACGTGCCCATCGCCAATGCCATCCTGACGGTCGAGAACGAGGCCCAGGCCCTCGCCCGCGTCGAGGACAAGGCGCGCGACGCCGCCCAGGTGGCCGTCGAGATGGCCAATCTGCTGGAAGACATTTCTTGAACACCACCCACCACAAACCGGCGGCGCCTACGACGCACGGCAACTCTGCGCGGCCACAGGCCGGCCACACCGGTACCAAGCTGCGCCCCAAATCAGGCCGCCGGCTGGCGCGTGAATTCGCATTGCAGGGCCTGTACGAATGGCAACTGGGCCGTGCCGAGGCGTCCACGGTCGACGCCCATATCCGCGAGCAGGAGGGCTGGTCCGGCTGCGACGCCGCCCATTTCGATGCCCTGCTGCACGGCTGCATCAGCCAGGCAGGCGAACTCGACGACCTGCTGGCTGGTCACCTGGACCGCAAGACCAGCGAGCTGTCGCCGGTGGAGCATGGCGTGTTGTGGATCGGCACCTACGAGCTCAAGCACTGCGTGGACGTGCCCTACCGCGTGGCCATCAACGAGGCTGTCGAGCTGGCCAAGAGTTTTGGCGGCACCGACGGCCACAAATACGTCAACGGTGTGCTGGACAAGGCCGCCGCCTTGTTGCGCCCGGCCGAAGTGGCTGCACCGCGCAGCCTGCGCCGCTGAGCGGATCGGCCAGGCCCGCTCGCCACCCCGACTCGACACAGGCTGCCCCATGATCCGACTGGCCCAGCGTGTCGAGCAGATCGAACCCTTCTGGGTGATGGAGTGCGCCAAGGCGGCCGACGAGATCGCCCACAGCGCGGCCTGCGACCCGGCGTTGGGCGGCGAACGCATGCTTTACCTCAACATCGGCGAGCCGGATTTCGGCGCGCCTGATGCGGTCAACGCCGCTGCCGCACGCTGCATCGCTGCGCGCCGCACCCAGTACACGCCAGCGGCCGGACTGCCGACGCTGCGCAGGGCCATTGCCGGCTGGTATGCGCAGCGCGAGGGCCTGCAGATCGACCCGACGCGCATCGTTGTCACCGCCGGTGCATCGGCGGCGTTGCAGTTGCTGTGCACGGCGCTGTTCGAGCCGGGTGACGAAGTGCTCATGCCCGACCCGAGCTACCCCTGCAACCGTCACTTCGTGACTGCGGTGGGTGGCCACGCGCGTCTGCTGCCCAGCAGCGCGGCGCAGCGCTACCAACCCGATGCCGCCGGCGTGCGTGCCGCGTGGGGACCGCACACCCGCGCCGTCATGCTGGCCAGCCCGTCCAACCCCACCGGCACCTCGATCGAGCCGGCCGCCCTGGCTGAACTGGTCGGCACGGTGCGCGCGCTGGGCGGGCTGAGCATCGTCGACGAGATCTACCTCGGCTTGAGTTATGGCGACCAACCCGCACGCAGCGCAGCCGGCATGGGTGAGGACGTCATCAGCGTGGGCAGCTTCTCGAAGTACTTCGGCATGACCGGCTGGCGACTGGGTTGGCTGGTGCTGCCGGGCGAACTGGTCGCACCGGTCGAGAAGCTGGCGCAGAACCTCTACATCTGCGCCTCCAGCGTTGCGCAGCACGCCGCGCTGGCCTGCTTCGAACCTGCAGCACTCGAGGCCTGCGAGGCCCGTGTGGCCGAACTCCGGCGCAGGCGTGACTTCATTGTGCCGGCCCTGCGCGAGCTCGGTCTGGACGTGCCGGTCATGCCCGACGGTGCGTTCTACGTCTGGTTCGATGTCAGCCGCCACGCTGACAGCAGCTGGGACTTCTGTTTCGACATGATGCGGCGCGCCCATGTCGCGCTGACGCCCGGACGCGACTTCGGCCGCGTCGATACCGGCCGGTACGCCCGGCTGTCGTTCGCCTGCTCGATGACCACGCTGGAACAAGCCGTGGAACGCCTGGGTCGAGAACTCCGTCGCTGAAGAGGCTGCACCATGAGGCATGCGCGCTCCACCCTGCCGCAACGACAGGAGCCCCCCGAGTCATACCCGGCACCGCTGGGCGACACACGTGAGCTGGCGTCGAGCGCCGCGCCGCGCCGCGCTGCCGGCCGGCGTGCTGCTGCCGGACCTGCCGGCGCCCGCGATCCCTTCGACGACAACGAACCGCTGCTGCCGCCGCCGCACGACAGCGCGCCCTGGAACGCCCAACGCCAGCGTGCACGCAGCCGCAGGCGCGACGATGAAGAAGTCGAAACACGCGAGGACGACGACGCACAGCCTCTGGAAGTGGGGCCACGCGCTGCCTTCGACGGCGCCAGCACCCAGCAGCTCAGCGCCGAGGAGGGTGGCCAGGGCCGCGAGCTGCCGCCGGCGCCGCCGCTCGGCCGCGTCGGTCGCTATGTGCTCACGCTGCGCATGGGCGCCGGCGGCATCGGCACCGTCTGGGCGGCGCACGACCCCATGCTGTCGCGTGTGGTGGCCATCAAGACCCTGCCGCACCGCCCGGCCAGCGAAGCCCGTGCACGCCCGGCGCACGATTACCTGGACGAAGCGCGCGCCGCGGCGCGCCTGAGCCATCCGCACATCGTCACGGTGTTCGACGCCGGGGTCAGCCCCGACGGCTCCTACATCGTCATGGAACTGCTGCGCGGCAAGGACCTGAGCCAGTTGCTCAAGGCCGGCTGGCGGCCGTCGCCGCAAAACGCCGCCAGCATCATCCAGCGCGTCGCCGAGGCCATCGACTACGCCCACGGCCAAGGCGTCATCCACCGCGACATCAAGCCGGCCAACATCTTCATGGTCGACCGCAGCCGCCCGGTGGTGCTGGACTTCGGCATTGCCCACAGCGGCATGCACACCGGCCAGAGCGCCAACGTGTTGTGCTCGCCCTACTACGCCGCCCCGGAACAGCTGGCGGGCGAAAACGGCGACCGCCGCACCGATGTGTACTCGCTCGGCGTGGTGCTCTACGAACTGCTGACCGGCGAACGCCCCTATTCCGGCGGCACGCTGGACGAAGTCACTACCGCGGTCAACGCTGCTCGGCCGCAACCCATCCAGCGCCTGCGCGCCGGGGTCTCGACCAGCCTGGTTGGCATCGCCATGCGGGCCATGGCGCGCGACGCCGACCAGCGCTATCGCTCGGCCGGTGCACTGGCACGCGCGCTCGAAAGCTGGCTGCAGGAACGCGGCGTGAGCGTCGCCAGCCCGTACGCCGTGCCGCAGCAAAGCAGCGGCGCCGCAGCCGAGCAACGCATGCCGGCCTGGGCACGCCAGCGTCAACGCCGCTTGTTCGCGCTGGCCGCCGTACTCGGTGCGGCCGGCCTGGTAGTGGCACTGTTCGCCCAGCCGCCGCAGGAGCGCCCCGCCAGCGGCGCAGGCATCAGCAGCAACCCCACGGCAGTCACGGCGGCCACGGAAAGGGCTTCGAGATAATCGCGCCCATGCCTGTTGATGTCTCTGCCGACACTGCCGACGCCCATTTCCGCTGGCCTCTGCGCATCTACTGGGAAGACACCGACGCCGGCGGCGTGGTGTTCTATGCCAACTACCTCAAGTTCTTCGAGCGCGCCCGCACCGAGTGGCTGCGCAGCCTGGGCTGCTCGCAGCAGGCGCTGCGCGAGCAGACCGGAGCCATCTTCGTCGTCACCGACACCGCCGTGCGTTACCTGCAACCCGCCCGGCTCGATGACGAGATCGTGGTCAGCGTCGCCCTGGCCGAAGTCGGCCGCGTACGCCTCACGCTCGACCAGGTGGCCTGGCGCGGTGACACACGCCTGGCCGAAGGCCGCATCCGCGTGGCCTGTGTCGACGCCGCCCACTTCAAACCCTGCGCCCTGCCGGCCAGCCTGCTGGCCCGGCTGATCTCCAGTCGCCTGTCACCCAACCCGCATTCCACATGAACCAGGACCTCAACATCCTGCACCTGGTCACCCAGGCCAGCCTCGTCGTCCAGATCGTCATGGCGTTGCTGATGACCGTCTCGCTCAGCAGCTGGGCGGTGATCTTCGCCAAGCTCGCCGGCCTGTCGCGTGTACGTGGCGGGAACGACCAGTTCGAGCGCGAATTCTGGTCCGGCCGCAACCTGCAGGAGATCTACACCGCCAGCGAGCGCAAGGCCGACGAGGCGGCGCCGATGGAACGCATCTTCATCGCCGGCATGCGCGAATTCCTCAAGCTGCGCGAACGGCGCACGCCCGACGGCTCGGTGCTGCTCGACGGCGCACGCCGCGCCATGCGCGCCAGCTACCAGCGCGAACTCGACGTGGTCGAGTCGCGCCTGTCGTTTCTCGCCACCGTCGGCTCGGTCTCGCCCTACATCGGCCTGTTCGGCACCGTGTGGGGCATCATGCATGCCTTCACCGGCCTGTCCAACCTGCAGCAGGTGACCCTGGCCACGGTGGCGCCGGGCATCGCCGAGGCCCTGGTCGCCACCGCCATCGGCCTGTTCGCCGCCATCCCGGCGGTGATCGCCTACAACCGCTTCGCGCGCGACATCGACCGTGTCGCCAACCAGATGGAAAGCTTCATCGAGGAGTTCTCCAACATCCTGGCGCGCAACACCAGCGTCACCACGCCGGCCCAGCACGCTGCGCCCTCGCCCAGCGCGGCGCGCTGAACCGCAGCGCTGCCGCTGCCCTGATCCACCCCTGCCTCACCGTCGCCCCACATGGCTGCCGTCGCTGCCCGCCGCACCGGATCCCGCCGGCGCACCATCAACGAGATCAACATGGTGCCCTTCATCGACGTGATGCTGGTGCTGCTGATCATCTTCATGGTCTGCGCCCCGCTCATGACGCCCGGCCTGGTCGACCTGCCCAGCGTCGGTCAGGCCCAGCGTGCGCCCGATCATGTGGTCGAGGTGGTCGTCGACGCGGGCGGCCTGGTGCGCCTGCGGCTGGACGGCAAGAACGAGACCGAGCGTGTCACCCTCAAGCAGCTGCCGCAACGGGTGCTGGCGCTGCAAGGTGGCGGCGCCCTGGTCGTGCGCCCCGCTGCCGGCACCAAACCCGGCACCACGGCGGCTGCCGTGCCCCTGGACGCTAGTGCCGCCGGCCGCAACACACCGGTGGTGATCTCGGCCGACAAGGGCGTGCAGTACGACACCGTGGTCAAGGTGATGGACGCCCTGCAGCGCGCTGGCGTGAGCCGGGTTGGCCTGGCGGTGCGCACCACCGGCAGCGACGCCGCAGGTGCTGTCAATTGAGTGCGGCCTCGCGTAGCAGCCGCCGCAGCCTTTGGCCATGACCGCCCTCAGTTCGCACACTCCGTACCCGCGCCCGCCCAATGCCGACAGGCTGGGCAGCGGCCTGCTGCTGGCCCTGTTCGTGCACGCCGGCCTGCTCACCGCGCTGGCCTCGGGCGTGAGCTGGCGGCGCCATACCGTGCCGGTGGTGGCGGCCGAACTCTGGGCCAGCGTGCCGCGCGCGGCCGATGCCGCCCCCGCGCCGCCGCCGGTCGAACCCGCACGGCCCACACCTGCGCCGCCCCCAGCGCCGCCCGCACCGGCCCGGCCGGCCCCACCCCCCGCGCCCTCGCCGGCCCAGCAACTGCGCGACGCCCAGATCGCGCTTGAGCAGCGCAAGGCGCTGGAGCGCGAAAAGGAAGCCGAACGCCAGGCCCAGGCCCTGCGCGACAAGCAGGCCGCCGCCAAAGCCGCGGCCGAGAAAAAGGCCGCCGAGGCCAAGGCCGCCCTGGAGCGCGAAAAGGCTGCGCAGGAAAAGGCCGCTCTCGAAAAAGCGGCCCAGGACAAGCTCGCGCGCGAAAAGGCGGCACTGGCCAAGGCCGCGAAGGACAAGGCCGACAAGGAAAAAGCCGACAAGGCTGAGAAGGCCGACCAGGCGGCCGAGGAGCGCCTGGCCAAGCTGCGCGAGGCCAACCTGGCCCGCCTGCGCAAGGAACTCAACGCCAACACCGGCTCGACCACCCAGCCGCAAGCCCTGCCGCAGCCCGGTCGCGGCGCCGGCACCTTGCCGGGCAGCGGCACGGCCGCGCAAAGCGCCGCGCCATCGAGCGACTATGCGGCGCGCATTGCCGCACGCGTCCTGCCGCGCATCATCTACAACGGCCCGCCGGTGGGCAGCCAGCGCGCCGAGGTCGAGGTCAGGGTGGCCCCGGACGGACGCATCATCTCCAGCAAGCTGGTCAAGTCCAGCGGGGTGGCGGAGTGGGACCGCGAGGTGCTGCGCGGCCTGGACCGCACCGAGATCCTGCCGCGCGACAGTGCCACCGGCACCGTCCCGCCGGTCATGCTGCTGAGCTTCAACCCGAATGACCGCTGATGCCGGCACTGCGCCAGCCGCCGCACCGGTGCCACCTGCCCTGAACGTGGTGCACGCCCCGGCGCAGGGCCTGTTCGAGGCCGTGGTCGAGGGCTGGCACTGCGAACTGGCCTATCGCTTGCGCACCGAACCCGACGGCCGCCGCGTGGCGGACTTCGTACACACCGGCGTGCCGCGTGCGCTGCAGGGCCTCGGCATTGCCGCCGCGCTGGTGCAGGCCGGGCTGGACTGGGCGCGCCGCGACGGGCTGAGGGTGCGGCCGACGTGCTCCTACGTGCGCGTCTACATGCGCCGTCACCCGGCCAGCAACGACCTGCTTGCGCCCTGATCTGCGCCGCCTCACTCGCGCAGGTCGATCACCTTCACCCGCACCCGGCGTTCGCGCTCGCCGCGCCTGAGCGTGAGCTCGACCTGGGCGTCGATGCCGGCGCGGTCGAGTTCGGCCACAAAGGTCGACAGGGTCTCGATGCTGCGGCCGTTCACCGCCACGATGACGTCGCCCAGGTCGCCGCTGCGCCGGTTCAGCGGCACCAGGCCGGCCTGCGCCGCCGGCGTGCCGCGTGCGACCTCGGCGATCACGACCCCGCTGACGCCGGCACGTGCCACCAGATCCGGTCGCACCGGCGTGATGCCAATGCCCGGCAGCGGCGCCCGGCCGCGGCTGATGAGCGCCGGCACGACGCGGTTCACCAGATCGGCCGGGATGGCGAAGCCGATGCCCGAACTGCTGCCGCTGCTGCTGCGGATGGCCGAGTTCACGCCGATCAGCCGCCCGGCGCTGTCCAGCAGCGGGCCGCCCGAGTTGCCCGGGTTGATGGCCGCGTCGGTCTGGATCACGCCCAGCACCTCGCGGTAGTTGGCGGTCGGCAGCTCGCGGTCCAGCGCGCTCACCAGGCCGCGCGTGAGCGTGCGCGACAGGCCAAAGGGGTTGCCGATGGCATACACCGTCTGGCCTATCTTCAGATCGCGCGAGCTGCCCAGGGGCAGCGCCCGCAGTTCGCGCGGCAGCTTGAGCAGCCGCACCACCGCCAGGTCATATTCCGGCGCCGCGCCGACCAGTTCAGCTTCCACCGGCTTGCCGGCGTCGAGTTGCACGAAGACGCGACGCGCACCTTCGACGACGTGGAAGTTGGTCACCACATGGCCTTGCGCATCCCACACGAAGCCACTGCCGGCGCCCTGGCCGACCTCTTCGCCAAAGACGTTGCGCTGCACCGTCTCGGTGGTGATGTAGGCCACCGACGGCGACGCCGTCTCGAACAGCCGCACCACCGCCGCCTCGTCGCCCAGCAGCGCACCGCGTGGTGCCACCTCGCGCGGCTGCGCCTCGCGCCCGTTGCGGGTCTGTGCCTGCCCCAGGCCGCTCAGCGCGAACAGGACCGCCAGCAACAGGATGAACATGGGCACCGGCAGCAGCAGCCAGGCAAGGACGCGGCGCAGGCGCCGGCTCAGAGCTGGTCGGCTGGCGACGGAATGGCGGGCGCGAAGCATGGTGTCCTCCTGCATTGAACCGCAGCGAAGCGTGGTGGCGGAACCGGATTTTTCAACAGCTGCGGGCCCGCCCGCCGAAGCATCTGCATCTCGCTGCACTGCAACACGCCTGTGCCGCCGCACAGGTATGCTCTGCGGCTGTTCGCCGGTTCTACCGCCCCTTCGCGCCAACCTCAGCCCCAGCCAGCCATGCAACGAGGCATCGCCTACGCCGCCCTCGCCTACGTCTTGTGGGGGCTGTTCCCGCTGTATTTCATCGGCCTGCGCGAGGTGGCGGCGCTGGAGGTGCTGGGCCACCGCGTGCTGTGGTCGCTGCTGTTCCTGCTCGGCGTGCTCGCGCTGCGGCGTCAGTTCGGCTGGCTCGCCCCGGTGCTGCGCCAGCCCGCCTTGTTGCGCATGTTCGGCCTGAGCGCGGCGCTGCTGGCGGTCAACTGGGGTGTCTACGTCTGGGCCATCGCCAAGGGGCGGGTGATCGAGGCCAGCCTGGGCTACTTCATCACCCCGCTGGCCAACGTGCTGACCGGTCGCCTGCTGCTGCATGAAAAGCTCTCGCGCGCGCAGTGGGCCGCCGTGGCCCTGGCCACCCTGGCGGTGCTGTGGATGACGCTGCGCCTGGGTGCGCCGCCCTGGATTGCCCTGACCCTGGCGACGAGTTTTTCCAGCTACGGCTATCTGCGCAAGACCGCCGCACTCGGCGCCCTGGAAGGCCTGGCGCTCGAAACCATGGTGCTGGCCCCGGCCGCGCTCATCGGCCTGGGCTGGGCCCTGTGGGCCGGGCGCAGCGACTTTGCGCATGGCCCGTTCAGTCTCCAGGCCCTGCTCGTGGGTGTGGGCCCGCTCACCGCCGTGCCGCTGCTGCTGTTCGCCGCCGGTGCGCGGCGCATCCCGCTGGCCGTGCTGGGCATGTTGCAGTACCTGGGCCCGAGCATCCAGATGGTGCTGGGCCTCATGGTCTTCCACGAAACCTTCAGCGGCGCACGCGCGCAGGGCTTCGTGCTCATCTGGATCGCCTGCCTGGTGTTCAGCGCCGACCTGCTGTTGCGTCAACGCCAGGCCAACACGGCCACCACACCCATCGCCGCTGCACCAAGTTCTGCCGCCACATGAATCTTCCCCGCCGCCTGCCCCGCGTCCGCCACACCCTGCTCACCCTGCGCGACCTGCTGCTCACCGCCGGGCCGGTGGGGCTGATCGCCATCGCCCTGGTCGCGCTGGCCTACTGGTGGCTCAACCCCACGCCGCCGAAATCGCTCGTGCTGGCCACCGGGCCGGCGCAGGGCGCATATGCCGAATTCGGCCAGCGCTACGCCCGCGCGCTGGCCCAGCACGGCATCCTGGTCGAACTGCGCGCCACCAAGGGTTCGTCGGACAACCTGGCCCTGCTGCAGAACGGTGAGGTCGACGCCGCCTTCGTGCAGGGCGGCATCGACACCACGCCGCCGCCTGACCGGGTGGACGCCAACGACGGCCTGGCCAGTCTGGGCAGCCTGTTCCGCGAGCCGGTCTGGGTCTTCTACCGCGAGGCCGCGGCACAGGCCCACCTGGGCCGCACCCGGCTGGACAGCCTGGCGCAGATGCGCCATTTCCGGCTGGACATCGGTCACCAGGGCAGTGGCGTGGGCGCGCTGATGCGCCGCCTGCTGACGGCCAACGGCCTGGACACCGGGCGCATGAAGCTCAGCCGCCTGGAGCCCACGCCCGCCGTGGTCGACCTGCTGGCCGGCAAGCTCGACGCCCTGGCCTTCGTCTCGGCGCCGGAGTCGCCGCTGGTGCAGATGCTGCTCATCACGCCGGGCATCCAGTTGCTCGACTTCGCCCAGGCCGAGGCCTACGCGCGTCGTGTGCCTCAGGTGGCGCCGGCGCTGCTGCCACGCGGCGTGGTCAATCTGGCCAAGGACCTGCCGCGCGAGGACGTGCGCCTGGTCGCCGCCTCGGCCACCCTGGTGGTGCGCGACGCCACCCACCCGGCGCTGCAGCAGTTGCTGGTGGAATCGGCGCAGAAGATCCACAGCCCGGCCAACTGGTTCCAGCGCAAGGGCGAGTTCCCGCAGGCCGCGGCAGGCGACTTTCCGCTCTCGGACGAGGCCGATCGCTACTGGCGCAAGGGCCCGAACTGGATGCAGCGCTGGATGCCCTTCTGGCTGGCCAACCTGCTCGACCGGATGTGGGTGGTGGTGCTGTCCATCCTGGCCGCGCTCATCCCGCTGTCGCGCGTCATCCCACCGCTGTATGCCCTGCGCATCCGCCGGCGCATCTTCCGCTGGTACGGCCTGCTGCGCGGCGTCGAGGAAGACCTCGCCAGCGGCCGGCGCGAACCCGCCGCCCTGCTGCGCGAACTCGAACAGGTCGAGACCCGGCTGGAAAAGCTGCACGTGCCGCTGGCCTATACCGACCAGCTGTACGCGCTGCGCGGGCATATCCAGCTGGTGAGGAAGCGGATACTGGCCAAGCCGGCAGCGGCCGTCACGAGCAACGACGGTGAAGTTGCAGCGCCTCCGTCGCTGGCAGGCGTCTGACCGAGTCGCTCACAGCGGCAAGGCCGCCGTGCTCTTCACCTCCTCCATCACCGCATAGGTGCGCGTCTCGCGCACGCCGGGCAGGGTCCAGATGACGCTGCCGATGAACTGGCGGTAGGCCGCCATGTCGGCCACGCGAGTCTTGAGCAGGTAGTCGAAACCGCCGGCCACGAGGTGGCATTCGAGGATCTCCTCGTGCACCTGCACCGCGGCCTTGAAGCTGTCCATCACGTCGTGCACGGTGCGGTCAAGCAGTACTTCGACGAAGACCAGCAGGCCGGCGCCCACCAGCATGGGGTTCAGGCGTGCCTCGTAGCCCAGGATGTAGCGGTCGCGCGTGAGCCGGCGCACCCGCTCCAGCACCGCGGTGGGCGAGAGCTGCACCTGCTCGGCGAGCTTCAGGTTGCTGATGCGCCCGTCCACCTGCAGGATGCGCAGGATCTTGCGGTCGATGCGGTCGAGCGACGGCGGGTCGTCACCGGTCGTCGAGGAGGTGGAGGCATAGGAAGAAGAGGAGCTGGTCGAGCTGGCCATGCTGAAGAACATCCGGCGGGAGGGGTTGAAGTCCGAGCAATATCCTGCGGTCTGCGGCCTATTCTGGCGCCTGTCCCCGCAATCTGCCTGGAGCCACCGCATGAACGCCATCTTTGACCTGCCTCGTGACACCCAGTCTTCGAACGGCGCCACTGCCGCGGCTGCGGCGGCAAATGAATCTTCTTCAGCCACGGCCACCACGCTGCGCCGCAAGCTCGATGCCGACCTGCTGCCGCCGCCCGTGCGCGCCGAGGCGGCGCTGGCGCACGCCCTGCTCGCCGCCCTGGCGCCACGCCTGGACTGGGCGGCCGTGCAGTCGCGTGCCCTGCCCTGGGTGGAACAGGTGCGCGCCCACCCGGCCCCCTTCTGGGCGCTGGAATCGCTGCTGCGCGAGTTCCCCATCTCCAGCGCCGAGGGCCGCGCCCTGATGCGCCTGGCCGAAGCCCTGCTGCGTGTGCCCGACACCGACACCGCCATCGCCCTGGCCAGCGACCAGCTCGGCACGGCCGACTTCGCCGCCCATGCCAGCCACGCCGAGGGCACGACGAACCAGCTCGTCGGCCGCCTGGCCGGCCAGGCCCTGGCGCTGGCGCAAAAGCTCTTGCCAGCCGAGAGCGACGACGCTGAAAAGCGCCCCGGCCTGATCACCCGCCTGGGCGCCCACGGCGTGGTGGCCGCCACGCTGCGCGCCATCGGCCTACTGGGCGAGCAGTTCGTGCTGGGGCAGGACATCCACGCCGCGCGCAAGCGCGCCGCCGCCGCCCGCGCCGACCATGCGCGCGAACACCAGGCGGACGACCGGGCCAGCGACACCGTCGCCCGCCCGGCCCTGCGCTACAGCTACGACATGCTGGGCGAAGGCGCACGCACCGAGGCCGACGCGCTGCGTTATCTCGATGCCTACCACCAGGCCATCGCCGCCATCGCGCGCCAGCAGCCGGGCGGGCGCGCCGGGCAGCCCGAGGATGCGGACGGCATCTCGATCAAGCTCTCGGCTCTGTTCGAGCGCTACGAGGCCGCGCAAGCCGAGGCGGTGGAGCGCGTGCTGCTGCCGCGTGTGCTGAGCCTGGCCGAGGCAGCCGCCGCGGCCAACATCCATCTCACCATCGACGCCGAGGAAAGCGAGCGACTGGAACTCTCCATCGCCCTGCTCGATCAGCTCTGCGCCCGTCTCGCCGCCAGCAATGAAGCACACGCACGCAGCTGGCGCGGCCTGGGCCTGGCGCTGCAGGCCTACCAGCAGCGCGCGCCCGAGCTGATCGACGCTCTCACCACGCTGGCGCGCCGCCACGGCCGCCGGCTCATGGTGAGGCTGGTCAAGGGCGCCTACTGGGACGCCGAAATCAAGCGCGCCCAGGAGCTGGGCCTGGCCGGCTACCCGGTCTGGACCCACAAGCACCACACCGACCTGGCCTACCTGGCCTGCGCCGAGAAACTGCTGGCGGCGCCGGACTGCTTCTATCCCCAGTTCGCCACCCACAACGCCGCCACGCTGGCGGCGCTGATGGAGCTGGCGGCGCGTGCCCCGGCTTTGCCGCCGGGCGCTGACTCGGGCACCCGCGCCGACCGCTTCGAGCTGCAGCGCCTGCACGGCATGGGCGAGGCCGTGCACCGCGAGCTGCAGAAGGCACCCGGCGCACCAGCCCTGCGTGTCTACGCCCCGGTCGGCCCGCACCGCGACCTGCTGGCGTATCTGGTGCGCCGGCTGCTGGAAAACGGCGCCAACTCGTCCTTCGTGCACCAGCTGGCGGACAGCTCGGTCAGCCCCGAGGAGCTGCTGGCCTCGCCGCTCTACGTCGCCGCCGAACCCGGCGTGCTGCTGCCGCCGGCCCTGTACGGCGAGCGGCGCCGCAACTCGGCCGGCCCGGACCTCGGCTGCGCCGCCCAGCGCCGGCCGCTGCAGGCCGCCATTACCGCCCTGGCCCAGGTGCCGCGGCTGGTACCGATGGAGGTGAGCCGCGTCGACGCCGTGATGCAGGCCCTGCACGCCGCCCAACCCGGCTGGGCCGCCACGCCGCTGGCCGAGCGCTGCGCTGTGCTCAATCGTGCGGCGGATGCACTTGAAGCGCGCACGCCCGAGTTCATCGCCCTGCTGGTGCGCGAGGCGAAGAAGACCATGGGCGACGCCATCGCCGAGCTGCGCGAAGCGGTCGATTTCTGCCGCTACTACGCCGCCCAGGCCGAGACGGACCTGGCGCCGCGCCTGCTGCCCGGCCCGACCGGCGAGCGCAACGAGCTGCGCCTCAGCGGCCGCGGTGTGTTCGTGTGCATCAGCCCGTGGAACTTCCCGCTCGCCATCTTTGCCGGCCAGGTGGTGGCCGCACTCGTGACCGGCAACAGCGTGGCCGCCAAACCGGCCGAGCAGACGCCCGCCGTGGCGGCAGCCTTTGTCGAGCTGCTGGTTGCCGCCGGCCTGCCGCGCGAGGCGCTGACCCTCTGCCACGGCAGCGGCGCGGCGCTGGGCGCAGCGCTGGTGGCGCATCCGCTGGTGGCCGGTGTGTGTTTCACCGGCTCGACCGGCGTGGCCAAGACCATACAGCGCGCCCTGGCCGCCAGCGACGGCCCCATCGTGCCGCTGATCGCCGAGACCGGCGGCCTGAACGCCATGATCGTCGACAGCTCGGCCCTGCCCGAGCAGGTGGTCGACAGCGTGGTGCAGAGCGCCTTCCGCTCGGCCGGCCAGCGCTGCTCGGCGCTGCGCGTGCTGTGCCTGCACGAAGCGGTGGCCGACGGCGTGATCGAGATGCTGGCCGGCGCGCTGGCGGCGCTGCGCAGCGGCGCACCGGAGGACTGGGCAACCGATGTCGGCCCCATCATCGACAGCGCCGCCCATGGCCGGCTGACGCGCCACTTCGAGCGCCTGACCTCGTCCGCCAGGCTGCTGGCGCGCGGCCCGCTCGCGCCCGAACTGGCCAGCACCCACATCGCCCCGGTCGCCTTCGAACTGAAGGACCTGGCCGAACTGAAGGAGGAGATCTTCGGCCCTGTGCTGCACGTGGTGCGCTGGAACGGCCCGGTCGACGCCCTGGTGGCGCGCATCAACGCCCTGGGCTACGGCCTGACGCTGGGCGTGCACACCCGCATCGACAGCCGCGCCCTGCGCATCGCCGAGCGCGCCCATGTGGGCAATGTCTACGTCAACCGGAACATGATCGGCGCGGTGGTGGGCGTGCAGCCCTTCGGCGGCGAAGGCCGCTCGGGCACGGGCCCCAAGGCCGGCGGGCCGCTCTACCTCTACCGCTTCTGCGCCGAGCGCACGCTCACCATCAACACCGCGGCGGCCGGCGGCAACGTGGAGCTGATGAGCCAGGACATGCACTGAAGCCCGGCACCCAAGCCCCTGGAGCGCCTGACTAAACTGCCCGGCCATGAGCACCGACACCACCACCCCATCTTCTTCCGTTGCCGCGGGCGTCACCGCCTTCATCGGCGGCGGCAACATGGCCAGCGCCATCATCGGCGGGCTGATCAAGGCCGGCACCGCGCCCGGCGAGATCCTGGTCGTCGAGCCCTGGGCGGCGCAGCGCGACAAGCTGCTGGCCGACTTCGGCATCGAGGCCCTGGCCGCCGCCGACGCCCGCCTCGCGCGCGCCGCCACCATCGTCTGGGCCGTCAAGCCGCAGACCTTTGTCGAGGCCGCCGAACCCTGCGCGCCCTACGGCCGCCACGCCCTGCACCTGAGCGTGATGGCCGGCATACGCAGCGATGCCATCGCCGCCGCCACCGGCAGCGAACGCATCGTGCGCGCCATGCCCAACACACCGGCGCTGATCGGCATGGGCATCGCCGGCCTGTTTGCCCGCGCCGGCGTGGATGACAAGGCGCGCGCCACCGTCGAGGCCCTGCTCGCCCCCACCGGCAGCACGCTGTGGGTGCGCGAGGAAAGCCAGCTCGACGCCGTGACGGCGATGTCCGGCTCCGGCCCGGCCTACGTGTTCTATTTCGTCGAGGCCATGATGACCGCGGCCGAGAAGATGGGCCTGACGGCCGAGGACGGCAAGGCCCTGGCCCTGGCCACCTTTGCCGGCGCCACCGAGCTGGCCCGCCGCTCGCCCGAGACCCCCGCGGTGCTGCGTGAACGTGTCACCTCCAAGGGCGGCACCACCTACGCCGCGTTGCAGCATCTGCGCACCAGCGAGGTGGCAGAGCGTTTTGTCGAGGCGCTGGAGGCAGCGCAGCAGCGCGCCAAGGAACTGGGTGACGAGTTCGGGCGCTGATCGATCCGCCGCGCTTGCGAGAAGCACGGCAGGGTCAAGCACCCTGAGCAGGATCAAGCGGCCATGAGTGCCGCATGGGCAGGGCATACCTGCTTTGCATCAAGGCAAGACGGCCCACCCATCGGCCGTCCTAAAGTCGCAGCCACTTGATCGGATCAGAGAGGCTTTCGACATGTCCAGCAGCAGCCTGTCCTATATCTCCCCCTCGGCGCACAGCCCCTGGTCGACCTATCTGTCGCAGGTCGACCGTGTGTTGCCCTATCTGGGCCCGCTGGCCCGCTGGGGCGACACGCTCAAGCGGCCCAAGCGCGCCCTCATCGTCGACATCCCGATCGAGATGGACGACGGCACGGTGCGCCACTTCGAGGGCTACCGGGTGCAGCACAACCTCAGCCGCGGCCCCGGCAAGGGCGGCGTGCGCTACCACCCGGATGTAACACTCGAGGAGGTGATGGCGCTGTCGGCCTGGATGACGGTGAAAAACGCCGCCGTCAACCTGCCCTACGGCGGCGCCAAGGGCGGCATCCGTCTCGACCCGCGCAGCGTGTCGGTCAAGGAGCTGGAGCGCATCACGCGGCGCTACACGAGCGAGATCGGCATCATCATCGGCCCCAACCAGGACATCCCGGCGCCCGACGTGGGCACCAACGGCCAGATCATGGCCTGGATGATGGACACCTACTCGATGAACATCGGCGGCAGCGCCAGCGGCGTGGTCACCGGCAAGCCCATCCACCTGGGCGGCTCGCTCGGGCGGGTCAAGGCCACCGGGCGCGGCGTGTTCGTCACCGGGCGCGAGGCAGCGCGGCGCATCCACCTGCCGCTGGACGACGCGCGCGTGGCGGTGCAGGGCTTCGGCAACGTCGGCTCGGCGGCGGCCGAGATGTTCGCCGGTGCGGGCGCGAAGATCGTCGCCGCGCAGGATCACACCGGCAGCATCGCCAACCCGGCCGGCTTCGACATGGCCGACCTGATGGCCCATGTGCGCAGCAGCGGTGGCATGGGCGGCTTTGCCGGCGGCGAAGCCAGCGCCAGCGAGGACTTCTGGGACAGCGACTGCGACATCATGATCCCGGCCGCGCTGGAGGGCCAGGTCACGGTCGAGCGCGCCAGCCGCCTCAAGGCCCGCCTGGTGCTGGAAGGCGCCAACGGCCCGACCCTGCCCGAGGCCGACGACCTGATGGCCGAGCGCGGCATCCTGGTCGTGCCCGACGTGATCTGCAATGCCGGCGGCGTGACGGTGAGCTACTTCGAGTGGGTGCAGGACTTCTCGTCCTTCTTCTGGAGCGAGGACGAGATCAATGTGCGGCTGGACAAGATCATGGTCGACGCCCTGCGCAAGATCTGGGACACCGCCGACCGCCATCACATCAGCCTGCGCACGGCCACCTTTGCGGTGGCCTGCGAGCGCATCCTCACCGCCCGGCAGGAGCGCGGTCTCTATCCCTGAGGAACCCTGAACGTGAAGGCACGCAGCGGGCGCGGAACTTGAGTCAGCGCAAGTCTGGTCGAGCGCCAGCGGTTAGCCTTGCGCCCTGCCAACCTGCGCCCCACGACCGAACAAGCATGAGCACGATCGCCTGGAACCCCGACTTCGAGACCCGCCACGAACAGATGGACGACACGCACCGCGAGTTCGTCGATCTGCTGCAACGCGTCGAGGCCGCGCTGGCGGACGACGACGCCACGCTGCTGGCGCGTTACGACGAACTCGGTGCCCATACGGTCGACCACTTCGCGCGCGAGGACGCCTGGATGGCCGCCAACGGCTTTGCGGCCGAGAACTGCCACAGCCTGCAACACAAGCAGGTGCTGGAGGTGGTGGCCGAGGTGCGCCGCCTGTTCGTCGATCAGGGCCGGCGCGAATACGTCGAGCAGTTGCTGCCGGCGCTGATGCAGTGGTTCAGCCAGCACGCCCAGGCGGCCGACTACGGCCTGGCGCAGATCCTCCTGCAGCCCGAACCTGCGCCCACCGCCGACGCTGCACCGGACCGCGAGCTCGCGATGGAAGCCTCAGCCCCAAGCGGACGCAGCGGTTGCGGATCGGGCAGCTGCGGCCACTGATCCGGCACGATGTAGCGCGCGGCGCCGCCCTGGCAGCTCTACGGGCCGGCTCAGGGCGGATCGCCCTCTGGGTTCTGCCGGCCTGGAATCACGGTTCAAGCACAGTTCCAGCGCTGTTCTCCTGTCACTGGATGAAACCGGCGCTTGGCATCGACTGACGCGGAACTTACAGTCACCCCACACGAGGGATGTCGACAGGAGCTGCGCCATGACGCTGGACCAACTCAAGCACTTCAAGCGCTGGCATGTCTGCCACCGGGACGGTCACGAGCTCGAGTTCGCCCTGTGCGACATGGTGCTGGAAGCCTGGGTGCTGGGCTGGATGCTGCTGCCCACACTGGCGATTCTGGACGCCGAGGCACTGCTGCCGGCTTCGCTCGCCCTCATCCTGATGCCCGAGCTCTACTGCGGCCTGCGCCGTCAGCTCCACCTGAGCGGGCGGCTGCGCTGCGACTGGCTGGACGCCATCCGCACACGCTGACCGGTTGGTCAGCGCCGCGCCTACCAAGCGCGCAGCTTGGTGCGCAAACGGGCGATGGACTGGCTGTGCAACTGGCACACGCGCGACTCGGTCACGCCCAGCACCGCCGCGATTTCCTTGAGGTTCATGTCCTCTTCGTAATACATGCTCATCACGTACTGCTCGCGCTCGGGCAGGTTCTTGATGGCTTCGACCAGGGCGTGGCGCATGCGGTGGTCGGACAGCAGTGCCAGCGGGTCGCCGCTCTGCTCGGTGACGTGGCGGTCGAGGTAGTCGTTGTCGCCTTCGTCGCCGCCCATGTCCTCCAGATAGATCAGCTGAGTGCCGCGCACCTTGTTGAGCAGGTCCTGGTACTCGGCCAGGCTGATGCCCATCTCCGCGGCGATCTCGCCTTCGCTGGGCGCACGACCGAGCTTTTGTTCGAGCTTGTGCAAGGCGGTCTCGATGTCGCGCTGATGCTTGCGGTTGCCGCGGCTCATCCAGTCGGCGCCGCGCAGTTCATCGAGCATGGCGCCGCGGATACGCTGCGTCGCAAAGGTCTCGAACATAACGCCCTGGGCGGCGTCGAAGCGGCTGAGCGCGTCAGTCAGGCCGATCATGCCGACCTGGATGAGGTCGTCGATTTCAACATTGGCAGGCAGCTTGGCGATCATCTGATGGGCCAGGCGCCGCACCAGCGGGCTGTACTGCTTGAGCATTGTGTTGACGTCGAGTCGACCATTGGCGGTGTACATCGAGGGTCTCCCGTGTCGGATCAATTCATCGAGTTGTGCGGCGTGGCCGGCAGCGCACTGGGGCGGGCCATCGCAGCAAACTGGGTGTCGTTGGCCGAATAAAGCGCAGCGGCGTTGTACAGGCCGGACACGAGTTCGCTCAGGTCCTGGCTGGGCGCTGCGGCCGCGTGTTCGGTGGGATCGATCTGCACCCAGCTGCGCTGCACGCCGCTCAGGAAAAGGTCAGCGCAATGCGCCAACCGCTCGGCCACGGTGCGGGCGCGCTTGCAGGCGGGCGGCGCGCTGAACAGCAGGTCATAGGTGAGCCAGTCGGCGCGTTGCGCAATGATCTTCAGCGCTGCGTAGGCATGGGTCATGGATTCTGGCCGGTCGTCACACAGCACGACCGGGCGCGGACGGCTCAGCGCGTCGTCGCCGCGACCGAACAACCGGGCCAGATCCAGCGCGCCAGCGTGCACCAGCACCACTTGATAGGCCGCCGCGGCGTCGGCAACGGCGTCGAGAAAGGCGCGCGTCGAGCCACTTTCATTGACCCAGCGCACCGGCAGGCCGCGCGCGGCCAGGTAGTTGACGCGGCTGGACAGCGGCTCGATGCCTTCGGCGAGATCAAAGCGGGTCAGCTCCTTGGGCTCGCTGCCGTTTTCGGACGCATCCACCACCAGCGTCTTCATGCCCAGTTCGCCAAAGGTGCTGCACAGCCGCTCGATCAACACGCCGCCGTGGCTGACGAATGGGTTGGAGATGACCGGCACGAAGCGCAGCGTGCGGCCACCGAACAGGCGGCGCAGGCCGGCCGCCTGGTCGACCGGCTCGGCAAGCGACGGGATCTTGCGGCGTGATCTCATGTGCGACGATCCGTTGGAGGCGGGGACCTGGCGCAGGTTGTTGGTGCGTGCCGTGTTGCTGGCGGGCGGGTCGGCGAGCACGGGAAAGGTGGGGATGCGCGATGCAGTCACGGCGATCACCCTGCGACGCGACCGGCACCGGCGTGGCCGCTGCGGTTCGATGCCGATGACATGTGGGGCGGCGCGGCGAACATGAGGTTGACGTCGCGGCTGTCCATGCGCCAGGCCGGGGCCGCGCTGCAACGCAGCGCGCGGTGGATCAACGCGTGGGAGGTCAGGCGGTGCCAGTCCTCGGGCACACGCTGGCCATTGGCGATGGCGACGATCTTCAGGCGGTGGCGGATCACCGCATCCAGCGCCGGGCCGAGCTTGACAGCCTCATCGAGCTTGGACAGTACGATGCCGCAGGCGCTGGTGGCCTTGTAGGCCACCATCACGTCCTCGATGGTTTCGCCCTGCGCTGCGGCGTTGATGACCAGCACGCGGTGGATGCTGGTGTGCGAAAGCATCTCCAGCAGTTCGCGCGTGCGCGTGTCGCGTTGCGCCAGGCCAGCGGTGTCGATCAGCACCAGGCGCTTGCCGGCCAGAAGGACCAGCAGATCCTCGAGCGCGACACGGTCGTGCGCGGTGTGTACTGGCACGCCCAGGATGCGGCCATAGGCGCGCAACTGCTCGTGGGCGCCCAGCCTGTAGGCGTCCAGGGTGATGAGGCCGAGGTTGCTGGCGCCGTGCTTGGTGGCAAAGGCGGCCGCAAGTTTGGCGGTCGAGGTGGTCTTGCCCACGCCGGTGGCGCCGACCATGGCGTAGACGCCGCCCTGGTCCTCCAGCGCCTGTTCCTTCTCGGCGGTGACGAGGTTGCGGTGCAGCACGTCGGTGGCCCAGGAGACCTCGTCGGTGATGTCTTCACCCAGGCTGTCGACCATCTTGCGCACCAGCGCCGGCGAGAAGCCGCATTCCATCAGCAGGGTGGCGAGTTGGGCCTGGCGCGGGTTCTTCTGCAGCTTCTCCATGAAGGCCAGGGCGCCGAAACGCTCCTCGATCATGCCCTTCATGGCGCGCAGCTCGCGCATCATGTCCGACGAACCCGGCTGGGCGGGCGCTGCCGGCATGCGCTGCACACGCACCGGCGGCGCGTTGTCTGCCACCTCGTGGCGAGCCACCGGCTGACCGCCGGCAGTGCTGGGCGGCAGGTTGCGGCGGCGCTCGGCAGCCGCCTTGGCCATCTGCGCAGCCTGGGCGGCCTGGGCCGCCTGCGCCTGGTCGAGCATGGCGGCCTGGGCCGCCTGCGCGCGCAGGGCGCGGTCGATGTCGGACGGTGTTGCGGTGCGGCGCTCGCCGGCCATCTTGCTGGCCAGGCGGCGCGCGTCATGATCGTGCTGGCGCGGCTCGCCGAGCAATTGGTCGGCGGTGAAGGCAGAAAAATCGGTGTCGGGGATGAAGTCGCTCTCGCCGCCATCGATGGGTGGCAGATAGGCCTGCACGCGCTGCTGCGGGTACTGCGCGTGATGTTGCTGATGATGTGGCTGGTGCTGGTGTTGCTGCTGGTGTTGTTGCAATTGCACCGCCTGGCGCGCCGCAGCCAGCTGTTCGGCCTGCAGTTGCTGGGCGGCCTGATGTTCGCGCTGCATCTCGCGCTGCATCAGCCGCTGTTCGAGCGCTTCCGGCGAGACCGGCACAGGTGCCGCCGTCGCCTGCAGGGCGGCACGCCCTTCGGCCTGGCGCTTCTTGAGCATGCGCTCGCGCACATAGTCCTGGAAGGACAAGGTGCTCATGGCCAGGGTGCCCACGTCGTCCTGCACCTGGGCCGCGGCGTTCACCGGCTGGGCGCTCGGCTGCGGCCGCGGCGAGGTCGGCGGCATGGGGCGCTGGGCCTGGGGTTCGGGAGCGCGCTCCTGCGAACGCTGATCATGGAAGCGCTCGATGCGAGCCACCGTCTCGGGCGCCATGGCCAGGATCTCGATGCCCTCGGCGCACGGCTTGGTGGACAGCACGACGGCGTTGTCGCCGTAGGCCAGCCGCACCTTCTGCATGGCCTCGCGTGAGGTACGGCCGGTGAAACGCTTGACGTTCATGGAGCCTCCGGATGGCAAGTCTCATGACCGTCGTGCCCGCCGGGGCACGAGGGACGGATGTGAGCACGGGAGGTCATGCGTTCGCTCCGATGATCGAACCGATGCGGATCGAATGAGTGTCGGGGATCTCGCTGTGGCCGAGCACCCGCAGGCGCGGCGACGCCCGCTTGAGCAGCCGGGCCAACGGCACCCGGATGGGGTCAGGCACGAGCAGGCAGGCCGGATGGCCGAGGTCTTCCTGGCGGCGCGCGGCGTCGGCGGCGCCGCGGCTGAGATGGTCGGCCACGCCGGGGTCCAGAGCGGCGCCGTTCGGCGAGGTGAGCGCCTGGGTCAGCAGGCGTTCAAGTTCGGGTTCGATGGCAATGACGTCGAGTTCACGCGTCGTGCCGTAGATCTGCTGCACGATGGCCGGCGCCAGGGCAATGCGCAGGCGGCGCGCCAGCTCATAGGGGTCGGCCAGGCCGGAACCGGCGTGTTCGGCCAGCGCCTCGACGATGGAACGCATGTCGCGGATGTGCACGCCCTCGTCCAGCAGCAGCTGGAGGATTTTCTGCAGGGCGGAAATGCCGACCATCTTGGGTACCACGTCTTCGATGAGTTTGGGCGCTAGCTTGGTGACATGTTCCACCAGCGACTGGGTCTCGAGTCGACCGAGCAGCCGGGCAGCGTTTGTCTGCATCAAGTGTGAGAGATGGGTGGCGACGACGGTCGACGAATCAACCACGGTGTAGCCGGCCATTTGTGCGCCCTCGCGCTGGCGCTCGTCGATCCAGACGGCGGGCAAGCCGAAAGCCGGGTCGACCGTGGTCTGGCCCGGCAGCCGGGTGGTGACATGGCCGGGGTTGATGGCCATGTACATGCCGGGGAAGGCGTCGCCTTCGCCGATCACCGCGCCGCGCAAGGTCAGCCGGTACATGCTGGGCTTGAGTTCAAGGTTGTCGCGGATGTGCACCGCCGGCGGCAGGAAGCCGACGTCCTGCGCAAACTTCTTGCGCACCCCCTTGATGCGATTGAGCAAGTCGCCGCCGCGATCGCGGTCGACCAGGGCAATCAGGCGGTAGCCCACCTCCATGCCCAGGGTGTCGACCGGTTGCAGGTCGTCCCAGCTGGCTTCGGAATTCGGATTGGGCGCCTCGGCGTCGGGCGTGTCGCGCTGCACCGGCCTGGGCGCATGTTCGCGCTGCCACAACCAGCGTGCCAGGGCCCCCAGGGCGCCAGCGATGAGCAGGAACACCACATGGGGCATGCCCGGGATGATGCCCAGCAGGCCGATGACGCCGGCGGCAATGGCCACCGACTGCGAGTTGCGGAACATCTGGCCCAGGATCTGGGTGCCGACGTCCTCGTTCTTGCCCACGCGCGACACCACCATGGCCGCGGCCACCGAGATCAGCAGGGCCGGAATCTGCGCCACCAGCGCGTCACCCACCGCCAGCAGGATGTAGGTGCTGGCAGCCTGGGCCGCCGAGAGATCGTGCTGGGCCACGCCGATGACGAAGCCGCCGACGATGTTGATGAACAGGATGAGGATGCCTGCGATGGCGTCGCCGCGCACGAACTTGCTCGCACCGTCCATGGAGCCGAAGAACTCGGCCTCGTCCTGCACCTCGGCGCGGCGCTGCTTGGCCTGCTTCTCGTCGATCAGGCCGGCATTGAGGTCGGCGTCGATGGCCATCTGCTTGCCGGGCATGGCGTCCAGTGTGAAGCGAGCGCCCACCTCGGCGATGCGTTCGGCGCCCTTGGTGACAACGACGAAATTGATCACCACCAGGATGGCGAAAACGATCAGGCCAACCGCGAAGTTGCCGCCGATGAGGAAGTGGCCGAAGGCCTCGATCACCTTGCCGGCCGCACCGGCGCCATTGTGGCCGTCCATCAGCACAACGCGCGCTGACGCCACGTTGAGCGACAGGCGCAGCAGCGTGGTGAGCAGCAGCACCGAGGGAAAGGCGGCGAAATCCAGTGGCCGCACCATGTAGGCCGCCACCAGCATCACCATCAGGGCGGTGGCGATGTTGAAAGTGAAAAAGATATCCAGCGCGAAGGCGGGCAGCGGCAGCACCATCATGGCCAGCACCATGACGATGAGTACCGGCGCAGCCAGCGCCTTCAGGCTGCCATTGCTGCCGGCAAACACCAGCTGCAGCCGGGCGAGCACGGGATTCATGACCGGTCACCTCCAGGACGTCGGGCCGCGGCGGCGTCGGCCTCGTCGGCATTGTCAGCCGCGGCGCGTTCGGCTGTCGCCCTGGCCAGCGCCTGGTCCGCCGCCGGATTGTGGGGGTCGAGTTCGGGCGGCACCGGCACGGTGGGCAGATCGCCCGGCATGGGCGCCCGTCCGGCCAATGCGGCGCGCAGCTGGAACACATAGGCCAGCACCTGGGCCACGGCGCTGTACAGGGCCAGCGGGATCTCGCGATCCAGTTCACCGTGGGCGTACAGGGCGCGCGCCAGCGGCGGCGCCTGCAGCACCGGCACCTTGGACTCCTTGGCGAGTTCGCGGATGCGCATGGCCAGCAGATCGGCGCCCAGGGCGATGATGCGCGGCGCAGCCATCTTGCCCTCGTCATACTTGAGCGCCACGGCGTAGTGGGTCGGGTTCATCACGACCAGGTCGGCGGTCGGCACGGCGGCCAGCATGCGTTTCCTGCTCATTTCACGCATGCGCTGTTTGATGCGGCCCTTCACCTCGGGGCTGCCTTCCTGCTGCTTGTACTCCTGCTTGAGTTCCTCCTTGCTCATCTTCAGGCGCGAGATGTGCAAGTGGCGTTGCAGCGGCACGTCGACCACCGCGAACAAGGCCAGCACCAGCACCAGCAGCCACAGACCGGACAGCAGTTGCTCGCCCACCAGGGCAAAGGCGGCCGGCAGGGCAACGTTCTGGGCCTGGCTGAAGTCCGCCAGATGCCGGTGCAGATAACTACCGCCGACCAGCGCCAGCACGATGGCCAGGCCGATGGCCTTGGCCATCTCGCCCAGCTGGGACATCGACACCAGTCGGCCCAGGCCGGACAAGGGATTGACGCGGCCGAAATCCGGCGCGAGCGCCTTCCAGGTGAAGACCCAGCCGCCCGATACGACCGCCACCACCAGCGACACCAGGGCCATGATGGTGCCCATCACGGCGGCGAACGCCAGCACCGGCAGCACGAGTTCGGCCAGGCGATCGAGCATGAAGCCCGGCGCAGCGACGTTGCGGGCGTCAAAGCTCAGGCCGGTGGTGACGACCTGACGCAGCCAGGCCAGCAGACGCGGTGTGGCAGCCGACAGCAAGACGAGCCCGACGGCCAGGATGGCGAAGTGACCGAGGTCGCGCGAACGCGCGACCTGACCGTCGGCGCGGGCTTCGCGCAGACGTTTCTCTGACGGCGGGAGTTGTTTGTCTGAACTGGAATCGGCCATGCGCGGGTTGGCCCGCAGCAGGCGGGTCGTAGCGTGGCATTGTTCAGATTGGCCAGCGCCGCATCAGGCTGATAAGCGGCGCCAAAGCACGCATCTCCAGCCAGAGCGAGGGCTTGTTGCTGCAACACGCCTACCGCGGCGCGGGCAGGCGCGGTGGGTCACGCGGCGCCTGGCAACGTCGAGTCGTCGGCGCACGCGCCCGGTCGCTGCAGTGAGCACCCAGCGCCGGACCGCGAGCCGGATTCGATATCGAAGGGAAACGCCGCGTGACCTGTGCTTATTTCCGCGCGTGACAAGCCAGCGCCGACGAATCGGTCAGCGGTGCGGGTCAGTTGCCTGACCGTCGCCCGCTGGTTTCAAGGCGCCAGGGTCGCTGGAAGCACCGCCAGGGTCAAGGCGAGCGCACCGGCCACGCTGAGCAGCCGGCGCCAGTCGTGTGCCAAACGTCGCCACGCGCCGCCGCCCTCATCCAGCGCGAGCGGCAGGTCGATGTGTTCGCTGGACGGCAGGACAGACAGGTGAGAGGGGGTCGACATGGCGGGACTCCGCGACAACGGTTAAACGTCTGGTTACGAGTCTAGGAGTGCCATGTCGGCCGTGCGTTAAGGATTTACGCGATCCGGCCACCGTGATGCATCGCCGCAACACGGCGGTCGACGGCAAAGAGGCGGCCAAGGGCGATTCACGCCGTCAACCGGCTGGCGCGTAACCTTCTTCCGTCAAGGCCGTGCGCAGGCTGGCCTCGTCCACATCGGTGTCGATCTGTACCGTGCGGTTGGTCAGATCGACTTGCACTTCGGCCTGGGCATCCAGGCGCTGAACGGCGCGCTTGACGGTGGCGGCGCAGTGGCCGCAGCTCATGTCGGGCAACTTGAATTCGATCATGGTGTGACTTGGCAGAACGTGAGCCGCGCATCGACGCGGAGGGGCAGCACCGCATGAGGCACGGCGCCGGACTGGCCACCATGATGGCACCCTGACACGGTTGTGGCTTGACCTTGGACAAGCCCTACAGCCCACACAGGGCGCCTGATGAGGCTATGCTGAACATACCATATGGGGTGTACAGCACAGCAAGTCTGACCGCCGGCCTGCCGGCGCGGCGCGCAGCCTTACCGCCCTGTGCGGGCCCAGTCGGCCCTCGGCCCCGGTTCCTTGCGCACCCGCGCCGCCTAAGCTCCTGTCATGAACATCGCCTCGCTGCCATCCAACATCACATCGCCGACTGCGACTGCTGCCGCGACGCCTGCCGCATCCGCTGTCAGCTTAGGCACTGATGTGGGCGCCGACGAGGCAGCGGACAGTCCCGGGGTCGCCGCCGAAGCGCCCCAGCACTGGCTGCTGCCAATTTCAGGCATGACCTGCGCCAGCTGCGCGGCACGGGTGGAGCGGGCTGTGGGCAAACTGGACGGTGTAGCGCAAGCCCGCGTCAACCTGGCCAGCGAGACCCTGGATGTGAGCGCCGTCGCCGGCGACAACCGGATCGGCACGGCGGCATTGATCCAGGCGGTTGAAGGTGCCGGGTATGGCGTGCCTCAGCACGATCTGACGCTGCGGGTCACCGGCATGAGCTGCGCCAGTTGCGTCGGACGCGTCGAACGGGCGCTGGCCGCAGTGCCTGGCGTACTGGCGGTGAGCGTGAACCCGGCCAGCGACAGCGCGCATGTCCGCCTGCTGCAAGGCCGCGCACAAGGTTCCGAGCTGGTGGCAGCGCTGCTCCGCGCTGGTTACGGGGTCGCGCAGGATGACCAACTTGAGCCGCAACACGCCGTGCCGGGTTGGCGCGAACGGCTGGGCAGCGACGGTGCACGACTTGTGCTGGCCATGGCGCTGAGCGTGCCCTTGCTGCTGCCCATGCTGCTGGAACCGCTGGGCCTGCATCTGATGGTGCCGCCGGCCTGGCAGTTCGCCCTGGCCACGCCGGTTCAGTTCTGGCTCGGCGCTCGCTTCTACCGCGCCGGCTGGTACGCACTGCGCGCCGGCAGCGGCAATATGGACCTGCTGGTGGCCCTGGGCACCAGCGCGGCGTGGGGACTGTCGACCTGGATGATGGTCAGTGCCGCGCTCAGCCCGACGGCCCCGGCCACGGACATGCCGGCCCTTTATTTCGAGAGCGGCGCGGTTGTCATCACCTTGGTCCGCCTGGGCAAGTGGCTCGAGGCGCGTGCCAAGCGCCAGACCCTGGCTGCGCTCGATGCGTTGCGATCGCTGGCTCCGGAGATGGCTCACGTACAGACCGCCGACGGCAGCGTGCATGACCGCCCGCTGGCCCAGTTGCAGGTGGGCGACCTGGTCCAGGTACGCCCCGGCGAACGGGTGCCGGCTGATGGCCTGATCGTCGAGGGGGCCAGCCATCTCGACGAAGCCCTGCTGAGCGGCGAGAGCCTGCCGGTGGCTCGTCAGGCCGGCGAAGCAGTCACCGGCGGCGCAGTGAACCTCGAAGGCCTGTTGCGAGTACGCACCACGGCGGTGGGCGCGCAGAGCACCCTGGCACGCATCGTTGCCCTGGTGGAATCGGCACAGGCCGCCAAGGCACCGATCCAGCAACTGGTCGACCGGGTGAGTGCGGCCTTTGTGCCGGCCGTGGTGGGCGTGGCCATGCTCACCCTGCTCGGCTGGGGGCTTCTGCGCGGTGACTGGACTGCCGCCATCCTCAATGCTGTGTCGGTGCTGGTCATCGCCTGCCCCTGTGCGCTGGGCTTGGCGACTCCGGCGGCCTTGATGGTGGGCACCGGCGTGGCCGCGCGCCACGGCATCCTCATCAAGGACGCACTGGCACTGGAACTGGCGCACAGTGTCGATCTGGTCGCCTTTGACAAGACCGGCACCCTCACCGAAGGTCGCCCGCGCCTGCTTGATTTGCTGACTGCGCCCGGGGTGTCACGTCTCGAGTTGCTGCGGCTGGCCGCGGCACTGCAAAGCGGTAGCGAGCACCCGCTGGCCGGCGCGGTGCGCCTGGCCTGGCTGGAACACGCAGCGGGTCCGTCATCCGTCGACGCCGCGACCAGCGTTCATGCCTTGGCTTTGCCGCACGCCGAACGGCAACGCGCCGCGCCTGGCCGCGGCGTTCAGGCGCGGGTGGAAGGGCGTGAGCTGCGCCTGGGCGCCTCACGCTGGATGGATGAACTTGGCGTCGACAGGTCAGCGCTGCAGGACGCCGCCCTGACGCAGCAGTCCCAGGGCCTGACCCTGGCGTGGCTGGCGGAAACGACGCCTGAAGGGGCGCCGCCGCGCCTGCTCGGCCTGCTGGTGTTTGGCGACGAGCTCAAGGCCGGCGCCGCCGCGGCCATCCAGCGTCTGCACCACCAGGGCCTGCGTACCCTCGTGCTTTCTGGCGATCACCAGGCCGCTGCCGCCAGCGTGGCGCGCCGCCTGGGGGTGCAGGAAGTGCACGCCGAGGTGCTGCCGGCCGACAAGCTCACCGTCATCCGGTCGCTGCAGGCCCAGGGGCGCCGCGTCGCCATGGTGGGCGATGGCTTGAATGACGCGCCCGCCCTGGCCGCTGCCGATGTCGGCATCGCCATGGGTCGACCCGACGGCGGCGGCATCGAGGCCTGCATCCAGGCCGCCGGCATCACCTTGTTGAGCGGCGATCCCGGGCGCGTGATGGACGCGATCGACATCTCACGCCGCACCCGCAGCAAGATCCGCCACAACCTGTTCTGGGCCCTGGCCTACAACGCGGTCGGTCTGCCGCTCGCGGCGCTGGGCCTGCTCAGCCCGATGGTCGCCGGCGCAGCCATGGCCTTGTCGAGCGTGAGCGTGATCAGCAGTGCCTTGCTGCTGGCACGCTGGCAACCTTCACACAGGACATGAAAAAGCCGCCTGAACGGCGGCCTCGAGTGCTCCTGCCTGGCTCCGCGTGACGGGCAGCGATCAGTGCCGCTCGGAAACGCGCGCAAGCGCTGGCAAGTGTGCTCAGCGGAACTTGGCGTTGGGCACCACGGCCAGTTCGCCCGGCAGGCTGGCGATGTAGCCGGCCAGCAGCTTGAGTTCTGCGTTGCTGAACGGTGCAGCCATGCCGCCCATGATCGCGTTGCCGCGGCCGACATTGGCATTGTTGGTGGTCTTGTAGGCCCTGAGGGCGGCGAAGACGTAGTCGGCGTGCTGACCCGCCAGCTTGGGGTAGCTCGGGTCGATGGGCTTGTTCAGGCCTTCACCGTGGCAGGAGGCGCAGTTGCCCTTCTTCAGCAGTTCGGCAACCGCCGGCGCTGGCGCGGGTGCTGCGTCAGTGCTGGGCTTGGCCTGAGCCGAGTAGAAGGCGGCGAGGTCGGCAATGTCGGCGTCGGTGAGCGAACCGGCGATGCCGCGCATCGTCGGGTGCTTGCGCTCACCCTTGCGATAGGCGCCCAGGGCTGAGCTGATGTACTTGGCACTCTGGCCGGAGATCATCGGCACCTGGTAGACCTCGGGAAAGCTGGCCTTGTAACCCACGATGCCGTGGCAGCCGATGCACATCGCCGCCTTGCCCTTGCCCTGCTCCGCGTTGCCGGCGGCCGCATCCTGGGCCTGAACCGACGACACAGCAGCCGTCATCAAGAGCATCGTTGCCACGAATGTCGTCTTCTTCATAGTGAGTTTGAGTTCGGTCAAGCAAAATAAGTCGCGCATTATAGAAAGACAAGCCGCACTGCCTGTGGCGTCAAAGCTGCACTCCACAGCTTCTGCTAGCGGGCTCTGCCGTGAGTGCATCCAGCCGACGGCCTGCGCTTCCAGCGTGATGCGGTGGCGCTGGATCTCGCGCGGTCCACGCCTCGCAGGTCGGAGTTTTGTGCGCACAATGGCAGCGATCATCCTGCGCCGGCAGACGCTGGCCGGCCCGGCACCAAGTGGGTTTCCGACGGACACAGCCTCACCATGACCCTGACCGAATTGCGTTACATCGTGGCAGTGGCCCGCGAGCACCATTTCGGCCGCGCCGCCGAGGCGTGTTTCGTCTCGCAGCCCACACTGTCGGTGGCGATCAAGAAGGTCGAGGAAGAGCTGGAGGTCAAGCTCTTCGAACGCGGCGGCAGCGAGGTCACGGTCACCCCGCTGGGCGAGGAGATCGTGCGCCAGGCCCAGGCCACGCTGGACAGTGCTGCTGCCATCAAGGAAATCGCCCGCCGCGGCAAGGACCCTTTGGCCGGCCCGCTGCGCCTGGGCGTGATCTACACCATCGGGCCGTATCTGCTGCCAGACCTGGTGCGCCATGCCATCGACCGCGTGCCGCAGATGCCCTTGTTGCTGCACGAGAACTTCACCGCCCGGCTGCTCGAGATGCTGCGCACCGGCGAGCTGGACTGCGCCATCATGGCCGATCCGTTTCCCGATGCCGGCCTGGCCGTGGCACCGTTGTACGACGAACCCTTCGTTGTCGCCGTGCCGGCCCATCACCCACTCGCGCAGCGCGAGCAGATCAGCACCACGGAGCTCAAGCAGGAGACCATGCTGCTGCTCGGCAACGGCCACTGCTTTCGCGACCATGTGCTGGAGGTGTGCCCTGAGTTCGCCCGCTTCGCCAGCGACGCCGAGGGCATACGCAAGAGCTTCGAAGGCTCGTCGCTGGAGACCATCAAGCACATGGTGGCCTCGGGCATGGGCGTCACCGTGGTGCCCCAGCTCTCGCTGCCGCGTCAGCAGGCAGTCGAGCCACGCCCGTTGGTGCACTACCTCGAATTCACGCCGCCGGCGCCATCGCGCCGTGTCGTGCTGGCCTGGCGACGCTCGTTCACTCGCTACGAGGCCATCGCCGCATTGCGCAACATCATCTATGCCTGCGAACTGCCGGGTGTGGTGCGCCTGACGGCCTGAGGGGCTGCTGACCCCAGCGGATGGCGCCGCGCCAGCCCGGCGAAGACCACGATGCCCAGGCCGAGCGCGCACGCTGCCACTTCGAGTGCACGATCAAAGCCCTGCGCGGTACTCGTGCTGTGGTGCAGCAGCCAGGCAGCCAGCGGCGGGCCGGCGATCTGACCCAGTCCATAGGCTGCGGTGAGCAGCGAGATGTACGCCGATGCACCGGCGGGTCGCAAGCGGCGCGCCTCCTGCATGGCGAACAGCGTGATGGCTGTGAAGGGCAATCCGAGCAGAAGGCTGCCCAGGGCGAAGCCGGTCAGGCTGGGCCACCACACGGTGAGCAGCACGCCCAGCGCCTGCAACGCATAACTGGCCATGAGAAGAAAGCGGCGGTCCCAGCGCACCGGCAGGCGCACAGTCAGCAGCGCGCCGGCCGCCACGCCCAGGCCGAACAGCGGCCAGAAAAGATCCAGCCACACCGAGCCGCCCGGCAGAGCCTGGCGCGCGATCACCGGCAGGAAGGTGGCGGTGATGATGTAGCCGAAGCCCGCCAGACCGTAGGCCAAGGCGAACAACGCCAAGGCAGCACCACCCTGCGCCGGGAGGCTGCCCAGGGCCGGCGCAGCAAACGCGACCGCACCGTGCAGGTGGCGCCCGGCCACCACCGTCAAGGCGATGGCCAACAGCCCGAACATGAGCCAGCCGGCGGCGGCGGTCCATCCGCCCACGACCATGGCGCTGGCAGCCAGGCCGCTGACAGTGATGCCGACCCCCGGCCCGACGTAGATGACACCTGCCAGCGCCGGCGCACCCAGCGCCGTGAGGCGTGCCAGGCACCAGCCCGACACATAGACAAAGACCAGCGCACTCGCCATGCCGGCCAGCAGCCGCAGCAGCGGCCACACCGCTGGCCAGGGCAGCGCCATGCCCAGGGTGAGCAGGATGGTGGCGGCAAGGCCCGCGCGCACGGCACGCGTGTGCGCCAGAGGCGGTCGACCGGGCGTTCGCGCCCACCACCAGGGCTGCAGCGCGCAGGTCATTGCGCCCAGCCAGTAGCCCAGGTAGTTGGCGGTTGCCAGCCAGCTCGCGGTGGGCAGATCGACCACGCCGTCGTGCAGCATCATGGGCAGCAACGGCGTGAAGGCGAAGCGGCCGATGCCCATGGCCACGGCCAGGGACAGCAGGCCCGCCAGCGCCACCGCCATCGGCCGCACGGTCGGCGCGCCCGATGTGCCGTGATCAGGACGGGCGGACGGCGAGGACGGTGGCGGTGCAGCGGTCATGCGGACATTGTCCAGGCTGGTACCCGCTGTCACCGCGCGGCGGCTATCGCTGTCTGAGCGCGATGCTTGCAGCGGGCGCCCGCGGATTGCTCTCGCTTTGCGATGGGTGCCTCGCTGCGCGCGCAGCGTCAGGCGCGCCGTGCCAGGGCGTCCTGGGCCGCGATGCGTGCGAACACCATGCCCGGGCCGATGGTGATGCCCGGGCCGGGGTAGGTGCCGCCCATGATGGAATGCATGTCGTTGCCCACCGCATACAGCCCAGGAATGACCAAACCGGCCGCATCAAGGACACGAGCACGTTCGTCGGTCGCCAAACCGGTGGCCGCGCCGATGTCGCCCGGGTAGAGCTTGACGGCATAGAACGGCCCCTTGGCGATGGGCCCCAGGTTGGGGTTCTTGCCCGTCCAGGCCGGGTCGCCGATGTTGCGCTGGTAGGCCGTCACGCCGCGCTGGAAGACCGGGTCCTCGCCGCGCTCGGCGTTGGCGTTGTTCTGCGCCACGGCGCTGCGCAGCGTAGCCGCGTCCATGCCGGTGCGGTGGGCGAGTTCGTCCAGCGTCGCCCCGGCGGTCAGGTATCCGTCGGCCAGGAAGGGTGCCAACCCCTTGCCGCCCGGCCGCACCATGCCCAGGCCATAACGTGTCAAGGCGTCCGCATCACACACCAGCCAGGCCGGTACGGCCGGACTCGTCTGATGCGCCCGTTGCATGGCCAGACCGAAGAGGTGGTACGAGGTGCTTTCGTTGACGAAACGTTCGCCCGCCTGGTTGACGGTGATCATGCCGGGCTTGGCGCGGTCCATGACGAAATGTGGAAAGGCCGCCGTGCTGCCATCGGCGCGCTGGCGCAGTGACACCGGAGCCCAGAACACATCGCTCGCCCCGCCGCTGCCGAAGCGCGCCCCCAGCGCCAGAGCCTGCTGCTGGGCCTGGCCGGTGTGGCCGGGCGCACCCGGGCACCAGGTGGTCGCGATGCCCGGCAGCCGGTCGGCGCGCCACTGCGGATGGCGATTGAAGCCGCCGCTGGCCAGCACCAGGCCGCCCCGCAGATTCAGCCGTCGCCCTGCCCCGCCCTGACCGGCCGAGCCCAGCGTGACCGCCTCCACGCCGCCCACGCCGCGATGCACCGCCTGCAGTTCGGTCTGCAGCAACAGCGACACGTTCGGCCGCTTGGCCAGCGACAGCAGCAGGCGCCCGACCAGCGCATTGCCCATCACCAGCCTGGTGCCGCGCGGGTGGCTGAGCCTATCCAGCGCGTGGCGGCCGATGATCTTCAGTGCATGTCTGAACGACTTGAAGCTCTTGCCCAGTGCAAGCAGGTGGTTGATGTCGGTGCGGTCCACCATCATGCCGCCCAGCACGGTGAACTCGGGGATGGGCGGGCGCAGCACGCCGAACAGCTTGCCCAGTTCGCGGCCATCGAAGGGCAGCGGCTCCAGCGCGCGGCCGCGCAGGGTCGAGCCCGGCTGCTCGGACTGGTAGTCCGGGTGCAGGGCATAGGGCCGGTAATGCACCTCGGTGTGCTGCTCGAAGCGCTCCACCGCCTCGGCCCCGGCCTGCAGAAAGGCGCGGCGCAGCTCGGGCGCGCTGTGCGGCCCCACCACCGCGTCCAGATAACGCCCGGCCTGCTCAAGACTGTCGCTGCCCGGCGCGCAGTGGCGCGTGCCGGGGATCCAGGTCGTGCCGGCCGACAGGGCCGTGGTGCCGCCGACGAACTCGCTGCGCTCGACCACCAGCACCCGCGCGCCGTCGATGGCCGCATGCAGCGCAGCCGACAGGCCGGCACCGCCGGCGCCGATCACCACCAGGTCGAAGGCGGCAGCATCAGGCAGATCGTCAAGTCGGGTGAGCAGGGCCATCGATCACTCCGTCACATCTTGCACAGCGCCGACGGGCCGGGCATGGAGCTGGCCGCGAAGGTCTGCTCGATCACCGGGCGCAGCTGGCCGTCCACCACCTTGGCGCGGCCGACGTAGTTGGGCAGGCCGAGCTGGTTGTCCGCCGCACGCAGGGTCAGGCCGTTGCCGTAGATGGTGTCGACCTTGGCGCCCGACAGCGCCTTGCTGACGTCGGCTGGCTTGACGCTCTTGGCCAGCTTGACGCCCTCGAACATGATCTGCGCGCCGTTGTAGGCCTGGCCTTCGTTGTCGGTGGGCAAGCGGTTGAACTTGGCCTTCCAGGCGGCCACGAAGGCCTTGTTCTTGGGCGTGTCGATGTCGGGCGTATAGCCGGTGGTGCCGGGCGTGCCTTCGAGCGACTTGTCGGTGGCGTTGATCATGAAGTTCAGGATCAGCGAGTGGCCCACCAGCTTGGTCTGCGGGATGAGGCCGAACTCCTGCGCCTGCTTGACGAAGGCGATGGCGTCGCGGCCGGTCTCGGCCACCCAGATGGCGTCGACCTTGGCCTCCTTGAGCTGGGCGATGAAGGGCGAGAAGTCCTTGGTGCCCAGCGGCGCGTAAAGCTGCAGCTTGACGTCCTTGCCCTGCGCCTTCACCGCCTTGGCGAAGGACTCGGCCGAATCGCGGCCCCACACATAGTCGGCCGCCATCGAGGCATAGGTCTTTTCCTTGAAGCCCTTGGCCCATTCGGAAATCATGGCGATGTCCATGGCATCGCTGTGATTGGTGCGGAACACGCGCGGCTTGCAGGTGTCGCCGGTGATCTTGTCGCTCTTGCTGGCGACGACGAAATAGGCCGCGTCCCAGCGCTCGAGGTTGGGCGCCAGGGCCAGCGAGATGCTCGACGGGATGGCGCCGATGAGCAGGTTGTAGCCGTCGCGCGCCAGCTTTTCGGCCACCCGGCGGCCGGCGTCGGGCGTGCCCTCGTCGTCGGCCTCGGCGACCTCGACCTTGCGGCCGTCCACGCCGCCGTGGGAGTTGGCCTCGTCGATGGCGAACTTGATGGCGCGGATGACTTCCTCGCCCTGCTGAGCGAACACGCCCGACTTGGAACTCACCAGGCCCACCTTGACCGGGTCCTTGGCCTGCGCCAGGGCCAGCAGGGGCGAGGCGGCGAGCAAGGCGGCCAGGGCCACGTCACGGCGGTTCAGGGTGTGTGTCGTCTTCATCGTCGATGTCTCCAATAGGACTGTCAGGCTGGGGTTGAATCCGACGCGGTGGCCGGTGTGGGAAATGGAATTCAGGAATCCGGGTCAGACCATCACGTGGGCGTGCAAGGCGTCGAGGCTTTCCTCGTTCACCCGCCCTTCGGCCACCACGGCGCCCTTGGCCATGGCGCAGTAACGTTCGGCCACGCGCATCACCAGGGTCATGTTCTGCTCGATGAGCAGCAGGGCGGTGCCCTGGCGCGCCACCTCGTTGAAGATCACGCCGAGCTGGTCGACGATGACCGGCGCCAGGCCCTCGGTCGGCTCATCGAGCAGGATGAGCGAGGGGTTGGCCATCAGCGCCCGCCCCACCGCCAGCATCTGCTGCTGGCCACCCGACAGCGCGGTGCCGGGGGTGTGGGCGCGCTCCTGCAGGATGGGGAAGAGCTTGTAGACCTCGGCCACGGTCCAGTGGCCGGTGCGACCGGTCGCGGCGCCGAGCTGCAGGTTTTCCTCCACCGTGAGGTTGGCGACGATGCGCCGGCCCTGCGGCACCACCACCACACCTTCACGCGCGGCCTGGTAGGTGCGCGGCCGGGGCAGCAGCTTGCCGCCCAGAGCCACCTTGCCGCCGCGCAGCGTGGCCAGGCCCAGCACGGTGTTGACCACGGTGGTCTTGCCCACGCCGTTGCGGCCGATCAGGGCCACGCGTTCACCGGCCATCACCTTGAGGTTGAGGCCATGCAGGATGTGGGCAGCGCCGTAGTAGGCCTGCACACCTTCGAGTTCAAGCAACGGTGCGGCGCTCATGCGGCACTCCCGAGGTAGGCCGAACGCACGCGCGGATCGGACCGCACCGCCGCCGGTGCACCGTCGGCGATCACGCGGCCGAGTTCGAACACGGTGACCACATCGGAGATGCCGAACACCACGTCCATGTCGTGCTCCACCAGCAGCACCGAGACATTGCGCCGTGCGCTCAACTGCTTCAGGTGCTGGGCCAGGTCGAGCGATTCACGCACCGACAGGCCGGCCATGGGCTCGTCGAGCAGCAGCACGGTGGGCTGGCCGACCAGGGCCAGGGCCAGATCCAACCGGCGCTGCTGGCCGTAGCCCAGGTCGGCGGCAGTGACCTCGCCGAGTTCATCGAGATCCAGTTCGCGCAGCACGTCGTCGGCATCGGCACCGGGGTCGGCCATGCCCATGGTCGAGGCGGCCAGCTCGACCTGCTTACGCACCGGCATCTGCGCAAAGATGCTGGTGCGCTGGAAGCTGCGCGACAGGCCGCGCGCACGGCGCTCGACCACGCCCAGGGCGCTGACGTCCTCGCCCTTCAGGGTGACACGGCCGCGGGTGAGGCGGCGTCGGCCGGTGATGGCGTCGATGACGGTGGACTTGCCGGCGCCATTGGGGCCGATGAGGCCGCGGATCTGGCCTTTCTCGAGCGTCAGATCGACGCCGTCCAGGGCTTTTACGCCGCCGTAGTGGATGGCCACGTCGGCGGTCTGCAACACGTAATCAGGCATGGTGGATAAGCTCGCTCGGTTCAGGCGGTTGATCGTTCAGGCCAGGGCTCAGTGCGAGGCCCGCGCCCGCCCGCCGTAGATGCCCGACACCAGGGCCGAAGGCCTGGGCTTGCGGCGCTTGATGAGGCGCTGCACAAAGCCCGACAGGCCCTCGGGCGCAAAGACGATGACGATGATGAGCGCCACGCCGAAGATGGCCATCCAGTGCTGGGCGTGGTCACCCAGCACATCCTTGGCCAGGAAGTACACCGCCGCGCCCAGGGCCGGGCCCCACAGCACCTTGGTGCCCCCGACCACCACCATCATCAGCGCCACGCCGGACAGGCTCCAGTGGATGCTTTCGGGCGAGACGAAGCCGGTGTTCAGGGCCGCCAGCACACCGGCGATGGACGTGACCGTGGCCGACAGCGCGTATACCGCCGCACGCGGCAGCAGGGTGCGGATGCCGAGGAAGCGGGCGCGCTCCTCGTTGTCGCGCACCGCCTCGGTGATGGCGCCGAAACGGGTGTTCAGCAGCAGGGCCAGGGCCAGCAGCACCAGGACCAGCACGGTCCAGCTCAACAGCATCAGGTTGGCCGGCTTGGTCAGCAGGTTGATGGACACGCCGAACAGCATGGACGGCCATTCGATGGACATGCCGTCCGCCCCACCCGACACGCCGCGCGCCCGCGAGGCCACGAGGTAGGCCATCTGCCCCACCGCCAGCGTGAGCATGCCGAAGGCCACGCCGGGCACACGCACGATGACCAGGCCGATGACAAATGCCGCGGCGGTCAGGCCCAGCACGGTGACCGCCACGATGGCCTCGGCCGGCATGGCCTTGGCCTGCAGCATCAGCGCCACGCCGTAGCCCGCGGCGCCGAACCACAGGGCGTGGCCGAAGCTGACCATGCCGTTCTGGCGCAGCAGCAGGCCCACGCCCAGGGCAAAGATGGCGTAGATGGTGGCCTGGGTGAGCAGCGACAACACGGTGCCCGAGCTGACGCCGAAGGCCACGGCGCCGCCCACGGCCAGCGCAGCCACGGTCGAGAAGGAGAGTTGGGTGCGGTTCATGGTGGCGATCAAGGGCAGACCGGAGACAGGCCGTCAGGACGGGACGAATTGCAGGGTGACGCCGGGCGAGCGATGTACACGCGGCTCATCATGTGCGCGACCCGGCAAAACCCGCCGGCTTCCACAGCAGGATGCCGACCATGAGCAGGAAGGGCAGCAGCACCGAGGTCTCGGGCAGCCACACCGTGCCCAGGGCCTGCACCAGGCCCAGGGCCATGGCGGCGATGAAGGCGCCGGCCAGGCTGCCCAGGCCGCCCACCACCACGACAACGAAGGAGTCGATGATCACGTCGCTGCTCATCGACGGCGAGAGTGACAGGAAGGGCGCGGCCACCACGCCGGCCAGCCCGGCCAGCGCCGTGCCCAGGCCCACGACCATGGCCGACAGCGCATCGGTGTGCACGCCCTGCATGGCGGTGGTGACCGGGTCGGTCGAAGCGGCGCGCACGAACAGGCCCATCTTCGAATAGCGCAGCCAGAGCGTCAGTCCCAGAGCCACCGCGGCACCCACCACGATGACCGCGATGCGGTAGGCCGGCACCGGCGTGCCCAGGAGGTCGACCGAGAAGGCCAGGGCCGGCGGCGTGGCCACCGACAGGTTGTTCTTGCCCCAGACGGTCTGCACGAAGTCCTCGATCACCAGCAGGCCGCCGAAGGTGACCAGCACGACCGAGAGCGGGTCGCGGTCCTGCAGCAGGCGGAAACCCCAGCGGTCGATGACCACGCCGAGAGCCGCCATCACGGCCGGCGCCACAAGCAGGGCGAGCCAGAAATTGCTCTTGAGCGCCACGCTGTAGCCGATGTAGGCACCCAGCATGTAGAGCGAGCCGTGCGCGAAGTTCACCACCCGGCGCAGGCCGTAGATGAGGGCCAGGCCCGAGCACATGACGATGAGCAGGGCGCCGTAGACGAGGCCGTTAAAGAGATGGATGGTCATGATGGTCTTCGGGTGTCAGCTCGCCACCACCGGCGGCACGGAGGGAATGGCGCCGCCATGTGCCACCCAGCCGCCATCGACCTGCAGCACCGCGCCGGTGATGAAGCTGGCCTGCGGCGAGGCGAGGAAGACGATGGCGTCGGCGATCTCGGCGGGCAGGCCCATGCGGCCCATGGGCGTGCGCTGGTGGATGGCCTCGGTGTTGAGCAGGCCCTGGCCCTGCAGCTTTTCCACCAGCGCGGTGCGCACATAGCCCGGCGCCACGGCATTGACGCGCAGGCCTTGGAGGCCCCACTCCACCGCCATGGCCTTGCTCATGCCCACGATGCCGGCCTTGGCTGCGCCGTAGGCATTGCGCCCGGGGATGCCGGCCGAGGCCACGATGGACGCGATGTTGACGATGGCGCCGCGGTTGCCGCGTGCATCCGGCGTCTGCGCCAGCATCAGGCGCGCCACCTCGCGGCTCATCAGAAAGGTGCCGCGCAGATGCACGCCCAGCACGCGGTCGAAGGCGTCGAGCTTCTGGTCCACCGTGGCGCCGGGCTGGTCGCCGATGCCGGCGTTGTTGACCAGCACATCCAGGCTGCCGAAGGCCGCCTGCACGGCGGCCACGGCGCGCGCCACGGCCGCCTCGTCGGTGACATCACAGGCCACACCCAGATGCTGGACCGGCAGACCACCGGCCACCGCATTCACAGCCCCGAGTTCGGCGGCCCGTTCAAGCGCCAGGCCCTCGCGCACGTCGGCGATGGCGACCCGGTAGCCCGCCGCCGCAAAGGCCTGCGCAGTGGCCCAGCCTATGCCGTCGGCTGCGCCGGTGATGAGCGCCGTCCTCATGCGCAGGTCTCTTTCAACAGGGCGGGTGATGCCATTTTTGGAACTCTATTCCATTTTCAAACAAAATTCCATCGGGTGTTGCGCTGATGGGAAGCGCACGCTGCCGTCAGCCTGGCGTAGGCCGGGTCGAACCACCGTCTCAGGCTGTCGCGGCACGCGGCGCCAGGCTGGGCATGGCGACGCGGCGGATGAGCCGCGTCTCCTGCGCCGTGATGAGGTGGCCCGAGGCGGCCAGATAGGCCGGAAAGTCCGGATGCGTGTCACGCGCCCGGCAGCGCCGCTCGTAGTCGGCCAGGTCGTCGTAGCCCCACAGGTGCACGAACTGGTTCTGCGGCCCGACCAGGCTGGTCCAGAAGCCCAGCGGCGTACCCAGCGTGGCCAGCAGGATGGGCATGGCCAGGCGGTCGAAGACCTCGATGAACTCGCCCATCTTGCGCGGCGGGATGGTGTAGATGCGGTGGTCGACCAGGGCCTTGGTCGCGCCCTGCGCCATGGCCAGCGGCAGGTCGAGGCCAGGGGCGATCTCAAGCTGCGACATGGGCCACCTCGGCTTGAGCGGCTGCGGCTCTGGCGGCCTGGCCAGGACTGGCCACGGCAGCAGCCCCACCCTTGGCGCGTTCGGCGATGAGCCGCCCGGCCAGCCAGCCGAATGTCATGTTGGGCCCGAGGGTGATGCCGGCGCCGGGGTAGTTGCCGCCCATCATGCTGGCGCGATCGTTGCCCACGGCATAGAGGCCCTCGATGACCTGGCCGTCGGCCTTGACCACCTCACCCTGCGGCGTGGTGGACAGGCCATCGAAAGTACCCAGGTCACCCATCACCACCTTGACGGCATAGAACGGGCCCTGCTGCAGCGGCGCCACGCAGGGGTTGGGCCGGTTCTCCGGGTCGGCCAGGTAGCGGTTGAAGCTGGTCGTGCCGCGGCCGAACTGCTGGTCCACACCCTGGCGCGCGCCGACGTTGTATTCGTCCACCGTGCGCTGCAGCGCCGCGCCGTCGATGCCGCAGGCGGTGGCCAGCTCGGCCAGGGTCTTGCCGCGCAACAGGTAGCCGTTCTTGAGGAAACGCCCGATGGGCATGGGCGCAGGCTTGACGAAACCCAGGCCGTACTTGGACAAGGTGGCCTCGTCGCAGACCAGCCACATGGCCGTCTCGCGCTCACCCTCGCAGGCCCGGATCATGGCCGCGCCGACGTCGTGGTAGGACTCCGACTCGTTGCAGAAGCGCAGCCCCTTGCGTGTCACGCCGATGATGCCGGGCTTGTAGCGGTCCAGCAGGTGCGGGAAGACGCCGAAGCTGCCGTCGGCATAAGGCACTTTCGAGACCGGCATCCAGGCCGAGGCCGAAGGAAAACGGATCTCGCAGCGCCCGCCCAGTTGCTCAGCCAGGCGGATGCCGTCGCCGGTATTGCCGGTGGGCACGGGCGAGAGATGCTCGCCGCCGCGCCGCAGATGCGGGTAAGCCTGGGCGATGCGCTTGACGTCATGCGGAAAGCCGCCGCAGGCCAGCACCACGCCGTGGCGGGCGCGCACCTCGATGTCCTCGCCTTCGCGGTTGATGACCGCACCGGTCACACGACCGGCCTGGTCCAGCAACAGCTTCGCCGGGGCCGAGGTCCAGATCGGCACGCCGATCTGCAGCGCCGAATGCGCCAGCCGGGCGGCCAGGGCGTTGCCGCTGGTCACGTTGATGCCGCGCCGGTACAGCACCAGTTCCTTCATGTGGTTGGCCAGGCGCCTGGCCACGTAGACGAAGGAGGTGAGCGATTTCGTCGCGCGGAAGAAGTGCTTCAGGTCGGCGTTCGACGAGTTGAACATCATGCCGATGAAGGTGATGGTCTTGAGCGGCGGGCGCAGCCGCGCCATGTCCGCACCCAGGGCGCGGATGTCGAAAGGTTTGGCCAGGATGGAGCGGCCGATGTCGACGCCGCCGCTCACCGTCGGGTGATAGTCGGGGTAGAGCGTGGGAACGAAAGCCACGCTGGTCTCGCGCTCGAACCATTCGACCATGGCCGGCGCATTGTCCAGAAAGGCATCAACCGCCGGCTCGTCGAACCAGGGCCCGGTCTCGTTGCGGATGTAGTCGCGCGCCGCAGCGCGGCTGTCACTCTTGGCCGCCGGGCAGTGCGGGTTGCCGGGAATCCAGAGCACCCCGCCGGAGAAGGCCGTGGTGCCGCCGAACACGGCTTCCTTCTCGACCACCAGCACGTCGAGGCCGGCCTTGCGCGCGGCGATCGCGGTGGCGAGACCACCCGCGCCCGAACCCACCACCAGCACATCACAGTCCATCGTCTTCATGGCTCGTCCTGATTCTTCGATTCGTCAAACGGCTTGTGCGGACAGGGTGTTTTCCGTTGTTCCAGCCGGCGTACTGTTGAAGCCGGGCCGCGGCACCATGTCCATCAACATGCAGTCCAGCCCGCCGTCCACGACCAGCTCGGTGCCGTTCACATAGGCGGCACGCTCGCTGAGCAGGAACATGGCCGGCTCGGCGATGTCCTGCGGCTCACCCACGCGCCGGCTGGCGGTGACCGCTGCACGGCGCGCCTCGAAGTCGGGTTCCTCGTAGAACTTGGCCGACAAGGCGGTGCGGATCATTCCCGGGCAGATGGCATTGCTGCGCACACCCTGCGGGCCCCACTCGGCCGCGAGCTGCTTGCTCAGCAGCAGCACCCCGGCCTTGCTGGGGCTGTAGGAGCCGCTGCGTGTCTGCGGATGCAGGGCCGCGACCGAGGCGATGTGCACCATGGCGCCCGAGCGCGCCGCCAGCATGTCCCGACCGAACTCGCGCGCGCACAGCAGATAGCCGGTGAGGTTGACGCCCAGCACATGGTTCCAGTCCGCCAGGCTGACCTCGGCCAGCGGGCCGGCACGCAGCAGGCCGGCGTTGTTCACCAGGCCCCACACGGGGCCCAGCACGCTGCGCACGCGCGCCGCGGCGGCCTGCACGCCGGCCTCGTCGCTGGTGTCGCAGGGCACGGCCAGGGCGCGGCCGCCGGCGGCCTCGATCTGCGCCGCCACGGCCAGCGCTCCCGCCTCGTCGCGGTCCAGCAGCGCGACCTCGGCACCCGCGCCCGCCAGGCCCAGTGCCACCGCCCGGCCGATGCCGCTGGCCGCGCCGCTGACCACGCAGACCTTGCCCGCCAGGCCCAGCCAGGCGGCGCTTGCGGCAGGGCCGGACCCAGACTTTTCGATCATGGCGGCGGACGATTCAGGCGCAGCAGGCATGCAGACTTCTCCAGTGGCGATGCGCCGTATCGTAGGAAGACCGGCACATCGCCTCAATCGACAGAAGCTGCATATCCCCGGACAATTCGTGCGGCGCACCCCCGGAGAAACCCGCATGCCGCAGACCGCACCGAGCCCGCGCCAGGCCATCCCCAACTACGCCCTGTACGGTGACGCAGCCACACCGCCGGGTTCGCCGGCCTGGCTGGACATCGTGCACATCGAACAGATCCACGAGCGCTCCGGCCTGTTCGACTTCGACATCGCGCCGCATGTGCATCACGGCCTCATCCAGGTGCTCTACCTCACGCGCGGCGGCGGCACGGTCATGATCGACGGTCAGCACTGGACCGTTGCCGCACCCAGCCTGGTGATCGTGCCCACGCCGGTGGTGCATGGCTTCCAGTTCCTGCCCACGGTGGACGGGCCGGTGGTCACCGCGGCACAGCAGCCGCTGGAATCGCTGGCTGCGGTGGCCGCACCCAGCCTGCTGCGCCACATCCGCGAGCCGCGGGTGATGGACGTGTCCGGCTCGCCGCGCCATGCCGACGCCCTGCTGCCGCTGTTCGCCGCCATCGAGCATGAAAGCCGCGTGCACACCAGCGGCCAGGCCAATGCCGGCACCGCCCTGCTGCTGGCGGTGTTCGTGCAGATCGCGCGCATCGTGGCCTCGCTGCGCATCGACGAGTCGGCTGCCGGCGGCGAGGGGGAACGCAGCCGCAAGGCCGAGCGCATCGAGCGTTTCCGCACCCTGGTGGACGCACACTTCCGCGCGCGCTGGTCGGTGGAGCAATACGCCGCCGAGGTAGGCCTGTCGGCCGGCCAGCTCTCGCGCCTGTGCCGCGAGGCCATCGGCATGTCGGCGCTGGATGTGCTGAACGCCCGCATCGTGCACGAGGCCGAACGTGAGCTGGTCTATTCCAACCTGGGCATCAAGCAGATCGCCGGCCTGCTGGGCTTTGCCGACGAGGCCTACTTCGGCCGCTTCTTCCGCAAGCAGACCGGGCGCACGCCGACCGAGTTCCGCGAGGGTGCACGCGCCCAGCTGGCGCCGGGTGAGCGCATCCAGGCGCAACCACAGCGCACTGCGGCCTGAACGACGGGCCTGCTCAGGGCTGACTCGGGCGCGGGATCGCCGATCGCGCAGATGGCTTGATCGACCACACAAGGCTGGGCCACACTGCCGGTCACCTCGCGCACCTGCCGCGTGCGAGATCAACCACGACCACAACCACAACCACAACCGCCCGCCCCTTCGCCCACCATGAGCACCCAGCCCACCATGCAAGCCGCCTACCTCACCGCCCACGGCGGCAACGAGGTCGTCACCGTCGGCGAACGCCCGCGCCCCGTGCGCCAGCCCGGCGAGGTGCTGGTGCGCATGAAGGCCGCCACGCTCAACCGCGTGGACCTCTACATGCGCGACAGCGGCGCCGGCATCACCCACAGCCTGCCGCAGATCATGGGCATCGACGGCGCCGGCATCGTCGCGGAGGTGGACGAGGGCGAGCGCTGGGTCGCGCCCGGCCAGCGCGTGCTGCTCTACCCCGGCCTCACCTGCGGGCGCTGCGAGTTCTGCCAGCGCGGCGAGCCGGTGCTGTGCACCTCCATGCGATTGCTGGGCGAACACCGCGACGGCACGCTGGCCGAGTACGTCAGCCTGCCGGCGGCCAACGTCTTCGCCCTGCCCGCCGGCTTCGACTTTGCCGAAGGCGCGGCCCTGGGCGTGAATCACCTCACCGCCTGGCGCATGTTGTTCACCAAGGCGCGCCTGCAGCCGGGCGAGACCGTGCTGATCTTCGGCGTGGGCGGCGGGGTGTCGCTGGCCGCGCTGCAGCTGGCCAAGGCGGCGGGCGCCAAGGTCATCGTCACCTCGCGCGACGCCGCCAAGCTGGAACGCGCGCGCGCCCTGAGTGCGGACGGCACGGTCGACACCGGCGTAGAGGACGCCGCCCGCCGCGTGCTGGCCCTGACCGACGGCCGCGGCGTGGACGTGGTGTTCGAGAACGTCGGCGCCGCCGTGTGGAACACCGCGCTGAAGTGCCTGGTGCGCGGCGGGCGCATCGTCACCTGTGGCGCCACCACCGGCGACCAGCCGCCGGCCGACCTGCGCCGGGTCTTCATCCGTCAGCTGCAGATCTTCGGCTCCACCCTGGGCGACCCCGGCGAGCTGCGCCAATTGCTGGCCTGGTGTGAACAGGGCAAGGTGAGGCCGCTGATCGACCAGCGTTATGCCCTGGCCGACGTGCACGCGGCGCTGAGCCATCTGGAATCGGGCCGGCAGTTCGGCAAGCTCGCCGTGACGCTGGGCGAAGGCGACTGATACCACCGTGGCCGCCGCAGGCCTCGTCACGGCGCGGGCAGGTCGAACAGCGTCATGGCCTCCAGCTCCAGCACGAGTTCCTCGCGCTGGTTGAACAGCCGCCAGCACCAGCGCAGCTTGCCCAGTCTGGGGCGGCGCTCGCTGCGGCCCACCTCCAGCACCTCCGCACGCAAGGTGAGCGCATCACCCGGCCGCACCGGCCGCGGCCACTTGATGTAGGCGATGCCGGGCGAGGCCGAGGCTTCGGAGCCCTGCAGCGCCGCCTGCGCCACCAGCCGCATGGCCACGGCGCAGGTGTGCCAGCCGCTGGCGATGACGCTGCCGAACTTGCCTGACGCAGCGGCGTCGCGATCCATGTGGAAGTGCTGCGGATCGTGCTCGGTGGCGAAGCGCACGATGTCGTCCTCGCTCAGCACCAACGGGCCGGCGCTGATGACCTGGGCGACGTGGAAGTCGGTGAACTTCATGTTGCCAGCCGCCCGCTCAGCTGAACGCCGCGATGCCGGTGATGGCCCGGCCCAGGATGAGCGCATGCACGTCGTGCGTGCCCTCATACGTGTTCACCACCTCGAGATTCACCAGGTGGCGCGCCACGCCGAACTCGTCGCTGATGCCGTTGCCGCCCATCATGTCGCGCGCCATGCGGGCGATGTCCAGGGCCTTGCCGCAGCTGTTGCGTTTCATGATGCTGGTGGCTTCCACGCTCGCGGTGCCGGCGTCCTTCATGCGGCCCAGGCGCAGACAGCCCTGCAGGCCCAAGGAAATGTCGGTCACCATGTCGGCCAGCTTCTTCTGGATGAGCTGGTTGGCCGCCAGCGGGCGGCCGAACTGCTGGCGGTCCAGGGTGTAGCTGCGGGCACGCTCAAGGCAGTCCTCGGCCGCACCGAGCGCACCCCAGGCGATGCCGTAGCGTGCGCTGTTCAGGCAGGTGAACGGGCCCTTGAGTCCGCGCACCTCGGGGAAGGCGTTCTCCTCGGGGCAGAACACCTCGTCCATGACGATCTCGCCGGTGATGCTGGCGCGCAGGCCCACTTTGCCGTGGATGGCCGGGGCGCTGAGGCCCTTCCAGCCCTTCTCCAGCACGAAGCCGCGGATCTGGCCGCCTCCCTCGTCACTCATGTCCTTGGCCCAGACGACGAAGACGTCGGCGATGGGGCTGTTGGAGATCCACATCTTGCTGCCCGACAGGCTGTAACCGCCGGGCACGGCCTTGGCGCGCGTGATCATGCTGCCGGGGTCGGAGCCGTGGTTGGGCTCGGTGAGGCCGAAGCAGCCGATCCACTCGCCGGTCGCCAGCTTGGGCAGGTACTTCTGCTTCTGCGCCTCGGTGCCGAACTCGTTGATGGGCACCATCACCAGCGAGGACTGCACGCTCATCATCGAGCGGTAGCCAGAATCCACGCGCTCCACTTCACGCGCCACCAGGCCGTAGCAGACGTAGTTGAGGCCGGCGCCGCCGTATTGCTCGGGGATGGTCGGGCCCAGCAGGCCCAGCTCACCCATCTCGCGGAAGATGGCCGGGTCGGTCTCGGCGTTGCGGAAAGCCAGGGTCACGCGGCTGGCCAGCTTGTCCTGGCAGTAGGCACGCGCGGCGTCGCGCACCTGGCGTTCGTCGTCGCTGAGCTGGTCGTCGAGCAGGAGAGGGTCGTTCCACTGGAACTTGGCGGTGTGGCTGGCCATGGTGAGCAGGATCCAAAGGGGTCAGGATGGGGCGGCTGGCCACTGAAGGCCGGGCAGGACCGGACCGGGCCGGAGCGCCCGGGCGGGCTCTGCCGCTCAGCGGTGCCTGAACACAGGCGCGCGCTTGTCCAGGAAGGCCCGCATGCCTTCATGCGCGTCCTCGCTGGCGAAGCGGGCGTGCAGCTCGCGGCGCTCGAAGGTGATGCCTTCGGCCAGGGTCGATTCCCAGGCGCGGTTGACCGATTCCTTGATCGCCATGAGGCCGGGCAGGGAGTAGCCGGCGATGCGCGTCGCCAGGGCCAGGGCTTCTTCCATCAAGGCGGCGTCATCGACCACACGCGAGATCAGGCCATAGCGATCGGCTTCTTCGGCATTCAGGATGCGCGCCGAGAGACACATGTCCATCGCCTTGGCCTTGCCGATGGCGCGCGGCAGACGCTGCGTGCCGCCGGCGCCGGGCAGCATGGCCAGCTTCACCTCGGGCAGGGCGAACTTCGCGCTGGTGCGTGCGGCGAGGATGATGTCGCAGGCCAGCGCCAGCTCGCAGCCTCCGCCCATGGCCACGCCGGCCACGGCGGCGATGACGGGCTTGCGCACCTTCCTGATCGTTTCCCAGTTGCGCGTGATGAACTGGTCGCGGTAGACGTCCATATATGTCCACTCGGCCATCACCGCGATGTCGGCCCCTGCGGCAAAGGCCTTTGCACCGCCGGTGATGACGATGGCGCCCACGCCGTCATCCGCATCGGCGGCCAGCAGGGCGGCGCCCAGGGCGTCCATCAGCGCATCGTTCAGGGCGTTGAGCTGGCGCGGGCGGTTCAGCGTGAGGACGGTGACACGACCCTGCTGCTCGACCAGCACCACCGGGGCGTCGCATGCCGCGTCTGCCGCCGCGGCCGTGCTGGAAGACTGTTGCTCCTGCTGCGACATGGTGTCCCTGCCCGTCCTCAACCCAGCTGCCCGTCGCGCAGCATGTCGCGCATCATTTCCCGCAGTCGGAACTTCTGGATCTTGCCCGAGGGCGTGGCCGGCATGGCTTCGCGCACCACCAGGCGTTCGGGGATGTAGGTCTGCGCGACCTTGTGCGACTTGAGGAACTCGACCATGCCGGCAAAGTCCAGCGTGGCGCCGGCCTTGGGAACGACCACGGCGCAGGCACGTTCGCCCAGGCGCTCGTCGGCATAGGCAACGATGGCGGCCTGGGCCACGGCCGGATGTTTGTAGAGCAGGGCCTCGATCTCGACGACCGGGATGTTCTCGCCGCCGCGGATGATGACGTCCTTGGAGCGCCCGCTGATGCGGATGTAGCCGCGCTCGTCCATACGCGCCAGATCGCCGGTGTCGAACCAGCCCTCGGCGTCGGTGTTGTTCCACTGCGGGCGCTTCAGGTAGCCGCCGAAGTTGGAGCAGGAACGCACCACCAGCTTGCCGACCTGGCCGGCCGGCAATGCGCTGCCGTCGGTGTCGATCACCTTGACCTCCACGCCCGGCAGGGCGGAGCCATCGGTGTTGACGGCGCGCTCGTCGTCGTCGTCGAGCCGGATCAGGGTGACGGCGCCGTTCTCGGTCATGCCCCAGGCCGAGACGATCTTGGTGCCCAGCACCGCCCGGCCCTGCTCCACCAGCGCGCCGGGGATGGGCGCACCGGCGCACAGAAAGGTCTTGAGCGTGGGCACGGCCAGGCCACCATCGGCCACACCCTTGGTCAGGTCGGCCAGGAAGGGCGTGGAGGCCATGGTGAAGCTCACGCCCTGTTCGCGGATGAGGGCGATGGCCTGCTTCGCATCCCAGATGTCCTGCAGCACGACGCGGCCGCAAAGCATGATGGGCATCATCAGCCCGTACATGAAGCCGGTCTGATGGGCCATGGGCGAGGCCATGAGCACGACATCCTGCGCGCCCAGCGCCAGCCGTTCGGCATAGGGCAGGATGTTGGCCATCAACGTGTTGGCCGAGTGCATCACGCCCTTGGGCTCACCGGTGGTGCCCGAGGTGTAGATGAGCTGGGTGATGTCGTCCGGACCGGGACGCTGGCGGCTGAGGATCGCGGCTGCGTCGGGCTCGTCTTCCCAGGCCGGGCCGGCGAGCAGGGTGTCGAAGGAATCGGCACCCTCGCCGTCCACCACCACGATGTGCTTGAGCGCCGGCAGCTGCGGCTGCAGGGCGCGCGCCATGGCCTCGTGGTCGAAGCCGCGGAAGACCTTGGGCACGATGAGCACCTTGGCCTCGCCATGCGCCAGCATGAAGCCCAGCTCGCGCTCGCGAAAGATGTGCATCAGCGGGTTGAGCACCGCGCCGATGCGTGTGCAGGCCAGATAGGTGAGCGTGAACTGCCACCAGTTGGGCATCTGCAGGGCCACCACGTCGTTGCGGCCCACGCCCAGGCGGCTCAGGCCGATGGCGATGCGGTCGGCCAGCCGGGCCAGCTCACGGTAGCTGAAGCTGCGCCTGTCACCTGCAAAGCTGCCGTTGGCCACGCGCACGGCGGTGAGTGCGAGCTGGTCCGGGCAGGCGGCCACGCAGGCATCCAGCTCGTCGTTGATGGTGCGGTCGTGCCACAGGCCCTGGGCGATGCTGGCAGCGCGGCGTGATGGCAGCAGGACGGCGTCGAATTCCATGATGGTGGTGTCTCCTGGGGCTGGCTGGCTCTACGGCCGATGGCGGTTGGGGTCGAACTTGAAAGCAGGGCACGGAGGGGACGGCACGGACGTCCCGGACTTGCCTAGACAGGCACGGCGCGGCGGCCGGCGCGGGTGCGGGCAATGATGGTCTTCATGATCTGCGCCGTGCCGTCGCCGATCTGGAAGCCCAGCACGTCGCGCAAACGCTGCTCCATCGGCCCGCGGTCGTAGCCGCCGTGGCCGTGCATGAGCAGGCACTGGTGGATGACGTCATAGGCCAGCTTGGGCGCCCACCACTTGCACATGGCCGCCTCGGCGCTGTGCGGCGCACCCTTGTCCTTGAGCCACAGGGCTTGCAGGCACAACAGGCGCGCGGCCTCGACCTGGGTGTCGAAGTCGGCCAGCGGATGCGATACACCCTGGAAGGCCGACAACGGCTTGCCGAAGGCCTCACGCTGCGCCACGTAGGCCCAGGTCTCCTCCAGCGCCACGCGCGCCACGGCCAGCACCTGCAGGCCGATCAAGGCGCGGCTGAAGTCGAAGCCCTGCATGACCTGCACAAAGCCCTTGTCCTCGTCGCCCAGGCGATGGTTGACGGGCACCTTGACGTTCTCGAAGAACAGCGAGCCGCGGCCGATGGCGCGCTGGCCGTGGCAGTCGAAGCGGTTGCGCGTCAGGCCCGGCACGTCGGTGGGCACGAACAGGGCGGTGACGCCGTGGGCGGCCGATTCGATGGAGCCGGTGCGGCCGAAGACGATGACCGCATCGGCCTGGTCGGCCGCCGAGATGGATGTCTTCTCGCCGTTGATCACGTACTCGTCACCCACACGCTCGACGCGCAGGCGCAGGTTGGCGGCGTCCGAGCCGCCTCGCGGCTCGGTGAGTGCAATGGCCAGCAGGGCCTCACCCGCCACCGTGCGCTCCAGCCAGGGCGCGACCACCTCGGGCTGGCCGTGTTCCGACAGGATCTGGCAGTTCAGCGAGGCCAGCAGGTTGATGTAGCTGATGCTGAGGTCGGCTCGCGCGATCTCCTCGTGGATCACGCCAGCCGCCAGCACCGACAGGCCCTGGCCGCCGAAGCGCTCGGGCAGCTCGGGTGCAATAAAACCCAGTTCGCCCATGGCGCGCATGAGGCCGCGGTCGAGCACGCGGGTCTGGTCACGCTCCTGGAAGCCGGGCGCCACACGCTCGCTGGCAAAGCGGCGCACATGGTCGGCCAGTGTCACCAGGTCGTCGTCGAGATAGGGATTCATGTGGATGTCTGCCCCTCGTCCGTCGGGTACGCCGGCCGATCCCCCAGGGGGATGCGGGCCGGCTTGGGAGCGGCCCGGCGCTCGGCCCGCCGCTGCTTGAATCAGCGCTGCGTCACTTGACAAATTTCTTGAAGTCCGGCTTACGCTTTTCCTTCAACGCATTCACGCCTTCGCGCGATTCGTCGGTGTCGTAGTACAGCTTCAGCGCATACATGCCCATGCCGGCGATGCCGCTCTGGTGGGCGGTGTCCATGTTGAAGCTGCGCTTGGCGATGGCGATGGCGGTGGGGCTGCGCTCGCAGATGGTCTCGGCCCATTCCTGCACCGTGGCGTCGAGCTGTTCGGGCGGCACGCAGATGTTGGCCAGACCCATGGCCACGGCCTCGGCA
>JBEEJN010000037.1:0-62351 GCA_041169165.1 Pseudomonadota bacterium
CTTCCGGGTTGATCGGCTCGCCGACCGAACCGAGGATGCGCAGCGACTTGAGGTCGAAGTTGCGCGGGTGCGTGGCCGGGTTGCCTTCGTTGGCCTTGATCAGCGAGCGGATCGCCGTCGGCGCCGTGTAGAAGATGCTGACCTTGTGGTCCTGGATCATGCGCCAGAAGCGGCCGGCGTCCGGATAGGTCGGCACGCCTTCGAACACGATCTCGGTGCCGCCCAAGGCGAGCGGGCCGTAGGTGATATAGCTGTGGCCCGTGACCCAGCCGATGTCGGCGGTGCACCAGAACACGTCGTTGTCCTTCAGGTCGAAGGTCCACTTGGTGGTCAGCGCCGCATGCAGCAGGTAGCCGCCGGTGCTGTGCTGCACGCCCTTGGGCTTGCCGGTCGAACCCGAGGTGTAGAGCAGGAAGAGCGGGTGCTCGGCCTCGACCCATTCCGGCTCGCAGCTGCTGGACTGGCCGGCCACCAGGTCGGCCATCCACTGGTCGCGCCCGGCGACCATGTTGATGGCGTTGCCGGTGCGCTTGACCACCAGCACGTTCTTCACCGAGTCGCAGCCGCCCAGGGCCAGGGCCTCGTCGACGATGGCCTTCAGGGGCAGGTTCTTGCCGCCGCGCACCTGCTGGTCGGCGGTGATCACGGCGACGGCGCCGGTGTCCTCGATGCGGTCGCGCAGCGACTGGGCCGAGAAGCCGCCAAACACCACCGAGTGGGTGGCGCCGATGCGCGCGCAGGCCTGCATGGCGGCCACGCCGTCGATGGACATCGAGATGTAGATGACGACGCGGTCACCCTTCTTGATGCCCAGGCTCTTCAGGCCGTTGGCCATCTGGCTGGTCTTGGCCAGCAGGTCGCGGTAGTTGATCTTGGTGACTTCGCCGCCGTCGGCCTCGAAGATGATGGCGGTCTTGTCGCCCAGGCCGCGCTCGACATTGCGGTCCAGGCAGTTGTACGAGGCGTTCAGGGTGCCGTCGGCGAACCACTTGAAGAAGGGCGCGTTGCTCTCGTCCAGCGACTGGGTGAAAGGCGTCTTCCAGCTGATGAGTTCGCGGGCCAATCGGGCCCAGTAGCCGCCGTAGTCGGCTTCGGCTTCCTTGCACAGCGCCTCGTAGGCGGCCATGCCCGACACGTAGGCGCCTTGCGAGGCGGCGGCGGAGGGCAGATAGACCTTGGTATCGGATTCAGCGGTGCTCATGGATGTCTCCTGGAAATCCTGGGTGGGTCGGAAGGTGGCGAATGGAGGGAAACGCGGGTACGCAGCGGTGCCGCAGGGGGTGGTGATGCCGCCGGGCAGCCGCGTTACGACAGGCTGTCGGACTGCGTGGCAGCAGCGCTGCGAAAGACTTGCCGGGCCGGTTCGGAGCGATCCGCACCGGGCAAATCTCACAGCCGGGCACCTTAGGTAGAAGCACTTACGAACCCCTTACTCTAGGGCTGGCAAGCACCCGCGACATCGCCCCGGCTTGCGCTGCCCCCCGGCCCGGGGCCTGGCGCAGTCGCCTGCTGTGGCGGCTACGCACCCCTAGAATCCGCGCCGCTCGCGCGAACCATTGTGCCCCCCGCCTGCCGGCCGAACAGCCGTCCTCCGACGCTCCAAAACCCCTGCCATGGATCATCGCCCTGCCCCCTCATCCTCCCCCACCCCGGTCAGGCTGCGACCGCTGCCCAACCTCATCTTCGCCAGCCGCTGGCTGCAGTTGCCGCTCTACCTCGGGCTGATCCTGGCCCAGGGCGTCTACGTCTACCACTTCTGGGTAGAACTGGTCCACCTCATCGAGGCGGCGTTCGGCAACCAGACTGCCCTGGCCACGCTGGTGGACAGCCTGGGCTACAAGGGAACGGCCATCCTGGGTGGCGTGGATGGCAAGACCGTCACCGGCTATGCGCCCATCAACCACCTGACCGAGACCATCATCATGCTGGTGGTGCTGGGCCTGATCGACGTGGTGATGATCAGCAACCTGCTCATCATGGTGATCGTGGGCGGCTACGAGACCTTCGTGTCGCGCATGGACCTGGACGGCCACCCCGACCAGCCCGAGTGGCTCAGCCACGTCAACGCCTCGGTGCTCAAGGTCAAGCTGGGCACGGCCATCATCGGCATCTCGTCCATCCACCTGCTCAAGACCTTCATCAACGCGGCCAACTACGACGAGAAGACACTCATGTGGCAGACGCTCATCCACATGGCCTTTCTCGCCTCGGCGATGGCGATCGCAGCGTCCGACCGCATCCTGGGTGGCAGCCACGGCAAACCCGGCCACTGAGCCGCTGCATCACGTCCGTCACCCGCAGCGACTGCGCCAGATTGGCGCAAGCACAACGCGCCATCATCGCTTGATTCGCTTCCCGTTCTGTCCCGTCCCTGCCCCAGGAGACCTCGCATGACCACGATCCGCCAGGCCGACCTCGTCGAGAGCGTCGCCGCCGCCCTGCAGTACATCAGCTACTACCACCCGGCCGACTACATCACCCACCTGGCGCGCGCCTACGAGCGCGAGGAGTCGCCCGCGGCCAAGGACGCGATCGCGCAGATCCTGACCAACTCCAAGATGTGCGCCGAGGGCCGCCGCCCGATCTGCCAGGACACCGGCATCGTCAACGTCTTCCTGAAGATCGGCATGGACGTCAAGTGGGAAGGCTTCACCGGCTCCATCGCCGACGCCGTCAACCAGGGCGTGCGCCAGGGCTACCTGAACCCGGACAACGTGCTGCGCGCCAGCGTGCTGGACGACCCCATCTTTGCCCGCAAGAACACCAAGGACAACACGCCCGCCGTGGTGCACATGGAAGTGGTGCCCGGTGACAAGGTCGACGTGATCGTGGCGGCCAAGGGCGGCGGCAGCGAGAACAAGTCCAAGATGTACATGCTCAACCCGGGCGACAACATCGTCGACTGGGTGCTCAAGACCGTGCCGACCATGGGCGCGGGCTGGTGCCCGCCGGGCATGCTGGGCATCGGCGTGGGCGGCACGGCCGAGAAGGCCGTCCTGCTCGCCAAGGAAGCATTGATGGACGACATCGACATGTACGAACTGCTGGAGCGCGGCCCAAGCAACAAGCTCGAGGAGATGCGCATCGAGCTGTACGAAAAGGTCAACGCGCTGGGCATCGGTGCCCAGGGCCTGGGCGGCCTGACCACGGTGCTGGACGTGAAGATCAAGACCTTCCCCACCCACGCGGCGAGCAAGCCCATCGCCATGATCCCGAACTGCGCCGCCACCCGCCACGGCCACTTCACGCTCGATGGCTCGGGCCCGGCCTACATGACCCCGCCCAGCCTGGACCTGTGGCCCGACGTGGCCTGGGCGCCCGACTACAACAAGAGCAAGCGCGTCGACCTCAACACCCTGACCAAGGCCGAGGTCGCCAGCTGGAAGCCCGGCGACACCCTGCTGCTCAACGGCAAGATGCTCACGGGTCGGGATGCCGCGCACAAGCGCATCAGCGACATGCTGGCCAAGGGCGAGCCGCTGCCGGTGGACTTCACCAACCGCGTCATCTACTACGTCGGCCCGGTCGACCCGGTGCGCGACGAGGTGGTCGGCCCGGCCGGCCCCACCACCGCCACACGCATGGACGGCTTCACCCGCATGATGCTGGAGAAGACCGGCCTGATCTCCATGGTCGGCAAGGCCGAGCGCGGCCCGGTCGCCATCCAGGCCATCAAGGACAACCAGAGCGCCTACCTGATGGCTGTGGGCGGCAGCGCCTACCTGGTGAGCAAGGCCATCAAGGCGGCCAAGGTGGTGGGCTTTGCCGACCTGGGCATGGAAGCCATCTACGAGTTCGACGTGGTCGACATGCCGGTCACCGTGGCGGTGGACGCCGGCGGCACCAGCGCCCACATCACCGGGCCCAAGACCTGGCAGGCCAAGATCGGCAAGATTCCGGTGGTCGAGGCCTGACGAACCGGGTCGGACGACCGCAGGACAGCCCCGCCCCGGCGGGGCTTTTTCTTGTGCGCCACTTCAATTGACGCTGGTCGGTCGCACAACCCCACCCGCCTGGTGCACCACCCGCTGCGGATACGGAATCTCCACCCCCAGCCGGCGCAGTTCGGCCAGCACCGCCAGGTTGACGTCGGACTTGGCGGCGCCGCTGTGGTCGGGGTCGGCGACCCAGAAGCCTATGGTCAGCTCCAGGCCGTCGGCGCCGAAGGCGTTCAGGGCCACGCCCGGGGCGGGCTCGGTCAGCACCTTGGGCACGCCGGCAGCCGCGGCGGCCAGGGCGGGCATGACGGCCGCCAGGTCGCAGTCGTAGGCCACCGCCACGCTGGTCGAGGCCGCCACGCGGCGGTCGGCAAGCGAGAGGTTCTCCACCCGCTGGGTGATGAGCAGCTCGTTGGGCACGATGGATTCGCGCCCGTTGAGCGCGCGGATCACGGTGTAGCGGGTGTTGATGTCGGTGATGCGGCCCTCGAAGCCGTCCACCTTCACCACGTCGCCGATACGCAGCGAACGCTCGGCCAGGATGACGAAGCCGCTGACATAGTTGGCTGCCAGCTTCTGCAGGCCGAAGCCCAGGCCCACACCCAGCGCGCCGCCCAGCACGCCCAGGGCGGTGAGGTCGATGCCCACGCTGGACAGCGCCAGCAGCAGTCCGACGAAGAGCAGCAGCGCACGCACCAGGTTGGCGGCGATCTTGCGCAACGAGAGATCGGCGGCCAGTTCACCGGCGCTGTCCATGCTGGGCGCTGCGGCATCTTCAGCGCTGTCGCCCGTCGTCGGTGCGGTCTGCGGGCGCACGGGCTGCGCGAGCAGCTTGCGCTCGATCGCGGCCGACACCCACAGCGCCAGCACCATCACCAGCGCGGCGGTGATGCCGCCCTCGATCATGGTGCGCACGCTCACCGGGCTGTTGCCCAGCTTGAAATGCACCGCATCGAGTTCGACCAGCACAGCCGGGAGCAGACCGGTGACCCACAAGACCACCGCGCCCCAGGCCAGCCAGGACACACTGCGTTCAACCACCAGCACCCAGCCGCGCAACGGAAACGCCGCGCGCAGGACACGAGCCGCCAGCCGGATCAGCATGAGCGAGACCAGCACCGGAATGACCACGCGGAAGATCACCGGCGCCGGGCCGACAGCGCGCAGTATGCGTTGAGTCACCTCGACCAGCAGCAATGCCAGCACGGGAAACAACACACCGTCCACCAGGTGATCGCCAAACCAGACCGAACCTGGCCGCGGCCGGCGGCCACGCAACAGCCGCACCAGCAGCCAGGCCAGCGCCAGCATCAGCAGCACCAGCGCCAGCTCGATGAGCACGGTGCGCCGGCCCAGGGCGGACATCAGATCGTCCAGGGTGGGCGGCGTGGGCAGCAGGCTGTTCATGAAGCGGCGCAAGGCAGGGATGGAAGACAGGCGGCGCGGATTGTGCGGCAGGGCCAGCTGCGGCGCGGCGAAGCGGGGCCGCCAGTCAACATCCAACGCCGCCGCCGGCGCGGCTTGCCTAACGGGCTGCTAGGCTCGGCGCCTTCATGTGGGCGCGGCGCCTGGCTGCGTCCTTGACAGCCACGATCTTCCATGCCCGGATACTCGCCGTCGCCATTTGGACCTGATGTGCCGCTTGCCGGCCGGCCGACCGATGCCCATGTCGTCGCCGGCCGCACCGTAGTCGGTCGACCTGCAGACGCATCGGCGGCGGCAAGCGGCGACCATCTGCGCGTGCCATGGCTGCATGTGGACGAGCACCTGGTGGCGGTAGACAAACCCGCCGGACTGCTCGCCGTGCCCGGGCGCGGCGCCGAGAAGGCCGACTGCCTGTCACGCCGGGTGCAATTGCAGATGCCCGACGCGCTGGTGGTACACCGACTCGACCAGGCCACCTCCGGGCTGATGCTGTTTGCGCGCGGGCTGGAAATGCAGCGACGACTGTCGCGTGCCTTCGAGCGGCGCGCGGTTCACAAGTGTTATCTCGCGGTGGCCAGCGGTCGGCTGGGGCGCGCAGCAGGCGACACCGGCACCATCGACCTTCCGCTGTGTGCGGACTGGCCGAACCGGCCGCTGCAGAAGATCGACCACGACCTCGGCAAGCCGGCTGTCACCCACTGGCAGGTGCTGGCCCACGGCGATCACCCGGTCGCTCCGTCGACAAAGGACGGTGCGACCACTCTGCCGAGCACTCGACTCGCGCTGCGCCCGATCACCGGCCGCAGCCATCAGCTGCGGGTGCATCTGGCCACGCTGGGCCATCCCCTGCTGGGCGACAAGCTGTACGCGCCCGCGCAGATCCAGGCGGCGGCGCCGCGCCTGCTGCTGCACGCCTGGCAACTGGAACTGGCCCACCCGGCCAGCGGCGAGATGATCAGGCTGCAGGCCGAAGCGCCGTTCTGAGCGGCGCAGCGACCGTGCCGCGCCAGCGTTAGGGCGGCGCAGGCAGCAAGGGCAGCGTCAACGCTGGCGAACGGCTCGCCCGCGCAACATCCTCGGCATGAAACGGCAGGGCAACCCAGGCCGCCGGCGCGGATGACGAGGCAGCGGACGGCGCTTGTCGAACCCAGCCCACCGGCCCCCGATCGTCAAAGCCGACCAGCTGCACCCAACGGTCGACAGGCCACCCACCAGTGCCCAGCGACGAACTGCCCGCGGCCGAACCCAGCGCTGCCCTGGCGCCGGACGACCGCGTTGCCTGCCAGGCCGCGATCAGCGCCGCACGCACGCGCCGGCGCAGCACCGGGTCATCCAGCCGCAGGCCAGCCGGGGTGGCCACGGCATCCTCCGGATTGAAGGGCAGTCGCCAGGGGTCCGCCAGGGTGTTCACCTGCTGCCACCAGGCGTCAAACAGCTGTGCAGCGGCACTGCCGGGCACCTCACGGCGATCCCAGCCCTGCAACAGGCCGCAGGCCTGGCGCAGCGGCGACAGCTCTGGCATCGTGCCTGGGCCGATAGCAGCGCCAGAGTCGGCGTTCACTTCGGCGCAGTCCGCCAGCAGATCGTCCAGTACCAAACGCGCCGCGAAACTGGGACGCATGTCGACCAGGGCCCGGACATCGGCCAAGCCGACGCGGCGCAGGTCGGTGGGATGGGCAGGGTCGAGCGCCAGGACCGCCTCGATCGCATGCAGGCTGGCGCGGGTCGACAGGCTTTGCGGCGTACGCGGCGCGCCCATGAGAGGCGACACGCCGGCCGGCGCGATGGCTGGGTTGGCCAGCCAGTAGCTGCCGCCACTGTTTTGCACGAAGTCGCGTCGCTGCAGCACCGGCAGTCGGCCGATGGGGATGAGGCCCGGCGCGTCCATCGCCGGGTTGGTGCGGGCCCAATCGCAGTCGCGCCGCGTTCCGTCCAGCAGTACCGGACGGGCAGTACCCAGTCCGGCCAGGCCATGGTTTGTGCCGCCCAGTGCCGGATCTGCCGCAGCGGGCAGGCGGGTATCGTCCAAGCGGCTCGACGGCAGCGGCAACGCGCAGCGGCGCAGGCGCTGCGCGCTGACGTCGGGGACAGCGCCCGCGTCGGCGTACAAGGTCTGACCGCTCCGGTCTGCCACCAGCGTGTGCAGGGCCGGCAGGCCCAGGCGGGCCAAGGCATCCCGCGCCTCGTCGCTGCGCCGCGCGCGCGCCAGGGCCAGCCAGGTGTCGAGTGCACGTACGTTGCCGGCGTTGGCGTCCCGCACCGCCCAGGCCTGTCGGTGGGTCCAGGCCAGCCCCTGTTGCGGCAGCGTCAATACAAGCCCGTGGCGGCTGCGCCAGACGGTGTGACGGTGGACGGTCAGACGTCCGTCTGCCTCGCGCGCCTGAATGTCGACGCGTCGCTCGCTCATCGCCTCTGCGCTGATCACGCCCGCCTCGTCCTCGACCACATACCGGGTCGGATCGACTGGCGTCAACGTCAAGGCGAACAGCGTGTGGCGCGGTGCCTCAGAAACGGTGTGGCTCCAGGCGAGATCACGATTGAAGCCGGTCTGCACCCAGGGCCAGACACCATTGCTCAGGCCAAGCACGTCGAATTGCCCGGCCACGGTCAGATGGACCGGCAGGACGCTGGCGCTACCCAGGGCGCGAACGAGCGATGTGTCAGCCAACAACAGGCCTCGCCCGTCGTGCGTGACAGCAGCGCCAAAGGCCCAGGCGTATGCCACTGGGTCGACCGCCGGCGATTCAGGGTGTCCGACGCTGCCGACAAGCTGTTGTGCAGGCTCGTCCAAAGCGGCCAACGCGGCCATAGCGGCGACAGGGGGACGAACCACGGCCGGTGGCGCCGCAGCCAGCACCGCTTCAGCCAGCGTCGCTACGCCGTCCTGCACCATGAACAGTTCGATCAGGCGACGCCACTCGGCGATGGTGACCGTTCGAACCCAAGCTTGGCCTTGACAGTGCGCTGGCAGATCCGCGGCGTGCTCGCGCAGGTACCGGTTATAGCCGTCCACCTGGCCCTGAAGCAGGGCGCGGGCCTCGGCACTGGCCTCTCGCGCCCAGGCGGCGGCAAGTGCCGAGTCGTCCATGTGTGCGGCAACAAAGGTGTCGAGCACCTCGTTGGCCACGCGACGCCGGCCCAGCCAGGCACCGGCGGTGGCGCCCAGGTAGAGCGACCGCTCGCCGCGTGCGCTGAGCAGGGCATCGGCGGTGGCGCATGCGTGTCGCTGGGCGTGTGCATAGGCTGCCGCCTCGGCCAGGCCGGCAAGATCAGGAGCGACGATGTGCACGACCCCCTCGACTGTGCGAGTGATGAAGGCATGGCGCGCCGGCGCAGTCTGCGGTGCGGCGCAGGCCTGGAGGAAAAACAGGCCGACGGCAGCCAGGCTGCCGCACAGGCCGCGGCGAATCAGGACGGGCATGGCCAAGCGCTCCTCCGCTGGTCAAAAAAAAGCCCCCAGGTAAACCTGGGGGCAATGCTCTGATGCGCCGATCACTGGCTGCCTAGCCCTCAATCGACGCCTTGAGGGTAGTCCTCACAGGGGCAAGATGCACTAGGGAATCCGTTAAGGAACCAAAGCCTAGTGTGTGAATCCGGAGCAATTCGGGGCTCGAATCGAAACAAGTCGCTACGGGCGCAGCGACACGTCAGGACTGAGCTGCCTGGCTGGCGTTGCCTACATACCAGCCGGTCGCAACTTCCAGCCCCTGATGGACGTCATGTGTGGCCTGGTAGCCCAGCAGCCGTGCGGCCTTGGATACGTCGGCCAGCGAGTGGCGCACGTCGCCGGCGCGGAAGTCGCCGAACTGCGGCGCGGCGGCCTGGAAGCCCGCCACCTCGCGCCCCAGGTTGTCGACCAGGGCCTGGTGCAGCTGGTTGAGCGTGGTGCGGTCGCCCACCGCCACGTTGTAGACCTGGTTGATGGCCTCGGGCGCGGCCACGATGCCGGCGCGCAGATTGGCCTGCACCGCGTTGGCGACGAAGCAGAAGTCGCGCGAGGTCTCGCCGTCGCCATTGATGCGGCAGGCCTGGCCCTTGAGCAGGGTGGCGATCCAGCGCGGGATGACCGCGGCGTAGGCGCCGTCCGGGTCCTGGCGCGGGCCGAAGACGTTGAAGTAACGCAGGCCGATGGTGGGCAGGCCGTAGCAGCGGCCGAACACGTCGGCGTACAGCTCGTTGAGGTATTTGGTCACCGCGTAGGGCGAGAGCGGCCGGCCGATCACGTCCTCCACCTTGGGCAGGGTGGGTGAATCGCCGTAGGTCGAGCTGGACGCGGCGTAGACGAAACGCTGCACCTTGGCATCACGCGCCGCCACCAGCATGTTCAGGAAACCCGTGGCATTGGCCGCGTGGGTGGTCTGCGGGTCGGCGATGGAGCGCGGCACCGAGCCCAGCGCGGCCTGGTGCAGCACGATGTCCACACCCTGGCACAGGGCGGCGCAGGTGGCCGGGTCGCGGATGTCGCCCTGTACGAAGTGGTGGCGGGCCCAGGCCGCCTCGCCCACACGCTCGCGCACCTGGTCGAGGTTGCGCTGGTGACCGGTGGCGAAGTTGTCCAGGCTGCTGACCTGCTGGCCCAGGCGCAGCAGGTTCTCGATCAGGTGCGAGCCGATGAAGCCGGCGCTGCCGGTCACCAGCCAGCGCCGCGGTGTGGCCAGCAGCGCGGCTTCCAGGTCGGCCGGCAGGCTGTACAGGGCCTGGACCGCGTCGTGGGCGGGGGTCAGGCCGCTCATCACAGCCGCCACACGTGCACACCGCGCGCTTGAAGCGCGGCGCGGTCGGCCTGGGCCTTGACGTCGACGTACAGGCCGCCGGGCGCGAGCTTGGCCAACAGCTGATCCAGCGGGCGATCCACCAGCTGCTGGTGCGACACCGCCGCGACGATGGCGTTGGCCTTGGGCAGATGCTCCCAGGCCACCAGCTCGACGCCGTATTCGTGCATGGCTTCGTCCGGCTCGGCCACCGGGTCGTGCACGTGCACGGTCACGCCATAGCTTTCCAGTTCGTGGATGACGTCGATCACCTTGCTGTTGCGCAGGTCCGGGCAGTTCTCCTTGAAGGTCAGACCCAGCACGATGACATGTGCGCCCTTGACCGGCGAGCCGATGCGGATCAGCTCCTTGATGGTCTGCTCGGCCACGTATTTGGCCATGCCGTCGTTGATGCGCCGCCCGGCCAGGATGACCTGCGGGTGGTAGCCCATGCGCTCGGCCTTGTGCGTCAGGTAGTAAGGATCGACGCCGATGCAGTGGCCGCCCACCAGGCCGGGGCGGAAGGGCAGGAAGTTCCACTTGGTGCCGGCGGCGGCCAGCACCTCGCTGGTGTCGATGCCGATGCGGTGGAAGATCAGCGAGAGCTCGTTGACCAGGGCGATGTTGAGGTCACGCTGGGTGTTCTCGATCACCTTGGCCGCCTCGGCCACCTTGATCGAGCTGGCCTTGTAGACACCGGCGGTGATGATGCTGCCGTAGACCTCGGCCACCTTGTCCAGCGTGGCCGGGGTGTCGCCCGACACCACCTTGGTGATGGTGGTGAGGGTGTGCAGCTTGTCGCCCGGGTTGATGCGTTCGGGTGAATAGCCGACGAAGAAGTCGGTCTGCCACTTCAGGCCCGATTCCTGTTCGAGGATAGGGATGCAGACCTCCTCGGTGGCACCCGGGTAGACGGTGGACTCGTAGACCACGATGGCGCCGCGCTTGAGATTGCGGCCCACCGAGCGGCTGGCGCCCACCAGGGGCGTGAAATCGGGGTTGTGGGCATCGTCCACCGGCGTGGGCACGGCCACGACGACGAAATCAGCCTCGCGCAGCGCGGCGGCGTCGGTGGTGGGTTCGAGCTTGTCGGCCGCCTGCAGCGCGGCGCCACTGACTTCACCGGTCGGATCGACATGGCGCTTGTAGGCGTCCACCTTGGGCTGCGACAGGTCGAAACCGATGGTGCGGTAGCTCTTGCCGAACTCGACAGCCAGGGGCAGGCCCACATAACCCAGGCCAACCACAGCGATAACAGTCATGATGTTTCCGTTAGAAGTCAAAGAAACGACGCACCGGCGACGCGCCGGAATTAGAACGCAGCCTTTCGGCGAGGCCTCTTCCAGCCCTCACGCCAATGTGTGCAATACCACGGCGCTTAGGCACGTTAAGTCCTGTTCAGTCTTGGCGCAACTCACACCTGCTACGAATGAGCTTCGGCGCGCACGCCGAATCTCGTCAGCCGTTCCGTGCGCCAACGTTGCAATAGCGGTCGCAGCCACCGCTTTGCGGCCTGCACACAGAAAGCCCGCAGGTGAGCGATACGACCGACAAGTGTTCCGGGTCTCAGCTCCCAGGCGTGCACCGGCACGATCTGGGTGCGCCATCCATCAGCCCAGGAACAGCGAGTGATGAAACTCACCTGCTGCAGTGTTGGATCGGCACAGGCACGCTGCAGCGCCTCGGCCAAGATGAGTCGCCCCGGACCGAACTCGCCCAGCTCTTCTCGATAGGCGATCTTCTGCAACTGCAGGCTCACACCGCAGCGCAGCCAGAAGACGGTTGCGATGACTTGCTTGTCCAGCCACAGCAGGTCGATTTCACAGCTTGCGTGAGCGGATTCGATCGCGGCCAGTTGGGCGTAGAAGGCCATGAGTTCAGGACGGCAGGCAACGGCGCCACCCGATCGACCTTTCCAGCCGGACACCTCGACGGCAAGGAAATGATCGAGGGCCGCAGCCATACCACCAGGGCCCACATGCGTCTCATAGCGCAGTTGGCCCATGCCCAGGGCTCGTTTGCGACCGCGCACGATATTGCTGCGGTGGCTGGCGCTGGCGGCCTTGAGCAGGCCCGCGTACGGACGATTCACATCAAGCCGGGCCGACCCTTCGAGGTCTCGGCGCAAAACCAAGGCCGGGGGACAGGCCTGCAGCCAATGGGCCAGCGTCGCGTCAGCAGCCAAGGCAGGAAGCTCCAGGCGCCGGCAACCCGGTCCTTGCGGACCACACAGCCAGGCCCAAAGCAGCGGCCACACCGTTGCGTCGCAGTCTGGCGCCAACACGTCGGAGAGCACCAGGTGGTCGTGTTTCAGCAATCGCAGAACCCGTCCATGCAGGCGCTCAAGGACTAGGACCAACGCCAGCGCACCATCGCGTCTCGCACTGACGAACAACAGCGCATCGCCGTCCGGCGCGAGATGGTCAAGATAGGCCCCAGCCCACGCCGCGCATTGATGAAAGGCCAGATGTCGTTCTCGCCGGGCAAGTTCATCCCATTGCAGCTGCAGCTCTTCCAAACCCGCTCGGCCACGGGTCACATCGAAGGTCCAGATTGCCATCATGTCAGGTTAACCGCGACCGCAACAAGCCCGAGCGCTGCGCACGACGCCAACCCAGCATGCCGGGCCAGCGATCGTGCCAGCGGAACCTGGCGATGGCATTCGCTCTGAGCAGCGACAGGAGGTAGCGCGCCACACCGATTTCGCCACGCCGCACTGCGCCATTCCTGCGTGGAAAAGCGTTTAGCAGATCAGTCTTGAATTCGACCCAGGCTCGACCTTGCAAGCGCTGCAATCCCGTGCGGCTCGTCTCCAGCTTCGCCCCGACGCAGGTGGTGAAAAAGTCATGTCCCGACGCCGGCGCCAATGCGTACTGCATCCAGGGTCGGGCATTAATCTCGATCACGAAATTCTCGCCGGTGTCGACGTCATGCAGCACCTCGATCTCGCCGATGCCGGTCAGTCCGAGTTGTTCGATCACCGCGCGCCCCAGCTCAAGTACCCTGGCCTGAGGGCTCAGTTCGACATTGGTGCCAACACTGCAGCGATCCGGCAGCGGCCGACGCTTGCAGGTCACGAAAGCCTGCGTCAGATCGAACGTGGCCGCCCGGTCCGCCGACCGAGGCGTCGCATAAGCGACCGAATACTGGCGCAGTCGACGCCCGAGCAGAGATGTCGACGCCACCGCTGCACAACTCTGTTCCGAATACACCGCCAGCCACCGTGCCAGGGCGGCTTCATCAGGCACCTCCACGGCCTTCGGAATGAGTTCGTTGTGTGCGCCCTGATGGCGGGTGCGCAAAGGGCGCAGGATGACCGGGCAGAGCAGGCCTGCCGGTCGCGTCTCGGCGCCCACGAACCACGTCACCGGCGTTGGTAGACCGCGCTCGCAGCACCTGGGCACGAACAGTTCCTTGTGCAGGCAGGCCTCCAGTGCGGCATTCGCCGGATGAAGTACCTCAGCACAGGCCTGTTCGAGCTCGACGCGATGCCGCATGATGAACTCAAGCCAATAGTCGCTGGTGGCCACCAGCGCACAGTGCGAACCTGTCTCGGCCAGCAATTCTGGCAATAGATCATTGGCGCCGACGCCCGGACGCACGATCTTTCGACCCCAGCGGCTGGCGCACGCAGGGCCGACGTCGACGTCCAGCACGAGCACCTCCAGACCATGTCGTACGGCATCGCGCAACACCGCCAACGCCGTCAACGAGCTGCCGAGAATGATCAGCCGCGTCACAGGCGCGCTGCTCGGGCGAGCGAGTGCCGGTTCGGACGTCTTGACGCTCATTCGGCAGCAACCACCGGCGATGCGGAACGACGCGACAACGACGTCGCAATGCTGTGCAGCCGGCGTTCGACGCGGAAACGCAGTGCCGGTGTGCGCAGCACCAGCCAGGTCATCGACTCTGGTCGGTTGGACAGGGTTTGCTTGTATTGAGCGCTTTCGCCAGCCATCAGGTCGTAGACATCGTGGCCGAGTGCTGCGTTGTGTTGGATCGCCAGGGTGTGAGTCACCAGACCCGGGCGACCGTGTTTGGCCAGCAGGCCATAGTCGAAGCCTGACTGATAGACATAGACCCGATCCGCTAGCACGAAGCTGTAGAGCAGGCCGACATCGTGTGCACCTGCTTTCACACGCAGCAACTGCACCTCTCCGCGCGGCAGGCAGCGTTCAATGAGGGCGCGGTGGAAAGCAGTGAAATAGGGTTGGCCAAACACCCCGGTCTCGCCGCGGGACTCCCATCGCCGTCGGTGTAAGTCACCCAGGCGGTCGAAGTAATCCCACGCTTCGTCCAGTGTGGCGGCGCATAACACCTTGAGATCTCCCAGGGTTTGGTATTCCTTGAGACTGCGGCGGATGAAACGGCGAGCGTGACCACTTACCAGCGGCGTGAAGTCCAGTTTGTGGTCGCGCACGTCCTGCAGCGTGACGCAACATGAGTCCTGCGTATCGATCACCCGCTCGAGTCCCGGGCCGATGGTGTCGGCCCAGCCCTGGCCGGCCAGGCCCGGGCAGTGCAGCTCGCACACACCCGAGGTACTGCGCTGCCAGTGGGCCACCATTGCAGCGCGCAGTGCGTCTCCATGTTGCCGGTCGACCAGCAGATCGTTGTGCTCAACCCAGACGACATCCTGCGTGAAATCGCCGGTTGCATGCAGGTACCAAGCGTCGCACACCGGCACCATGCCGCGGCGGCGCCAACGATGCACCAGCACGCCGAGCCCGACCAACACACCGTCACAACGGGCACGAAGCAATTGCAGGTCCAGGCCTGCCGGCAAACTATCAAGCCAGCTGCCTATCCATGACCAGGAGGTGTAGAAGCTGGGCGCAGCCCGCGCTTGCAGAGCAAGCCAGCTGGATTCCAACTCAGCGCGCGGCGGCAAGGCGATGAGTTCGACGTCAAACTGAGACATGGGTATGGGGATCTGGGCTAGCCAGGCTCGCAAGGGATGGGAGAGCGCAGAACATGGGTCGCGATGGCAGTCACCCAGGCAGATCACCTGGTCGGCGCGATCGTGTTTTGCGCGAAGGAATTAGTCTGATCGACGCAGAGCGATGCTCGGGCAGGCGCAGACGCCGAACAAGCGTCGATGAGGCAGTGAAACTGTGACTCATACACCTCAGGCGGGCACCATGGCACCCTGCCGAGGCGCTTGCAGGTGTGCCCAGCGTGGCCGCACGAAGAGGTAACGCAGCGGTGTGCGACGGGTGGTAATGAACAGCAGCACCGGCACCGTGATGCTCACCAAGACTATGCCCGTTGCAACAAGATTGATGGGCAGCGCCCGGGCGCTGCCGGCATAGGCAGTGACCAACGCATGCAGCGGAATGAAGAAGCCCAGGTAGACCACGATGGAGTTGGCGCCCAGAAAGCGCAGAACGGTCACGCCCGGCATCTGCCGTGTGTCCGCCAACAGGCGACTGACGGCAATGATGGCGGCGATGCCGGCGACACCGAAGCACAGGGCACCTGGCCCGGTCAGCGTCCAGCGCGACTGGACAGCCATCTGATTGGCCAACGCCCACAGCGGCAGGGCCAGGCAAGCCAGGAGCCGATGTGCTGCCACACGATCAGCATAGGCAAAAATGGCCTGTGCTCCGCTGCTGCCCAGTACGAAGTAAAGGTAGTACTGGCAGAAGTTGTTCGCTGCACCGACAGCCGTGGAAGGCCAGTACAGCAACAAGCACACCGCCAACGCAACGCGGACAAGTGCAGGCACGCGCCGCAGCAGCCGCGTCACCACGAAGTACATCGGCAACGTCTGGATGAACCACAACATGTGATCGGGCTGGTAGAGGTAGTACACATAGCGGCGCAATGCTCGCGCCGGGCTGTCGTCACTGCCGACGAAGTCCGTCGAGAACGCCATTTCGTAGCCATGCACGAGGGCCACCCACAGCACCAGGAAATAGACGTAATGCACGACCTTGGTGTCCAGATAGCTGCGCCACGGCCGATCGAGCACTGCGCCCAGGAACAGGCCAGACAACAAGAAGAAATCAGGCATGCGGAATGGCTGAGCAAATGCCGCCCAGGGCTGCAGCCAGCCAGCGTCGCCCAGCAGGTGTTCAAGCTCCTTGCGCGCATACAGGCACACCACCGCGATGATGCAGATGCCTTTGGCGACGTCGACCCAGCCATAGCGGGAGTTGCTCCGTGCGGTGTCGATCGAGGCGGCGGCAGGAGACGGAGAGGGCAAAGTCATATTTCGGCTCCGGTGTACTGCGAACGGGGCTGGGAGAAGTCGGCGGGAGCGCCCCGCGTGCACCGCAATTGGCAGAGGTGCAACCGCAAAGGTTTGGAAACAACTGTCAGCAATACATTGGGCACTATGGGGTGTCGCCATACGACGACGCGATATGGCTCCACCTGCCACAGAATTTCACCGGGACAAGCGTCGCGCGAGGGAGGTGAGTGCAACTCACCGCGGGGACTGCACAGGGTGAGCCGAGGACCGCGACGGAGCGTCACGATGCTCGATGCGGCTGATGCGTACCGCAGCGCCGACCACACGATGTCCAGCCGGCACATCCACCACCACCGTGGTGTTGGCACCGACGATCACGTCGTCACCAATTTCAATGTCGCCGATCACCACCGCTGACGTCCCGATGTAGACATTGGCGCCGATGCGCGGCGGGCGTGTTGATCGTCCTGCCCCTTTGTAGCCCACCGTGACGCATTGCCCCACACTGCAGTTGGGACCCATGTCGCCGTGCAGGAAGATGGCCCCATAGTGGCCGATGTAGAGCCCCGGGCCGATGGACGCATTGGTCGAAATGTTGATGCCGAACAGCATGTCGGACAAGCGCGCCAGCAACCAGTAGACCAGCTTGAAAGGAATGCTCAGCACGCGTGGTCGGACGCGGCGCGTCCAGCGACCGTAGCGGTAGATCAGCGTGGCGAGAAAGCCGAATTCGAGCAAAGCCAGTACTTGCGCTCTAGCGCCAGCACCGGTCGGGCAATAACGACGGAAGTCGGCGCGGACGTCGTCAAACATGTTGTCCTCCGACGCGACGGGAGTGAGCGACATCGATCGCGCCGTCAGTCGGTGTCGCCTGGGTGCGCCGACGCGGTCGCCACAGGTCCGACGGTTGGCTCACGCTTTGGGTCGACAGCCTCAGCATGCGCACCGAAGCACCCAGCAGAAGGAAGAAGTAGCTGCCAAGTGCCAACTGTGAGTAGCGGTCGCCAAAAACGTTGACCACAGCAACGCACACCGAATAGGCCAGCGTGCCTAGGCCCATGCCTTTGAGAAAACTAGAGTCCGCACGACGCCACAACGTGAGACCGGTGTAGCAACCAAGCATCAGGACGGCGCCCAGCAGAGCGAGCCCGATCACACCCTGTTCTGCAGCCGTCTGCAGGAAATAGTTGTGCACGTTGTGCAATGGCAGGCCAATCGAGGCGTAGTAAAAGCCCTGGAACCCTATGCCAAAGACCGGTTTGGTCGCAAAGATGTCACGCGCCAGGTCCCACATCACGAGACGCAAGGCAGCCGATTCCTCCAATGCCCCATCCTCGCCGCCGCCCGTCATGGAGATGCGCTCTACCACCGACTCGGGCAATACCGTGTCCCAGAACAGCAAAACGGCCACAGCGATCACCAGCAAGGTGCGGTAACGCAGCAGGCACAGAACGAACAGCCCAGCCAGGAAACCGAGGTAGGCGCCGCGCGAATAGGAAAACTGAAGTGGATACAGGCTCAGCAGCGTGGCCGTGTAGAGCAGCCAGCGGCGCGATCGCTTGTCCTCGTACGCGGCCAAACCGAGACACAACAGTCCAGTCTGCGCAACAAAAGCGCCGAAGTGATTCGAGTTCAGGCCGACGATCCAGAACGGCCCCTCGGCACGACGTGACCACGAAAAGCTGCTCCCAGCCGCAAATCCGGAGATCTCGCGCCAACACATGAAAAGCAGCACGCCCAGCATGATGTTCATGAGCACGCGAGCATGTGCTTCACTGGAGATCAGGGCCTGCGCCAGGAAGAACCAGGACAGCATGATGGCGTAGTTCTTCCAGTCGGCCAGCACGGGGTTGGCGAGCGTGACCGGTGCGGCGAACGCGAAGTAGGAACTCACGACCCACAAGCTGAGGTAGCTGTAGACGATGGACGCCAGGATGAGTCGACCCTGCGGCGACGGCGAACGTTTGCCCTGCACCCACATGCCCACCGCAGCTCCGACGAAGAGCAAGTCCATGGTGTCCTTGCCGAGTACAAACTGGTGCGTCGGATACCAAAGACTAGGCAGCGGCGCCAGCACTGAAAACAGGTAGAGCGACCACTCGGCCTTGCGCGTCATGCCGTAAACCACGCAGAACAGCATGGTCAGCCAGATGACCAGGGGGATAGCAAAGGCCTTGAACGGCGCGATCATGTGCGGCCCTGCACCTGCTTGCCGCCATGCGTGACAGAAGGGAGCCGAACACGGTTGTTTCGATGCGGTGGTTCGCCGACCGCCTCATCAGCCGCGAGTCGCGCCTGACCCCGTTGCACCGTCGCTTCATAGGCGCGTGCCAAGCCACGACCGACGGCCGACCAGTCGTACCGCTCGAGCACTCGCTCCCGGCCTGCCCGGCCGACGTTCACTGCACGTTCCGGGTCGGCCAGCAGTGCCAGTACCTCATCGGCGAAGGCCTGCGGCGTATCTGCCACCACGATGTTCTGACCGTGCTCGACCTCAAGGCCTTCGCAGCCGATGGAGGTGGAGACGATGGCCTTGCCCATGGCCAGCGCGTCAAGGATCTTGAGCCGCGTTCCACCGCCGATGCGCAGGGGCACGATGTAGACCGCTGCGTCATGTACGTGAGGACGGATGTCATCGACCAGTCCGCACATTTCGATCGCGGGGTCGGCTTTGATCTCGTCAACCATCGCCGCCTCGGGATAACGTCCGATCACCTTGACCTTCACCGTCGGATGTCGGGCATGCACGAGGGGCAGAATCTCTCGCCGGAAATAATCAATGGCATCAAGATTTGGGAACCAGGTAAAGCCGCCGACGTAGATGAGAGTCGGCGCCCTGTCTGTACCTTCGCGGCCGGCTTCGGCAGAAAGGGCAGGCTGGAAGAAGGAGGTGTCCACGCCATTGGGGACACATACGATGTCGCTGCGACCACTCAACGCCTGCAGTTGGGCGACGTCAGGCTCCGACACAGCTACCACCGTGTCGGCACGACGGCAAGCAGTTGCCTCGTAGGCTGCGAGCTTGTTTTGCTGGTAACGCAAATAGGTGCGCCGGGCACGACTCGTCTGGTTGTCGGCGCGCCTGGCCAGGATCTGCGATTCGACGTTGTGCTCCATCATCAGCACCGGCAGGTCACCCAGCACATCTAGATAGGCCCCCAGGTGCAGCATGTCCAGATGCACCATGTCGTAGTGATGCACCTGCCGGAGCGCCGCGATCGCAGCACGCATGGGCGCCGTCCAATACTTCAGAACCTGCAGCGGCAACTGTCTGAACGGTTCGGCGACGATGTCGCGCGCCAGCTGGAACTTGGCGCTGCTACCTAGATAAAGCGGCACAGCCTGCACGACCGGACAGAACTCACGCAACGCAGCAATGCCCTGCACATCCAGTTCGTCTTGCACGAACGACAGCAGATGCAATTCATGCTGCGCCGCCATTTCACGCAGCAGATTGAAGGTTCGAAGTGCGCGGCCCTCGTTGAGCGGATATGGGCTCTTGGTGGTGATGACGAGGACTTTCACATGCAGGCCAGGTAAGAGTGCGAACTGGACGGATCGTCGCAACCATAGATGCGGCGTCCCGCCACAGGGCGCAGTTTAGGTTCGCTTAGGCCTACCTGAGGGATTGCACGACGCCATCGGCGGGTCATTTGTGCGGTGCCACCGTGGCACTTGCACGAAGCACGGCTTGTGCTTCGTGAGATGCAACGCCTTGCGGCGTGGCGGCAGCGCTGCCGAGCGCTTCATGCATGGGCACACGATGCGTTCAATAGTAAGCACATGCATGTGGTGAAACACACGAACGCAGCTTGCACCGCCTGAAAGAGCGAGGCCATGAGGTCCTGAATGCGGCTCCTGATCCTGATGTTGATCAGCGCCAATGACCTGCGCCCGAAACACGTGGAATGCGGGGCCACCTCCTTCATTCATTGCCACACCGGACACACACAGTCGCTCGATCGACAGATCGAAACATATTGGCCGCCTTGGTCGTCCAGCAAACCAGGCCCAACGAGACATGGTTCACGAAACCGTGAACCCCTCGGTATCAAGTTCTTGCGCCCACGGTCGAAGGGAGCGCACTCGACCGCACATCACTGCCATCGGATGGATGCGTCAATCAGGCAATCGAAGCAAAGGAATTGGCCGGTGTTTCCGGTACTGCAATCTAAGCCGACTCCGTCCGCACACTGATAGGCTGATTTCAAGATCGCCCCGTCTTGCCAGGCCGATCAAAGCAACGTCTGGTGACGAGTAAGCTCAGTTGAATACCTAGCATCTGTCGAAGACGCCACACGCAAGCGCCCATCTGACAGGTAAACATCATGACCCCACAGTTCGACAATGCAGTTCCCGATCTGCCGGCGGATGGCCAGGCCAGAGCCGAGACCTGCACGCTCAACGACATGCCCAGACACGTAGCCGTCCTGACCTTGCTCGCTGCCGCATCGCTCAGCCTGCCTGCCTGCGGCGGAGGTGACGATGCCTCCACGGCAGGTGTCACCACGACAGCAAGTGCTGCTGCCAGCGCCACGCCGACCATGCAGCCCCTTGCAGTGACAAGCGTGTCGGCGCCGTCCACACCTCCCACCACGACAGCTGCGCTGATCACCGACAAGCGTCTGCTGGCCATGCCTGCCGTTGCGGCATATCCGGCCAAGGGCAGCCTCGCGACTGATCCGCTGACCGGCTTCGTCAGCGCGCGAGTGGCCGACAAATCCGAGCTCATCGGCGACTACGGCGCTGCCACGCCCACCACCGCCAAGAGCGCCATCTCGGCCATCGTCTATGCGCGCTACACGCCGTCCAACACCACCGGTGAATACGTGCTGGTCCATGGCGACAACTCGACCAGCGCCTGGATCTACCGCGTGGCCGACAACAAGATGATGACCATCCTGCGCTTCAACCCGGCGCTCGGCCAGGCCTCGCGCTCGCTGGGCGAGGTCAACGAGCTGCGCTGGGACTATTCGGGCGCCCACCCCTATCGCCTCTACTTCGTCGGCCGCTCCATCCCCAAGGCCCAGGGCAAGGGCGAGAACGTCGGCATGAGCTTTTACTACGTCGACTTCGACCCGACCACCGGCACCCACGCCGCCCCGGTGCTGGTGCGCGACTTCAGCGCCGAGTTTCCTGCCAGCACCTTCGCCAACGCCGAGATCATGAACGACGTCGAGGGCGACTCGTCCAACGACTCGCGCTACTGGGCCTGGCAGGTCATGAACACCAGCCTGAGCAGCGGCTACAAGCCCTATGCCGTGTTCACCTATGACAAGACCAACAACGCAGTGCTGGGCAAGCTGCAGCGCTCATGCACCGGCGTGGCCGCGCCCTGCACCGTGGTCAACACCCCGGCCACTGCGGCGCCCTACCTCACCCGGCCCAACATGGTCGAGATGTCACCCCTGGGCAGCCGCGTCATCGTGCATTGGGACCGCGCCTACACCGGCAACAACGCCACCGACGCCGGCAGCACCGCCGACGGCCCCAAGGGTTTTGCCCCCAACTTCAGCGACCCCATCCGCATCGGCAGCGGTGCGCAGCACTCGGGCTGGGCCTGGAGCGCTGCTGGCACCGAGTTGTTCGTCTACCAGAACAGCCGCAACGACTGGATCGAGGCGGTCGACGTCACCAGCGCAGCGTCGGCCCGCTGCACCGTCATCTCCGGCAACTCCTACAGCTGCGGCACCAAGCTCATCAGCCAGCCCACCCTGGCACCCGACTACAACATCGGCTTTCACTTCGGGAAGATCTACGACCGCAACAAGCGCGGCTACGCCTACCTCAGCACCTACAACGGCAACAACAATGCCTGGGGCAAGAACCAGGAAATGCTCGTGGCGGTGCGCGACGGCAGTGCCGCAGCCGGCCCCTTCGTGGTCCGACTGGGCTCGACCTACAACCTGGCCTGGGATTACCGCAGCGAAGGCTCCGGCGCGCTGAGCTTTGACGCCTCCAGCATCTGGGCCACCGCCAACTGGGGCTACACCGACGGGCGCGGCGACGTGCTGCGCATCCAGCTCCCGCCCAACCTCTGGGCTGTCTTGCCGGTGAAGTGAGCCATCAGGGGCGGGCACGGGGTCACGCCGCCTCCGCCAGCGCATGGTGACGAACGGCCCCTGCGCAGTGCCCACGGCCAGCGAGCCGCGGAACAGCAGGCCGGCGGCTGTTCTACTTCGCTTTTCCCTGCATAACGATCCGGTCCAGACTTGCGCCTTGCGCCGCATGGCTAAGCTGTAACTGCTCACGGTGAATCGCATGACGCCCTCTTCTTCGCCCCGTCTCGCTCCCCAGGTTCCTGCGCGCCTGCAGGCCCTGTTCCGCCATGTGGCGGCAGCTGCCACTGCGGCAGCGGCGCTGGCCGGCTGCGGCGGAGGTGGCGGCACGCCATCGCCCAGTCCGGCCCCACCCCCTTCGGCGCCAGCGCCAGCCACGTCGTCGCCTGCCCCCGGACCCTCGACATCACCCGCGGCCGCACCGCCACCCGGTCCCGCCGCACCCGCCACGCCTGCGTTGATCTCGGCGGCCGCGCTCATCACCGACAAGCGCATCCAGCTCGTGCCACCTGCCGTGGCCTACCCGGCCACCTACCCGACCAAGGGCAGTTCCATCACCGACCCGGCGACCGGTTTCGTCAGCACTCGGGTGGCGGATCGTTCCGAGCTGATCGGCGACTACGCCGCCGCCACGCCCACCACCGTCAAGAGCGCCATCTCGGCCATCGTCTACTCGCGCTATACGCCCTCCAACACCACCGGCGAGTACGTGCTGGTGCACGGCGACAACTCGACCAGCGCCTGGATCTACCGCGTCGTCGACAGTCGCATGATGACCATCCTGCGCTTCAACCCAGCGCTCGGCCAGACCTCGCGCGCGCTGGGCGAAGTCAACGAGCTGCGCTGGGACTATTCGGGCGCCCACCCCTATCGCCTCTACTTCGTCGGCCGCTCCATCCCCAAGGCCCAGGGCAAGGGCGAGAACGTCGGCATGAGCTTTTACTACGTCGACTTCGACCCGGCCAACGGCACCCACGCCGCCCCGGTGCTGGTACGCGATTTCAGCGCCGATTTTCCGACCGCCAGCTACCCCAACGCCGAACTGATGAACGACGTCGAGGGTGATTCATCCAACGACTCGCGTTACTGGGCCTGGCAGGTCATGAACACCAGCCTGGGCAGCGGCTTCAAGCCCTATGCCGTGTTCACCTATGACAAGACCAACAACGCGGTGCTGGGCAAGCTGCAGCGCTCATGCACCGGCGTGGCCGCGCCCTGCACCGTGATCAACACCCCGGCCACCGCGGCGCCCTACCTCACCCGACCCAACATGGTCGAGATGTCACCCCTGGGCAGCCGCGTCATCGTGCACTGGGACCGCGCCTACACCGGCAACAATGCCGCCGACGCCGGCAGCACCGCCGACGGCCCCAAGGGTTTTGCCCCCAACTTCAGCGACCCCATCCGCATCGGCAGCGGTGCGCAGCACTCGGGCTGGGCCTGGAGCGCTGCCGGCACCGAGCTGTTCGTCTACCAGAACAGTACCAACGACTGGATCGAAGCGGTCGACATCACCACCGCCACATCAGCCGGCTGCAGCCTCATCACCATCGCAGACAACAAGTACACCTGCGGCACCAAGCTCATCAGCCAGCCCACCCTGGCGGCGGACTTCAACATCGGCTTTCACTTCGGCAAGATCTACGACCGCAGCAAGCGCGGCTACGCCTACATGAGCACCTACAACGGCGACCACAACGACTGGGGCAAGAACCAGGAGCTGCTGGTGGCGGTGCGCGACGGCAGCGCCGCGACGCCGCTGTTCATACGCCTGGGCTCGACCTACAACACCACCTTCGACTACCGCAGCGAAGGCTCGGGCGCGCTCAGCTTCGACGGCAAGACGATCTGGGCTACCGCCAATTGGGTAGGGTCGGATATCTCGACATTTCCCACACTGCTCACACGGGGCGACGTGTTGCGCGTGCAGCTTCCACCTAACCTGTGGAGCCTGCTGCCTACGCCTTGATCTGCGCGGGCCCTTGTCACCCCGCCTCGCTCCTCACCCCTCGTGCACCTGCTGCTGTCGCCCCTGACCTGGGTCATTTTCAGTACCTTGCTCCTTCAGTCGCGCGCCCTGCGCAGGCGTGCACCGCTGCGCCTGATCCTGCTGAGCGGCCTGGGCGCAGGCCTGTTGCTGCTCACTCCGCTCGGCGCCAATGCCCTGGTCGGATGGCTGGAAGGCCAGGCGCGACGCGCCCAGCTGGAGCGCTGCGACGGTCTGGCCACCGGCCCCGATGCCAGTCGCGCAGCGGCCGCCGCGGCTGCACGCCACACCACCAGCGGCCCCAGGTCGGACATACCGGCGCCACCGGCCGCGTCACCAGTGACCGCCATCGTGCTCAGCGGGGGCTTCGACCGTGGAGCGCGTGGGGTGCAGGACATCGGCGCACTCACCCGAACCAGTCAGGCGCGCGCCCTGCATGCGGCCACGCTGCATCGCCTAGGGCTGGCGCAACAGCTGCTGGTGTCCGGTGGGTCGAAAGAAGGCGTGGACGAGGCCAGCGTGATGGCTGCCTTGCTGGAGCAGCTCGGCGTGCCTGAGCCCCTGATCCGGCTCGAAACCCGTTCGCGTTCGACCTGGGAAAACGCCAGCTTCGTTGCCGCCATGCTGACCCAGGACGGCCGCACCGGGCCCGGCGCCACGGTCACGCCGGCCGCTGCGGCAACAGCGCCGGGCCGCAAGTCGCTGCTGCTGGTGACCTCCGGCCTGCACATGCCGCGCGCCCTGCTGGCCTTTGACGCCGTGGGGCTGCAGACCTGTCCGGCGCCGACCCACTGGATCCACCTCCCGCTGCAGGCCTCGCCGGGCTACTTCCTGCCGCAAAGTTCAGCCCTGGCCAAGGCCGAAGAAGCGCTGCACGAACTGGTGGGCCTGGCCGCCTACAGCGTCAAGCGCAGCCGGTCAGCGCCCTGAGCGCGTCGAACGGGCACGGGTTCGCTCGGCCGTGCCGGCGCGCCTCAGGCGGCGGGCAGAGCCTGGTTGCGATGCCGGGCCGCCGCTGCCTCCTGATAGGCGGCCAGGTAACGCTCAGCCATGCGGCGGGCCGAATATTCGTCCACCACCCGCGCCCGCGCCGCTTCGGTGGCGCCGGGCAGCACAGCCAAGGCCGCCGGTTCGCCGCGCAGCAGCGGCGCGAGGGCGGCTGCCCAGTGTTCAGGGCCGTCACCGCGCAGCAGGCTGCCACAGCGGCCATGGTCGAGCATGCGCGCCACCTCGCCCACATCAGCGGCCAGCACGGCGCAGCCGCAGGCCATGGCCTCCAGCAGCGCCATCGGAAAGGCCTCGGTGTGCGAGGGCAGCAGATAGACATCCAGTGCCTGGTAGATGGCAGGCGTGTCACTGCGCCGCCCCAGGAAACGCACCCGATCGGCCAGGCCAGCGGCACGCGCCTGTTCCTGCAATGCAGCGGCGGACTCACCGTCACCCACCAGCAGCAGCACCCAGTCGGCACCGGGTTTGCCGGCTGCACGCGCTGAGCTGGCAGCGGCGGCACGGTTCGCGCCGCTCAGCGCCGTGAGCAGGCGGGCAATGCCCTTCTCAGTCGACAGCCGCCCCACGCAGCCCAGCACGAGTTGCTGCTCGTCCAGGCCCAGTGCCCGCCGCGCAGCCGCGCGGTCGGCGGCGGGCGCGAAGCGCTGGGTGTCCACCCCGTTGTCGATCTGCCGCAGGCGCTGGGCCGGCACATGGCGGCGCAGCACCTGCATCACCGGTGACGACACCCCGACCGCCAGGTGGTTGAAGCGCGCCAGGCGACGATCGAGCATTGCGTAGGCGCGCAGCGCCGGCGTGGTCTCGATCCAGTTGTGATAGGTCGTCACCACGCCACGCCCTTGCCGGCGACACACCGGCAGGGCATAGAAGCTGGTCTTGTACTTGTGGCTGTGCAGCACGTCGATGTCATGCTGCAGCAGGTAGTCGCCCAGGGCACGGAAGGTCAAAGGATCGAAGGCACGGGCACAGGGCAACATGGCACTGCCGGCCAGCACCTCGGCGGTCTCGGTCAGCAACTGGCGGTCGGAGCGCCCGGCGTTGTCCAAAAGCAGCAGGTGGTTGTGCACCCCCAGGGCCGCGAGCTGGCGGATGAGTTCGGCCGCCATCGATTCGGCACCGTGAAAGGCCGTGGTGCTGAGGAAGTGCGCGACCTTCATCCGGCCACCCTGCGTTCGTCCAGACCCACCGCACGTCGCAGCAGATGCGACAGGCCGCCCACCGCGTTGAGCTTGAAGGTATCCAGGCTGTCGTAGCGCCCCACGCTCATGCGCGGCAGATTCATCAGGTCATCCTCCACGGTCCAGACCCCTGGGTCGGCGCCCGCGGCCGTCGTATAGCCCAGGCTGGCAACCAGGGCGCGGGACACCGGGTCGCAGCGCCCGGACGGATAGGCGAAGTGGCGCACCTCGACGCCAGTCCAGCGCTGAAGGCGCTCGCGCGCGCCGTCCACACTCACGCGTGCCTGCTCGGCGTCGAGCAACGGCAGCAGTTCGTGGCCATGGGTGTGCACGCCCAGGGTGACGAGGGGATGCGCAGCGAGTTCGCGCAGCATGTCCAGGTCCATCGGCGCCAGCACCGGCGCGATGGGCCCGCGTCCCGGCGCTTGTGCCCCCACCTGCGCCTCGACCTGCTCGGCCACCTCGATGCATCGCTGCGCGTCGAGTTGTTTGGTCGACGCCAGTACCCGCTGCACCTGGCTCCAGCGCAGCGCACCGGCCGGGCCGCGCACCTCGAAGTGCCCCAGGCCGAAGGCGGTCAGATCGATGCGGCTGTCCAGGCCAGGCTGCAGGGCATTGACCACGCGGTCGAACCAGTAGGCCTGCTGGGTCTCGACATGGCCGGTGGCGACGTACACCGTCACCGGCAGTTGCAGGGGCTGCAGCAACGGCAGCAGATGGACGTGGTTGCCGCGCAGTCCGTCGTCGAATGTCAGCACCGCCAGCGGGCGGCCCGATGCCGACAAGGCGCCCGGCAAGGTGGCCGGCACGCCGTGCAGGCGCGCCAGCGCGGTATCGAGGTCGACGATGTCGTAGCAGTTGCGCAGATAGTCGACCTGGGCGACGAAGTCGCGCCGGCGCACCACCTGCCAGGCGTCGTCGACCGCGTCGTCGGCCCCCAGGTCGTGGTACATGAAGACGGTGACGCCGGCGTGCGCGACACGCTTGCGCACGCTGCCCAGCACGGCCTCGGACGCCGCCAGGCGGTAGAGAGCTTGTTTCACGTTCAGTGCCGTTCAGCGCGGGCTGCAGTGACGCGGCGGTAGAAGGCTTCGAAGCGCTGCAGGATGACGGGCAGCGTCATCTCGGCCTGCAGACGCTGGCCGGCAGCATCGGCCAGCCCACGTGCCAGCGCCGGCTCGGCGAGCAGACGGCGCAGGTGGCTGGCCAGGGCGGCAGCGTCGCCGACCTCGAACAGCAGGCCGTTCACGCCGTGCATCACCAGGTCGGTGTTGCCGCCCGCACGCGTCACCACGCAGGGCACACCGGCGCCCATGTACTCCATCACGGCGTTGGACAGCCCTTCACTTTCCGAGCAGTTGCAGCCCACGTCGACAAAGGACAGGTAGCGTGCGATCTCGCCGCCCGGCGCCTTGGTGGTGAACACACGCGCACCCAGGCCCAGCGCCTGCACGCGCTGCTGCACCTCGGCGTAATATGGGTCGCTGCTGCCACCCACGAACATCAGCGACACGTCGTCGCGCTCACAGCAGAGCTGGGCGAAGGCCTCGACCAGGGTGTCCTGGCGCTTGATGCGGCGGAAGTTCGCCACCAGCGTGATCACCTTGTGGTGGGCCGGAATGCCGATACGCGCCTTGAGTGCCAGGTCAGGCGCGGGCAGGCGCAGCCGCTCGAGTTCCAGGCCGTTGAAGATCACCTCGATGCGTTCGCCGGGGTAGCCTTCCTTGTCGACCGTGAAGCGCTTGACCTCGGGCGCATTGGTGACGATATGTCCCACCAGGTGGTTGGCCAGGCGGGTGACGCGCAGATAGCCCGGCGACATCCAGTAGCCGTAATCACGCCGGCTGCCCACCACCGCGCCCACACCAGCCAGGCGCGCTGCCAGCGCACCAACGATGTTGGCGATGGGAAAGAACGTGTGCACCACGTCGGGCCGGGCGGCGCGCAGGTGGCGCACCAGGGCCCACAGGCCGCGCCAGAAACGCGGTTGGCGCGGCCCGCCGTTCATGTCCAGCAGGGTGTAGCGCAGGCTGTCGCTGCTGGTCTGGGCGTGCAACCAGGGGCTGGGTTCCAGCACCACCAGTTCCACGTCCAGATTGGCCTGCAGTCCACGCACCAGCTTGGTGACCTGGCCTTCGGTGCCACCCATCTCGTCGACGATGCGGTCGATCATGACGATCACCTTGAGGCGACGCGCTGCCGCCACGCCGAGGGGGGTTGCCGGGTGAGGCTGCGGCTGGGCCGGATGTCTGGCTGGGCTCATGGTGGCAACAAGGGGTGATCGGTGGACGAAGTGGCTATCCATGGGCTATGCATGCACAAAAACATCGGGCGCCCTCAGCGATGGTCGGGGTCGTGCTGCGGCGGCGCGACGGCAGCGGTCGACGCCGGTCCGCTGGCTGGGGTGGACGCACTCGCGGCCCACAGATGGGCCTGCCGGCTGCGCAGAAAGTGCAGGAAACCGAGCACGACGAAGGCGTTCAGCGCCAGGAAGGCATGTGCAATGCGCGCCAGCCTTGCCACCCCCAGGCGGCGCGCCAGCGCGTCCTGCGCCCCCAAACCGGCCAGGGCGGCGAGGGCCAGTTCGGCGACCAGCACCGCAAGAAAGAAGGGGCTGGCCAAAGCCAGCCACAGGCTGGCCAGCAGGCAGACCGTCATCGCCAGCGGCGCCAGCAGGCGCGCCAGCTTGTGTGAGAAGAACGCCAGCCAGAGCGGGTTGTGCAACGGCGACAGCAGCGCTGGAAAGAGCTGCACGAGCTGGAAGTTGCCCGCCAGGGTGCGCACCTTGCGCAGCTTTTCCTGCGCCAGCTCGCGCGACGGCCGGTCGTAGGCGATGGCGCCGGCCTCGAAGCCCACGCGCCGGCCCTGCATCACCACCTGCATGGGGATGGCGACGTCGTCCAGGATGGTCGGCACCGGAATGGACCGGAAACACTCGCGCCGGATGGCATACAGCGCGCCGGTCACGCCCACCACCGAACCGACCATCGCCTCGTGGCGACGGATGAACTTCTCGTAGCGCCAGTAGGCGTCCACCCCTTGCGCAAAGCCGCTCGCCTCGTCGTGTTCGAAGACCAGCTCGCCCGACACCGCGCCATAGTCGCGGTCGCCCAGCACCGCCACCAGGCGCGCCACCGCCTCGGGGTGCAGGCGCTGGCGGGCGTCGGTGAAAACGATGATCTCCTCGTCGCACGCGGCCGCCGCGTCGTTCAGGCAGGCCGCCTTGCCGCGCCGTTCAGCAAAGGGCAGCCAGCTCACGCGGCGGTCGGCTGCACCCGGCAGGGCGGCAGCGGTCGCTTCGATGTATCGCGCCACCACCTCGCCCATGGCGTCGGTCGAACCGTCCGAGGCAATGAGCACGCGCAGCGGCCCGGCGGCATAGGTCTGCGCCAGGCAGGAGTCGATCTTGGCGGCGATGCGCGCCGACTCGTTGTAGCCCACCACCACGATGGCGACCGACGGCGCATAGGCGGTGTCGCGGCGCGGCGGACGCGACCGCAGCCGGGCCCAGACCGCCAGCAGCACCGGGTAACCGGCATAGGTGTAAACCAGCAGGGCCAACGCGACCCAGAACAACAGGCCAGCCCAGGCGTCGGCAGACAGACCGGACATGCCGGTGCCGGCCATCAGGACTGCCCTCCGGCCGCCGGGCGCAACAAGCGCCCGCGCAGCAGCACATAGGACTGGTTGCCCAGCATCCTCTTGGCGCTGCGCAGCAAGGAGTGGCGACCGCTCTGCCAGGCCATCTCCAGGCGGTCCTGCCGCAACCAGCGCAGCAGTTGCGCGTCGGCGGTGCCGGCCAACATGGCCAGGCGCGGGACGTCGCCAGCGCCAGCGCCTGCCGCCGGGCGGTCGTCGGCCCGGGCCTCGGCACCGGTAGTCCTCGGCACCAGCTCGGCCGCGTCGTTCCACAAGGCCACGCGTGAACTGCAGATGCGCTTGTAGCCAAGCTGGCGAGCCAGGGTCGGCAGGCCGGGCACGACACGGCCACCCGGGGGCGCAAAAAGTGTGACGCTGCGGCCCAGCTGCTGCTCGATGGCGGCCTTGGAGTCGGCCAGCTCGGCCTGCACACCGGCGGCGTCCAGGTCGTCCAGAAAGCGGTGGTGCATGCCGTGCGACTGGATGGACATGCCCCAGGACGCCATCTCGCGCAACTGGTCCCAGCTCAAGAAGCCGGTGCTGCCCACAGTCGACGGATTGACGAAGAAGTCGGCCGTGCCGCCGACGTCGCGCAGACGCGCCGCCGCCGCGTGATTGCTCACATGGCCGTCATCGAAGGTGATGCCTACCCGTCCGGCCGCGCCGTGCCTGGACAGGTCGGACAGCAAGCGATCCACGCTGCACGGCTGCAGACCCAGGCTCTGCATGTGCTGGAGCTGGCGGCTGAAATCGTCCAGCGCCACGCTGTAATGGGCATCGGCCCCAGGCTGCGGTCCGGGCTGGGCCGGGATGGCGTGGTACATGAGCACGGTGATCATGGCAGACAGCTTTCCTTGTTCACGATGTCAGGCCGGCGGTCAACGTGCCGCCGCGCCCCCGGGCAGACGCGCGCGCAGACCGGCAGCGGCCTGGCCGGCGGCCTCGCGCAGGCGGGCGTCGAGCAGCAACGCCAGGCCGACGTAGAGCAGCACGACCGCGCTGCCGCGCAGCAGCAGCGTCACCAGGGGCGAACCGAAGTCGAGCTGCAGGCCCAGCAGCACGCTCAGCGCAGCGAGAACGGCAAAACGCAGCAGCGGCAGCAACGGCAGGCTCAGCGGCAGGCTGCGCCGGGTGGCCGCCTGGGCCGTCGCGACGATGGCGGCGCAACTCAGCAGGTTCGAGATTGCCGAGCCGGTGATGCCGAGGTGCGGCACCAGCAAGACATTGAGCAACATGTTCAGCGCTGCGCCGCCGGCCAGGATGCTCATGGTGGCGAGCGACTTCTTGCGCAGGTACAGGCCGATGCCCGCCAGGCCGAAATAGGCCTCGCACAACATGCCGCAGATCAGCCAGGGGATGGCCTGGGCGCCCGCCTGGTACTTGGGCGAGGCCAGCAGCGAGAGCAGTTCCACCCGCACTGCGCACAGACCGGCCACCACGGCCAGGCCGGCAAAGACGTACAGGTGGGTGAAACGGGCCAGAAATGCGGTGCAGGCCGCCTCGCCCTGCTCGCTGGCCAGGCGCAGCAGCATGGGCAGGGCCGCACCCGTCATGGCGGTGAACAGGGCCAGGCGGATGTAGTCGCATAGGTTGTACGCCGCCGAATACAGGCCCACCGCCTCGGCATTGAGATAGGCCTGCTGCACATAACGGTCGCCCAGTTGCAGCACCACCGAGGCCAGCTCGTAGCCGGTCATGGGCAGGGCGAAGACGATCATGGAACGCAGCAAGGCGGGCGACACCAGGGCCGGACGCAAGGCCTCGCCGCGCAGGCCGAAGACCAGCAGGGCGACCAGCAGCGCCAGCTCGGCCAGCACGGTGGCGCCGTAAAAGCTCCACAAGGTGGGCGCGATCAGGAACACCGCGCCCAGCACCAGGCCCAGGGTGAGGTAGCGGTGCAGCACCGTCAGCAGGGCGAGCAGACCCGAGTGCTCACGCGCACGCAGGATGTTGGTCAGGCCGCTGTGCAGCACCCGCACCAGCACCAGCACCGCCGTCAGGCCCATCAGACCGGCCATGCGCGGGTCGCTCCACAGCCCGGCCGGCACCAGCAGGGCCACCAGGCCCCAGCCCAGCGTGGCCAGCAGACCCAGGCCGGCCATGCCGAACAGCACCGTCGGCACGAACTGGCGCAGATCCACGCCCGCCACCCGGCCGGCGGAGACGTCGGCGTGGAAACGCAGCGTGGCATGCGCCATGCCCAGCTTGCCCAGGCCGACCGCAAACGCCAGCGCCGAGGCGACGAGGTTCATGACGCCGTAGTCCTGCACCTCGAGCACCCGGGTCAGGATGGGAAACGAGATCAGCCCTGCCACCGTGGTCAGCACGCTGGCAAGTGAATAGTTGCGGGTGTGGCGGGCCAGAGAGGCGAACAGACTCAAGTGCGTGTGGGTTGGCGGTGACAGGCCCGCGCATGCTAAGCGCCGGTCGCCGGGAATGGACGACGCACCCAGGCTTAACGCCGATTCCGCCACGGTCGCAGTGCTCGTCTTGGGGGGCGAGAACACTTATGCTGGATTCAGGCGTCCCCCAGGTTGGCTTGCGTCATTCCCTGGAATCAGGGGTTCGCAATTTCTCGCGTTGCCCGCCCGGCTCAGCGTTCGTCGGCGCCCAGCACCTCGCGCAGCAGGGCGAGCTGGCGTCGCGACACCGCCAGCCACTCACGGGTGGCGGTGACCTGCACCGCCCAGCCATCGCCAGCTTCGGCGCCGCCGCCCGAATCGCCTGGGTGACGCGCGAGAGCCCGGATCTGGTCGCGCGCCACCAGGGCGTTGCGGTGGATGCGCACGAAGCGCTCGCCCAGCCGCGGCGCCAGCTCGGCCAGGCTTTCGTCCAGCCAGTGGCTTTGCAAGGCAGTGCGCAACTGCACGTACTTGAGCTCGGCCTTCACATACAGCACCTCGCTCACCGGCACCCGCAGCAGTTCGCCGCGCTGGTGTACCCGGATGACCGGCTGCTCATTCAGCAGCGCGCCGGGCTGGGTAATGAGCGCCGCATCAATGCGCCGGTACAACCAGGCTGCGGCACGCACCAGCGCCTGTTGCAACCGCACCTGGCGCACCGGTTTGGTGAGGTAGTCGACCGCCTCGACGTCGAAGGCTTCGAGCGCGTGTTCGGCGTGTGCGGTCACGAACACCACCGCCGGCGTGCCGCCCGCGCCCAGGCCGGCCCCGGGCAGCGGCGGCAGGTGACGCAGCTGTTCGGCCAGCTGCAGGCCGTCCAGGCCGGGCATGTGGATGTCGAGCAGCAACAGGTCGCAGCGGTGTTGTGCCAGCCAGCCCAACGCCTGGGCGGCGCTGCCCAGCTCAGCCACCACCTGGGCGGCCGGCGCACTGCAACCCGCCAGCAGGCTGCGCAGGCGCAGCCGCGCCAGCTCCTCGTCGTCCACGATAGCGACACGCAAGGTCTGCAGGCCTTGCAACATGTCGTTCATGCCGTACTCCGGTGTCGTGCGCTGCCCGGCCGAGCCGAGTTCAGCGTCATGCGACCGCTGCCTCCGTCTCCGGCGATCGATCGCCGCTGAGCCACACCCATCTTCAATCGCCCGGCCGCGGCAGCGGCACGACAAAACGCACACGCCAGAAGCGCGGCAGTTCACCCAGGCGCGAATCCACGCCCGTGGGCAGGGCAGCGCGCGCCTGCGCACCGGCCTCCACCACGCCGGCCACGAACACCAGGGCGACATCATGCATCACCCGCAGCCGCTCGGCCACATTGGCCAGCGCCATGCCCTGGCCGGGCCGCACCAGGTCGGCCAGGGCGTTGGAGATCAGCACCTCGGCCTGTGTCCCGCCGCCCAGCAGCCGTGTGCGGATGAAGATGTCGCCACCCTCGTGGCGCAGTTCGACGCCGTGGCGCACGGCGTTTTCCACCAGCGGCTGCAACACCAGGGCCGGCAGCTCGGCGCGCCCGGCCGCCTCGTCCAGCTGCCAGTGCACACGCAGACGCTGGCCGAAACGCACCGCCTCGATCTCCAGGTAGCGCCGCGCCAGCTCGATCTCGCTGGCCAGCGTCACGCGGCTGCCGGCCTCGCCGAGCGCGGCGCGGAAAAGTTCGGCCAGGTCCTCCAGCATGGTCTCGGCGCGCGCCGGGTCGACCTGCACCAGGGCGATGGCGCTGTTGAGCGTGTTGAACAGGAAGTGCGGGCGGATGCGCGACTGCAGCTCGGCCAGCCGCGCCGCGTCGGTGGCGGGTGCCGCCAGGCGCTGGCGCAGATCCAGCCAGCCGGCGATCACCGCCGCCAGCGCCGCGCCGCAGGCCAGCGCGGCCAGCAGGCCCAGACTGAAGGATGCCGCCAGGGCCTCGCCCAATACCCGCCCGGCCAGCGTGCGCCAGCCCAGCCAGGGCAACACACCGCACAGGCCGCCCAGGCCGGCGGCGAGCGCCAGACGACGGGTGTGCCAGCCCGACCGACGCGCACTCGCCGCGCCAACGATCGCCGCGCGCAGCCATCCGCGCTCGACGCGGCACATCAGCAGCAGCCACAGCAGCGTGGCCGGCAGCAGCCAGACGGTCAGCAGGGCCAGGCTGCTCATCCACACCCACCAGCCCGGCTGCTGCAGGCCCAGCACCGCAGCCGCCGCGCCGTGCACGAACAGCAGGCTGCGCAGCACCACACCGCCGTGGCAGACGTCCAGGCTGGCCTCGGCCGGCGCGTTGGCCCGGCCCGCCGGCGTCGACACCGCTGCGCCGGCGCCGGGCCCCGCGCGTGGCCGGCCGCCCGCCGGATCGCCGGCTCGCGCGGCAACACCACCGGCAGCACGATCAGGGCGCTGGGTGGCTGGCTGGGTGGCTGGCTGAGTGGCGGGTTGGGGAGAGGGCTGAATGACAGCAGGCGGCGATCGGTTCATGCAGGTGGCAGGCGGCTGTGGTCGACCGGCATTCTGTGCCGGGTCGGCGCAGCGGGCCTCCCTACAATCCCCGGCCCTTCGGTCGACCCGCCGGCCCGACCCGTCTCCCCTCTTGCCCCGCACCATCATGAGCAGCAGCATCAGCAGCAACCAACTCGACACCAAGGCGCAGGCCTGGTCGGCCCTGTTCTCCGAGCCCATGAGCGAGCTGGTGAAGCGCTACACCGCCAGCGTCGGCTTCGACCAGCGGCTGTGGCAGGCCGACATCGCCGGCAGCCTGGCCCACGCCACCATGCTGGCCGAGCAGAAGATCATCAGCGCCGCGGACCTGGCCGACATCGAGCGCGGCATGGCGCAGATCCGCGCCGACATCGAGGCCGGCCGTTTCGACTGGAAGCTCGAACTCGAGGACGTGCACCTCAACATCGAGGCCCGCCTGACCCAACTGGTCGGCGACGCCGGCAAGCGCTTGCACACCGGCCGCAGCCGCAACGACCAGGTCGCCACCGACGTGCGGCTGTGGCTGCGCGGCGAGGTCGACGCCATCGCCCTGCTGCTGGCCGACATGCAGAAAAGCCTGGTGAGCATCGCTGCGGCCAACGTGGACGCCATCCTGCCCGGCTTCACCCATCTGCAGGTGGCCCAGCCGGTGAGTTTTGCCCATCACCTGCTGGCCTATGTGGAGATGTTCGCCCGCGACGCCGAGCGCCTGGCCGACCTGAGGAAGCGCCTCAATCGCCTGCCGCTGGGCAGCGCCGCCCTGGCCGGCACCAGCTACCCGCTCGACCGCCAGCGCGTGGCCGAACTGCTGGGCTTCGAGGGTGTGTGCCAGAACAGCCTGGACGCGGTGAGCGACCGCGACTTCGCCATCGAGTTCGCCGCCTTCGCGTCCATCGTCATGGTGCATGTGTCGCGTCTGGCCGAGGAGATCGTGCTGTGGATGAGCCAGAACTTCGGCTTCATCGACCTGAGTGATCGCTACTGCACGGGTTCATCGATCATGCCGCAGAAGCGCAACCCCGACGTGGCCGAGCTGGCGCGCGGCAAGAGCGGCCGGGTGGTCGGCCACCTCATGGGCCTGATCACTCTGATGAAGGGCCAGCCCCTGGCCTACAACAAGGACAACCAGGAAGACAAGGAGCCGCTGTTCGACACCGTCGACACGGTCAAGGACACGCTGCGCATCATGGCCGAGATGATCGGCGGCGAGGTGGCGGTCGACGGCAGCCGCTCGGGTGGCCTCAAGGTCAAGCGCGAGGCCATGGAGCGCGCCGCGCTCAAGGGCTACGCCACCGCCACCGACCTAGCCGACTATCTGGTCAAGAAGGGCCTGGCCTTCCGCGACGCCCACGAGGTGGTCGCCCATGCGGTGAAGGACGCCATTGCCCTGGGCAAGGATCTATCCGAACTGCCGCTCGCCACGCTGCAGGGCTACCACGCCAGCATCGACGCCGACGTGCACGCCGCCCTGACCCTGGCCGGCTCGCTCAACGCCCGCAACACCCTGGGCGGCACCGCGCCGGCCCAGGTGCGCGCACAGATCGAGCGCCATCAGGCGCGGCTGGGCTGACCGTTTTTCGGCGACTTCGCCCGCGCTCGCCGTCTTGCGCACCCGACAGCAAGCTTCAATCCAGCATGAATTGACCCGCTTTTTCCGCTTTCGGACGATCTGCGCTCACGCACCATGCCTGCCGGGCTTGTTGGAGCATGTGCCGTGGCGAGTTGGTGGAAGCGGGATCGACGTCGGGACGCGGGTTGGGTGGCAGTGGCACCCAGCGGCCGGCGTGCCCATGCGGCCCATGTCGTGTGGCCGGTGCAAGGCGGGCAGCGGCCGCAGTTGCGCTGGGCCTGCGAGGTCGACTGGACCGACCCGGCGCGCGGCCTGCGCCAGTTGCACCGCCAGCACAGGCTGACCCAGGCGCGCTGCCTGGCGGTGCTGGAACGCCAGCACTATCAGCTGCTGCCCATGGACGCCCCCGACGTACCGCGTGCGGACTGGCGCGACGCGGTGCGCTGGAAGCTCAAGGACATGGTCGACTTCGCGGTCGACGAGGCTGGCGTCGACCTGCTCGTCGTGCCGCCTGAAACCAGCCAGCGCGGCCGCACCAGCCTGCTGGTGGCCGCCGCGCCGCAACACGCCGTGGCGGCGCTGCAGCACGCCGCCGGTGAAGCCGGCCTGCCCTGGCAGGCGGTAGACGTGGCGGAGACCGCGCTGCGCAACCTCAGCCGGCTGTGCGCCGACACCAGCACCGACGCCGACGGCAACCGTCAGGCACAGGCACTGCTGGGCCTGGGCGAGACCCACAGCTGGCTGGTCGTCACCGCCCACGGCGAACTGCTGCTGTCGCGCCAGCTCGACCTCACCCATGCCCAGGTCGACCCCCACCGCGGCACGGTCGACCGCAACCAGTGGGAACGCGTCGCGCTCGAACTGCAGCGCACGCTCGACCACTGCGACCGCCTGTTCAACCGCGTCAGCCTGGGCCGGCTGCTGGTCGGGCCGATCCGACCGGACCAGGCTGCAGCGCTCGCGCCACCGGCCGACGCTGCGGCCGGCGGCGAACCCGCAGCTTCGTTCGTGGCCTATCTGCGCGAGCTGCTCTACCCGCCGGTGCAGGGTTTTGACCTGGCCGACCTGCTCGACCTCAGCGCCGTGCCCGCCCTGCAGGACGACCTGGCGGCGCAATCCAGCTTCCTCAGCGCCATCGGCGCTGCGCTGCGGCCCACCGAACCGGCCACCGCCGAGGCCAGTTCATGAGCCAGCACCTGAACCTGCTCAGCCAGGCGCTGCGCCGGCGCCAACGCCCACCCTGGTCGCTTGCCCACGCCACCGCCGGCATCGGCTTGCTGCTGCTGGCCTGCCTGGTCGGCAACCTGGTGTTTGCGCACTACCGCCAGCGTGTGCAGACCGAACTGACGGAACTCCAGCAGGCCAGCAGCCAGGCGCGACTGCGGCTGGCTGGCCTGCAAAGGCCGGCCGCCACCAGCGCCTTGCTGCGCCTGGACGACGAACTGGCCCGCCTGCAGCAGCAAGGCGCCGACGCCGACCTGGTGCGCTCGCTGGTCGCCAGCGGCCGGGCGGGACAGCCGCAAGGCCACGCCGAGCTGCTGCTGGCGCTGGCCCGCCAGGCTGATCCGGCGGTCTGGATCACCGGCCTGCAGCTCAGCGTCGACGGCAGCGCCCTGGAGCTGCGCGGGCGCATGCGCGACCCCGCCGCCCTGCCCGCCTATCTGACGCGGCTGCACCAGGAACCGCTGTTCCAGGGGCGGCGCTTCGACCAGCTCGGCCTGCGTCGCATCGACGCCCCCACGGACGCCGCAGCGGGCAGCACCACGCCACTGGAATTCACCCTGCGCAGCCAGCGCGGCGCGGCCGCGACCGGCCCGACCGGGAGCCGACCATGATGCAGACCCTCAGGCCGCTGTTGCCGCTGGCGCTCACCCGCGGCTGGGCGCGCGCCAACCGCCAGTTCGACGAACGCCCGCAGCGTGAACGCGTCCTCGTCACCCTGGCGGCCAGCCTGCTTGTGCTCGGCCTGCTCGACCTCACCTGGCTGGAAGGCCGCTGGCAGCAGTGGCAGGTGCTGCAGGACCAGCAGCGCTCGGCCCGCCTGGCGCTGGACACCCTCAACGCCGACGCTGACCGCCTGCTGGCGGTGCAGCAGGCCCGCCAGCAGCAGACCCGCAGCGAGATCGACCGCCTGCGCCGCGAGCTCGGGCGTGTGGCCGCGGGCCCGGCCAACGCCGCGCCGGGCCTGCCGGCCCTGGTCACGCCGCAACAGATGGTGCCCCTGCTGCAGGAGGTGCTGAACCGCCAGCACGGGCTGCGCCTGCGCAGCCTGCAGTCGCTCGGGCTGACCCGCCTGACGCCGGACGCTCCAGCGGCCCCCTCCTCACCGGCCAGCCCCCAGCCCGCCGCCAACACGGCGACCAGCAGCGCGGTCGGCACCCTCAGCGCGCAGCGCGGCCAGGCCGGCGTCTACCGCCACGCGGTCGAACTGAGCGTGGAAGGCAGCTACATCGACCTGCTGGCCTATCTGCAGGCGCTCGAGGCCATGCCGCACAAGCTGCTCTGGGGGCCGCTCAAGCTTGATGTGGACCGCCACCCCACCGTGCAGCTCAAGCTCGAGGTCTACACCCTGAGCCAGCACGCCAACTGGGCTGAACTGTGAGCGCCGCAGCCATGCCGCATCCGCCCGTCGACCGCCCGGCCGGGCACCCTGCGCGCCGTGCATCGGGCGGCTCCGGCACGCCCACCATCAAGCCTGCCGCCCATCCCGCAGCGCAGCCCGCCGGTCGGCGTTTGCCGCTGCGCCAGGTCGGCAGCGTCGCGCTCGTGATGCTGCTGCGCCGCAGCATCGGCCGGCTTGGCCGCCTGGGCACGGCTGCCATCGCCGGTGCTGTCCTCATCGCCCTGGCCACCTGGTGGGCCTATCTGCTGGCGGCGTTGTTCGCCGGCGCGGCCCAGGCGCAGACCCTGGGCGCCGGCGCGCCACTTGCGCCCACGTCTGCGGCGGCAGCGCCAGGCCGGCCATCTCCCGGCGCGGGCCGCGCCGAGCGCAGCGTCCGCCCGCCCCCCCGCTGGCTGGCCGACCCGACCCGCCCGCCCGCCGGACTGGCCACCACGGGCCTGCCGCCCGACCTGCCCGGAGCGCCCGGCGCGCCCGCGCTTGCGCCGCGCGCCGGCCGTGCCGCCAGCCTGCCCGCAGCGACGGCCGCCAGCGCCGCCGCCGTGCCACCCCTGCCGCGCCTGCAGGCGCTGCGCGTGGCCAGCGGCGGTGTGTCCAGCGCGCTCATCGACGGCCAGTTGCTGCAGCAGGGCGAACTCCACCAAGGCTGGCGAGTGCAACAGATCGACGCCGACGGCGTGCTGCTGCAGCCCTTGCGGCCCGCGCCCAACACCCCCTCCACCGCCCTGCGCCTGAGCCTGCTGCCCCCCCTGGCCACACCGCTCGCCCCAACGAGGCCCTGACCGTGAACGCACAGCAAACGCGCCCGTCCAGGGCCTGCCTGATCGCCCCTGCCCGTGCCCTGGCCTGCGCTGCGGCCGCCGACGCCGCGGGCACTGCCGCCCGCCGGGCGTCACACCCACGTGCACCGTTGCGGCGAACGCTGGCCGGCCTGCTGCTCGCCCTGGCCTGTGGCGCGCCGGCACTGGCCCAGCCGCAAGCCGCCGGCCGGCCTGGCGCGGCGGCCGGCGCCGAGCCGCGTTTCGACCTCGCGGTCAACAACGCCCCGGCAGCCCAGGTCTTCATGCAACTGGCCATGGGCTCGGGCTGGCAGCTGCTGGTCAACCCCGAAGTCTCCGGCCAGGTCACGCTCAACCTGCGCGACACCAGCGTGCCCGAGGCGCTGGACGCCCTGCGCGAGCTCTACGGTTACGACTACCGCATCAGTGGACGGCGCATCGTGGTCCAGCCCAACAACGTCCAGACGCGGCTGTTCCAGGTCGGCTACCTGCCCGGGCGACGCCAGGGCACGAGTGATGTGCACGTCAGTTCGGCCTCCATCAGCGCTGCCGGCAACAGCGCCACCAGCGCCAGCAGCAACGGCTACAACGGCAACACCGCCGCCAACGGCGCCGGCAGCACCGCCGGCAATACCGGCAGCGGCCTGAACAGCCGCAGCGATGACAGCGCCTACGTACGCACCAGCTCGGACGCCGACTTCTGGCGCGACGTCAAGGCTTCGCTGCAGGCCCTGCTCGGCCTGGGCGACTACGCCGCCGCCGAAGCGCCCGCGGCCGGCGGCGGCGGCAGTGCGGGCGGCACCCGCCGCAGCCTGGTCATCAACGCCGCGGCCGGCGTGATCGTCGTGCGCGCCACACCGGCTGAACTGCGCCAGGTCGAGGCCTATCTGCAGGCGGTGCAGCTCAACATCGAACGCCAGGTGATGCTGGAGGCCAAGATCCTGGACGTCGAACTCGGCGAGGGTTCGCAGTCCGGCGTCAACTGGTCCGCCTTCGGCCGCGCCCTGGGCGGCGTCGCCAGCCTGGGCCTGGTCCAGCCCGGCAACAGCCTCGCCAACAGCGGCGCCCTGTCGAACGGCGGCACGGCCATCGCGCCCGGCAGCAGCCTGGCCGCGGCCAGCGCCGGTGCACCGTTCTACGGCCTGGCCTTCCAGTCGGGCAACTTCGCCGCCCTGCTCAACTTTCTCGAATCGCAGGGCAAGGTGCAGGTGTTGTCCAGCCCGCGCATCGCCACCCTCAACAACCAGAAGGCCGTGCTCAAGGTCGGCAGCGACGAGCTCTACGTCACCGGCGTGGCCTCGACCATCACCAGCACCGGCAGCACCTCGACCTCGACCCCCTCGGTGGTGCTGCAGCCCTTCTTCTCGGGCATAGCGCTGGACGTGACGCCGCAGATCGGCGCCGACGGCCAGGTGATGCTGCATGTGCACCCGTCCATCAGCACGGTGAGCGAGAAGCAGAAGAACATCAACCTGGGCTCGCTGGGCAGCTATCAGCTGCCGCTGGCCAGCTCGACCATCAACGAGACCGACAGCATCGTGCGGGTGATGGACGGCCAGATCGTCGCCATCGGCGGGCTGATGAGCCAGGAACAGCGCGAGGAGCGCAGCGGCGTGCCCGGCCTGGCCAGCCTGCCGCTGCTCGGCCCGCTGCTGTTCAGCCAGCGCAGCACGGCACTGCGCAAGCGCGAGCTGGTCATCCTGATCAAGCCCAGCGTCATCCGCGCCGACGGTCCCTGGCCCGAGGCCGATCCGCGCGAGCCGTCCAGCCGCTGGCAGCCCTGGCGCAATGACACGCCGGCCAGCACCCCAGCGCCGTCCGGCGCTACCGACGTCACCACCGACGTCACGGCCGACAGGTCGGGCGATGCGCCGGCGGCCGCGCCGCGCCGCGTGCTGACCATCGACGGCAGCGCCAGCGGCAGCGCCGCCGCCGCCCGCCAGCCCGACTGAGCCGCCAGGAGTAAGCGCCGCCATGGCCCGCCCCGAACGTGTCCGCCTGGGCGACCTGCTGCTCGCCCAGGGGCTCATCAGCGCCCAGCAGCTGTCGCAGGCGCTGGCCACCCAGCACAGCAGCGGGCGCAAGCTCGGCCGGGTGTTCATCGACCTCGGTCTGGTCGACGAGGTGCAGATCGCCCAGGCCCTGGCCGGCCAGTTGCGTGTGCCCTATGTCGACCTGGCGCGGCGCTCGTCGCGGCCCGAGGTGGCGCGCCTGCTGCCCGAGGTGCAGGCCCGTCGCCTGCGCGCCCTGGCGCTGGACGACACCGCCAGCGGCGTACGCGTGGGCATGGCCGACCCGACCGATATCGCCGCCTACGACGAAGTCAGCCGGCTGCTGCGCCGCGAGATCGAGCTGGTGGTGGTGGCCGAAAGCCAGCTGCTCGGTGCGATCGACCGCAGCTACCGCGGCACCGAGGAAATCGCCGGCCTGGCCAAGGAGCTGACGAGCGAACTCGACAGCGTGCAGGACGGCCTGCTCGGCCTGGGCGGCAGTCTGGGCGAACTGCTCGGCACGGCGCAGGCCGGCAGCGACGACGCGCCGGTGGTGCGCCTGCTCGCCTCGGTGTTCGAGGAGGCGCTGCGCGTGCGTGCGTCGGACATCCACATCGAACCCCAGGCCGACAGCCTCAAGATCCGCTTCCGCATCGACGGCGTGCTGCATGTGCAGACCGAAGCCGACCCCAAGATTGCCGCCGCGGTGGCGCTGCGCCTGAAGCTGATGTCCCAGCTGGACATCTCGGAAAAGCGCCTGCCGCAGGACGGCCGTTTTGCCGTCACGCTCAAGAAGGGCAGCGTGGACGTGCGCATCTCGACCATGCCGACCCAGTACGGCGAATCGGTGGTGATGCGCCTGCTCAACCAGGCCACCGGCCTGCTGGCGCTGGACAGCCTGCGCCTGCCCGAGCGGGTTGGCGCCGCCCTGCGCCGGGCCATGGCCAAACCCGCCGGCATGGTGCTGGTGACCGGGCCGACCGGCAGCGGCAAGACCACCACCCTGTACGCCGCGCTGAACGCACTCAACAACAGCGAACGCAAGATCATCACGGTGGAAGACCCGGTCGAGTACCGCCTGGCCGGCCTCAACCAGGTGCAGGTGCACGACAAGATCGACCTCAGCTTCGGCCGCGTGCTGCGCGCCGCGCTGCGCCAGGACCCGGATGTGATCCTGGTGGGCGAGATGCGCGACCAGGAAACCGCCGAGATCGGCCTGCGCGCCGCCCTCACCGGTCACCTGGTGCTGTCCACCCTGCACACCAACGACGCGCTGTCGACACCCATCCGCCTGCTCGACATGGGTGTGCCGCGCTACATGGTGGCGCTGTCGCTGCAGATGGTGCTGGCACAGCGGCTGCTGCGTGTGGTCTGCCCGCACTGCGCCGAGCCGCACGCGCCCGATGCCCATGAACAGGCCTGGCTCGCCGCCCATTGCGGCGGCGAGGTCGCACCCGGACGGCTGCGCCTGGGGCGCGGCTGCGCCGAGTGCAACCACACCGGCTACAGCGGCCGCACCGGCGTGTACGAGTTCATCGAGATGACGCCCGAGCTGGTCGACGCCATGAACCATGGCGACCCGGCCGCCTTTGTCGCCGCCGGCCGCCGCCAGCTTGCCGGCCGCACGCTGGCGCGTGACGCCGCCGAACTGGTGCTGACCGGGCGCAGCACGGTGCAGGAAGCCATGCGAGTGAGCCACCAGATGGTCGACTGAACCGACCGGCACGCCTGCTCCGAATCCTGCCCTCCTGACGCCGCGATCACACCCCGCCCACCATGCCGCATTACCACTGGACCGGGCACGCCAGCAGCGGCGGCGCCACCCTGGGCGAGATCGAGGCAGCCAGCGCCAGCGCCGCGGCCGACCTGCTGCAGGGCCGCGGCATCACGCCGCTCACCATCCGCGCCCTGGACCGCAGCGCCAGCGGCCGGGCGGCCGACCGTGCCACTGGCGCGCCCGCTCGGCGTGACGTGGCGTCGGTCGACTGGTCCGCGCTGGCCGACCGCCTGGGCCTGGGCGCACGCGTCGGCAGCATGGACCTCATGCTGTTCAGCCGCCAGCTCAACACCCTGCTGCGCTCGGGCGTGCCCATCCTGCGCGCCCTGGCCGGCCTGCAGGAGTCGACCAGCAACCCCGCCCTGCAGGCCACCCTGGCCGAGGTCAGGCGCAGCCTGGAATCCGGCCTGCCGCTGTCGACTGCCCTGGCCCAGCAGAGCAGCGTGTTCAACGCCTTCTACATCGCGCTGGTGCGGGTGGGCGAGATGACCGGCCGGCTGGACGAGATCTTCCTGCGCCTGTTCAAGCACCTGGAGTTCGAGACCGCCATGCGCCAGCAGGTCAAGTCCGCGCTGCGCTACCCCAGCTTCGTCGTCGCCGCCATGGTGGTGGCGCTGGGCGTCATCAACCTGCTGGTGATTCCGGCCTTCGCCGCGGTGTTCGAGCAGTCGGGGGCCACCCTGCCCCTGCCCACGCGCATCCTGATGGTCAGTTCGCGCCTGACGCTGGACTGGGGCTGGCTGCTCGCGCTGGCTGCGGCGGCCGGCTGGCTGATGCTGGCGCGCTGGCGGGCCACGCCGCAGGGCCGGCTTCGCTGGGACCAGTTCATGCTCCAGCTGCCGGTGGCCGGCAAGATCGTGCGCAAGGCGGTGCTGGCACGTTTTGCACGCAGCTTCGCGCTGTCTCTGCGCAGCGGTGTGCCCATCGTCGAGGCGCTCAGCGTGGTGGCGCAGACGGTCGACAACCACCATGTCGCGCTCAAGGTGGACGGCATGCGCCATGCGGTCGAGCGCGGCGAATCGGTGCTGCGCGCCGCCGCCGCCAGCGGCGCCTTCACGCCGGTGGTGCTGCAGATGATCGCGGTGGGCGAGGAGACCGGCGCCGTCGACGAACTCATGGACGAGGTGGCTGCGCTCTATGGCCAGGAGGTCGAATACGAGCTCAAGACCCTGGGCCAGCAGATCGAGCCGCTGCTCATCGTGATGCTGGGTGCGCTGGTGCTGCTGCTTGCACTGGGCGTGTTCCTGCCGATCTGGAACCTTGGCCGCACGGTGATGCCGCACTGAGCGCGGGCCAGCCCATGTCCGCCCGCGCCCACCCCGACCACATCGCGCGAGAAGGCCGTTCCATGACCTGCATTTCGCACTTTCGCCCCAAGCGCTTCGAGCCATGCTGTGGCCTCGACAAACGCAAGGCTCGCCCCACACCTGCGCCCTGCGCGCACGCCCAGTCCCCACCGCCGGCCCAGGCCAGCGCCCGCCCGTTTCGCTTCCCAACCCCCTGCACCCGGAGTCCCCTGCCATGAACACTCGTCGCTCGCAACAAGGCTTCACGATGATCGAACTCATCGTGGTCATCGTCATCCTGGGCGTGCTCGCCGCTGTCGCCCTGCCACGCTTCATCGACATGCGCGGTGACGCCGAACAGGCCGCTGTCGACGGCGTGGCCGGCGCCGCCGCCTCGGCCATGAACCTGAACTACAGCGGCTGTGCCCTCACCGGCAACGTCGTGACCGCCGGCAAGTGTGTCAAGGTAAGCGCCTGCACCGATACCGCCAGCCTGATGCAGGGCACGCTGGCCGCCAAGTTCGCCATCGCCGCCTCGGGCGCCGCCCTGGGCACCACCAACGGCGCCACCGGCACCTGTACCGTCACCCGCACCGTCAGCGCCACCCAGGTCTATACGCAGACCTTCGTTGGCATCGCCGCCGGCAACTGAGCCGCCTGAAGGCGCAGGGCCGTGAAGGGCTTGCACCAGCTGTTGCTGGGCCTGCTGCTGCAGGCCCTGCTGGTGCCCCTGGCCCTGGCCCAGGTGCAGAGCTGCTCGCCCTACAAGGGCCAGGCCACGCTCAACGAGGTGCGCATCGGCGCCAGCCGCAGCAGCTCAAGCTCCAACCAGATCGAGATCTACAACAGCGCCAATGTCGCGCCCTCGGTCTGGTCGACCTGGCAGCTGGTGGTCTATTACCAGCGCTCAGGCCGCACCGCCAGCAAGAAGGGCGGCTACTACCTGTCCTCGGGCTTTTCAGCCAAGGGGCTGTTCATCTACAACAGCGCCAAGTCGATCTACCTGCGCAACCGCTCGACACGTTTGGTCGACATCGCGCTGGTCGATTCGGCCGGTCGTTTCATCGACTATGTCGCTCTGGACGGGCGCATCCAGACCGTGCCGACGTGCATGGGCACACCGGTGGTGGTCGACAGCACCTCCAGCAGCGACACCAGCGGTGATGTGGCGCGCGTGCCCGATGGCGGCACTTGGCCCAGTGCAGTCAGCAACACCAGTCGCCACACCATCGGCGCCAGCAACTCGTGCACGACAAGCGGCAGCGATCTGGTGGTCGACATCCAGGCCGACACCAACAGCCCCATCGTGGCGGTGACCACCACCACCTACGCCATCAGCGTCACCAACAAGACCTGCAGCGCCAGTGTCTCGAACGTCGCGCTGAGCACCAGCGGCCTGAACACGACGAACTTCTCGTCGCTGAGCGTCGCCGCCAGTCAGGGCAGCACCAGCCAGGGCGCCAGCACTCTGAGCTGGACCGTCGGCAGCCTGAACCCGGGCGCCACGGCCACCCTCACCGTGAGCGGCAAGCCGCGCGTGGTGGGCGTACTCACCGCGGTCAGCAGCCTGACTGCGCCGACGTCGGGCCTGATCAACACCGGTGACGACAGCGACGGCGCGACCATCACGGTGCGCGAGCGCAACTATGTCGGCTTCGCGGTCGACAGCTTCACCCTCACCGAAGGCAGCGACGACAGCTACTCTGCGGTGATCTCGGCCAACCTGCTGCCCAGCGGGCCCATCACCGTGCGCTACAGCGTCACCGGCACGGCCACCAGTGGCGACACCGACCTGCCGCTCACCGGCAGCGTCACCATCGATCCGACCGACCCGGAAAGTCCGACCGATACCTCGATCGACTTCGTGGTCAAGAACGACACCCTGGTCGAGCCGACCAAGTCCATCCGCCTGACCATCACCTCGATCAGCAGCAGCGACGCCCAGGTCGCGCTGGACCCCGCCGAGACGGTGATGGACATCACCTTGCTCGACGACGACAACCAGCGCCCCGACCACCTGGAACTGCGCCACCCGAGTGGTCTGGGCCTGACCTGCGCGCCGGACGAAGTCACCCTGGTGGCCTGCGCCGACGACACCTGCAGCACGCCCTACACCAGCGGCGTGAGCGGCATCCTGGCCGCCAGCCACGCCGCCACGCTGTGGCCGGCAAGCACCGCCTTCACCATTGCCGCCGGCAGCAGCATGACCACCGTGGCGATGCAGTTGCCGGTCGCAGCCAGCACCCAGCTGCAGCTGGACAGCGCCCTGCCCGCCCCGCCCAACCCGGCGCGCTGCAACTTCGGCAGCCCGAGCTGCACCTACACCGCCCAGGACACCGGCCTGCTCGCCAGCGTGGCCGCCCACGTGGCCGACACCGCGCAGAGCGTGACCATCAAGGCGGTGAAGAAGGCCGACAACAGCAACAGCTGCGTGGCGGCACTGGCCGGCGTGAGTCGCACGGTGCGCTTCAGCTGCGCCTATGCCAATCCGAACAGCGGCAGCCTGCCGGTGCGGGTGGGCGGCAAGGCGCTCAATGCGGCGGCCAATGCGTCGGCGGCCTGCGACGCCAGCGGCCAGAGCCTGAGCCTGGCCTTCAATGCCCAAGGTCAGGCCAGCGCCAGCCTGCAATACGCCGACGTCGGCCAGTTCAACCTCAACCTGCTCTACACCGGCTCGGCTGCGACCGGCGACACCGGTCTGAGCATGAGCGGCAGCACCAGCGTCATCAGCGCGCCGGCGGCGCTGGCGCTGGACGGCATCAGCGCCGGCCCGATCCGTGCCGGCACGGCCTTCTCGGCCGCCGTGTCGGCGCTGAACGCCAGCGGCGCGGTGACGCCCAACTTCGGCCGTGAAGGCGCTGCGCCAACCATCACCCTCAGCCATGTGCGGGCCCAGCCCAGCGGCAGCGGCGCCAGCAACGGTGTGTTCAACGCCGGCACGCTCGGGCCCTTCAATGCCGGCCGCGCGGTCGCCAGCGGCCTGGTGTGGAGCGAGGTCGGTCGCATCGACCTCAACGCGGCGCTGGTCAACTACCTCGGCAGCGGCCTGAACGCCGCCGGCAGCACCGGCAGCGCCGGCGCGGTGGGGCGTTTTGTGCCGCATCACTTCGACCTCAGCGCCACGCCGGCCTGTGGCGCCTTCAGCTACGGCGGCCAACCCTTCACGGTGCAGGTGACGGCGCGCAACGGCCTGGCCACGCCCGGCACCACGCTCAACTACGACGGCAGCAACTCGACCGTGCCCAACTTTGCCCAGGTGCTCACCCTGAGCGACACGGCGGCCGGCGCGGCCGGCAGCTTCAACGGCAGTGGCGCATTGCCGGCCAGCGCCTTCCGCGCCGGCGTGGCCACGGTCACGACCCCGGCCTGGAGTTTTGCCAGCAAGCTGGCGGCGCCGGTCAGCCTGCTGCTGCGCGGCATCGACGCTGACGCGGTGAGCTCGGCCGGCCACGCCGAGCCGGCCATGCCCGTGCGCAGCGGACGACTGCGCGTGTTCAACGCCTACGGGTCGGAAAAGTCCGCCCTGGCCCTGCCGGTGCAGGCGCAGTACTGGAGCGGCAGCGCATGGCTGCTCAATGCCCTGGACAGCTGCACCAGCCTGCCCGCGGCGGCCATCGCGGCGGTGCAGTTTCTCGACCACCGCGGCGCCAGCGGCACGGCCTGGTCGGTTGTCAACGGCGCGGCGAGCGTGGTCAACGGCCAGGCGCAGATCAGCCTGGCCGCACCCCCGGCCGGGCGCACCGGCAGCGTCGACCTCAGCATCAACCTCGGCACCGGCACGACCGACCAGAGTTGCCTGGCCAGCCACCCGGCCAGCAGCGGCGCCGGCCGGCCCTGGCTGCGTGCGCGCAACGGCGCCTGCGCCAGCGGCTGGGCGAGCGACCCGAGCGCACGCGCCAGCTTCGGCATCGCCAGCCCGGAAACGCGCAAGAGCGTGCACCTGCGCGAGATGTACTGACGCACTGCTCGCCATCGCCGAGCATTGGCCTGCCATGACCCTGCCGACCGCCTGCAGCCTCTGCTGCCGCAACCGCAACCGCAAGACGCGCGGCTTCACGCTGCCCGAACTGGTGGCGGTGCTGGTCATCGTCGGCGCGCTGGCCGCGGTGGCGCTGCCGCGCCTGGACGGCGCGCTCAACCTGCGCGCCGACGGCTACCGCGACCAGATCGTCGCCGCCCTGCGCCTGGCCGGCGCCAGCGCGGTAAGCCACCGTCGGCTGGTCTGCGCCACGGTGGACGCCAGCTCGGTGCGCCTGACCATCGCGGCGGCCAATCCGGCGCTGGCCTGCACCGCCGCCCTGCCCGGCGTGACCGGCGGCGCGGCGGCCGCGCTCAGCAGCGGTGGCGCCAGCAGCAGCCTGGCGCCGGCCGGGACGTTGTACTTCCAGCCCAGCGGGCGTGTCACCAGCGACGCCGCCGGCCTCAACGCAGGGCTGTGGACGCTGAGCGTGAGTGGTGCACCCGTCATCAACCTGATCGGCGAGACCGGCCATGTCGAATGACTCGCGGGCGCTCGGGCGCGGCGCCAGCCAGCACGGCTTCACCCTGATCGAGATGGTGCTGGCCATCGTCGTGCTGGGCGTGGGCCTGGCCGGTGTGCTGCTGGCCTTCAATGCCGTCACCCGCGGCTCGGGCGACGCCGCGCTGCGCAAGCAGATGCTGGCCATCGCCGAGGAGATGCAGGAGGAGATCGCCCTCAAGCCCTACGCACCGGCGCCCAACAGCGCACCCGCCCCCTGCGCGCGCGACAGCTACAACGACCTGTCGGACTACGACGGCTACGCCAGCAGCGGGCAGATCTGCGCCTTGGACGGCACGCCGCTGCCGGCGCTGGCGGGCTATTCGGTCGCGGTCAGCGTGAGTGCCACGACGCTGGCCGGCGTGGCGGCGGCCAAGAAGATCGTCGTCACCGTGAGCCACGGCAGCGACAGCCTCGTGCTCACCGGCTGGCGTAGCGACTATGCGAACTGACACCACCTCGCCGCGCCGCCGCCGGGCCAGTCAGCAGGGCTACACGCTGGTCGAGCTGATCCTGGTCATCGTCATCGGCGGCGTGCTGGCCGCTGCGCTGGTGGTGTTCATGCGCCCGGCGCTTGAAAGCTACCTGGCCACGCGTTCGCGCGCCGATCTGGTCGAGCAGGCCGACCAGGCGCTGCGCCGCATGGCGCGCGACGTGCGGGTGTCGGTGCCCAACGCCATCCGCATTCCGAACAGCCAGTGCGTCGAGACCCTGCCCAGCAGCGCCGGCGGGCGTTACCGCATGGGGCCGGACACGGTGAACGACAGCGCACCGGCCTGCAGCCCGGCGGTGGACTGCTCGGCGCCGCTGGACACCACCGAGGCCACCTCGGTGTTTGACGTGTTGTCACCGCTGGCGGTGACGCCGGCGGTGGGCGACATGGTGGTGGTGGGCAACCAGACGCCGGCCCAGGTCTACGGCGGCAGCAACCGCGCCGCGATCACCGCAGTGGCGGCTTCGCCACGCGCCGCCTACGGGCTCACGCGCATCAGCATCGCGACCACGCAGTTCCCGAACGGCTATGACGGCGGACGTTTCATGGTCGTGCCAGCGGCGCAGGGCCCGGTGTTCTATGTCTGCGAGGGCGCGGACGGCAGCACCGACGCCAGCGGCAACGCCCGCGGGCGCCTGCTGCGGCTTTTGGCCTATGGCTACAACGCCGCCTACCCCAGCACCTGCCCGGCCACCAGCGCCGGCCATGTGCTGGCCAGCCAGGTGCTGAGCTGCCAGTTCAGCTATGACCCCAATCAGGGCGCCACGCAGCAGAACGGCTTCGTGTGGCTGCAGATCGTGCTGCAGGCGCGCGGCGAACGCATCACCCTGGCCTACGGCGCCCACGTGGACAACGCGCCATGAGCGCCCGGCCGTTGTTGCAGCACGCGGCGCGACCGGCTCGTGCGCGCAAGGTGAGCCGCCAGGCCGGCCGCGGTTTCGGCGTGATCGCCGCCATCGTCGTGCTGGTGCTGCTGGCGGCGCTGGCGGCGGCCATCGTGCGTGTGGGCGGCACGGCCCAGGTGAGCCAGGCGCAGGACATCCAGGCCGCACGCGCCTGGCAGGCGGCCCGCGCCGGCACCGAGTGGGGCCTGTACCAGGCACTCAAGGGCAGCTGGGCCAACTGCGCGGCCGGCACCAGCCAGACGCTGGACCTGCGCGCCGACACTGGCGGCATGCGCGTCACGGTCAGCTGCAGTTCACTGGCCTACAACGAGGGCGAGGCCAGCCCCGGCGTGCCTCTGGTGCGGCGGGTCTATACGCTCGACGCCGTGGCCTGCAATGCCGCAGCGAGTTGCCCGGACAACAACGCTGCCGTCCAGCCCGGCTATGTGGAGCGACGGCGTCAGGTGCAGGTCGCGCAGTAGCCGAAGCCGCGTGCCTGGCACGTGTTTCACAGCCTGACGCGTGGACGGCGTGGCGCGAACACCTGGCTCAGGGTGTCGCCCAGGTCGCGCACCTCGGCGCCGTCAAGCACACCCTTGTCGCGCAGCAGCCGGTGCAGGGCCGGCAGGTGGTAGTGCGGCACCGCCGGGTAGAGGTGATGCTCCAGGTGATGGTTGACGTGGTGTGGGAACAGCAGCACCCGCCCCAGCCAGTTGGCGGCGCTACCCCAGCTGCGGTTGCAGCGCGCGGCGGTGAGCGGCGAGCTGAGGTCGGTCACGCCGCCATGTTCGGCGATGGCGCGTAGGCGCAGGATGGGCTGCAACACCGTGAGCATGGGCAGCAGCCAGAACAGGGCATAGGCGCCCAGCGTGCGCCAGCCACCCAGCAAGCCGGCCAGCATCGGCACGCCAAGCTGCCAGGCCAGCACAGCCCAACGGTCGCTGCGCGCGGCGGCGCGCAGGGCCGCCGAGGTGTCGTCCAGCGGCCGGGCGGCGAGGCCGGTCTCGTCGTTGGCAGCCGGCACGCCGAAGAAGAAGTAGGCGCAGGTCTTCCAGGCGTTCAGGCCGACGACGTCCTCGGCCAGCTTGCGGCACAGATACGCCACCCCGCGCGGATACCCGCCGTGGATGGCGGTGTCCGGGTCCTCGGGGCCATACAGATGGTTGTGATGCAGCCGGTGCACCACGCGGTAGGTGCACATCGAGATGCCCCCGGCCATGCCGATGAGCCGGCCGAGCGCGTCGTTCAGCCGGCGCGAGCCGAGCAGCCGGTAGTGCGCGGCCTCATGCGCCAGGATGAACAAGGCATGCTGCTGCACACCGATGACGAGCAGCGCCAGCAGCACACCGGCCGGATGCTCGGGCCAGCAGGCCAGGCCCAGCAGGACCGCCAGCGCCAGCAGCCCGAACGTGAGGCAGACGGCGCCGAGCGAACGCCAGTCGTTCAGCTCGGTGAGCGGCGCCAGTTCGGCCGGGCTGAGCAGTCGGCGGGCGGCCGCATTGCCGCTGCCGGGCAACGGCCGCAGGTCGCGCCGGAATTCCTCGCCGCGCGCGGATTCAAGAATGGTCATGGAACAAGAATGCTGTCGCCGCACACCCACGGATTCGATCAGATCAGTGCCCAGGCCGGTATCGGTCGATACACTGCCCCGCCATTTGATCGTCGGGCGCGGCTGTCGACCACGCCGCCGTCCGGCCCCTTGTCCGTCTGCCACCCAGGTGCCGCCCGTGTCCGATCGCCTTGCCGTCCTGCCGCAATACCTCTACCCCAAGCAGGCCCTGACCCAGTTCGCCGGCTGGGTGGCCGGGGCGCGCTGGGGCGGACTGACAACGGCCATCATCCGGCGCTTCGTGCGCCGGTACGACGTCAACATGGCCGAGGCCGACAACCCCGACGTCACTAGCTACCCGACCTTCAACGAGTTCTTCACCCGCGCGCTCAAGCCCGGCGCCCGGCCGATCGCCCAGGCCGAGCTGGTCTGCCCGGTGGACGGTGCTATCAGCCAGTTCGGCCGCATCGAGGGCGAGCAGATCTTCCAGGCCAAGGGTCACCAGTACAGCGCGACGGCGCTGGTGGGCGGCGACTCTGCACTGGCGGCGCAATTCCAGAACGGCTTTTTCGCCACGCTCTACCTCAGCCCGCGCGACTACCACCGCATCCACATGCCTTGCGACGGCCGGCTGCTGCGCATGATCTATGTGCCGGGCGAGCTGTTCTCGGTCAACCCGACCACGGCACGCGGTGTGCCCGGGCTGTTCGCGCGCAACGAACGCGTGGTGTGCGTGTTCGACGGCGCGGCCGGGCCTTTCGTGCTGGTGCTGGTGGGCGCCACCATCGTGGGCAGCATGGCCACGGTGTGGCACGGGGTGGTCAATCCGCCGCGCGTCGGGCGTGTGCGTGCGTGGCAATACACCGACAAGATGTTTGCCGACAAGCCGGTGGTGCTGGAACAGGGCGCGGAAATGGGTCGCTTCCTGCTCGGCTCGACGGTGGTGATGCTCTTCCCCAAGGCCAGCGCCGACGGCCCGCTGGCCTTCAACTCCGAATGGGCGCCGGGCCGGTCCATCCGCCTGGGTGAAGTGATGGCCCAGCGCGTGCGCCGCTGAGGCTGCCCTGGCGCGGCACCGACGCGGGCAAGCAGAGGATCACGCACGTGAGCAGCAGCGGCGCACCCAGCGCCAACCCCTGCCTGAGCTGCGGCGCCTGCTGTGCCAGCCTGCGGGTGGATTTCGCCATCGAGGAACTGCAAAGCGAGGGCGGCACCGTGCCCGATGGCCTGGCTCTGCCGCTCACCGCGACCATGGCGCGCATGCGCGGCACCGATCACCAGCCGGCCCGCTGCGCCGCCCTCACCGGCACGGTGGGACAGTGTGTGAGTTGCGCCATCCACGAGTGGCGACCATCGCCGTGCCGCGAATTCGGCCTGCTCGCGCCACTGGGCCGCGGCGAGCCGGCCTGTGACGCGGCACGGGCGCGCTACCGCCTGGCGCCGCTGGGCTGAGGGAATGCTGTCGTGAGTGGCGCTGGATCGAGCCGGGCGCCGGGCCACTCGACGCCGGGTCGACAGCGCCGGGCTTGAGTACTGCGGCGTCTCAGTCCAGGCTGTACCACTGCGCCGGCGCGCGCGGCAGCTGCCGCAGGGCGCGCAGGTCACAGAAGTCGGGCAGCAGGCCGCTCGGTACGCCGAAGGGCTGGTGGCCGTCCAGCTCGCGCCGGGCCAGGTGCAGCGACTGCGCCACGATGGCGCCGACGATCATGGTCTCGCAGAAGATGAGCGCGCCCATCCAGCCGCCCAGACCCACCCACAAGGCGTTGACCACCATGTGCGGCACCGACTCGCCCCAGCCACCGGTCCAGACCGCCAGCGCCCCCGTGCCAGCCAGCGCCGCCAGGCCACGGTAGACCCGCAGGGTGAGGTCGGGCGGCGTCAGCGCGCTGCTGGCCTGCTCGTCGTGGAACATGGAGTACATGGCGGGAACCCTTCACCCTTGTTGCATCTGGTTGCACAAGTTTTCCAGATTCGCCGAGTCACCCGCAACGCAAGCACCGCTGAAACGTCGTTCATTTGCAACATCCGCCTGAAAACCCCGGCCAGGCCGGCCCCCGAATCACGCAGCCGGAGTCCTTCAAGCGACGCCCTGAACCCCTGCACAAGGGCTGAAAAGCGATTTTTGCGGTCGCGCGCGTGTGAAAAATCAGATTCAACAAAGTGATCCGGAAAAATCACTGACGACTGCCTGACACCATCCCCGATGTGCATGCTTGACGCCAAAAAAGTCACACAAAGCCCGCATTTATACAAACCACTGTCCGCAAACAGCGCCAGACCGAGCGAGGTGATGGTTCTGGCAGGGGCTTTCCGCCGCGTGCCGGGCGCGACAGCCAGGCCGCAAGGCGACCCGTATACTGGTTTTGCATGCCCGACTGTGTCCGGGCGACCCGTCCGACCCCACTGTCCGAGACCCACCGCATGAAGTTCACCGGCTCCGAGAACTACGTCGCCACGCAGGACCTGATGCTGGCGGTCAACGCCGCCATCGCGCTCAAGCGCCCGCTGCTGGTCAAGGGTGAACCGGGCACGGGCAAGACCATGCTGGCCGAGGAGGTCGCCCAGGCGCTGGGCATGCCGCTCATGCAGTGGCACATCAAGAGCACCACCAAGGCGCAGCAAGGCCTGTACGAATACGACGCAGTGAGCCGGCTGCGCGACAGCCAGTTGAACGACGCGGCCAGCATCGAGAAGGTGCATGACATCCGCAACTACATCGTCAAGGGCACCTTATGGCAGGCCTTTGCGGCCGAGCAGCCGGTGGCCCTGCTGATCGACGAGATCGACAAAGCCGACATCGAATTCCCCAACGACTTGCTGCGTGAACTCGACCGCATGGAGTTCTACGTCTACGAGACGCGCGAGCTCATCAAGGCGAAACATCGCCCGCTGGTCTTCATCACCAGCAACAACGAGAAGGAGCTGCCCGACGCCTTCCTGCGCCGCTGCTTCTTCCACTACATCAAGTTCCCCGACGCCGAGACCATGAAGGCCATCGTTGAGGTGCATTTCCCCGGCCTGCGCAAGGAACTGCTGGCCGCGGCCATGAAGAGCTTCTACGACATCCGCAACCTGCCCGGGCTGAAGAAGAAGCCCAGCACCAGCGAACTGCTGGACTGGTTGAAGCTGCTGCTGGCCGAGGAGATTCCCATCGAGGCCCTGCACAGTGCCGACCACAAGGTGGTGGTGCCACCGCTGGTGGGCGCGCTGCTGAAGAACGAGCAGGACCTGACCCTGTTCGAGAAGCTGGTCTTCATGCAGAAGAACAACCGCTGATCGTCGCCGTCGAACATGGACGCACAACTCAAGAATGCCCTGGCCGAAGGTGTGGTCGACGCCCTGGGCTTTCTCGCCGGCGGTCTGGCCGGCGGCCTGCTCGCCCGCGCCGCGGGGGCCGACTTCATGACCGAGCAGGGCTGGGGCACGGCCTCGATGGTCGGCATCCTGCTCGTCGGCCTGGGGGCCGGTCTGGGCAAGACACTGGCGCGCCGGCTGTTGCGCCGCGGCCCGGCCGAACCGAAGCGCTGAGCCCGACTGTCACGCCGCTTGGCAACGCGATGGCCTGGCCCGAACCCCTCACCCTGACCGGCCGTCATGTGCGGCTCGAACCACTCGCCCCCGACCACGCCGCGGCGCTGTGCGAGGCCGCGCGCGACGGCGAGCTCTGGCGGCTGTGGTACACGGCGGTGCCCCACCCGGACCGCATGGCCGATGAGATCAGCCGCCGCCTGGGCCTGCAGGCCACCGGCAGCATGCTGCCCTTCACCGTCATCGACGCCGCCGGCCGGGTGGTGGGCATGACCACCTACATGCACATCGACGCGCTGCACAAGCGCGTCGAGATCGGCTCGACCTGGTACGCCCGCAGCGCCCAGCGCACGCCGCTCAACACCGAGGCCAAGCGCCTGCTGCTGGCCCATGCCTTCGAGCAGCTGGGCTGCATCGCGGTCGAGCTGCGCACCCACCGCCTCAACACCCAGAGCCGCCGAGCCATCGAGCGGCTGGGCGCCCAGCTCGACGGCATCCTGCGCGCCCACCAGCGCGCCGCCGACGGCAGCCTGCGCGATACCGCCGTGTACAGCATCACTGCACCCGAGTGGCCGGCGGTACGCTCGCATCTGGACTGGCAGCTCGAACGACCGCGCTGAACCCGGCTGCGGGCACCGGAGCCACGAGCTGACGGCCCGACACGTCATGACCCGTCATGCACCGACGCCGCCGCGCCGCGCAAGCCGCGCGGCTGGCGCCTCATCCACCTGCAGGACACCATGCCCACAGCCACCGCCCGCTCCTCCCGTGCCCCTGAGCGCAGCACCCGGCGCAGCTTCAGCGTCGACACCCTGTGGCAGCTCGCGCGCCTGGGCGCGCCCAGCCTGAGCCCGGACGGCGCCCAGGCGGTGCTGCCCATCACCGACTTCTCGATGGACGAGAACCGCTCGCGCAACTCGCTGCTGCTGCTGTCCACCCTGGGCGGCGAGCCGCGCCACCTGACGAGCTGCGGCGACAAGGACGGCCAGCCGGCCTGGAGCCCGCGCGGTGACCGCATCGCCTTCATCGCCCGGCGCGAGCAGCAGGGCGTGAAGGACGAGGAGGCGCAGCTCTACCTCATCGCGCCCGACGGCGGCGAGGCCAGACGCGTCACCACCGTGGCTACCGGGGTGGAGGGCTTCAAGTGGTTCCCGGACGGCAAGCGCATCGCCTTCTTCACCTGGGTCTGGCCCGAGGAGCGCGGTGCGCGGGCGCAGGCGCGCCGGCTCAAGCAGTTCAAGGAGCGCAAGGAAAGCGCCTACGTCACCAGCGAGATGCAGTACCGCTACTGGGACCACAACCTGCCCCAGGGCCGGGTGGTGCACCTGTGTGTGCTCGACCTGGCAAGCGGCAAGTGGCGCGACCTGTTCGAGGGCCGCGACCTGGAACTCAGCCGCTGCGACCCCGACCCGAGCGCCTTCGACATCTCGCCCGACGGCCGGCGCATCTGCTTCGTGCACGACACCGCGCCGGTCAAGCGCATCGACAACCAGCTCTCGCTCAGCGAGATGGAGCTGTCCAGCGGCCGCCTTTCCACCCTCATCGACACACGCGGCGCCGACGCGCTGTTCGACTGCCAGGCGCCGCGCTACAGCCCGGACGGCGAGCGCATCGCCCTGCTGGCCGCCGCACGCGGCCGCAAGGAAACCCTGCCGGCCCAGCTCGCCGTGTGGCAGCGCGCCACGCCGGACGCACCGGCCGGCTGGAGCGTGGTCAGCCAGGCCTGGGACCATGTGGTCGAGGCTCCGCTGGTGTGGGAAGAGGACGGCCAGGCGGTGCTCGCCTGTGCCGAGGAGCGTGGCAGCCGGCGCCTGTGGAGCTTCGACCTCGCCGACCGGCGCGCCGAGGCGGTCTACCCGGCGCCAGGCCGCAGCGGCTGGGTGAGCAGCTACGACAAGCGTGCCGGCACCAGCGTGGTGGTGGCCGACTGCGCCGAGCACCCGGCGCGTGCCTGGGCCCTGCTGCCCGGCCAGGCGCCGCAGCGCATGGAGCGCTGCAACGACGCTGTGCTCGACGGCTGCCGCCTGGGTCGCAGCCGCTGCGTGGACATCACCGGCGCGCTGGGCGACACGGTGCAGTTGCGCCTGACCTTCCCGCCCGGCGTCGACCCGGCCCGGCCGGGCAGCAGCAAGCTGCCGGTGCTGCACCTCATCCACGGCGGGCCGCATTCGGTCTTCGGCGACAACTGGCACTACCGCTGGAACCAGCAGGTCTTCGCTGCCCAGGGCTATGTGGTGGCCTGCGTCAACTACCACGGCTCCAGCGGCTTCGGCTACGCCTTCCTGGACGCCATCACGCACCGCTGGGGCGAGCTGGAGACCCAGGACATCGAGGCTGCCACCGACTGGCTGGTGGCCCAGCCCTGGGTGGACGCCGGACGCATCTACGCCGGCGGCGGCAGCTACGGCGGCTATCTGGTGGCCTGGATGAACGGCCACATCAACCCGGCACCGGGCGAGCCGGCGCGCTACCGCGCCTATGTGTGCCACGCCGGCTGCTTCGATTGGGTCGGCATGTTTGCCGATGACGCCTACAGCGGCCACGCGCGCGAATTTGGCGCCTGGTACTGGGACGACCCGGCCCGCCTGCTGGCACAAAGTCCGCACAGCCATGCCGCTCACATGCACACCCCCACGCTGGTGATGCACGGCGCCCAGGACTACCGCGTGCCCGACAGCCAGGGCCTGGCCTACTACAACACGCTCAAGGCACGCGGCGTCGACGCCCGCCTGGTCTGGTTCCCGGACGAGAACCACTGGGTGCTCAAGCCTCGCAACAGCCGGCTGTGGTACCAGGAGTTCCTCGCCTGGCTGGGCGCGCACAGCGGCCCGGCACCCAGCACGGGCAGGGCCAGTCCAGGCACGACGCTCGGCGCCTGCCGTTCCGGCTAGTGCCCGCACTGCACGCACCGCCGGCTCGGCTGGTGCCGACCTGGGGTCGATCGGGACTTGCCCGCCGAGCGGCCAGCCGCCACGATGCAGCCACGGCACGAGACACCTCGCTTTCGTCGCCGCTCAGGGAGCCCCGTTCGACATGCACACCCTCGACCACCCCCCGCCGCCAGACGGCAGCCACCTTGGAGGCTGGAGCGCCACCTTTCCCGCCGGCCTGCAGACCACCGAACACCCGGCCCGCCACCTGGAAGTGAGCTTCGAAGGCAGCGGCAGCGAGTATTTCCGCATCTGGATCGTCAACCTGCTGCTCATCGTCGTCACGCTGGGCCTGTACTACCCATTCGCGCGCGCGCGGCGGCTGGCCTATTTCTATGGCAACACCCGGGTCGGCGACGACCCACTGGCTTTCCATGGCCGCGGCGGCCCCATGCTCAAGGGCTACCTCATCGCCGCCCTGCTGCTGGGCGGCTACTTCCTGTCGCAGCAGGCCTCGCTCTGGGTTGCCGGCCTCATGCTGCTGCTGCTCGTCGGGCTGGCGCCGGCCCTGTTTCGCTCCGGCCAGCGCTTTCGCATGGGCCAGACCAGCTGGCGCGGCCTGCGCATGGGTTTCGCGGGCAGTCGGGCAGGCGCCTATCAGGCGCTGGGCATCGTGATGGTTGTCGGCGCCATCGTGCTGGGCAGCAACGTGGTGGCCCTGACCCTGCTGACGCTGGTCGGCGAGTCCGGCCAGGCGCTGTTCGGCCTGGTGACGTTCGCGGCCATGCTTGCGACACCCTATTGCCAGTGGCGCATCAAGACCTACCAGCATCGCCGCTACCGCTACGGCAATGCCGCCGTCGACTTCACCGCGCCGGCCATTAAGTTCTACCGGGCGAACTTTCGTGGCGGCGTGGTGATGGTCGGCGCGGCCCTGTTCGCCGGCATGATGGTGGCGGTCATCGGGCCCTTGGCCGGCCTCGGGCCCTTCGTCGCGATGTTTGGCGTGCTGGCCGCCGCCGCCTACCTGGCGGCCTGGGCCTTTTACCTGGCACTGATCCAGAACCTGGTCTGGAACGCCACCCAGGGGCCCCTGCTGCAGTTCAGCTGCAACCTGGCGCCCGGCGCTGCGGCACGGCTGGCGGCACGCAACCTGCTGCTCACCGTGCTCACGCTGGGCTTTTACCGCCCGTTTGCCGCGGTCGCCATGGCCAGGCTCAGGCTGACCGCGATGAGTGTGGTCGTGGCGGCAGATTTCGAGCAGCAGGTGCGCGCTGCGAGCGGCGGTCAGACCAGCGCCAGCGGCGACGCTGTGGGCGACCTGTTCGGTCTGGACGTGGGCTTTTGAGCACGGTTGTCCTGTAGTCCGCCCTTTCCGCGTCATGAACGACCCTGAACCTGGCAGCGCGCCCCTGCGCGTGCACTACTGCGACGGCCAGAGCCCGCGTGTGCACGCGGCATGGCTCAGCCTGGACGGCGACGCCCTGCGCCTGCACGGCGCCAGCAGCGAGCGCCACATCCCGCTGGCCGGCCTGCGCTGGCCCGAACGTCAGCGCCACGGCGCGCGCCTGCTCGAACTCGACGACGGCGCCAGCATCCGCTGTGACGACGCGGCGGCGTGGGACGCCCTGGCCGCACGCGCCGGGCAGCGTGACGGCGTGGTCGTGCGCCTGCAGCAAAGCTGGTCGCGGGTGGCGCTGGCGCTGGCACTGGTCGTCGGCCTGCTCGGGTCGGCGCTCGGCTGGGGCATCCCGCTGGCCGGGCAGGCGCTCACCGCCCTCGTGCCGGTCGAGGTCGATCGCCGGCTCGGTGACGCGGCTTTGCAGCAGCTCGACCGCCGCTGGCTGCAGCCCAGCCGCCTTGCGCCGGTCGAGCAGCAACGCCTGCGCGAGCTCGCGCAACAGGCCGTCGCGCGAACCTGGCGCGACGACGCCGAGCTGACGACCGGCCTTGTGATCGAGTTCAGGCACGCCGGTGGCCTGGTCAATGCCTTTGCCTTGCCGGGCGGGCGCATCGTCGTGACCGATGCGCTGGTCGAGCTGGTGGCCGGGCGCGACGACATATTCATTGGCGTGCTCGGTCACGAGGCCGGCCACGCCAGGCATCGTCACGCCACACGCATGCTGGCGCAGGCCAGTCTGGTCGGTGCTGGCACGGCACTGTTGTTCGGCGACCTGGGCAGCTGGCTGGCCGCAGCGCCGGCGCTGCTGGGCGAACTGGCCTATTCACGCGACCTGGAACGCGAGGCCGACGCCCGCAGCCTGGACGTGCTGCAGGCCAACCAGCTCGGCGGCCAGTCCATGATTGACTTCTTCCAGCTCACCACCCGCTCTGCGCCAACGGCGAACGACACCGAAGCAACGACGTCGACCGGCGGCGGCAGTAGCAGCAGCCGCACGCCACCGGCCGAGCCGGGCGCGAGCACGTCGGCGGGCCGGCGCGACCGCCTCGCTGCCCTGCTGTCCAGCCATCCGGTGGACGAGGAACGCATCGCCTTTTTCCACGCCCGGCGCTGAATCCGCCACTGCCGGGCAGTGCGATGGCCACGCCAAGCAGCGGCTTGAAACGGAGGCCTGACACGGCCGTCGTATGCTTCGGCCCATCATGCTGATCGACTTCTTCTACACGCTGCGCAACGCCAAGCTGAAGGTGACGGTGAAGGAATTCCTCACCCTGCTCGAAGCGCTCCAGGCCGGTGTGATCGACACCAGTGTCGACCAGTTCTACTACCTCGCCCGCACCACGCTGGTGAAGGACGAGGCGCATTACGACAAGTTCGACCGCGCCTTCGCCGCCTACTTCAAGGGTGTGGAGATGGTGGCCGACTTCACCAAGGAGCTGCCGCTGGACTGGCTGAAGCAGACCCTGGAGCGCGAATTCACGGCCGAGGAGAAGGCCGCCATCGAGAAGATGGGCTGGGACGAACTGATGGAGACGCTGAAGAAGCGCTTCGAGGAGCAGAAGGCCCGCCATGAAGGCGGCAGCAAGTGGATCGGCACCAACGGCACCAGCCCCTTCGGCCACGGCGGCTACAACCCGCAAGGCATCCGCATCGGCGGACCGGGCAAGAACAAGTCGGCCGTCAAGGTGTGGGAGCAGCGTGCCTACGCTGACTACGACGACAGCCTCGAACTGGGCACGCGCAACATCAAGGTCGCGCTGCGCCGCCTGCGCCGCTTCGCGCGTGAGGGTTCGGACCTCGAACTCGACCTCGACGACACCATCCACAGCACCGCGGCCAACGCCGGCCTGCTGGACATCAAGCTCGTGCCCGAGCGCCACAACAAGGTCAAGGTGCTGCTGCTGATGGACGTGGGCGGCACCATGGACGAACACATCCACCGCGTGGAAGAGCTGTTCTCAGCCGCCAAGAGCGAGTTCAAGCACCTCGAGTTCTATTACTTCCACAACTGCGTCTACGACTTCGTCTGGAAGAACAACCGGCGCCGCTTTG
>JBEEJN010000038.1:0-57724 GCA_041169165.1 Pseudomonadota bacterium
GAGGTGGCCGACCAGGTCGTCTCGCTGGGCGGCGAGTTCGTCAAGGTCAACTACGAGGAAGAAGGCTCGGGCGGCGGCGGCTACGCCAAGGTCATGAGCGAGGGCTTCCTGGCCGCGCAGCGCGAGATGTACGCGCAGCAGGCCCGCGAGGTGGACATCATCATCACCACGGCCCTGATCCCGGGCAAGCCGGCGCCGCGCCTCATCACCGCCGAGATGGTGCAGAGCATGAAGCCCGGCAGCGTCATCGTTGACATGGCGGCTGAGCGGGGCGGCAACTGCGAGCTCACCGTGCCGGGCGAGGCGGTGGTGCGCCACGGTGTGACCATCGTGGGCTACACCGACCTGGCCAGCCGCCTGGCCAAGCAGTCGTCCACGCTGTATTCGAACAACCTGCTGCGCCTGACCGAGGAACTCTGCAAGACCAAGGACGGGCAGATCAACGTCAACTTCGAGGACGACGCCATCCGCGGTCTCACGGTGGTGAAGGCCGGCGAGATCACCTGGCCCGCCCCGCCCATCAAGATGCCGGCAGCGCCGGCCAAGCCCGCCGCCAAGCCGGCCGCCGCCCCTGCGGCCAAGAGCAGCCATGGCCACGGCGGTGGCGGCGAGCCCATGTCGGCCAAGTCCCTGGCCATCACCTTCGGCATCGGCGCCGTGCTCTTCGCGCTGGTGGGCCTGTACGCACCGGCCAGCTTCCTGGCCCACTTCACCGTCTTCGTGCTGGCCTGCTTCGTGGGCTATATGGTGGTGTGGAACGTGACGCCCTCGCTGCACACGCCGCTGATGAGCGTGACCAATGCCATCTCGTCCATCATCGCCATCGGCGCGCTGGTGCAGGTCGCCCCGCCGCTGAGCGGTGACAGCGCCGCGGGGCGCCCCTCGGGCCTCATCCTGGGCCTGGCGGTGGTGGCCCTGGTGCTCACCGCCATCAACATGTTCGGCGGCTTCGCGGTGACGCGTCGCATGCTGGCAATGTTCCGCAAGTGACCCCCAGAACAACAAGGACCCGGACATGACCTCCAGCCTGGCCACCGTCTCCTACATCGGCGCCACTATCCTCTTCATCCTCAGCCTGGGCGGCCTCGCCAACCCTGAAACGGCGCGACGCGGCAACCTCTTCGGCATCATCGGCATGACCCTCGCAGTGCTGGCCACCGTGCTGGGGCCACGCGTGCTCTCGGGCGGCTATGCCTACATCGTGCTCGCCCTGGTGGTGGGCGGCAGCATCGGCCTCTTCGCGGCGAAGAAGGTGCAGATGACGCAGATGCCCGAGCTTGTCGCCCTCATGCACAGCCTGGTCGGCCTGGCCGCCTGCCTGGTGGGCTTTGCCAGCTATGTCGACACCTCGGTGCAGTTCAGCGGCGCCGAGAAGGCCATCCACGAAGTGGAGATCTACGTCGGCATCCTCATCGGTGCGGTCACCTTCTCGGGCTCGCTCATCGCCTTCGGCAAACTCAGCGGCAAGATCGGCGGCAAGCCCCTGCTGCTGCCGGCGCGCCACTGGCTCAACCTGGCGGGCCTGCTGGTGGTGGTGTATTTCGGCGCGGCCTTCGTCAACGCCCACGACATCCAGGCCGGCATGACGCCGCTGCTGGTGATGACCGTCATCTCGCTGCTCTTCGGCATCCACATGGTGATGGCCATCGGTGGTGCGGACATGCCAGTGGTGGTATCGATGCTCAACAGCTACTCGGGCTGGGCGGCTGCGGCCACCGGCTTCATGCTGAGCAACGACCTGCTCATCGTGGTGGGTGCGCTGGTGGGCTCCTCGGGCGCCATCCTCAGCTACATCATGTGCCGGGCGATGAACCGCAATTTCATCAGCGTGATCGCCGGCGGCTTCGGCGGTGGCGCCCCGGCGGCCAAGCCGGCCGGCGGTGCTGCGGCCGAGCCGCAGGGCGAGGTCTCGCCCATCAGCGCCGTCGAGACGGCCGAACTGCTGCGCGAAGCCAAGGGCGTCATCATCGTGCCGGGCTACGGCATGGCGGTGGCGCAGGCCCAGCACACGGTGTTCGAGATCACCAGGCTGCTGCGCGAGAAGGGCGTGAACGTGCGCTTCGGCATCCACCCGGTGGCCGGCCGCATGCCCGGCCACATGAACGTGCTGCTGGCCGAGGCCAAGGTGCCCTACGACATCGTGATGGAGATGGACGAGATCAACGATGACTTCCCGGCCACCGACGTCACCATGGTCATCGGCGCCAACGACATCGTGAACCCCGCGGCCCAGGACGACCCCACCAGCCCCATTGCCGGCATGCCGGTGCTGGAAGTCTGGAAGGCCAAGACCAGCATCGTCATGAAGCGCTCCATGGCCAGCGGCTATGCCGGCGTCGACAACCCGCTCTTCTACAAGGACAACAACCGCATGTTGTTCGGCGACGCCAAGAAGATGCTCGACGAGGTGCTGGGCGCGCTCAAGGGCTGACATGTCCTCGGCAGCCCGCCCAGGCCTTCGGGCCGCAGCACTGCTCGCCGGCCTGATCACCGGCCTGGGCGCAGTGGCGCCACCGGTGTGCGCGCAGGCCTTCGACACCGTGCGCCTGTACGGCCCAAGGGACGGCGGCACCTTCGGCGGCGTGCTGATCGCGGCCCATCAGTACCAGGGTTCGGACGAGCGTCGCACGCTGGTGCTGCCGGTGCTCGACTACCAATGGGCGAGCGGCTGGTTCGCAGGGGTGAGCAACGGCATCGGTGTCAACCTGTCCGACACGCCGCAACTGCAGTACGGCCCGCGCCTGACGGTCAACCTGGGGCGCAAAGAAAGCCGCTCCGAGGTGCTGCGCGGCATGGGCGACATCGATCCTGCCGCCGAGGTCGGCGCCTTCCTCAACATCGCCCTGCCCCAGGGGCCGAGCCTGACGTCCTCGCTGCGCCTGGGGTCGGGCACCGGCCGGCAGGGCCTGTTGCTGGACCTCGGCGCGAACTGGTCGACCCGGCTGGCACCGCAGTGGCTGCTGGGCACGGGCTCCGGGCTCACGCTGGCCAATGCCCACTACATGCAGTCCTTCTTCGGCGTGAACAGCGCCCAGTCCGCCGCCAGTGCCCATGGCGTGTATACGGTGGACGCGGGCGCGCGCGACCTGCGAGCCAGCCTGTCGCTCACCCACCGGATCGACCCGAAGTTCTCCGTCACCGCGGTGCTGTCGGTCAGCCACCTGCTGGGCCCGGCCCAGGACAGTCCGCTCACGCGCTCACGCACCTCCGGCTCGGGCGTGCTGGCTTTGGCCTGCGCGTTCTGAAGCCCACCAGGTTGCAGCCCGGCTCTGCCGCCTGATCCTGCGCTATCGAATCCCCCGATGCCTGCGCGTGGTCGGGTCGACCACAATGCGCCGGCAACGGAGAACGACGCATGGAGAAGATCTGGCTCAAGCAGTACCCGTCCGGCGTTCCCCCGCAGGTTGACGTGACGCGTTACACCTCGCTGGTGGCGCTCATGGACGACAGCTTCAGCAACTATCGCGAACGCATCGCCCTGCGCTACATGGGCCGGGCCTACCGCTACGAGGCGATCGAGCAGCTTTCGCGCGCCGTCGCGGCTTGGCTGCAGGCCCAGGGGCTGGAGCGCGGCGACCGCGTCGCCATCATGCTGCCCAACGTGCCGCAGTACCCGGTGGCGGTGGCAGCCATCCTGCGCGCGGGCTATGTGGTGGTGAACGTCAACCCGCTGTACACACCGCGTGAACTGGAGCACCAGCTCAAGGACTCCGGCGCACGCGCCATCTTCATCCTCGAGAACTTCGCCCACACCCTGGCCCAGGTGCACGCTCACCTGCCCGAACTCAAGGCCACCGTGCTGTGCTCGCTGGGCGACATGCTCGGTCTGGTCAAGCGCCTGCTGGTGAACTTCGTGGTTCGCAAGGTCAAGAAGCTCGTGCCGGCCTTCGACCTGCCTGGTGCGGTGCGTTTCCACGCCGTGCTGGCCGACGGGCGCCAACGCAGCTTCAAGCAGGCTCAGCCCGGCCCGGACGACATCGCCGTGCTGCAGTACACCGGCGGCACCACCGGCGTGAGCAAGGGCGCGGTGCTGCTGCACCGCAACCTGGTGGCCAATGTGCTGCAGTCCGAGGCCTGGTTCCAGCCGGCGCTGAAAAAGATCCCCGCCGGTGAGCCGCTGGTGCAGGTCTGCGCCTTGCCGCTTTATCACATCTTCGGCTTCAACACCAACATGATGCTGGGCATGCGCCTGGGCGCGTGCAACATCCTCATCCCCAACCCGCGCGACCTGCCGGCGCTGTTCAAGGAACTGGCCGGCCAGGTGTTTCACAGTTTCCCGGCGGTCAACACGCTGTTCCAGGCCATTGCCCATCACCCGCAGTTCAGCACGGTGGACTGGAGCCACCTGGTCATTTCGGTCGGGGGTGGCATGGCGGTGCAGCAGGCCACCGCACGGCTGTGGCTGGACAAGACCCGCTGCCCCATCTGCGAAGGCTACGGCCTGTCGGAGACCTCGCCCAGCGCCAGTTGCAACCCGACCGACAGCACCACCTACAGCGGCTCCATCGGCCTGCCGCTGCCGAACACCGAAATGGCCCTGGTCGACGACGCTGGCCATGAAGTCGGCCCCGGACAAAGTGGCGAGATCGCCATCCGTGGCCCGCAGGTCATGGCCGGCTACTGGCAGCGTCCGGACGAGACCGCCAAGGTCATGCTGCCGGGCGGCTGGTTTCGCAGTGGCGACATCGGCGTGGTGGACGAGCGCGGCTATTTCCGCATCGTCGACCGCAAGAAGGACATGATCCTGGTGTCGGGCTTCAACGTCTACCCGAACGAGATCGAGGACGTGCTGACGCAGATGCCCGGCGTGCTGGAATGTGCCGCCGTCGGCGTGCCCGATGCCAAGACCGGCGAGGCGGTGAAGGTCGTGCTGGTGCGCAGCGATCCCGCCCTGACCGAAGCTGACGTGCGGATCTACTGCGAGCAAAACCTCACTGGCTACAAGCGCCCGCGCACCATCGAGTTCCGCAACGATCTGCCCAAGACGCCGGTGGGCAAGGTGCTGCGGCGCGAATTGCGCGACACCTCCCGCTGATGCAGGCGCGGACGTGGCGCGATGGGCGCTCTTGCCTCGCCGAGCCGAGCCGTGGCGCCCGCTCGCAATCGCATCGACGGCTGCGACTCGTCCACGCCCGGCCAAGCCGGCCGGCGATCTGCGTGAAGGCCTGACGCCAGAAATGGCAATTACTTAGCAAGCACATCGACGAAGTGGCACAAAATTCCGCAGGGATTCATTCGATCAGCCCGGCGTGCACAGCCCGCTGATCCTCCAGACCACATCCATCCATGCTGCGCACCTACCGCAAGACTCTTGCCGGACGAACCGAAATCCGCGACCGCGCGCTGGCGCTGTCGCGCACGGCGCGCAACCTGCTGCTCATCATCGAACCCTCGCAACCGGCGCAGCACTGGCTGGGCATGCTGCTCGGCGCGACCGAGGGCGACCTGTTCGCCCTGCTGCAAAGCGGGCTGATCGAACCCTTGCCCGGCGCGGTCACGGTGGAGGAAGAGGTCGCGGCGGTCACGCCCCTGAGCTATACCGAGTTGTACGAGAGCCTGAATGGCCTCGTGCGCGAACAGCTCGGCCTGTTCAAGGGCTACCGCTTCACACTCGAGATCGAGAAGGCCAGCGGCCTGCCCGAGCTGACCGACGTCGCGCGTCGTTTCATCGAGACCGTGCGCGACCAGCGCGGCGCCACCGCCGCGCAGATGGTGGCGCGCGCCCTGGGTTTCCCGCCCTGAACCCGGGTCGGGCACATCGCCGGCCAGAACCGCAGCGTCCGGATCCCGCCGCATGACGAACCACCCCCAGCGCTGGCGCGCACGCACTGCCATCATCGCGGCCATGTCGCAGGAGCTCGACGCCTTGCTCGACGGCGTCGTCCACGACCATGTCGAGCAGCACGCCGGCCGGCGCTTCCACTTCAGCCGGCTGCACGGCGAACCGGTCGTGATGGTGCTGTGCGGCATCGGCAAGGTCGCTGCAGCGGCCACCACGGTGCTGCTGGCCGAGCGCTACGGCGTGCAGCGCATCGTCTTCACCGGAGTCGCAGGGGGGCTGCACGCCGATGTGCGGGTGGGCGATGTGGTGATGGCCACCGAGCTGCTGCAGCACGACATGGACGCGCGCCCGCTATTTCCCCGCCATGAGGTGCCCCTGAGCGGCAAGAGCCGCTTCGCCGCCGACCCCGTGCTCAGCGCCGCCCTGGCCGACGCTGCCCGGGCCTTGCTGGCCGACCTGCCCGGCCAGCTCGGCGCCGAGGCCGTCGGACTGATCGGCCGCCACGAGCCGCGCCTGCACCAGGGGCTGATCGTGAGTGGCGACGTCTTCATCGGAAGCGCCCAGGCCAGCCAGGCCCTGCGTGACGACCTGCCCGAGGCCCTGGCGGTCGAGATGGAAGGTGCGGCCCTGGCCCAGGTCTGCCACGACCTGGGCCTGCCGTTTGCCGTGCTGCGCAGCATTTCGGACCGCGCCGACGACAGCGCCCACATCGACTTCCTGAAGTTCGTGCAGGTGGTCGCGTCGCGCGCCAGCGCCACTGTGGTTCACCATTGGCTGAGCGCAGAGCGCCAGGACTGACGCGCCGCAAGCGCGGCCAAGCAGCCGCGACGCGGCGCCGACCGGCGGCTCAGGGGCAGGCGGCCAACACCTGCGCCACTGCCGCCGTGAGGCGCTGGCCAAAGTGCACGTGCAGGAACTCGTTGGGCCCATGGGCATTGCTTTTCGGGCCCAGCACGCCGCACACCATCATCTGGGCGCGCGGAAAGCCGCGTTCCAGCAAACTCATCAGCGGGATGGTGCCGCCCTGGCCGATGTAGCCCAGCGGCGCACCCCATTGGGCCTGCGACGCGGCCTGCAGCGCCTGTTCCAGCCAGGGCGCCAGGGTGGGTGCGTTCCAGCCGGTCGCCCCCTCGGCGCCGGCACGGCCGTCGGGCTGGAAGGTGACCCGGGCGTTGTAGGGCGCGTTGTCCTCCAGCAGGCGCTTGAGTTCCAGGGCGGCGGCCGGGCCGTCCACCAGCGGCGGCAGGCGCAGCGACAGCTTGAAGGCGGTGTAGGGCCGCAGCACGTTGCCGGCGCTCGCCACCGGCGGCAGGCCGTCCACGCCGGTCACGCTCAGCGTCGGTCGCCAGGTGCGATTGAGCAGGACTTCGGTCGGGTCGCTCGCCATCGCCAGGGCCGGGCCGCCGTCCAGGCCGCAGCTCCAGGGGTAGCTGCGCCTCACCTCGTCGCCGAGGATGGCGGCGGTGGCGCGCGCCTGTGTCACCCGTTCGACCGGAATCTCGCAATGCAGCCCGGCCGGCAGCAACTGGCCGGTGGCGCTGTCCTCCAGACGGTCCAGCACATGGCGAAGGATGCGAAAGCTCGACGGCACCACGCCGCTGGCATCCCCCGAATGCACACCTTCGGTGAGGATCTCGACCTTGAGCGTACCGGTCACGTTGCCGCGCAGCGAGGTGGTGAGCCAGAGCTGGTCGTAGTTGCCCGCGCCTGAATCGAGACAGACCACCAGGCCGACCTCGCCCAGACGGGCGCGCAGGGCGTCGAGGTAGGCCGGCAGGTCGGGCGAGCCGCTCTCCTCGCTGGTCTCGATCAGTCCGACGATGCGCGGATGTTCCAGGCCCTGGGCCTTGAGCGCCTGCACCGCGCTGATGGCGGCGTAGAGGGCATAGCCGTCGTCAGCGCCGCCGCGGCCGTAGAGCAGATCGTCCTTGAGCACCGGCGTCCAGGGCCCGAGGTCGCGCCGCCAGCCGTCGAACTCGGGCTGCTTGTCCAGGTGGCCGTAGGCCAGCACGGTCTGCCCGGCCTGCGCCCGCGTGGCAGCCACCTCGAAATAGATGAGCGGCGTACGGGGACGGCCCTGATCATTGGTCAGACGCAGCACCTCAAGCGTCAGGCCAGGCACGCGCTGGTGCTCGACCCAGCGTGCTGCGCGCTGCACCACCTGCTCGATGTGGCCGTGGGAGTGCCAGTCGGCGTCGAACAGCGGGCTCTTGGCGGGGATGGCAATGTAGTCACGCAGTTGCGGCAGCACCTGCTCGGCCCAGGCCACCTCGGCGTGGCGCGCAAGGGCTGCGACATCGGCTTGGCGCAGCGTCCGGGTGGTGACGGGAGCATTCATCGGCAGGTCTCCGTTGGCAACTTCACTGCTCGATGATAGGCAAGCGCAGCAGGGCCGGCGCCCGCAACAGCCTCGGTACCGCGCGGGCCCTGCCCGGCAAGCCGAGGCCAACCGACCGGCCTGGGCTACACTGGCTCATCACCAGGAGAGAGCCCCGGCGCCCCAATCGGCCGCCGAATGGCCGCCGAAGGCGCAGACGAGATCGGCACACCGCCAGGTGCCGCGACCGCTCGAACGCTCAGGCAAAAGGACTGGTGAACACCTCGCCCGACAGCGCGAGGTGACCTCACTGGAGAGAGACCGGCCGGCCGCCGCCCCGCGGTGCCGCAGCCGATCCACCGAAGGGGCAAGTGCCGGGCGCGCCACACACGGTGACGACGGCATCAATCTCTCAGGTAAAGCGGACAGCGAGGGCCAGACACGGTACAACCCGATGTGGTTGCTGCCCACTTGCCCCTCGATGGAGAGATGCCATGTCCGCTGCCCCTTCCGACGCCACACCCTTGGCCACCACGCCGCTCAACGCCTTGCACCGCGAACTCGGCGCGCGCATGGTTGGCTTCGCCGCTTATGACATGCCGGTCAACTACCCGGCCGGCATCCTGGCCGAACACCGCCACTGCCGCAGCGCCGCCGGCCTGTTCGACGTCTCGCACATGGGCCAGATCCGCGTCAGCGGCGACGACGCCGCCGCCGCACTGGAAAGCCTGCTGCCCATCGACGTCGCCGGGCTCGCGGTGGGCAAGCAGCGTTATGGCTTCCTGACCAGCCCGACCGGCGGCATCCTGGACGACCTGATGGTCACGCGGCGTGCCGGCGACTTCCTGCTGGTGGTGAACGCCTCCAACAAGGCGGCCGATCTGACGCTGCTGCAGACCAGCATTGGTCACCGTTGCCTGGTGCAGTCCCTGCCTGACCAGGCGCTGCTGGCCCTGCAGGGGCCGCAGGCGGCGACCGTCCTGGCGCGCCTGAACCCGGCCGTCACCCAGCTCAGCTTTATGAGTGGTGCGGCCTTCAGCCTGGCGGGGCAGGACTGTTTTGCCACCCGCTCGGGATATACCGGCGAGGACGGCTACGAAATTTCGGTGCCGGCTGACGGCGCCGTGGCGCTGGCCCGTGCACTGCTCGCTCACCCCGAGGTCAAGCCGGTCGGCCTCGGCGCACGCGACACGCTGCGCCTGGAAGCCGGCCTGTGTCTGCACGGCCAGGACATCGACGCCGGCACCAGCCCGGTCGAAGCAGGCCTGACCTGGGCCATCCAGAAGGTGCGTCGCCCAGGCGGTGAACGCGCCGGCGGCTATCCCGGTGCCGACGTCATCGGCGCGCAGTTCAGCCAGGGCGCGGCGGATCGGCGTGTCGGCCTGCTCGGCCTCGAACGTGTGCCGGTGCGTGCCGGTGCCCGCCTCAGCGACGCCCACGGCCACCCGATCGGCCGCGTGACCAGCGGCACCGTCAGCCCGCAGCTCGACCAGCCCATCGCCATGGCCTACGTCAGCGCCAACCACGCCGTGCCGAGCGGCGAGGTCTACGCCGACGTGCGCGGCAAGCGCCAGCCCATGAAGGTGGTCGCCCTGCCCTTCGTGGCGCACCGCTACGCGCGCTGAACGATTCAGTGCCGTCGACCCGATGGCCTGCGCCAACGGCGCCCGACTTGGCTTACAAACCCGACCTCGTCAACCGGTCCTGAACGGACCCGCATTTCAAACACCCTGGAGCCCGCATGAGCATCAAGTACACCGCCGAACATGAATGGATCGACGCCTCGGCCGGCGCCGTCGCCACCGTGGGCATCACCGTGCATGCGCAGGACGCGCTTGGCGATGTCGTCTACGTCGACCTGCCCGCCGTCGGCGCCAGCTTCAGCGCCGGCGACGTGGCCGGCGTGGTCGAGTCGGTCAAGGCGGCCGCCGACGTCTACATGCCCATCACCGGCGAGATCGTCGAGGTCAACGAGGCCTTGCGCGCCGACCCGGCCCTGGCCAACAGCGACCCGCTGGGCGCCGGCTGGTTCTTCAAGGTCAAGCTCGCCAACCCGGGCGACCTGGACGGCCTGATGGACAAGACCGCCTACGACGACCTGCTCAAGACGCTCTGACCCGGCGCACGGTCTGCACGAGCGGCCGCCCTGCCGCTCCGTCGCCCGGTCCTTTGCACGCCGGCGCGGCGGGCCGGCCCCGTCGCCCGTCGTTGCGTCAGCTGTTCCACCCCCCTTCCCCGTCCAGCCTCACCCGCACCTTGCGCCGGGGTGACGCAGGCCGACGCCACACCCAGCGTCGCCGGCGTGCCTCAGCCCGAGCCTGCCCACCTGCCCTCGCGCCGACCATGTCGAAACTTCAGCCCGCCACATTCGTCAGCCTCGCCAGCCTTGCCACAGAGGGTGAATTCATCGCCCGCCACCTCGGCCCGGACGCAGCCCAGACCAGCCACATGCTCAGCGTGATCGGCGCGGCCAGCCTGGAGGCGCTGACCACCGCCATCGTGCCACCCAGCATCGTGCGTGGCCGGCCCATGGCGCTGCCCGGCGCGGCCGGCGAGGCGCAGGCGCTGGCCGAACTCAAGTCCCTGGCGCAGAAGAACCGGCTGCTCAAGAGCTTCATCGGCCAGGGCTACCACGCCTGCCACACGCCTGGCGTCATCCTGCGCAACGTGCTGGAGAACCCGGCCTGGTACACCGCCTACACGCCCTACCAGGCCGAGATCTCGCAAGGCCGCATGGAAGCGCTGGTGAACTTCCAGACCATGGTCTGCGACCTCACCGCGCTGCCCATCGCCAACGCCAGCATGCTCGACGAGGCGACCGCCGCGGCCGAGGCCATGACTCTGGCCAAACGCAGCGTGAAGGCCAAGGGCAACACCTTCGTTGTTGCCGGCGACATCCACCCGCAGGTGCTGGCGGTGATCCAGACCCGCGCCGCGCCGCTGGGCCTGACGGTCAAGGTGGCCGACTCGGCCGAGGAATGGCAGGCCGCGCTGGACGGCGACGACTACTTCGCCGCCCTGGTGCAATACCCGGCCAGCAGCGGCTGGCTGCACGACTGGTCGGCCGACGCCGCCAGCGTGCATGAACGCGGCGCGGCCTTCATCGTCGATGCCGACCTGCTCGCACTCACCCTGCTCAAGCCGCCCGGCGAGATGGGCGCCGACATCGCCATCGGCACCACCCAGCGTTTTGGCATGCCCATGGGCGCCGGTGGCCCGCACGCGGCCTACATGGCCTGCCGCGACGACTGGAAACGCAGCCTGCCCGGCCGCCTTGTGGGCGTGAGCGTCGACAGCCACGGCGCCCCCGCCTATCGCCTGGCGCTGCAGACGCGCGAACAGCACATCCGGCGCGAGAAGGCCACCTCCAACATCTGCACCGCCCAGGTGCTGCCGGCCGTGGTGGCCAGCATGTACGCGGTCTACCACGGGCCCGAGGGCCTGGTGCGCATCGCGCGCCGGGTGGCGCGCCTGCTCGCCATCCTGGCCGCCGGCCTGGGGGAACTGGGCTGGGACCTGATCCACACCCATCACCTCGATCGCGGCGCCTTCGACACCCTGGCGCTCAAGACCGGCGCCGACACCGAGCGGCTGCTGCAGCGCGCCCTCGACCACGGCGTGAACCTGCGGCGCGCCTGGGACGAATACCTGTGCATCGCGCTGGACGAAACCACCACGGCCGACGACATCCGCCTGCTGTGGCGCATCTTTGCGCAGGACGACGCCGATCTGCCGAGCGTGTCGGCGCTCGACCAGGAACTCGCCGCCGGCAGCGACAACCTCATCCCGGCCGCCCTGCGCCGCAGCAGCAACTTCCTGACTCACCCGGTCTTCCACCGTCACCGCAGCGAGACCGCCATGCTGCGTTATCTGCGCGCCCTGGCCGACAAGGACCTGGCGCTGGACCGCTCCATGATTCCGCTGGGCTCGTGCACCATGAAGCTCAACGCCACCAGCGAGATGATCCCCATCACCTGGCCGGAGTTCGCCAACGTCCACCCCTACGCGCCGGCCGACCAGCAGCAGGGTTATGCCGAACTCGACCGCCAGCTCTGCCAGTGGCTCTGCGAGGCCACCGGCTACGCGGGTGTCAGCCTGCAGCCCAACGCCGGCTCGCAGGGTGAATACGCCGGCCTGCTCATCATCCGCGCCTGGCAGACCGCGCGTGGCCAGAGCCAGCGCACCATCTGCCTCATCCCCGAATCGGCCCACGGCACCAACCCGGCCTCGGCGCAGATGGCCGGCATGCAGGTGGTGGTGGTCAAGTGCGACGCCAACGGCAATGTCGACCTGGACGACCTGCGGGCCCGCTGCGAGCAGTACAAGGACCAGCTCGCTGCGGTGATGATCACCTACCCCTCTACCTACGGCGTGTTCGAGGCGCGGGTGAAGGAACTCTGCGAGCTGGTGCATGCCTACGGCGGGCGCGTGTACGTGGACGGCGCCAACATGAACGCCCTGGTCGGCCTGGCCGCACCGGGCGAGTTCGGCGGCGACGTCAGCCACCTCAACCTGCACAAGACCTTCTGCATCCCACACGGCGGCGGCGGGCCGGGCGTGGGCCCGGTGTGTGTGGTGCAGGACCTGGTGCCCTTCCTGCCGGCCGGGCTGGGCGATGCGTCGTCAGCCGAACGCATCGGCGCCGTCAGCGCCGCGCCGCTGGGCAACGCCGCCGTGCTACCCATCAGCTGGATGTACATCCGCATGATGGGCGCCGAGGGCCTGCGCCGCGCCACCCAGACCGCCATCCTGAACGCCAACTATGTGGCCGCGCGCCTGGCCGACCACTACGAGATCCACTACAGCGGCAACGTGCCCAGCGTGAAGGGCGGCGGCGTGGCGCACGAGTGCATCCTCGATCTGCGTCCGCTGAAGGAGACCTCGGGCGTGAGCGCCGAGGACGTCGCCAAGCGCCTGATCGACTACGGCTTCCACGCGCCCACGCTGAGCTTCCCCGTGCCCGGCACCCTCATGGTCGAGCCGACCGAGAGCGAGAGCCAGGAAGAACTCGACCGCTTCTGCGACGCCATGATCGCCATCCGCGAGGAGATCCGCCAGGTCGAATCCGGCGAACTGCCGCGCGAGGACAACCCGCTCAGGAACGCCCCCCACACCGCCGCCAGCCTGCTGGTGGCCGACTGGCCGCACGCCTACAGCCGCGAGGTGGCGGCCTATCCGAGCGCCGAACTGCGCGGCACCAAGTACTGGAGCCCGGTCGGGCGGGTCGACAACGTCTACGGCGACCGCAACCTGTTCTGCTCCTGTGTGCCGGTAAGCGAATACACGAGCTGAGCATTCGTCCATCGCCGACTTGTACTCGCCCATGCCGCCACCAACCACCCCCCACCGCCACCAGTTCGCCAGCGACAACTACGCCGGCATGTGCCCCAACGCGGCGCGCTGGTTCCATGAGGCCAACGGCAGCGGCCATGAGCCGGCTTACGGCGATGACGGCTGGACACACAAGGTCTCCGACGCCCTGCGCGAGATGTTCCAGACCGACTGCGACATCTACTTCGTCTTCAACGGCACGGCAGCCAATTCGCTGGCGCTGGCCTCGCTGTGCCAGAGCTACCACTCGGTGATCTGCACGCCGGTCGCCCATGTCGAGACCGACGAATGCGGTGGCCCCGAGTTCTTCAGCAACGGCAGCAAGCTGCTGGTGGCCGAAGGCGCGAGCGAGGCGGCCCGGCGCGGCAAGCTCACGCCCGATGCCATCGAGGCGCTGGTCACCAAGCGCAGCGACATCCACTACCCCAAGCCCAAGGTGGTGAGCCTGACGCAGGCCACCGAACTGGGCACCGTCTACACGGTGGAGGAGGTGCGCGCCATCGCCGCCATCGCCAAGCGCCGGCACCTCAAGCTGCACATGGACGGCGCGCGTTTCGCCAACGCCGTGGCCCACCTGGGCTGCCACCCGAGCGACATCACCTGGCGCGCGGGTGTCGACGTGCTCTGCTTCGGCGGCACCAAGAACGGCCTGCCGGTGGGCGAGGCGGTGGTGTTCTTCGACCGCGACCTGTCGGAAGACTTCGCCTACCGCGTCAAGCAGGCCGGGCAGCTGGCCTCGAAGATGCGCTTCATCTCGGCGCCCTGGCTGGGCCTGCTGGAAGACGACACCTGGCTGGCCAACGCCCGCCAGGCCAACGCCATGGCGCTGCGCCTGCACGCGGCACTGACGAGCGTGCCGGGTGTGGAGGTGCTGCACCCGCCCGAAGCCAACGCGGTGTTCGCCAAGCTGCCAGCGGCAGCGGCCACGGCCCTGCGCAGCTCGGGCTGGCGCTTCTACGAATTCATCGCCGGCGGCGGCTGCCGCTTCATGTGTGCCTGGGATACGCCGGCCGAGGCAGTGGACGCCTTTGCGGCCGACATCCGCAGCGCCTGTGCGGCGGCGCTGAACGGCAGCTGAGCGCGCCACGCCCTCAATTCGACCCGCCAGCTGTTCCCGGCGGGTGCGCAGCGCCCCCCGCCGAACCGCATCCACCCACCGGGAGCCACCATGGCCGTCTCCGCCTTCGACCTCTTCAAGATCGGCATCGGTCCCAGCAGCTCGCATACCGTCGGGCCCATGCGGGCGGCCCGGCTGTTCGTGCTGCGCCAGCAGCAGGCCGGGCGGCTGGGCGAGGTGGCGCGGCTGCGTTGCCAGCTCTACGGTTCGCTGGGCGCCACCGGCAAGGGCCACGGCAGCGACAAGGCGGTGCTGCTGGGTCTGCTGGGCGAGGAACCGCAACTCGTCGAGGTGGACCACATCCCGGCCCTGCTGGCCGGCGTGCGTGGCGAGAAACGCATCACCCTGCTGGGTGCCCAGGCCATCGCCTTCGACGAGAAGATCGACCTGATCTTCCAGCGCCGCGCCAGCCTGCCGCTGCATGCCAACGGCATGCGTTTCGAGGCCTGGAACGCCGCGGGCGAACTGCTGGACGAGCGCTGTTACTACTCGGTGGGCGGCGGCTTCGTTGTGAGCGACGAACTGGCGGCCGACGGTGCGCGCGCCCAGCTCATCGCACCCGACACCACCGTGCTGCCCCTGCCTTTCCACAGCGGCGTCGAACTGCTGGCAGTCTGCCGGCGCGAGGGCCTCACCATCGCCGGGGTGATGCTGCGGAACGAGCTGCACTGGCGCAGCGAGGCCGAGGTGCGCGCCGGCCTGCTGGCCATCTGGCAGGTGATGCAGGCCTGCGTGGCGCGCGGCATCGCCACCGACGGTGAGCTGCCGGGCGGCTTCAAGGTGAAACGCCGCGCCGCCGCGCTGCACCGCGCCCTCACCTCCCGCCCCGAGGAAGCCCTGGCGGGGGAGGAGCCCCGCCTCATCGGCGGTTCCGGCGACCCGCTGCAGGTGCTGGACTGGATCAACCTCTACGCCCTGGCGGTGAACGAGGAGAACGCCGCTGGCGGCCGCGTCGTGACCGCACCCACCAACGGCGCGGCCGGCATCGTGCCCGCGGTGCTGCATTACTACGCCCGCTTCGTCCATGGCGCCAGCGACGCCGGCGTCGTCGACTTCCTGCTCACCGCCGCCGCCATCGGCCTGCTCTACAAGGAGAACGCCAGCATCAGCGGCGCCGAGGTCGGCTGCCAGGGCGAGGTCGGCGTGGCCTGCTCGATGGCCGCCGGCGCCCTGTGCGCCGTGATGGGCGGCAGCCCCGAGCAGGTGGAAAACGCCGCCGAGATCGGCATGGAGCACCACCTGGGCCTGACCTGCGACCCGGTCGGCGGCCTGGTGCAGATCCCCTGCATCGAGCGCAACGCCATCGCGTCGGTGAAGGCCATCAACGCCGCGCGCATGGCCCTGCGCGGCGACGGCAGCCACTTCGTCAGCCTGGACAAGGTGATCAAGACCATGCGCGAGACCGGCGCGGACATGATGAGCAAGTACAAGGAAACGGCGCGCGGCGGGCTGGCGGTGAACATCGTGGAGTGTTGAGCGCCGACGCCGCTGCACCTGCAGTGCGATGCTCATCGGCCGGCCAGCAGCCGCCCCGTCACATCACTTGCCAGAACCCATTTGCGCCGTATCCGTGCCCTTGATCTTGTCGAAGCTGCGCAGGCCGGCGATGCCGAGCATGGCCGAGATGAGGGCGAACAAGGCGTCGGTGGCCAGCATCGGCGGGGGGTCCATGTTCTCAGGCACCGCCCCACGCGCCTTGAGCAGGGCCCAGGCCCAGACCAGGATCGGGTAGACCAGGAACTGGTAGGCCAGCGCCAGCCCGCCGATCCAGCCGATGAAGGGGCGCCAGCCAGCCACGAAGACGCTGCTGCTCTTGGCCTCTTCCTTGTTGATGTCGAGCTGGCCCTGCACCAGGCCGGCCTCGATCTTCTTTTCCTCCAGCCCCAGCTTTTTCTCTTCAAGAGCGATGGTGAGGCGTTCCTTGTCGGTGGTGATGAGGTCGTCGGCCACCTTGCCGACGCTGGTGATGATGTCGCCCAGTCCGAGCAGATTCCAGCTCATGCCAGCCCCTTGATGGTTCGGTTGATCCAGCCCAGCAGGAAGACGCTCTGGCTGCGGTCGCGGTTGCAGATCTCGGCGTAGCGCGCGATCTTGGCGACGGTGTACTTGGCGACAAAGTCGCCCGCCTCCAGGGCGTTGAGCTTTTCCAGCGTCTTGGGCCCGATGCGTCCGTCGGGCACGCTGCCCACCACGAGTTGGGCCAGCTTCACGGCGGTCGACACGCCGGCGTTGACGCCGAAGTCGTAGATCGACTCGGCAATGACCTGGTCGTCGATGTCGTCGCCGCCGACGGCGTCCCAGAACTCGTCCTTGTAGAAGTTGCGCACTTCCTTGGACAGTTCGAGGTTGTTCATGTCCTTGGCGTCGATGTAGCGCCAGCCGGCCCAGTGCGGGTTGGGCTTGCGGGCGATGCCGGCGTAGGTCAGGCCGCCCTTGTCTGACGCGATGTCGGTGAGCTTGTAGCCGCCCTCGTTGGTGATGGTGCGGTCGAAGGCCGGGTCAAAGTTCGCCATGGCGACCTCCCCGGGACGACTGCGGGTTCTGCCTGTGGTGTGTCATCCCTGCACGCTCCGTTGATTGACCGTGAGATGGCGCGCCCGGCGACTGACCGCCCAGCACGCACCCAGTGGTGGCAGGCGGCCACTCGTTCAGACGTCGCCGCCGCCGCAACTGCACATACTGCTCAGGGTCATCTTAAGCGCGCCATGGCGCGTCGACGGCGGCGCGCCGTGGCGTGGCGTCAAGCCGTGCCGAACTTGGTCTCGAAGCGGATGCCCATGCTCTTGAGCACGGGTGTGGGCAGCAGGCCGCCGGCACAGACGATGACGGCGTCATTACGCAGGGTCAGATCGGGCTGCTCGGTCGTCTTGAGCACCACATCCTGCTTGCCGATCTGCTGCACGGTGGACTGCAGGATCACCTTCAGCTGGCCCTGCTCCTGCAGTTCGCCCAGGCGCTTGCGGTTGGCGGCCTTGACGCGCGAGAAGGCTTCGCTGCGGTAGCTCAGCGTCACCGTGGTGCCGGGCTGCTCGGCCAGGGCGATGGCGGCTTCCAGCGCGCTGTCGCCGCCACCCACCACCAGCACATGCTGGCCGCGGTACTGCTCGGCGTCGATCAAGCGGTAGACCACCTTGGGCTGGTCCTCGCCTCTCACCTCGAGCTTGCGCGGCGAGCCGCGCCGGCCCAGGCTCAGCAGCACGGCGCGGGCGCGGTGGCTGCCGCGGCTGGTGCGCACGGTGAACACACCGTCGGCATCGCGTTCCACGCCATCCATGCGCTCGGAGAAATGGATCTTCAGGCCGGTCTTGTCGACCACGCCGTTCCAGAACTCGAGCAGCTTTTCCTTCTGCACCTCGCCGAACTTGACCTTGCCCACCAGCGCCAACTCGACCGGCGCGGTCATGGTGATCTTGTGGCGCGGGTAGTGGTAGACGGCGCCGCCCAAGCCGTCTTCCTGTTCGATGAGGCGGAAGTTCAGCCGCGCCGCCATCGCCGAGAGTCCGGCCGAGAGCCCGGCCGGGCCGCAGCCGACGATGACCAGATCCAGCACCTCGGCGCTTGCCTTGCCCTTGCCCGCAAGGCTCTTGGCGATGCCCTCCACCGCCTGGCGGCCCTGCTCGGCGGCCTTGCGCACCAGGCCCATGCCACCGAGTTCACCGGCGATGTAGATGCCGGGCACATTGGTCTGGAAGTCCGGCCCGACGTTGGGAATGTCGATGCCGCGCTTCTCGGTGCCGAAGACCAGCGAGATCGCATCGAAGGGACAGGCGGCCAGGCAGGCGCCATGGCCGATGCAATGGGCGGCGTTCTTCAGCACCGCCTTGCCGGCCACCAGGCCCAGCGCGTCTTCGGGGCAGGCGGTGACGCAGGAGCCCGAACCGATGCACAGACCCGGGTGGATCACCGGGTGCAGCGAGGGCGGCTCGGCCAGGCCGGCTTCCTTGGCCTCTTCGAGTTGGGCCAGGTTGCTCGCGTCACGCCGCACCTGCCGGCGCATGTACCAGGCCAGCACCAGCAGCACGGCACCGACATACAGCCACAGGTAGTTCATCAGCTCATCCCTGTCCTGACGTCACTTGGCGCCGACGACATTGGCGATCTCGATCTTCAGGCCGCCGGTGCCAACCGCCACCGGCGCGCTCAGGCCTTCCAGGTCGCCGGGCTGGGGCACGGCGTCGCCCTTCTTGCTCACACGCGCGCCCACCACCACCTTGGGGAAGGCCGACAGGCGCATCTGCGGCTGCATGGCCATGGCGTCGTCGAGCTTGAACTCGATTGGCAGATCCTTGACCTGCTTGCGCAGGATGGCCAGCGGCATGCGCGGCCCTTCGGCGGCGCGGGCGAAGATGAAGACGGTGTCGTCCGGGCCAGCCTTGGCGGCCACTGACGCCGCCAGCGTCACCTTGCCGGAGACAAAGGCGTTGGGGTTGGGCGCGGCAGCTGCGGCCCCGCCGTCCGCAGCAGCACCGCCGGCGGCCGCGCCGCCCATCATGGGCGCGGCCGGAGCAGCCTGGGCCGTGGTCTTGCCCTTGTTGGGCGAAGGCGGCATGCCGCCGAGCTGGCGCGCCTCGTCGATGCTGGCCTGGACCTGATCGATGAAACGTGGGTCCCGCGGCGCGTCGGGGTTGCCGGGCGCAGCGGCGACCAGCTTTTCCCAGTACTTCACCGCACCGGCGTAGTCCTTGCGATCGAAGGCGTGGGTGCCGGCGAGCGACAGCGCCTTGAGCTGGTTGGGATCGGCCTTGAGGGCGCGCTCGACCATCTTCATGGGCTCGCCTTCGAGGCTGCGGTTGTTGGCCAGCGCCAGCACGTCGGCGTAGTCGGCCAGCAGGCCGGCGTTTTCGCCCACCAGCTCGACCGCCTTGGCATAGGCCGGCACGGCCTCCTGCGTGCGGCCGAGCACGGCGTAGGAGCGGCCCAGCATGGCCCAGCCTTCGGCGTCGTCCGGCTTTTCCTTCAGCCGCGCCTTGAGCTTGTCGACCAGACCGGCAATCTGGTCCATGCCCAGAGCGTGTGGCGCGCTCGCCGCCTCGGCGGCGGCACTGGCGCCGCTCTGGCTCACCAGGGCGGGTCGACCCATCCACAGATAACCCGCCACGCCGACCAGCAGCACGAAGGCGCCTGCCGCCAGCAGGGTGCTGCGGCGCGGGCGCACCGGCTGGATGGCGGCCGCCTGGCGCGCCGCCACTGTGGCCGGCGACGGCGCCACGGGCGCAGCCGGCGCGGCGGCCGGTTCTGCCACCGGTGCGCCGGCCATCACCAGGTCCAGCAGCTTGCGTTCCAGCGTGGCCTTGGCCTGTTCGTAGGCGGCGACATCAAGTGCGCCGGAGGCGTGGAGCTGCTGCGCATGCAGCAGCTGCTCCTTGAGGGAGGCAACGGTATCGGTCATCGGGAAGGTTCTCGGTTCGACGGCTCAGGCGGCGCCCGGCCACGGCAGCAGCCAGGGATCAACGGGCGTCGCCGGGCAGGCCGGCTGCAGCATCGTCGTCGGGTTCGGGTTCGAAGCGGTCAGGCGACAGCCTTGCGCGTCGGCGCAGGATCAGCCCCAGGGTGATGAGTCCGCCCACCAGCAGCACGCCGGGGCCGATCCACAACAAGGCGGTGGTGGCCTTGAAGGGCGGACGGTAGAGCACGAAGTCGCCGTAGCGTTCGGTCATGTAGCTGGTGATCTCGCTGTCACTCCTGCCCTTGTCGATCATCTCGCGCACCTGCTGGCGCAGGTCGACCGCGAGCGGGGCGTGTGAATCGGCAATGGTCTGGTTCTGGCACACCAGGCAGCGCAGCTCGGCAGTGATGGCCAGCATGCGCGCCTCCAGCTGCGGGTTGAGCGGTGCCAGCGGCGCGTCGGTCGACACCGCCGGCGCATCGGCGGCGCGCGCCGGCTGCTGGGCGGTGGCCAGCCACAGCCCGGCGGCCAGCGCCAGCACGGCGCTCAGGCCGGCGATTCGGCGGTGCAGCTGGGCAGCGCGGCCTTCCTGCGCCACGACGCGGGCGTGCTGCACCGGCCGGCAGGCGGTCGTCGTCATCATGTGGCGATCACGCATTGAGCTTCCTCACCAGCGGTTCGATCTTGTCGCGGATGACCTCGGGCGTGACCGGGCCGATCTGCTTGTAGCGGATGACGCCCTCGCGGTCGATGATGAAGGTCTCGGGCACGCCGTAGACGCCGAAGTCGATGCCCACTCGCCCGGCCTTGTCGTACAGCGAGGCGTCGTAGGGGTTGCCGAACTGGCGCAGCCAGCCCAGGCCGTCGGCGCGCTCGTCCTTGTAGTTCAGACCGTAGATGGGCAGCAGCTTCTTCTTCGAGAACTCGACCAGCAGCGGATGCTCCTCGCGGCAGGCCACGCACCAGCTGGCCCAGACGTTGAGCATCCAGACCTTGCCCAGCATGTCGTCGCGCTTGAAGGTCTTGTCGGCCTCGGCCAGCAGCGGCAGGGCGAACTGAGGCGCGGGCTTGCCGATCAGCGGCGAGGGCACCTCGCGCGGATCGAGCTTGAGGCCGGCACCCAGGAAGGCCGCCAGCACGCCGAAGATGCCCAGAGGGATGAGGAAACGCCAGATCTTCTTCATGCAGCAGCTCCGGCCAGTTCGGCGCGGGCGGCAGCGGCCGCCTTGGCGCTCTGGCGATAACGACGATCGGTGGCGGCCAGGATGCCGCCCAGGGCCATGAGCAGGCAGCCGCCCCAGACCCAGTCGATGAAGGGCTTGACGTAGACGCGCACGATCCAGGCCTGCGAGCCCTCGACCGGCTCGCCGAGCGAGACGTAGAGGTCGCGGGTGAAGCCGGCCTCGATGGCGGCCTCGGTCATGGGGTTGGTCTGCACGCGGTAGACGCGCTTTTCCGGGTGCAAGGTGGTGACGGCCTTGCCGTCACGCGTCACCTCGACCAGGCCCTGCCAGGCGTCGTAGTTGGGGCCGGGCAGCTGCTTCACGCCCTGGAAGGCGAAGGTGTAGCCCAGCACCGTGGTGGTGTCGCCGGTGTTCATCTTGACGTCGCGTTCGACCTCGTAGGTCTTGACCATGGTGACGCCGAAGATGAAGGCAGCCACGCCCAGGTGGGCGGCCATCATGCCGTACTGGGCGCGCGTGACCTGGCCCAGCTTGGTGCGCACGCCGGCCAGGCCGGCGCTGCCCACGCGCTCCCACAGGTCGGTCGCCACCGAGGCCACGACCCAGAAGGTGAGCGCAAAACCCAGCGTAGCCATGGGCGTGATCTTGCCGGCCAGCCAGCCGGTGGTCAGCGAGGCGATGACCGACACCGCCGCGGCCCAGCGCAGGCGTCGGGCCAGATCGGGCACCTCGGCCTCGCGCCAGCGTGCCAGCGGCCCCATGCCCATGAGGAAGACCACCGGCGTCATGAGGGGCACGAAGACGGTGTCGAAATATGGCGGGCCGACCGAGATCTTGCCCAGACCCAGGGCGTCGAGCAGCAGCGGGTACAGCGTGCCCAGCAGCACCGCGCCCATGGCCACCACCAGCATGACGTTGTTGCCGAGCAGGAAGGTCTCGCGCGACACCAGCGAGAAGCGCGCGCCCAGGCCCACGCTCGGCGCACGCCAGGCATAGAGGGCCAGCGAGCTGCCGATGACGATGACCAGGAAGCCCAGGATGAACAGGCCGCGGCGCGGGTCGGTGGCGAAGGCATGCACCGACGACAACACGCCCGAACGAACCAGGAAAGTGCCCACCAACGACAGCGAGAAGGCCATGATGGCCAGCAGCACGGTCCAGTTCTTGAAGCTGCCGCGCTTTTCGGTGACCGCCAGCGAGTGGATCAGCGCCGTACCCACCAGCCAGGGCATGAAGGAGGCGTTTTCCACCGGGTCCCAGAACCACCAGCCGCCCCAGCCCAATTCGTAATACGCCCACCACGAGCCCAGCATGATGCCGATGGTGAGGAAGATCCAGGCCGCCGTCGTCCACGGCCGGCTCCAGCGCGCCCACTGGGCGTCGAGCTGGCCGCCGATGAGCGCCGCGATGGCGAAGGCGAAGGCCACCGAGAAGCCGACGTAGCCCATGTAGAGCATGGGCGGGTGGATGACCATGCCCGGGTCCTGCAGCAGCGGATTGAGGTCGCGCCCGTCGGCGGCGGCCGGCCACAGCCGCTCGAAGGGGTTGGAGGTGATCAGGGTGAAGAGCAGGAAGCCCGCGCTCACCAGGCCCATCACCGCCAGGATGCGCGCCAGCGTGGGCAGCGGCAGATCACGGCTGCGCAGCGCCACCGCCGTCATCCACACGCTAAGCATGAGCATCCACAGCAGCAGCGAGCCCTCATGGCCGCCCCAGATGCCTGCCACCTTGTAGGGCGTGGGCAATGCGCTGTTGGAGTTCTGCGCCACGTAGAGCACCGAGAAGTCGTTGCCGACGAAGCTCCTGCCCAGGCAGACGATGGACAGCAGCACCAGCGCGGCCATCAGGTAGGTGGCCGGGCGGGCGACGGTCATGAGGTCGGCGCGGCCGGTCTGCGCACCCACCAGGGGCAGCACACCCAGCACCAGGGCCGCGCCCAGGGCCAGCCAGAGGGCGAAATGTCCGAGTTCAGGCGTCATGGTGTCTTGCCCTTCGCGGCTTCACTGCTGCTCATCTTGCCGCCTTCCTTGGCGCGCTTGAGCGCCTCGGCGGCTTCGGGCGGCATGTAGTTCTCGTCGTGCTTGGCCAGCACCTCGCGGGCGACGAAGACGCCGTCCTCGATCTTGCCCTGGGCCACCACCCCTTTGCCCTCCTTGAACAGGTCGGGCAGGATGCCGGAATAACGCACCGGCACGGTCTTGACGGTGTCGGTCACCATGAAGTTGACCAGCACGCCGTCACGCTTGACGCTGCCGGTCTCGACCATGCCGCCCAGGCGGAAGGTGCGCCCCGACGGCGCCTCCTTGGCCGCCACCTGCGAGGGCGAGTAGAAGAACACGAGATTGCTCTCGAAGGCGTTGAGCACCAGGGCGGCGATGGCGCCCACGGCGGCCAGCACACCCACGGCGATGTACGCACGCTTGCGACGGGGGGTCATGATTCAGTTCTCCTCATCCAGATCCTGGGCGGCGGAGGCCCGGGCCTGGCGGTGGCGCTGCGCGATCAGCAGCGGTTCGGCGACCATGGCGATCGCACAGACGATGTAGGAGCCCCAGACATACAGTCCGTAGCCCCCCATGGCAAAGAAGTCGCTGGCACTGCCCCAGTTCATGGCGCGGTCCTCGAAGGGTGAAAAGGGATGGGCGCGGCAGCGAAGGGCCGGCAGCGCATCAGGAGGTGGCCGGCAGGCCCGGCCGCCCGGCCAGGGCGCCGACCCATTCGGTCTCGCGTTCGCGTTCCAGCACCAGGGCACGGGTGCGCATGAACACCACCGCGAAGGCGTAGGCCCAGCAGGCCAGCGCCATCAGCAGCATGGCGGTGAGCATGGTGCTGGCCATCCTGGCCTGGCTGCCCATGCCTACGCTGGCGCCCTGGTGCAGGGTATTCCACCACTTCACCGAGAAATAGATGATGGGCACGTTGACCGCGCCGACGATGGCCAGCAGCGCGCCGGCGCGGTCGGCGCGCTTGACGTCGTCGATGGCCGACACCAGCGCGATATAGCCCAGGTAGAGCAGCAGCAGGATGAATTCGCTGGTCAGCCGCGCGTCCCACACCCACCAGGTGCCCCAGGTCGGCTTGCCCCACAGTGCGCCGGTCCACAGGGCCAGGAAGGTGAACAGCGCCCCGGTGGGCGCGATGGCACGCGCCAGCATGGCCGCCAGGCGGATGTTGAAGGCCCAACCCACCGCGGCCCAGAAGGCCATGGCCATGTACAGCACCATGGACATCCAGGCCGCCGGCACGTGGATGAAGATGATGCGGTACGAGTCGCCCTGGGTGGCGTCGGTCGGCGCGACGAAAAAGCCCATGTACAGGCCGGCCGCGCTCAGGCCCAGGGTGGCGATCCACAGCCACGGCAGCAGCCAGCCGGTGAGCTGATAGAAGCGCGACGGCGCAGCGAAGGTGAAGAGTCGGAGGGAGGCGGACATGGAGAGGAAGCTGGCGTTCAAGCGCGGTCGCTATTGTTGCCTGTCAAGTTCTGCGGTTCCTGAAGTGGCTCTGAGCCTCAAGGGCTTAAGTCGGCCCGACCTCGGCAACGCTTGAGGTGAGTCAAGCGCCGCTCGGCCTTGGAGCGCCCGCCAGGGCGACGGTTCCAGGGCTGCGCTCGACGGCAGGCGGACGCACCATCGGGTCGACATGACGATCATTCGGTCGAGATGCGCAGTGCCGCGGCGGCCGCCAGCGGCGCCAGCAGCATGCTGGCGATGAGGTAGGCGCCCAGCAGGGCGTAGTGCGGCCGCGCCGTCAGACCTGACTCGACCGCCCCCACCGCACCGGTGCCGAAGATGAGCACCGGCACCGTGAGCGGCAGCACCAGCAGGATGATGAGCATGCCGCCGCCGCGCAGCCCGAGCGTCAGCGCCGCCCCGACGTTGCCCAGCAGGCTGAGTACCGGCGTGCCCAGCAGCAGGCCGGCCACCAGGGCGGCCAGGCCTTCGGCGCTGAGGTCGAACATGATGCCGAACACCGGCGCGACCAGCACCAGCGGCAGGCCGGTGAGCAGCCAGTGCGAAACGCTGCGCGCTGCCGCGATGATGACCAGTGGCTGGCCGGCCAGCAGCATCTGCTCGAGCGAGCCGTCGGCGAGGTCGCCGGCATAGAGCTGGTTGACCGACAACATGCCGGCCAGCAGGGCGCAGACCCAGACGATGCCGGGCGCGATCTGGCGCAGCGTCTGCGGCTCGGGCCCCACGCCGAGCGGGAACAGACCCACCGCGACGATGAAGAACACCAGCGGCAGCAATGCCTCGGTGCGCCGGCGCGCCGCCAGCTGCAGGTCGCGCCAGACCAGGGCAAGAAAGACCGAGGAATTCATGCCGCAGCCCCCGCGACGTTCAGCACAGCCGCCGTCGGCGCGGCGATGCCCTTGGCCGTGAGGCGGATCTCGCCCGCCTCGCCGGCCAGGTGGTGCAGCGGCTGGTGGCTGGTCAGGATGACGCTGCCGCCGCGCGCCAGGTGGGCGGCGAGCAGCTCGTCCAGGGCGGCGATGCCGGCCACGTCCAGCGCGTCATAGGGTTCATCGAGGATCCAGGGCGCGGCCTCGTCCTCCAGCGCCAGCCGGGCCAGGGCGACGCGGCGGCGCTGGCCTTGCGACAGGGTGCGCACGGCGGCGTCGCGCCGGTTGGCCACCCCCAGGCGTTCCAAGGCGGCATGCACGCGCGGCGTGTCGGCCCGGCGGCCGTGCAGGTGGGCAATGAAACGCAGCGCTTCGCTGGCGCTGAGATCGTCCTTCATGGCGTTGGCGTGGCCGATGTAGAGCGGGCGCTGGCCGGCCAGCGCGGCCTTGCGCACCGGCGTCCCCCCCAGCAGCACCTCGCCGGCGTCCGGCGTGGCCAGACCGGCGAGCAGGCGCAGCAGACTGGTCTTGCCACGCCCGTTGTCACCGCGCAGCCAGAGCAGGCGGCCAGCTGGGAGCTGCAGGTTCAGGCCGGCGAAGAGCCGGCGTTCACCGCGCCGACAGGCCAGCTCGACAGCGCTCAGCTCGGGGGCCGCAGCATGGGACATGGGAGGTGAGGACAAGGCGGACGTGGTGCGTGGAAAACAAGGCTAGGGTGGGGCGGCCGGCTGACGTCAGCGCTGGCGCCCGTGCCCGGTGCAGTGCGAAAAACCGCCTGTCTCAGGGGCGCGGCATGGTAACGGAAGGGTCCGCGGCGACGCAGTAGCGCGCCGGTGTTGGGTCAGCCGGTCTAGATCCCGGACAAGCCGCAGCACCCAGATCGGCTTAAGACGGATCAGCTCACGCACGACCGCGCGCGAAGGGCCCCCATGCGCCGGTCGCGCCTGCCGCACTCAGAAGTCGTAGCGGCCGCCGAAGTAATAGAACACGCGGGCGCTGTTCTCGTTGCGGTTGACGCCGGTCTGGCGCGAGATCTCGTAGTCGAATGAGGACTCCAGCGCCAGTTGCTGCGCCATGCGGTAGGTGACGCGCATGCCGGGCTTGTAGCGACGCAGCTTCAGCCCGTCAGTGCCACGCTGGCTGTAGATCTGGAACGAGGGCTCGAACTGCCATTGATCGTTGAGCGCCGACATGTTGTTGTACATCGCCAGCTCGCCCTTGAAGGTTGGCGCAGTCAGGTAGCTCAGGTTGAACACATGGGTGTCGCGCACCGAATACAGGTTGCTGCCGATGAGCTGCGCGCCCAGGCTCCACTGGTTGCCGGTCGCCGCCTGGCCATCGGGCAGCAGGATGGGCACGGGCTCGATGCGGCCGACATTGGTGAGCTGCACGCTGGCGCCGGTCTGCCAGTTCTTGCTGATCGGCGTGGTGTAGCCCAGCTGCGCCTGCAAGGACCGCGCGGTCATGGCGCGCACATCCCGACGCACCTGATCCAGCCCCCCCTGCGCAGCGTAGTTGGACAGCAACTCGGCCACCGAACCAGGCGGCGGCGCGCCATTGGCACCCGTGAAGACCAGGGCATTGCTGAGCGAGAGCAGGGGCTGGCTGCGCCGGTCGAACATGAAATTCCACGTACTGGTATCCGCCAACTGCCAGTTGCCCTGCACGGTGGCGACGTTCAGCCCCTTGATGGCGAAGTCGTAATCCAGATTGCTGGTCACCGCCACGCCGCCGTTGAAGTAGCGCAGATCGGCCCCCAGGGCGCGCCGGTCGACGACGCCGTCGAGGGTCTGCTGCATCAGGTAGAGGCTGCCGCTCAGGTGCTGGGTGAGCGCTTCGGCGTCCACCGAACTGCCCCAGAACAGCCGCCGGGGGTTGTTGGTGAGCTTCTCGGTTGGCTGGCCGGCGACCAGGTTGACCTTCCACTTGGGCACGAAGGTATAGCCGGCGGTCACGCCGTCGAAACGCCCCATCACGCCGCCACCCTGGGGCGACTGGCGACCCAGGCGCACGCTGGTGCCGCGCAGCATGGACTTGTAATCCACGTACAACGCACTCAGCCGGTTGCGGTTCGGGCGCCCGGCGATCAGGTCGGCGGTGTAGTTGTCGCGCACGACGAAGCGCAGGTCCTCTTCGGCGCTGCGGCGGCGCCAGTTCAGGTCAGCCGTGGTGACCAGCTGCTTCTGGTCGACGGAAGAAATGGTGTTGTCGCCGACCAGCACCGGCAGGTTGCCCAGACCGGAATCCTGGAAGTCCTGGGTCCGGGTCTGGGATTTGCCGCCGTAGAAGGTCGTGCCGATCGAGCCGGTCGTGGTCGTGGTCGTGACCGGCCGGACGGGCTTGTCCGCCGCACCGGCCGGCGCCGGCAGGGTGGCGAGGCGGGCACGCACGCTGTCGCTGTCGGCGCCCTGGGGGTAGAGCTTGAGGAAGGACTCGTATTCGGACCGCGCGCGCTCGGTGTCGCCGGCCTGCTGGCGGACCTGGCCGACGAGCGCCATCGCCTCGCGCGTCACACGGTTGGGCGGCAGGTTGAGCAACTGGTTGAGCCGCTCGATCGCCAGCGTGGTGTCGCCGGCGGACTGGGCCGCGCGGGCACGGGCGAGCAGGTGGCTGGCCTGGGCGTCGTAGTCCGCCACTGCGGGCGTGCCGGCCGCCTCGGCGCTGGATGCGGACACGGCCGGAGCACCGGCGGCACTCGCCGCCGCGGCGCCCGGACTTGCCGCCTCCGCGCCAACCACCGGTGCCGGCGCGGCGGCCACCAGCGCCACCACAGCGGCTTGCGGAAAGCGCGGCTTGAGTTGCTGCAGCGCGCGTGCCGCGTCCTGCGGGTTGTCGAAGTAGCCCAGGCTCAACTCGTACAGCGTGCGGCCATCGACCACCCGCCGCGAGGTGACGATCTCATACTGCTGCAGCGCTGACGGCACCGGGGCGCCGAGCTGCATGCTCGGGTCGACGCTGCTGGACAAGAGCACGACGAACTGCCGACCCGGCACGGCCGCCGGCATGGCAGGCGTCGGCAGCGCCGGCTTGACCGCGTCGCCCAGGCCGGTCAGCACGATCTCGATGTTGCGGTTGGTACGCCCGGCACGGACCTTGAAGCGCGTCTCGCCACCAAATCGCACCACCAGCTTGCGTCGCGCGGTGACGGTCTGGCCGTCGAGCTCGTCGGTGATGACGACCTCGGGCAGGCCGTTGCCGCCAGCCATGCGGCGCTGACCGGACTGCAGCAGGTTGGCGACGCCGCGCACGTCCTGCAGTTCGTAGAACACCTGGGTCAGGTCGTTGGCACGCGGCGCCACGCTGCGGGTGTAGCGCACCGGGGTCACGAAACGCACGCTGATGACGGCATCGTCGCCGTCACGCCGGGTCTCGACCTCGTCGATGAGCTGGGCCTGGGCCCACGGAGCGGCGGCGCACAACAGGGCGACGGCAAGGTGGCGCACGCGCGGGCGCGCAGTCAGGAGGTGGATGTTCAAGGTGTTGTTCGTTTGGGTCGCTCGCCGTCAGCAGGCCAGGGCGCGCGACGGTTCGTGCATGCAGTCAAAGCAGCGTGGCAACTGCGCTCAGTCCCACCGGGTGTAGGCCGCACCCCGGGTGCCCAGTGGGCGGTGACAGCCGGACATGGAGCAATCCGTCACCGTGGTGGCCTTGCTCTGGTGGGTGAGCGACTTCTTTTCCATGCTGCCGAGGTAGGTCGTGCCCGTCGCATGGCAGGCCTTGCACCAGCCTGCTCCGTTGCCCATGCTGCTGTTGTGGTTCATCTTCATGGTGCTGAAGGCGCTGGTCGAGGTATGGCAGGCGTTGCAGTCCATCGCGGCACCATTCAAGAGCTGGCTTTCCGGGATGTGGTTGGCCGGCTTGGCCAGCGCGCCCTGAGCACCTTCGCCCAGATAACTGCCGTTGTGGCAGCCCTTGCAGCTCTGCAGGGTGACGACGCTGTGGTTCATGGTGACCGCGGTGGCGAAGGAGAGCTGCGACTTGTGGCAGGAGTCGCACTTGGCCGTGACCGCGGTGATGGGCACGTGGGTGGCGCTCTTGCCCTTGGCGGTGCTGCCGTTGTGGCAGGTGTCACAGGTGCCGGTGCCGACGGCGTTGGTGGCCGAGTGGGCAAAGGTCGCACCCGACCAGGTCGTGGTTGACTTGTGGCAACCCTCGCAACTCGTCACGCCGTTGTGGGTGGCGGTATTGGGCTTGGTCTGGGTCGGGCCCAGATAGGTCGGCGACATGTGGCAGGTGGCGCAGCCGGTGCTGACGCTGACATTGCGGTGGAAATAGCCCGGGCTCCAGCTGGCGTAGCCGGCCTTGTGGCAGCCGTCGCAGTTCATCGCACCGGCCGCTGCCACGCTCTTGTACGGAATGTGGTTGGACACGACGCCGTCGGCCGGCGCATAGCTGCCGTTGTGGCAGGTGGCGCATTGGCCGGTCACCACCTGCTGGGTGTGGTTCCACAGCGTGGGCTTCCAGGTCGCAGCAGTGGCGGTGTGGCAGTTGATGCAGTTGGCGGTGGTCGGGATGTGGGTGCCCGGCTTGCCCGGCGCCGTGCTGCCGTTGTGGCAGTTGGTGCAGGTGGTGGCCAGGGTGAAGGTGCCATGGTCGGGTCTGCCGATCGCGGTCCAGGCCGAGGTATTGGTGTGGCAGGTCTCGCACGCTGTCACGCCGACGTGCACGGCCGTGTTCGGCTTTTGGGTCGCGCCGAGCGCGCCGGCGTTGTGGCAGCTGGCACAGCCGGTGCTCACACTGGCATTGCGGTGGAAGGTGCCCGGATTCCAGCTCGCGTAACCGGCCTTGTGGCAGCCGTCGCAGTTGAAGGCCGCAGCCGCCGGCACCGACTTGTAGGCGATGTGGTTGGCGGCCAGCCCGTCAGCCGGCGGGTAGCTGCCGTTGTGGCAGGTGGCGCACTGGCCGGTCACGACCTGTTGGGTGTGGTTCCACAGCGTGGGCTTCCAGGTCGCCGCGGTGGCCGTGTGGCAGCTGACGCAGTTGGTCGTGGTCGGGATGTGGGTGCCCGGCTTGCCCGGTGCGGTGCTGCCGTTGTGGCAGTTGCTGCAGTTGGTGGCCAGCGTGAAAGTGCTGTGATCCGGCCGGCTGATGCCGCCCCAGACCGAGGTGCTGGTGTGGCAGGTCTCGCATGCCGTCACGCCGACGTGCACGGCCGTGTTCGGCTTCTGGGTCGCACCCAGCGCACCGGCGTTGTGGCAGCTCGCGCAGCCGGTGCTGACACTGGCGTTGCGGTGGAAGGTGCCCGGGTTCCAGCTTGCATAGCCGGCCTTGTGGCAGGCGTCGCAGTTGAACGCGGCCGAGGCCGGCACGTTCTTGTAGGCGATGTGATTGGCCACCGGGCCGTCTGCCGGCGGGTAGCTGCCGCTGTGGCAGGTGGCGCACTGGCCGCTTACCGCCTGTTGGGTGTGATTCCACAGCGCGGGCTTCCAGCTGCCGGTGGGGTTGTGGCAGGCGATGCAGTTGGCCGTGGTCGGGATGTGGGCGGCGCTCTTGCCACCGGCCGTGTTGCCGTTGTGGCAGGTGGCGCAGGACGTGGCCGCGGTGAAGCTGGCGTGATCCGGCTTGCCGCTGGCCGCCCAGCTCGAGGTGGTGGTATGACAGGTCTCGCACACGGTCACCCCGGTGTGGATGGCCGTCCCGGGTTTTTGCGTCGCACCCAGTGCGCCGGCGTTGTGGCAGGTGGCGCAGCCGCTGCTGACGCTGGCATTGCGGTGGAAGACGCCCGGGTTCCAGCTCGCGTAGCCGGCCTTGTGGCAGCCGTCGCAATTGAGCGATGCCGCGGACGGCACGCTCTTGTAGGCGATGTGATTGGCGACCGGGCCATCGGCCGGCGGGTAGCTGCCGCTGTGGCAGCTCGCGCACTGGCCACTCACACTTTGCTGGGTGTGGTTCCACAGTGCGGGCTTCCAGCTCGCCGCGGTGGCGGTATGGCAGGCCACGCAGTTGGCCGTGGTGGGGATGTGGGTCGTCGTCTTGCCCGGCGCGGTGCTGCCGTTATGGCAGTTGCTGCAGGTGGTGGAGCTGGTATAGGCGCTGTGGTCAGGGCGGCCGATGCTGCCCCAGGCGGAGGTGTTGGTGTGGCAGGTCTCGCACACCGACACGCCGTTGTGCACCGCCGTGTTGGGCTTTTGGGTCGCACCCTGGGCACCGGCGTTGTGGCAGCCTGCGCAGCCACTGTTGACCGAGAAGTTGCGATGGAAAGTGCCCGGGTTCCAGCTCACGTAGCCTGCCTTGTGGCAGGCGTCGCAACTGGCGCCGGCTGCAGCCGTGACGTTCTTGTAGGCGATGTGGTTGCTGGCCGGGCCGTCCGCCGGCGCGAAACTGCCGGTGTGGCAGGTGGCGCACTGGCCACTCACGGCCTGCTGGGTGTGGTTCCAGGTGCTCGGTTTCCAGGCTGTGGCCGTGGGGTTGTGGCAGCTGATGCAGTTGGCAGTGGTGGGGATGTGGTTGCTGCTCTTACCAGGCGCGTTGCTGCCGTTGTGGCAGCTCGCGCAACTGGTCGAGGCGGTATAGCTGCTGTGGTCCGGCCGCCCGCCGGCCAAGGCCCAGGCGGTGGTGCTGGTGTGGCAGGTCTCGCACACCGTCACGCCGCTGTGCACTGCCGTGCCCGGCTTTTGCGTCGCGCCATACGAGCCGTTGTTGTGGCAGGTGGCACAGGCGCTGTTGACGCTGAAGTTGCGGTGGAAGGTGCCCGGATTCCAGCTGGCATAACCGGCCTTGTGGCAGGCATCGCAGTTGGCCGCGGCCGCAGCCGGCACGCTGGTGTAGGGGATGTGCTGGGCGATCGGGCCGTCCGCCGGGGCAAAGCCACCGCTGTGGCAGCTTGCGCACTGACCGGCCACCGCCTGCTGGGTGTGGTTCCACAGCGTCGGCTTCCAGCTCGTCGCGGTGGCGGTATGGCAGGTGCTGCAGTTGGCGCTGGTGGGAATGTGGGTGTTGCTCTTGCCGGGAGCGGTGCTGCCGTTGTGACAGGTGGCGCAGGCGGTCGATGCGCTGTAAGCGCTGTGGTCAGGGCGGCCACCCGAGGCCCAGGCGCTGGTGTTGGTGTGGCAGGTCTCGCACACGGTCACGCCGCTGTGGATGGCAGTCGCAGGCTTTTGAGTTGCCCCGACGGCGCCGGCGTTATGGCAACTGGCACAGCCCGAGGTAACGCTGAAGTTGCGGTGGAAGGCGCCCGGGTTCCAGCTTGCATAACCCGCCTTGTGGCAGGCATCGCAGTTGGCGGTGGCCGCCGCAGACACGCTCTTGTAGGCGATGTGTTTCGCCACCGGGCCATCAGCCGGCGGATAGGCACCGTTGTGGCAGCTGGCACATTGGCCAGCCACCGGCAGCTGGGTATGGTTCCACGCCGTGGGTTTCCAGCTCGCCGCCGTGGCGCTGTGGCAGACGATGCAGTTCTGCGAGGTCGGAATGTGGTTGGCCGACTGCGCCGGCGCGGTGCTGCCGTTGTGGCAGTTGGCGCAATTGGTGCTGCTGTTGAACACGCCATGGTCAGGCCGCGCACCCAAGGCCCACACGCTGGTGCTGCTGTGGCAGCCCTCGCAGGCGCCGGCATTGGCATGCACCGGCGTGGCAGGTTTGCCCACTGCGGGTGCGTAGCTGCCGGTGTGGCAGGTGGCGCAGGCGCTGGAAATGGCGAAGTTGGCGTGTACCTTGGCCGGCAGCCAGCTGGTGAAGCCGCTGCGGTGGCAGCTGTCGCAGGCCGTGCCCATGCCGCTCACCTGGGCGTTGGGCACGTGGCGGGCCGACTGTCCGGTGGCCTTGCTGCCGTTGTGGCAGCTGGCGCACGTGCCGGCGGCGACACCGGCGTGATCGAACACGACGTTGGACGCCCAGGCCGCCCCCACGCGGTGACAACTGTCGCACGACGCGGTGGTCGTGATGTGGTTGGCGGTCTTGCCGTTGGCATTGATGCCGTTGTGGCAACTGGCGCAGCTGCCGGCCTTCACGCCGGTGTGACTGAACTTGGCACCGGTAAAGCCCTGAGTGCCGTGGCAGGTGTCGCAACCGCGGTTGGTGGGCACGTGGTTCTGCGGCATGACCTGGTTGCCACGCGCAAAACGTGCGCCGCTGGTATGACAGCTGGCGCAGTCGCGCGGCGTGCCCTTGAACACACCGTTCTGGTGACAGGTTTCGCAGCGCTGCTGCTTGTGCTGACCGCTCAAGGAAAAACCGGTGCGGGTGTGGTCGAAGGCCTTGCTGCCGGCCGACTGGCCCCAGGCCGCCGTTCCGCCCAGCCCTGCCAATCCCAACAGGACGCAGATCAGCAACAGACGCAACATCTGCATCACCCAGGGCAGACCGCGGTCGCGACGCAGCGCGGACGACGGCGCATGCCTGCTTCGGCGCGGGGTTTCAGCCAGGGCGCGGGACGTGACGTGGGCAGAAATGGTGTTCATGATGGCTACGTCCTGACTGTTACCGATACTCGGCAGGCACGCCCGGCCAGGCTGGACCAGCCCAGTGCGCAGGCGTCGCCGGGCACGGGCCCGACCAACGGTGAGCCCACGGCGGCAGAGCCACCCGGGGCGGGGTTCATCGACAGACCGCGGTTGACGATGCGTTTCCAGCGTTCAGTGACATGGCACTGTTCGCAGCGCATGCCGAAGCTGCCGTCGTGCACATCGTCGGCGCGGTGGCAGCCGATGCAGTTGCTGGACAGCGCGGCGATCGGCTTGCCCTTGGGGGCGACCTGCGTGTGGCAGGCGTCGCAGGCCAGCGCCAGGTGTGCGCCGTCGATCTTGTAGTCGCTGCGGCGGTTGTGGTCGAAGTCCCAGCTCTTCCACGAACGCACGTTGTGGCAGCTCTCGCAGGCCACGCCCAGCTTGAGCTTGTGCTTGTCGTCCTTCTTGTGGCAGCTGTAGCAATCGCGCTGCGCATCGCGGAAACGCAACGACCGCGGCATGCCGGTGTGGCAGTCCTTGCATTCCACCGTGACGTGACGGCCGGCCAGTGCGAAGCGGGTGCGGCCATGGTCGAACCGCGTCACCTTCCAGGAGGCATCGGCATGGCAGTTGTCGCAGGTCTTCCCGCTCTGCCCTTCGTGCTTGTCGTCCTTCTTGTGGCAGCTATAGCAGTCGGTCGGCGTCTTGCGGTAGCTCTTGAGGTTGGCGTGGCAGCTCTTGCATTCGACCTGCACGCCCTTGGCGGTACGCACGTGACCATTGCGCAGCTGGAACTTCGTGCGGTCGTGGTCGAAACGAGCGCGCGTGTCCTTCCACTCGCGCTCGTTGTGGCAGTCGGCGCAAGCCTTGCCCAGATTGCCCTCGTGCTTGTCGTCCTTGAGGTGGCAGCCGATGCAGTCCTTCGGCGCCTCCTTGTACATGAGGCTCTTGTGGCAGGACTTGCATTCGGTCGTGACATGTTTGCCCAGCAGCGGGAAGCTGGTGCGGTCGTGGTCGAACTTGCGGCTGTCGTCCTTCCAGTTGCGCTCGGTGTGGCAGGAGGCGCAGTCGCGACCCAGCGTGTCCTTGTGCTTGTCGTCCTTCTTGTGGCACGACCAGCAGTCGGTGGTCAGCTTGACCTTGTAGAGATGGCCGGTGTGGCAAGTGGCACAGGCGGCGTCCTTGTGCTTGCCGAGCAGCGTGTACTTCGTGTCGGTGTCGTGGTTGAAGGTGCTGGGCTTCCAGCCCTTGGTGACGTGGCAGGTCTCGCACTTCTCGCCGTACAGGCCCTTGTGACCCTTGCGTCCCTTGGTTTCGCTCTCGTCGTCCTTCCTGTGACAGGCGTAGCACTCGTCCTTGAGCTTGACCTTGTACAGATGGCCGGTGTGGCAGTCCTTGCACGCGGCATCCCGGTGCTTGCCGGTGAGCTTGTATTTGGTGTCGGTGTCGTGGTTGAAGGTGGTCGGCTTCCAGCCCTTGGTGACGTGGCAGGTCTCGCACTTCTCGCCGTACTGGCCCTTGTGGCCCTTCAGTCCGTCGTCATCCTTCTTGTGGCACGCGACGCACTCTTCCTTGGGCTTGACCTTGAACAGGTTGCCGCTGTGGCAGTCCTTGCACGCGGCATCGCGATGTTTGCCGGTCAGCTTGTACTTCGTGTCGGTGTCGTGATTGAACGTGCTGGGCTTCCAGGCCTTGGCCACGTGGCAACTCTCGCACTTGTCACCATACAGACCCTTGTGGCCCTTGGCCGAGTCGTCATCCTTCTTGTGGCAGCCCACGCAGGTGCGCGGCGTGTCCTTGTAATCGGGCGTCTTGTGGCAGTCGGTGCACTTGACGTCGGCATGTTTGCCGCTCAGCGCAAAGCGGGTCTTGGAGTGATCGAACTGGGCCTTTTTCCAGTCTGACTCGTTGTGGCACTCGGCGCACTTGCTGCCGAGCTTGGTCTTGTGGACGTCGTCCTTGCGGTGGCAGCTCACGCAGTCCTGCGGCGCCTCGGCCCAGCGCTTGCCGGCCACATGGCAGCTCTTGCAGGCGACCGGCTGGTGCTTGCCCTTGAGCAGGAAGTCAGTTTGGCCGTGGTCGAAGGTCTTTTCATCGAGATCGACGATGCGTGCGTCCCGGCCCTTGTGGTCGGTGTGGCATTCGCGGCAGGCCTGGGGTTTCAGGCGGCCGTGCCAGCCGTGCTTGTCGCGCAGGTCGGCGCCAATTTCCTTGTGGCATTCAGTGCACCGGCCGTCCTGGGCCTGCCGGTCAAACTTGACGTGGCAACTCTTGCAGTCGTCCTCGACCTTGGCGTGGCCCTTGATGAGCTTGCCGGGCGCGAGCACCGATTCGATGTTCTGCGCCGCGGCCAGCCCGCAGCCCAGCACCATCACCAGCACCAGCACCAGCCGGGTGGCGCGCGCCAGCGCCCACGCGGCTGAGCGCGCGGGCTGGCTGTAGCGACGGATCGACGGGTGGGCAGGCATGGTGGGGTCGGACGGCAGCTAGGTGCGAACGGGAAGGATCAGGGCCGCAGCCGGACCCCGGGCGGCAAAGGGGCCAAACCGCTGGTCAGGCCCCTACTCCCTCACGATCGACCGTCAGGCAGGTGTTCAGTAGGCGTGCACTGCAAAAACGTGGAACAGCGAGGAGCCCACGAGCAGGAAGACGAAGGGCACATGAGCCACATGCCACAGCGCGAACAGGCGCTCCCAGGCGGCAAACAGTGCGACTCGCATGACACAGGTCAGGTGCTGCGCGATGACTTCGCGCGCCACGCGGCGGCGCTGCTTGAATTCGGCTCGGCTCCAGCCCTGAGCATCAGCCAGGCGATGCAGTTCGGTACCAACATCGCGTACGGCGCGCAGGCGCACCTGCCAGCTGGCGATCGGCAGGATGAACAGCAACCGCACCCAGTGACCGCCGGCGCCTGCTGCGGCGCTGAGGGCACTTTGTTCGAATTCGAGCAGGCTCGCCTGCGCCATCGGCGCGAACCACAGACGCGAGCGACCGCTGTCCTCGAAGTTGGCGTGGACCTTGAAATCGCGCAGCGCACCCCGTTCGGCCAACAGGCCGCGGTTGACGCGCGTGTAGAGCACCCGGCCGACGACACCACTCGCTGCCACCACCACCATGCTCCACAAGGCGACGGCCGCGTTGGTCGAACCGGTGCGGAAGGTGCAATGCACCAGGATCAGCAACGGCCCGCCGATGCCCAGCACCATGTGGGCCCACAGCCAGACCTTGACCCGGCCCATGCCCTGGAATGCCTTGATGTACTTGCGCAGCGGGTACAGCAGCAGCAGCAGCATCATCACGCCACCCACCACGCCGACCCAGTAGCCCACGTTGTCACCCGGCGCGAACAGACCCGCGCGCGACACCTTCCAGGCGAGCAGCAGCAGGATGCCCAGACCGAGATAGATCAGGCTGTCGCCGCGGCGCTGGCGCAGGCTGGGCGCCGTGCGGGTGCGGTCGGCGGTGTCAGCCACCTCGCGCTGCGGCCTCAGGGTCGGACTCAGGGTGTTCATGATGCGATGCACTCCGGTGGTGTCATGGTCGTCTGCAGCGCCGTCGGTTCATACGCAGGCGACCACAAATATGGAATCATTTCCCATTCATAGTACAGAAAGACCCTTAGCACAGCCTTAACTTCCGCGTTACGACGAGTAAGGTTCGAGGGCGGAAAACCTGTCTTTTCAAGCGATGCTCGGTGCGTTGAACCGATCGCGATCGTGCAAAAAGCACGTGTTCCGCACGCCGCTTCAATCGCCAAGTGCCCTACCCGCAAAGGCTGAAGTCCAATCCGTCCCCTTGCGAGTGGCGAGCGCAGAACGGGCTTCACACTCCTTTTCAGTTGTCGGCAGGTTTTGCCGATCCTTCACCCCCTCATTCACGGGGGTCGACGGAGAACGCTGTCCATCGCACTTTCGCCTCGGCGGTGAGTTCACAGACCGACGGGTGCGTCAAGCGGCTGGGCGTTGCGCACAACACATCCGCGTGAAAGCTGGCGCAAGGTAGGCCTCCCTATAATTCGCCGCTTTTGCGCTGGCCCGGCCACCCGTTCCGGATCCGCCCGCACCCGATCACCCGCAACATGCTCGCGCGCGAACGCGCCGACCCGTCAAGAGGACTTCATGAGCGACGCTCAACATTCCGCCGATCACCAAGAAGGGCATGAAAGCCTGATCAAGACGCCCAAGCAGCTGATCACCGTGGTGGTGGCCGCCTTTGTCGTGCCCATCATCGCCATCGTGCTGCTGGTGAAGAACGTCGGCAGCGAGACCCGCGCCGGCGCCGGCGCCGACGCGATGTCGGCCGAAGCCACGGCGGCGCGCATCCAGCCCGTCGGCAAGGTGTTGATCAAGCTCGAAGGCGGCCCGCTCAAGTCCGGCGAAGAAGTGTTCAAGGCCCAGTGCAGCGCGTGCCACGGCGCCGGTCTGGCCGGTTCGCCCAAGTTCGGCGACGCAGCGGCCTGGGGCCCGCGCGTGAGCAAGCCCTTCGCTGAACTGCTCAACTCCGCCCTCAAGGGCAAGGGCGCCATGGGTGCCCAAGGCGGTGGCGACTTCAATGATCTGGAAATCGCCCGCGGCGTGGTCTACATGGCCAACGCCGGTGGCGGCAAGTTCGAGGAACCCAAGGCGCCAGCCGCGGCGGCATCCGCTGCGCAATAAGCCAGCGGATCACGACGGCACCCGGTTCGCGCCGGGTGACCCAAAAACGAAAGCCGGCGCGAGCCGGCATTTTTGTGGGTGCGCGCGCACCGACGCAGGTGACTGCTCGCAGGTGACCGGTCGCGGCGGAGTAGGACCGGTCCTGCGCTCAGGGCGCCTTGCGGTAGGGCTCCTCGAAGTCGAGAAAGTCGCGTTCGGCGCGTGCATCGGCCATCCAGGCCGCCACGCTCGGGCGGGCGGCCACGCGGTCGGCGTAGGCCTGCACATTGGCTGGCAGCGGCAGCGCGTAGCTGCGCATGCGCATCACGACCGGTGCGAAATAGGCGTCGGCCACACCGAAGTCGGCGCCGAACAGCCAGGGGCCACCGCTGTCGGCCAGGGCCGTGCTCCACATGGCGCACAGGCGGTCCAGGTCGGCCCGTACCGTCGGCTGTTCCGCCAGGATGCGCGCGCCGGTGTCCGGCAAGTCGGCCTCGATGTTCATGGGGCAGTGGCTGCGCAGCGCGGTGAAGCCGCTGTGCATTTCAGCGCACAGGCTGCGCGCACGCGCACGCTCGGCCACACCGGCGGGCCACAGCGGCGAGCGGCCCGGTTGTTCGCGGCCACGCCATTCGGCCAGGTATTCGGCGATCGCCAACGTGTCCCAGATCACCAGGTAGCCGTCTACCAGCACCGGCACCTTGGCAGTTGGGGCCAGCGCAGCCATGGTGCGCTTGAAGGCCGAGTCGGGCGTGAAGGCGTCGAAGCGCACCTTCACCTCCTCGAACGGGATGCCGGCGTCCCGCAGCAGGACCCAGGGTCGCATGGACCAGGACGAATAGTTCTTGTTGCCGATGTAGAGCTTCATGGTGGCGTGCAGCAGGTTGCGGTGACGGGCCATGCTAATGCGCCGTGCCGTCCAGGTCCGAAAGCCACCTGCTGCCACCTGAGCCGCGCTCTACAGTTGGCCCATGGCCGGGTCGACACGACAGACGCACGGGCGGGTGTCCGCCCAGGGGGTGGAGGCACGTCTGCTCGGCGCCTGCGTCGCCGGACTGATGTTCGCGCCGCCTGCGTGGGCACAAGGCCTCGGGGATGGCGCCGCCGCCGCTGACGTCGCCCCGATCACCGCAGCGAGCAGCGCGGTCGCCGACCCCAAGCCCTTGCGTTTTCGCTTCGAGACCACGCCGGGGCATTTGAGCAAGGCGGTGCGCCCGCAGCGCAGCCGGCTGTCGCTGGAGCTCGACCCGGCGCGCAGCGAGTTTTCCGGCCTCATCCGCATCGAGCTGCACTTGCTGCAGGCACAGGAGACGATCGAGTTGCACGCCCATGAGCTGACCGCCCTGGACGCGCGCTTCATCGACGCTAGCGGCACGCAGCGGCCACTGCGCGTGCAAGCCCAGGCCGCGACGCAGACCTGGCGCCTGGAACCGCTTGACACGGCACCGCTGCCTGCCGGCGCGGGCGCGCTGGAGATTCGGTACCGCGGCCGCGTGCAGCAAGTCGGCGAAGGCCTGTACGTCGTGCCCTACCGGGTCAGCAGCGGCAACGGTCGCGGCGCCCAGATCGAGCGCCGCATGCTGGCCACTCAGCTGCAAGCCATCCACGCGCGGCGAGTCTTTCCAACCTTCGACGAACCGGCTTTCAAGCAGATCTTCGAGCTCAAGGTGCGCGCACCGCGCGGGCTGGAGGTGCTGTCCAACATGCCGCTGCAGCAGCTCGTGGCCGATGGCAGCGACTACGCCTGGCACCAGTTCGCGCCGACGCCGCCGATGTCGAGCTACCTGCTCAGCGTGGCGGTCGGTCGCTTCGACGTGTTGACCGGCGCCGCCGGCGAGCCGGTGCCGCTGCGCATCTTGACGGCCGAAGGCCGGCGCGAGCAGGCGCGCGAGGCGCTGCGCGCCACCCGCCAGGTGCTGCCCTTTTACGCCGACTACTTCGGCCAGCCCTATGCCCTGCCCAAGCTCGACCAGCTTGCCGTGCCCGGCGTGCGCAACGGCGGCATGGAGGACTGGGGCCTGATCTCCTACGCCGAGGACAGCCTGCTGTTCGACCCGGCGCGCAGCGACAGCCAGACGCGCCGCGAGATCTACCAGATGGTGGCGCACGAGGTGGCGCACCAATGGTTCGGCAACCTGGTCACCGCCGCGTCGTGGGACGAGATCTGGCTCAACGAGGCCTTTGCCACTTGGCTGCAGGACAAGGCCACCGACCGCTTCAACCCGGGCTGGCAGATCGCGGTGCGCAGCCGAGCGGCGCGCGAGCAGGCGCTGGTGCTGGACGCCGGCCCGGCCAGCCGCGCCATCCGCGCCGGGCCGGTGCGCGAATCGGCCGTCGATGACGTCTTCGACGAGATTACCTACGCCAAGGGCGGCGCACTGCTGAGCATGATCGAGCAGTGGCTGGGTGCCACCACCCTGCGCCAGGGCTTGGCGAGCTATATGCAGGCGCAGCGCCTGTCCAACGCGACGGCCGCCGATCTGTGGCATCACCTCGGGCGCGCCGCGGCGGCCACGCCGGGCGTGAGCTCGGCGCCAGGCGTGGCAGACAGCGGCGCCGGCAGTGTCGATGTGGCGACCATGGCGACCAGCTGGACCGACCAACCCGGCTTTCCGCTCGTCGCGGTCGACAGCCGTTGCCAGGGCGGCCGCACCCGCCTGCGCCTGGTCCAGACGCCTTACACCCGCGGCGCACCGTCGTCGGACGCTCCTGAGCCGACCGCAGCGGTCGCGGTCAGGCCGCCGCCGCGCTGGTTGACGCCGGTGCCGATCCGCCAAGGCCAGACGCAGTTCAGCCTGCTGCTTGCCGGCGACACGCCGCTGGAGGTCGACCTGGGCGCCTGCGCCGACCTGCTGCGCGGCGCGCCCGTGCTGGTGAACGCCGGCGGCCTGGGCTTCTACCGTGTCGCCTACGACGCCACATTGCTGCAGGCCCTGGTCGCCCAGGCCGGGCACCTGGCTGGCGCGGATCGCGTCACCCTGCTCAGCGACAGCCACGCCCTGTTGCTCGACGGCCACCGCGACGCGGCGACCCACTTCGCCCTCGCCGAAGCCATGCTCGGCGTGGACGACGCCGCCCGCCCGCTGCTGTGGGCGCAGTGGCAGCGCCAGCTCACCGAACTGGACCGTGCGCTCGACGGCCTGCCGGCGCAGCAGACCCTGCGCGCCTTCGGCCGTCGCCTGGCCGAACCGTTGCTCGCCCGACTGGGCTGGACCCCACCGTCCGGTGAGGACGAGGACAGCGCCGAACTGCGCAGCACCCTGGTGCTGCTGCTCGCGCGATTCGAGCATGCCGGCACGGTGCAGCAGGCGCTGCGCGCCTTCGACGCCGACGCCAGCGGGCGCCGACGCCTGCCGCCGGGCCTACGCGACGCCGTCATCCAGGTGACCGGCATGTGGTCCGACGCGGCGCATGCCCAGCAACTGCGTCGTCGCCTGGCCAGCAGCAACAGCGAGGACGAACGCTGGCTCTACGCCAGCGCCCTGGCGGCCGGGCGCGACCCGGCGCGCGCGCAGGACCTGCTGACCGCGAGCCTGGGCGACGCCTTGGCGCCGCCCCATGTGGCAGTGGAAATCGCCGGCCTGATGGCACGCCTGTCACCACACGGCGCGCTAGCCTATGCGCACACCGTGTCGCACTGGTCCACGCTGGCGGCGCACGCGGATGCGTCGACCCGCATGGGCCTGCTGCCTCACGCCGCCGCCGGTGCGCTCGACCCCGCCTTGGCCGATCGACTGCTGGCCGACCAGCGGCGCCTGGCCGGTCCGGACGGCGACAGTGCCGCCCAGCGCCAGGCCGCGGCCATCCGGCAACGTGCGCGCGTGCGCGCCCGCCTGGCCGCAGCGCTCGATGCCCTGGCGGCGAGACCCGCCGGCCCGCCCGCGGCGGCCCCCAGCGCGCCAGCCCCATCAGCGCGCTGAACTGCGCCGCAGTTCGGCGCCGGGCTGCGCCGCTGGTCGGCGTCAGTCGTGCCAGCCGCCTTGCCGGGTCTGCACGCGCCGCGCGCGCTCCTGCGCGAACAGCTCCTCGAGCTGCTGGCGGCCGGACTTGGCCATGGCCACCATGCGGTCGTCGTCGCGCCGGTGCGGCCAGATGCGCGTGATCAGCTCGTGGTTGAGGCGGCGAAAGGCGGTGGCGAGCTGCCAGGCGCGGTGCGGCTCCACGTCCAGCGCCTCCAGCACGCTGCGGCCGCTGGCCAGGGCGGACTCGAAGGTCTCGCGCTGCACCAGGGTCACGCCGCGGTCCAGCAAGGCGTAGTGATGGCCCATGTTGCGCGCCCGCACCACCAGCGTGGCGCGCGGGAAATGCTGGCGCGCCAGGTCGACGATGGCCAGGCTCTGCTCAGCGTCGTCCACCGCCACCACGATGACGCGCGCCTGCGCCGCCCCTGCGCTGCGCAGCAGGTCCAGCCGGGCGGCGTCGCCGTAGAAGACGGTGAAGCCGAAGCGCTTGACCACCGCGATCTGGTCGGCGTCGTGGTCGAGCACGGTCACCTTCATGCCGTTCGCGTAGAGCATGCGCGCCACGATCTGGCCGTAACGACCGAAGCCGCACAGCAGCACCGGCGCGTCCCTGGGCTCGTCGTCGAGCTGGTGCTCGGCGCCCAGGGCGGCGGCGCTGTGCCGGGCGTCGCGTGCGGCCAGGCGTGGCATGAGCCAGCGGTCCACCGCCACCAGCAGCAGCGGCGTGGCGAGCATGGACAACGCCACCGCGCCGGTGAGCAGCGAGGCGGTGGACTGCGGCCACACCCGCGCCGCGCCGGCCTGCTGGAAGACGACGAAGGCGAACTCGCCGCCCTGGGCCAGCAGCAGCACCCAGACCGGGCGCTCCACCGCCGCCAGGCCGAGCCGGCCCGCCAGCAGCGCCAGCACCACGGCCTTGAGCGCCACGAAGGCCAGCACGATGAGCGCCACCCAGCCGGGATGCTCGGCCAGGGCAGCGAAGTCGATGCTCATGCCCACGGCCATGAAGAACAGGCCCAGCAGCAGGCCCTTGAAGGGCTCGACGTCGGTCTCCAGCTCACGCTTGTATTCACTTTCAGCCAGCAGCACACCGGCCAGGAAGGCGCCCAGCGCCATCGACAGCCCGACCGCCTGCATGAGCGCGGCGATGCCCACCACCAGGCCCAGCGAGGCGGCGGTGAAGATCTCGGGCGTGCGGCTCTTCGCCACCCAGCGCAGGCCGTGGCGCAGCGCCAGGCGGCCGACCAGCACGATGGCGGCGATCACGCCCAGCGCCTTGGCCGCCCCCAGCCAGGGCGACTCGGCCGCCGCCGTCCCGCTACCCAGCAGCGGCAGCAGGGCCAGGATGGGAATGGCCGCCACGTCCTGGAACAGCAGGATGGCAAAAGCCGCCTGACCGCCCGGCGTGGGCAGCAGGTTGCGCTCGCCCAGCACCTGCAGGGCGATGGCGGTGGACGACAGCGCCAGCCCGAGCGCACCCACCACTGCCCAGCGCCAGGGCAGGCCCAGCGCCAGCGCCGGCAGCGCGACGACCGCGGCACAGGCCAGCAACTGCACGCCACCAGCGCCGAAGATGGGCCGGCGCAGCGCCCACAGCCGCCGGGGCTCCAGCTCCAGCCCGACCAGGAAGAGCATGAGCACCACGCCGAACTCGGCGAAGTGCAGCGTGGTGTCCGGGTCGGTCACCAGGCCCAGGCCGTAGGGCCCGATGACGATGCCGGCGGCCAGGTAGCCGATGATGGCGCCCAGGCCCAGGGCCTGGGCCAGCGGCACGGCGATGACGGCCGCGGCGAGGAAGACGAGGCTGGCGACGAGCCAGTTGCTGGTGGGCTCCATGGACTCAGGCCGCCTGCAGGCCGGCCGCCGCGGATACCGGCACGGTCGGCACGCCTTGCACGCTGGCCAGCGGCGGACGGTCCAGGCCGGGCACGACACAGGTCGGGCAGTTGTCCATCTGCGCCAGCTCGGGCCAGGCCTCGGGGCGAGGCCAGCCGGCCAGGCGTTCGGCGTAGGTGTTCACATGGGCATCCAGCTCGGCGCCCTCGACCGCGTGGGCGCCGTGCAGCAGCAGCGGCGGCAGGAAGCGCAGGCCGCACAGCGCGGCGGTCTGCTCGTAGGGCGGCAGGAAGGCATCGAAGAAATAGCGGTTGTAGCCGGTCGGGCTGTAGGCCTGCTCGCGCCCACCGGTGGACAGCACCAGCCACAGGCTCTTGCCGGCCAGGGCCTGGCTACTGCCTCCGCCTTGACTATCGCGTCCGTAAGCCCAGCCATGGGCCAGCACCTCGTCCAGCCAGAGCTTCATGAGCGCCGGCATGGCGTACCACTGGATGGGGTGCTGCCAGACGATGAGGTCGGCGCGCGCCGCGGCGGCCTGTTCGGCCGCAACGTCGATGGCGTAGTCCGGGTAGAGACGGTAGAGATCGCGCACCTCGATGTGGGCGCCGGCCGGCAGGCTGGCCATGCGCCGCGCCATGTCGTGCAGGCGCCGGTTCACGCGCGAGCTGCGCAGGTCCGGATGCGCCACCAGCACCAGCACGCGGGCGGGTGGGTTGGCAATGCGAGCGGACGACGCATCCATAAGCGAGTGAGAGTCAGGCGGCAGGGTCATGGCGGCAGGTGGGGGCGGTCGGGACGACGATCGGCAGCGCTCGACGTGACGGCCCGGGGCAGACGGGTACGCCAAGGCCTGCCGTTAACATAACTCAAGACCCCGAACGAGCGCAGAACAAGACAGGAGCCAGTCGATGACGGTCTATGCAGTGGCGAATCCCAAGGGCGGTGTGGGCAAGTCCACCGTCTCGACCAACCTGGCCGGTCTGCTGGCCAGCCGAGGCCAGGCGGTCGCACTGGGTGACGTGGATAGGCAGGAGTCCGCCCGGCTGTGGTTGAGCCTGCGCCCGCCCCATCTGACGCCCATCACGCATTGGCCGGTCGAGCCCGAGGCGGTTGGCCGGCTGCCCAAGGGTTGTGTGCACGGCGTGCTCGACACGCCAGCCGGCCTCACCGGCAAGGCACTGCGTGCGGTGCTCAAAAGAGTCGATCGCATCATCGTTCCGCTGCAACCCAGCGTGTTCGACATCTTCGCCACCCGCGACTTCATCACCGAACTGCTGGCGCAGCGCCGCGCCGACGACGTGCAGGTGGCCGTGTTGGCCAACCGGGTCCGCGAGCACAGCCACTCCGCCGAACAGCTCGATCAATTTCTGGCCGGCCTGGGCGTGAGCTCGCTGGGCCATCTGCGCGACACGCAGAACTATGTGCACTTGGCCGCCCATGGCCTGACGCTATGGGACGTCGCGGCAGGCCGGGTCGAACGCGACCTGGAACAGTGGCAGCCGATCATCGACTGGCTGGACAGCGCCGCGCCGCACGCACAGGGCGGTGCGGCATGAAGACCTGGCAACAACTCAGCGAATTGCGCGAACTGGTCGGCTGCCAGATCGGCAGCAGCGACTGGATCGAGATCGACCAGGACCGCATCAACCGCTTCGCCGAGGCGACCGGCGACCACCAGTGGATCCATGTCGACACCGCACGCGCAGCCGCCGGCCCCTTCGGCAGCACCATCGCTCATGGCTTTCTCACGTTGTCGCTGCTGCCTCAGTTCTTCGAATCGACCTACGCCATTGCCGACAGCCCGATGGGCCTGAATTACGGTCTGAACCGTGTGCGCTTCACCGCACCGGTGCCGGTGGGTTCGCGCCTGCGCGCCCACATGGTGCTCGAAAGCTACGAGGAGATCGACGGTGGTGCGCAGCTCACGTTCGACGTGACGGTGGAACGTGAGGGCCAGACCCGCCCGGTCTGCGTGGCCCAGGCCATCGCCCGGCGCTATACCGGCTGAGGGCCACAAGACATCCCTCTTTTGATGGAAAACCGCTGCACAGCACGCGGCTAGCATGCTCCGGGAGGTACGCCGGGCCGCTCACGTCGAGGGCGGCGGCGAGGCTGTCACCGGTTCATCATGAAAGCGCTGCTGCTCGACGACCATCCGCTGATTCTTTCTGCCATGCAGTCCCTGGTGCAGGGTTTGGGGCCGCACATGCAGGCCGACGCGGTCGAAACACCCGCGGAGCTGCGCGCCTATTTGGCCAAACACGATGACGTCGACATCCTGCTGCTTGACCTCAGGCTGGATGGCGCGGACGGTTTTGACCTGCTGGCTGAGCTGCGCCTGAGCCATCCAGCCCTGCCGGTGGTAATCGTGAGCGCGTCCGAAAATCCCGCCGATGTGTCGCGGGCGCTTGACCAGGGTGCGGTCGGATATGTCCCCAAGCGCGGCAACAACGAGATGTTGTTCGATGCGCTGTACACGGTCATGTCAGGCAGCAGATATGTGCCTGAACAGGACGACCTGAAAACCTCTCCGGGCGCTGCCTCGCCGAGCCGCCCGGCCCGGCTCGACACCTTGGTGCCGCCGCCTCGTGGCCGCATCGGCTCGGCCAGCCCGACGTCTACGCAGACGTCGGGTCCCAGCCATGGCGCGCCGGCCTACGGCGCGGGCCGACCCGACACCGACGAGGTGTTCAGATCGCTGGGCATGACGTCGCGCCAGATCGAGGTGCTGCGACTGCTGCTCCAGGGCCTGCCCAACAAGATGATCGCCCGCGAACTCTCCCTGTCGGTGGAAACCGTCAAGGACCATGTGGCCGCTGTGCTGCGCGCCCTTGGCGTGAACTCGCGCACCCAGGCCGTGCTGACGGTGAATCAAAAGCTGCTCCGCGACGACGACATCGACAACGATGGCCCCGCCTGACAGCGACACCGAACTGGCGCGGCTGCGCGCCGAACTGGCCTCGTTGCGCGCCCTCGCGGCAGCGCAGATGGATTTTCTCGCCAGCGTCAGTCACGACCTGCGTCAACCGCTGCTGGCCCTGAACCTGATTGCGGCGCGATTGGTCCAGTTCAATCGCGACGTCGCGCTGCAGCCCAGCGTGGATCAGCTCAGTTCCGGCCTGGCGGCGCTGGACGGGGCGTTCAACGAATTGCTCGATCTGGCCTGCCTGGCCGCAGGAGAGCGTCCGCCGCAGCTGCAGCGCGTCGAACTGGCGGAGCTCTTCGATGCGCTGCAACAACAGTTCGGTCCCCAGGCTTTCGACCAGGGCGTAGCCCTGCGCCTGCGCGGTGCCCACCACGCCGTCTGGGCCGATCCATGGTTGCTACAGCGCTTGCTGGCCAACCTGCTTGCCAACGCCTTGCGCCACACCGACACCGGCGGCGTGCTGCTGGCCTGCCGGGCACGCGGCACCCAGCGCCTGATTCAGGTCTGGGACAGCGGTTGCGGCATGCCGATGGAAGTACAGCGGCGGGTCTTCGAACCGTACTACCAGCTGCCCCGCCGGCGCGCCGAGGCCCGCGACGGCCTGACCGAGCGCAACTTCGGCCTCGGGCTGAGCATCGCGCAACGCCTGGCCGGCGCGATGGGCAGCCGGCTGAGCCTGTGTTCGCACCCCGGTCAAGGCTCGGTCTTCAGCCTGTGGCTGAGCGACGACATCCCGGCGGGCTGAATCCACCTTCTCTGGCAGGCTGGGCGCGGCAGCGGTGCCGACGGTGCGACTTAGAATCGCGGCCCTTCGACATGAGCGCAACAAAGGTGAGACATGGGCATGGATGACCGCGACGGCAAGATCTGGATGGACGGCCAACTCGTCGATTGGCGCGACGCCAAGATCCACGTGCTGACGCACACGCTGCACTACGGCTGCGGCGCTTTTGAAGGCGTGCGCGCCTACAACACGGTGAACGGCACGGCGATCTTCCGCCTGCGCGAGCACACCGAACGGCTCTTCAACAGCGCCAAGATCCTGCGCATGAAGATCCCCTTCAGCTTCGAGCAGGTCATGCAGGCCCAGCTCGACGTGGTGCGCGAGAACAAGCTGGAGAGCTGTTACCTGCGCCCGCTGACCTGGATCGGCTCGGAAAAGCTGGGCGTGAGCCCGCGCGGCAACAAGATCCACATCATGGTGGCGGCCTGGGCCTGGGGCGCCTATCTGGGCGAAGAGGGTCTCAAGCGCGGCATCCGCGTCAAGACCAGCAGCTACACCCGCCACCACGTCAACATCACGATGACGCAGGCCAAGGCGGTGAGCAACTACAGCAACTCCATCCTGGCCAATATGGAAGCCACCGACGAGGGCTACGACGAGGCGCTTCTGCTTGACTCGAGCGGCTTCGTCAGCGAGGGGGCGGGCGAGAACATCTTCGTCATCAAGAACGGCGTGATCTACACACCCGACCTGTCGGCGGGCGCGCTCAACGGCATCACCCGCAACACCGTCTTCCACATCGCCAAGGACCTGGGCCTGGAGATCGTGCAAAAGCGCATCACGCGTGACGAGGTCTACATCGCCGACGAGGCTTTTTTCACAGGCACCGCCGCCGAAGTCACGCCCATCCGCGAGCTCGACCGCGTCGAGATCGGCGTCGGCAGCCGCGGCCCGATCACCGAGAAGATCCAGGCGGCCTTCTTCGACATCGTCAACGGCCGCAACGCCAAGTACGCCCAGTGGCTCACGCCCGTGGCCGGCGTGTGATCCGGCGCCATTCCAGCCTCAACGACTTGCAAACTACCCGTCATGAGTGAAGCAACCAGCAGCGCGGCCGCCACCTCGGTCGTCGAGATCAAGGCCGCTGACGTGCACGGCGGCGGCGTCGTGTTCTGCCCCAACCCCAAGCAGGCGCTGTGGAGCGAGCACCCGCGCGTGTTCATCAATGTCGCCAGCCACGGTGAAGGCAAGTGCCCGTATTGCGGCACCACCTATCGCCTGGCCGCGGGCGAGACCCTGCACGCCGCTCATTGATGTTCGCCGCAGCGCGCGGCGCAGGCTGAACAATGACCGCCACCCTGGTCATCGCGCCGCAGTGGATTGGTGACGCAGTCATGAGCGAGCCGCTGCTGGCCACGCTGGCTGCTCGCGGCGAGCAGGTCACCGTGGCGGCACTGCCCTGGGTCGCGCCGGTCTACCGGGCCATGCCGTCGGCGACGGCGGTCGAGGTGCTGCCCTTTGCGCACGGGCGACTGGACTGGTCGGCACGGCGTGCACTGGGACGGCGCTGGCACGGCCGCTTCGACACGGCGCTGGTGCTGCCCAACTCCCTCAAGGCCGCCCTGCTGCCCTGGCTGGCCGGTGTACCCGTGCGCGCGGGCTACCTGGGGGAACAGCGCCGGCTGCTGCTCAACCGCAGATTGCCCAACCCGGTCGGTCGCCCCCCCATGGTGGCCTTCTATCAGGCCCTGGCGGGTCTGACTGCAGCAACAGCCGCGCACATGGCGGCGCATGGTGCGGGTGATGGGGTGGCCGGCGGGCGCGCTGCAGCGGTAACACGAGGCCGGCGCGTTGCGCATCCGACGCTCGCGCACCATGCCCCCGCCGACGCGGCGCCTCGACTGCAGGTGGCAGAGGCCTTGGTGAGTTCCGCACAGGCGCGACATGGTTTGGCAGGACAGCCCTATCTGGTCTTCGCCCCGGGCGCCGAATACGGTCCGGCCAAGTGCTGGCCGGCTGAACACTACGGTGAACTGGCGCGACGCCTCGCGGCTGAGCGCGCCTGCCGCGTGGTGTTGCTGGGTTCAGGCAAGGAAGCGGACCTGGCGGCCCGCATCGCCGCCTTGGCCGGACCTGAGTGCATGGCCCTGGCCGGCGCCACCAGTCTGGACGACGCGATGGCCCTCATTGCCGGTGCGACCGGCATGGTGAGCAACGACTCGGGTCTGATGCATGTCGCGGCCGCCTTCGGCTTGCCGCAGGTCGCTGTGTTTGGCTCCAGCAGCCCCGAGCACACGCCGCCGCTCAACGTGCGAGCCGAAGTCCTGTGGCTCAAGCATGAAATCGGTCTGGCGTGTTCGCCCTGCTTCGAGCGTAACTGCCGTTATGGCCATACACGCTGCCTGGTCGAGATCAGTCCCCAACGCGCCCAGGACGCGATGCGTCGCTCGCTGTCGCGACCGCTGGGCCATGACGCGGCGGGCTGACCTGTCATGCGCCGCGACACCCGTTTGACCGCACTGCTGCAGAACCTGGCGTTGACCGGACTGCAGATCCAGGTTGAGCGCGGCAATCTCGACACCAGCCTCGAGCGGCTGATCCAGGGCCTGTCTGACCTGTGCCAGGCCCATGTCGTGTTGTGCCGAGGTGCGGGTAATGACGGCCTGCGCGCCCTGGCCATGAGCAACGGCGCAGGGCTGCCGCCGCCTGGCAGCGGCGAGCACCATCTGCTGGTCCAGGCCCTGCAGGCCCAGGGTGCGCTCAGTTATGGCAGCTGGCTGGCCATGCCGGTGCAACGTTATGGCGTGACACACGGCGCGCTGGCCCTGCAGACCAGCGGCACGCTGGACTTGGTCGACCTAGCGGGCCAGATCGACCCGGTGGTCGGCGCCTTGGCCAGCCTGCTCGCCAGTGCCGCCCCACCCAACAGCGGCGACGCTGCGCCTGCCACGCCCGGTTTGACCGCCACCCTGTTGCGCACCGCCTTACGTGAGTCGGGCACCTACCTCTGGGAATGGGATGTGCCGACCGACGCCTTGTCCGATATCGACGAGGGCGCCGCCATGCTGGGCTACGAGCGCCACGAACTGGGTCGTACGCAGGCCGACTGGAACCGCATCATCCATCCCGATGACCTGGCGCCACTGGAACAGTCCTACGAAGCTCATCGACGCGGCGAGTGCGCGGTCTTCGAGCATGTCTACCGCGCTCGCGCTCGCGATGGCGGCTGGCGCTGGGTGCAGGAACGTGGCCGCATCATCGAATGGTGCGCCGACGGCAGCCCGCGCCGCATGATCGGCACCCAGGCCGACGTGAGCCCGCAGATGGGCCAGCAGGCGCGCCAGCGCGAACTGACCGAGCGGCTGCACCGCATCGCGCGGCAGTTGCCCGGCGTGCTGCTGCAGTTCCATCAGGTGCCCGGGCGGCGCGGTCAGTTCGAGTTCGTCAGCGAACGTGCCCGTGAACTGCTGGGCCTGGACCCGGACGCGGTGATGAGCGACGCGCTGCAGGTGTTTGGCCGGGTCGACCAGGACGACCTGGCAGCGCTGCTGGTGCAAGCCACGCGCTGCATCAGCCAGGGCGCGCCGCTGCACGCCGAGGTGCGTTTGGCCCATGCCACCCGAGGTCAGGTGCGCCTGCGCTGCCATGCACAGTGCCAGTCCATGGACGAAGGTGAAGCCTACTGGCATGCCTACGTCGAGGATGTGACGGACGAGACGGCTGTCGGCGAGGCGGTCACCGCCAGCCCGTCCGGCGGGGTGTCGCGCCAGCACGGTGATTTCCTGGCCCGCATGAGCCACGAATTGCGCTCGCCGCTCAACGTGATGCTGGGCTTTGCGCAACTGCTGCTGCACGACACGGTCGAGCCGCTGACGCCCAGCCAGCGGGCCCGCTTGGCGCGCATCCACGATGCTGCGGAACACCTGCAGTCGATGCTGGGGGACCTGCTCGACCTGGCACATTTGGACGCAGTGCGCCTGACGTTGCTGGCAGAACCGGTTGCGCTGGCCGAATTGCTGGCGCACAGCGTCGACCTGATGCAGCCTGCGGCGGAGCGCTGCGGCTTACAACTGCTTCTGGACAACCTCACGCCGCTGACCGTGCGTGCTGACCGCCTGCGCGTGCAGCAGATCCTGCTCAGCGTCATTGGCAATGCCATCAAGTACAACCGACCTCAGGGCTGGGTGAAACTGGCTTGCCGCGTCAGCACTGACGGCATGCAGGCCAGGGTAGAGGTGCATGACAGTGGGCCCGGACTGGGTGCCGAACAACTCGCCCATCTGTTCGAACCCTTCAATCGACTGGGCCGAGAGCATGCAGGAGACGAAGGCCTGGGCGTGGGGCTGGCGCTGTCACGCAGTCTCGCATTAGCCATGGGCGGCCACCTGGATCTGTCCAGCGCCGCCGGTCAGGGCACGTGTGTGACCTTGACCCTGCCGCTCATGGCTGCTGGAGGGAATCAGGCGTCGCGTACGTGATGTCGGGGCGCCGTCTATTCGTAGCGCGTACGCTATTTCGCAGCGCTACTGCCACGCAAGCGTCCGGTGGAGACGATCTGCCCCGATGGCACGCCAATGGTTGATCCTCCACGCGGCTCCAGGCTCAAGGCAAAGCCCAGGGTGTCCTTGAGCAAGCGTTTACGCAGCACTTCAGTGCTGCGGTGGGCGGAAACAAGGCCCAGCGAGCGGGTCAGGCCCTGCTCGGTCAGCTGCCAGAGTTCGAGCTCGTGGCCACCATCCACCGTCACCCCGCCCAGAGGCGACAGCACCATGCTGCGCCCGTCGCCGGCCACGCTGGCAACAAAACTCGGCGGGCCGCTGGTCTGCGACATCACGACCACAACCGGCGGCTGCTCGGCGCCTGGGGTGAGGTGCAGGGCGATCAGCAGCAGCAGACTCAGCCCAGCCACCACGCCCAGCACGCGCCAAGCCGCACTGCTGCGCCACCATGGCCGGGTGCTCGACACGGATGTTGTTGCGGCAGGTGTGGAGGGTCGGTCAAACAGCCGCTCCTCGATGCGTCGCCAGACGTGCGCGGCGGGCGCCAACGGCGGCACGCTGGCTGCCAGCGGCACGAGCGTATCGTGCCAACGCGACACGGCACGGCGCAATTCGGGGTGAGCAGGCAGCAGGTTTTCGAAGCGGCGCCGGGCCCGGCCCCTCAGGGTACCGAGCACATATTCGGCAGCAAGCTTGTCAGCTCGTTCAGGCAGGCTGTAATCCATGTCAGGGCAGGCGTAGGGCACTAACCGGCGTCGGCGCGTCGCTCCAGGCAGGCGCGCAACGCCGGCAGGCAGCTGCGCAGCCAACCTTTCACGGTGGCCGGACTCTGGTGCAGTTGTTCGGCGACTTCTGCATGACTGAGTCCGTGGTAGTAGGCCAAGGCCAGACTCTGCTGCTGTTCGGTCGAAATGGAATAGAGACAGCCACGCACGGCACGCGCCAACATCGCGGCACCCAGCAACTCTGGTGGCGGGCTGGTGTCGGCCCCCAGATCGAAGCTGGCACCGCGCGGCGTCGGCGCGGCAGCACGTTCTGCCAACAAGGCAGCCGTCGACGCGCCGTCGCGGCGTCGCAGCGCGTCTATCGCTCGATGCCGGGCAATACTCATCAGCCAGGTGAGCGGCTGGCTGCGCTGGTCGTCGTAACTTCCGGCACTGCGCCACACCGTCACGTAGACCTCCTGGAGCACGGCGTCAGCCTGGTCACGCTGCGCGTGCATGCGCACGATCAGCCCGAGTACATGACCAGAAGTGCGACCGTAAAAACGACTCAATGCCGCACGGTCACCCAGGCCCATCTGGGCAATAAGTTCGGCCAGTTCCTTGTTCGACAGCGAAGAGACGGGAGACGAGTCGGTGTGTGGCATGACAGGAAGGTTCGCGGCCCGCCATCAACAGTGCGGCAGGCAACGAAAGAACTGCTGCACGCTTGGCGATGCGCTGCATGCAGCCGTTCACTTCATTCTAGGGGCGCCTGCGTAGAATCCCACCACCATGCAGAACCCCCGCGAGTTTGTCCTGACCCTGTCGTGCCGCGATACCAAGGGCATCGTTTATGCCGTCTCCGGCCTGCTCTATCAGGCGGGCTGCAACATCATCGACTCACAGCAATTTGGCGACGTGTCTTGTGACGATGCGACGGGCCTGTTTTTCATGCGAGTTCATTTCGAAGCGCCAGCCCATCTCGCCGACGTCCCCACCCTCGAACGGCTGTTCGCTCATGTGCGCGAGCAATACCAAATGCGTGTGCAACTGCGCCAACTGGAGCGCAAGTCGCGCCTTCTCCTGCTTGTAAGCAGGCACGGCCACTGTCTCAACGATCTGCTGTTTCGATGGAAAAGCGGCCAGCTTGATGTCGAGATTGCCGCCGTCGTTTCCAATCATCCAGACTTCGCCGACCTTTGCGCAAGCTATGGCCTGGACTTCCATCATCTGCCTCTTGCAACAGGCGCCAGCGCCGACGCAAAACGAGCACAAGAGCGCCAGATCGAATCGCTGATCGAAAAAGAACGCGTCGATCTGGTGGTGCTGGCACGTTACATGCAAATTCTATCCACCGAGTTCTGCGATTTTCTAGCTGGTCGCGCCATCAATATTCACCATAGCTTCCTGCCCAGCTTCAAGGGGGCCAAGCCTTATTACCAGGCACACGAGCGCGGCGTCAAATTGATCGGCGCTACGGCGCACTACGTGACAGCCGAACTTGACGAGGGGCCGATCATCGAACAGGACGTAGCGCGCGTGCACCATTCCTTGTCGCCCGAGGATCTGACGGCCGTTGGTCGCGATGTGGAATCGATCGTCCTCGCGCGTGCCGTACGTTGGCACGTAGAGCACCGCGTCTTGCTCAATGGCCGAAAGACTGTGGTGTTCCAGTGAGCAGCACCAAACACCCAGCACTGAATGCAGCGCTGCCGGCAACTCCTGACGACTGCGAGGCGCAGTTTTACGAAGCATTGCAGCAGGCCAATCTAGAACGATTGCTGTCCTTATGGGCGGACGAAGACGAAATAGCCTGCATACACCCGGGAGGGTTGCGCCTTGTAGGCGCAACGACGATTCGAGCCAGCTTTGCTGAAATATTCGCGCATGGCGCCATAGACTGCCGTCCGGCCGAAGTGCGCAAAGCGCATGTGGGTGGAGCCGCCGTGCACACCCTCACCGAGATCGTGCGAGTGCAAACCGCCGAAGGAAGCCAACTGGGGCATGTGCTGGCCAGCAACGTTTACGTTCGTACGCCCATGGGATGGCGGATAGTGCTGCACCACGCCAGTCCCGGCATGGTGAATGAAGCTGGCGGCACACAACGCGACTCAAACGCCACGCTCCATTGAACGGCAGAAGCACAATCATTTCATTGTCACTGTGCGCCAATCCACGTTATGAGCAGCGCTGACGGACACGAGCGGCACACATTAACAGAACCCAAATGCACACCATGGGCGGCTTTGGAAAATGCACCATGGTGGCTGCCTGGCGGTCACGCACAAACAATATGGCCTGCTTTTTTTGCCAAGCGATGGATCAAACATCCCCCGCAATATCGACGCGAGCGCTGGCACACGCCTGACGGGGATTTTATCGACGCTGACTGGCTGGTTTGTCGAGCTGAGCCGGGTATAAATATCGGCGCCCACTGTAGATCCCATGCTTTCGCTGGCCACCCAACAACGTCAGCCGAGGCACAGAAAACGCTTTTGGTCCTCTTTCATGGCCTGGAAGGATCATCCAACAGTCAATACGCCCACGCATTTGCAGCTGCGGCATCTGAGCAAAGCTGGGCGATGGTTGTGCCGCATTTTCGAGGTTGCTCTGGAGAAATCAATCTTGCTCCCCGCGCATATCATTCAGGTGACTACGAAGAAATCCATTGGATCTTGGCGAGACTAAGCGCACAGCACGATGGTTCCATCCACGCAGTTGGAATATCCCTGGGTGGAAATGCATTGCTACGCTGGGCTGAAGAATCAGGGGGTGAAGCGCACAATTTGGTAAATAGCGTAACTGCGGTGTGTTCGCCCATCGACCTGGCCGCCAGCGGTTTCGCAATGGGTGTCGGAGCATCCAGGTGGTTATACACGCCGATGTTTCTCCATACCATGAAAGCCAAGGCATGCGCCAAGCTCAAACAATATCCAGGTCTATTTTATCAGAAGCGATTGCTCTCGGCGCGCACCTTGTATGAGTTTGACAACGTATTCACAGCGCCGTTGCACGGATACAAGGACACAGACGACTACTGGTGCCGTGCGTCAGCAGCACCGAAACTCAACTGCATCAGAGTTCCTACTTTGATCATCAACGCCACTAATGATCCTTTCGTCCCGAAAGACTCTTTGCCCCTTCCCGGACATTTGTCAACTAACGTTGAGGTTTGGCGTCCACGATTGGGTGGACACTGCGGTTTCGCCAGCGGCGCATTCCCTGCGAACGTTCTGTCGTTGCCACGTGAAGTGTTGCGATGGATAACTACACACCATTCACAGTCAAATCAATAGGCACTTGCAGAACCGTACATTTCATAGTCCAGCCAAAGCCAGTGGAAATAGCAAATCAACAATGCCGAATTCAATGAGTTCAGCCATGTAGATAACGCTGCAACTCAGCATAGTCATGGACGATATAGTTGCTGCCGCTCTCAGAAAGTGGCCAAATGTTCCCGCGTGCTTTGGATGGCTAGCCCTAGACGCCCGTGGCAACTGGTGGTTGCGAGATCATCATACGCAGATGTGTGGCGAGTTCCCACAATGTCGCGGCGACAAGATTGAAAATCAGCGCTTGATCGACTTCATCTGCAGAAACTATGAGTCAGATCCCAATGGAGCATGGTACTTTCAAAATGGCCCTCAACGGGTTTATGTCGACCTAGAAGTTGCACCATTAATCGCTGGAGTCTATTATTCAGATTCACCGTTTACGCTATTGTTGACCAGCCATTTGAACCGGGATCTGCCCGCTCCAACATCAACATGGCTCGATGAATCTGGTCGACTTTATGTTGGGGATGCAAAAACGTTTGCTCTGATAAAGTCAACTGACCTATATACAGCAGCCAGCTTAATTCAGGACGGCCATTGGCCTCGACCTCACGAAACGACGTTCAGCCAGTTACAGCAGACACATCGCTTCAATATTCGACCACGAATTTGAGATTTCACTGGGCGCTCTCAAAACTGAAGTGCGACGCCGAATCCAGATAGTCTGGGATAAGGTGTCGAGATGGACGAGAGCAGAAGATATGAGCAGTTGCAGCCGGAAGAGCGCATGACGCTGGCGAGTTTGTTGCAGCAGAAAAAGGGCGTGCGCGAAATGGGGTAGGTACTGGGCCGATCGGCCTCGACAGTGAGTCGCGAGTTCAGGCGCAACCGGTGCGCACAGCGCGGCAACGCACGCCGCCCGGCACAGGCCATGTGTGAGCAACGCCGCATCCAAGCACGCCCGCAGCCCAAGTTGTCGCAGGGGTGGCTGAAGTTCCAGATGCTCACGATGCTGAGCTGCCGATGGTCGCCGCAGCAGATGGCACGCACACTCAAGGGCATGTATCCAGAGCATGATCAAGCCCGACAGCGCGTGTCGCACGAGACGATCTACCGCACGTTGTATGCGCATGCCGGGGGTGAGTTGCGCCGTGAGTTGCTGGCGTGCCTACGCTGGCAGCGCAGCAAGCCGCGTTCGTGCGTATTTCGGCGAACGTGACCGCTCATTTCGGCCATCGTGACCGCCGGCCGTGACGGGTGCCATTGAGGCCGTTTCGGTATCGTGACCGCCCGTTTCGGCGAACGTGACCGCCGGTTCGGAGGC
>JBEEJN010000039.1:0-54964 GCA_041169165.1 Pseudomonadota bacterium
GTCCTGCACCCGGCCGACGCGCTTGATGTGCGCCGGGTTGACCGGGTCGGGCATCCAGAACGCCGTCTGGTTGACCCAGTAGGTCTCGCGCTTGACCTTGTCGGCAAAACCGAAGGCCTGAAACATCTCCATGGTGCGCGTGTTGATGCCGTCGGCCTTGCCCTTGATGATGTTGGCGGGCATGCGCTCGATGATCATGGTCTCGATCTCGGGGAACTGCGCCAGCTGCGCGGCCAGGCACAGGCCGGCCGGGCCGGTGCCGGCGATCAGCACGTCGACCTTCTCCGGCAGCGGTTCGTGGGTGCCGCGGTTGCGACGCTGGGGCGCCGCCTGCTTCACGTCCGGATTGCCGCCGCGAAAGCCGTTCTTGTAGAACTGCATGTCTTGTCTCCTGGTTGGCTGGGCGCCCAGCGAGCTGCCGGCGCATGAGTGAATAATAGCTATGCTTACTATTTCCCGTCAAGACGATACGTATACTTATCAAGCACGCCCCAGCCAGCGTGACTGACCTGAACCCACCCTGGAGCCACGCCGACATGGACACCCTCGACATGGCCGGTCACCTGATCCGCCGCCTGCACCAGCAGTCCACCCAGGTGTTCACGCTGCGCACCCAGGCCGCGGGCTACGACCTCACACCCATCCAGTTCGCGGCGCTCGACGCCATCCACAGCCATCCGGCCACCGACCAGGCCAGCGTGGCTGAACTGATCGCCTACGACCGCGCCACCATCGGCGGCGTCATCGACCGGCTGGAGCTCAAGGGCTGGGTGCGCCGCGTGGTGAGCGAGCGCGATCGACGCGCGCGCGAACTCTCGCTCACGCCCGAGGGTGTACACATCCACGCCGCCTTGCTGCCGCTCGTGCGCGACTTGCAAGACGACATCCTCCTCGGCCTGGACAGTGCCGATCGGGCGCGTTTTCTTGAGCTCGCGCGCCGCGCCGTGCAGCTCTAGCCGCGCCCGCGTCCAGGCCGTCGGCGTGGCCCGCGCTCACCACCGCGGCGGCCGGCCGTGGCGGCCGTCACTACCGGACGGAAAAGCTGTCACGCGTCCCCGAGCTTGCGGGAGGCCGGCACGCGACACGCCAAGACTGCGCTCAGAAAGTCTCGCAAGAATGGTGCGCATCGGCAGGCCGCGGGCCCGCCACCTCACCCCGTCAGCCTCAAGCGAGGTTCGAGATGCCCCATTTCCTTACCGATCGGCGCGGGTCGCGACCTGCGCCCACCTGGCGGGCCGCTGCGCGCCTGTCCCTGTTGTCCGCACTTTTGCTGAGCGTCTGCGGCTGCGCTGAACTCGGCGTGCAGCCTTGGGAACGCGATCTGCTGGCACGCCCGGCCATGCAACTGGTCAGCTCGCCGCTCGACGCGGCGGCCGACGACCACACCTATTTCAGCAAGGAAGCGGCCACCGGTGGACGCGGCTTTGGTGGTGGGGGCTGCGGATGCAACTGAATCCTGCTGCCTGCGATCGCCCGACTTCGCTAGTTGCGGCGCTGTCGCAGACCGCTGCCGAGCGCCCGCGCAGCCCGCTGCGGCTGGCCCTGGCGGCGGCCAGCGGCGCGCTGCTGGCCGCAGCAGGTCAACCGGCCGCCGCCCAGCCCGCCGCAGCGCCGCCCTCACCGATCACCGGCGTGGGTGCGGTTAGCTGGCAGGTCGATGCCTCGGTGCTGAGCTACAGCGAGGCCAACGGCCGGGTCAAGGCGATCGAGCCGGTGGTCAACCTGCGCCGCAGTGACGCGGATGACCGGGTGAGTTCGCTGCGCCTGTCGCTCGACACGCTGACCGGCGCGTCGCCCACCGGCGCCGTGCCCCAGCCTGGCGTGCAGACGGTGACCAGCGCCTCGGGTCGCACCGTCACCACCACGCGCGCGGGCCAGGTGCCGCTGGACAGCGGCTTCAAGGACTTGCGCGGCGCCGGCAACTTCAGCCACGAGCTCCCCTTTGGCGACGGCCGGCGCCTGTCCATGGGCCTGAACCTGTCGGGCGAGACCGATTTCTATTCCGCCAGCAGCAACGTTGGCCTGTCGCAGGAGTTCAACAACAAGAACACCACCGCCAGCGTCGGACTGGCGCTTGAGGTCGACCTCATCAAGCCGGTGGGCTACACGCCGCGGCCGCTGTTGCCGCACACCGCGACCTATGCCGAGGGCGGGCCGGCGGTGGTGGGTGGACACGATGACGATGCCTCCAGCGGCGTGACCAAGACCCGCACCGTGGGCGACCTGCTGTTCGGTGTCACCCAGGTCATGAGCAGGCAGTGGCTGATGCAGTTCAACCTCGGCCCGGGCTGGGGCAGCGGTTACCACAGCGACCCCTACAAGGTGCTGTCGGTGGTGAACGGCAGCGGCGTCAGCGCCGGCCTGCAGACCGGCGACCTGCTGGTCTCCGAAGCGCGGCCCAGCCAGCGCCGGCGCCTGAGCGTGTATTGGCAGAACAAGCTGATGCTGGGCGGCGCCCATGTGGTCGACCTGGCGCTGCGCCACTACCGCGACAGCTGGGGCGTCAAGGCCAACACCTTCGACCTGCATTACCGCCACGACCTGGGCGGCGGCTGGTATGTCGAGCCGCAACTGCGCCTGTACCGCCAGGGCGCGGCGAACTTCTACCGACCCTATCTGGTGGAGGGGGTGGACTACAACAGCACCAGCCACACTGCGTTGTTGACCGCCGCAAGCGCCGACCCGCGCCTGGCCGCCCTGGGCGCCCGCACGCTGGGGCTCAAGATCGGGCTGGATCTGGGCAAGGGCCGCGAACTCGGCCTGCGCGTTGCGAGCTACCAGCAAAAGCAGGACGCCATCCACAACGCGCCGGGTTACCTGGCCAGCGTGCCGCTCGCTGACAACCTCCGGGCGGTGCTGCTGCAGGCCGGCCTGAGCCAGCAGTTCTGAGCGGGCGGCTGCCGCTGAGGCCGCTGCGGCCGCGAGCTCAGAACACCAGCGTCTTCACACCGGCCGAGGTGCCGAGCAGGCATACGCCGGCCTTGTGGCGGGCGAACACGCCGCAGGTCACCACGCCCGGCCATTGGTTGACCTCGATCTCGAAGGCCAGCGGGTCGGTGATGGCCAGGCCGGTCACGTCCAGGATGGGCTGGCCGTTGTCGGTCAGCACGCCGGGCCGAAGCGTCGCTGTGCCGCCCAGGGCGGCGAAGCGCCGGCTGATCTGCGCCGCCGCCATGGGGATGACCTCCACCGGGAGCGGAAAACGCCCCAGCACCTCGACCAGCTTCGATTCATCGGCGATGCAGATGAAGCGCTCGGCCAAGTCGGCGACGATCTTCTCGCGCGTGAGCGCCGCACCGCCGCCCTTGATCATGTGGCCGGCGTGGTCGATCTCGTCGGCGCCGTCCACATACACCGCCAGGCGCTCGACCGCGTCGGCCTCATAGACCTTGATGCCGTGCGCCAGCAGCCGCTCGGTGCTGCGGATGGAGCTGGACACCGCGCCGGCGATGCGCTGCTTGACGGTGGCCAGGGCGTCGATGAAACAGTTCACCGTCGAGCCCGTGCCCACGCCGACGATGGCGCCTTCGGGCAGATGGGCCAGCGCGGCCTGGCCCACCAGGGCCTTGAGTTGGTCTTGGGTCATCATGGCTTGAGACATCGCGGAGCTACCTTCACTGACAATCGTGTCGACTGTCACGATTATCCGGGCCACCCCTGCCCGCTGCCTTACCTCACCCCATGGCTCTTGTTCCCTACGCCCTGTCGCGCTCGCTGCTGTTCCGCATGGACGCCGAACGTGCCCACGAAGTCACCCTGGACGCGCTGGCGCGCTGGCAGAACACACCCCTGCAGGCGCTGTGGTCGCAGCCGCGCGTGGCTGCGCCGGTGCAGCTCATGGGCCTGACCTTCCCCAACCGCATCGGCCTGGCGGCAGGCCTGGACAAGAACGGCCGCTGCATCGACGGCCTGGGCGCCATGGGTTTTGGTTTCATCGAGGTCGGCACGGTCACTCCGCTGGGCCAGCCGGGCAACCCGAAGCCGCGCATCTTCCGCCTGCCGCAGGCCGGCGCGCTCATCAACCGCCTGGGCTTCAACAACGAGGGCCTGGCGGCCTTCCTGGCCAACGTGAAGCGCTCGACCAGCTTTCGCGCCTCGGGCGGCGTGCTGGGCCTGAACATCGGCAAGAACGCAGCCACGCCCATCGAGAACGCCACCAGCGACTACCTGCTCGGCCTGGAGGGCGTGTACCCGCACGCCGACTACATCACCGTCAACATCTCCAGCCCCAACACCAAAAACCTGCGCGCGCTGCAGAGCGACGAGGCGCTCGATGCCCTGCTGGGTGCGCTGCAGGAACGCCGCCAGCAGCTCATCACCCGGCACCGCCGCAGCGTGCCCATGCTGGTGAAGATTGCGCCCGACCTCGATGACGCGCAGATCGAGCTGATCGCCCACACCCTGCAGCGCAACGCCATCGACGGCGTGATCGCCACCAACACCACCATCGCGCGCGACGCGGTCCAGGGTCTGCCGCATGCTGATGAGACCGGCGGCCTGTCGGGCCGGCCGGTGTTCGAGGCCAGCAACCGCGTCATCCGCGCGCTGCGCGCCGCCCTGGGCGCGGGCTATCCCATCATCGGCGTGGGCGGGGTGGGCAGCGCCGCCGACGCCCTGGCCAAACGTGTGGCCGGCGCCGACCTGGTGCAGATCTACACCGGCCTGATCTACCAGGGCGCTGGCCTGGTGCCGGCCTGCGCCACGGCCTGCCGCTGAAGCGCGACCCGCCGACCCGAACTGACCCGATCCGCCCCGAGCGAGGACGCGCCACCATGTTCCACATCGACCTGAGCGGGCGCACCGCCCTGGTGACCGGCGGCTTCGGCGGCCTGGGGCGGCACTTTGCCGAAGTGCTGGCGGCGCAGGGCGCACGCGTGGCCCTGGTGGGCCGGCGCATCGAGCTGGGCCACACGGTGGCGGCCGAGCTGGCCGCGGCCGTCGGCCGGCCCGGCGAGGTGATGGCCTTTGCCATGGACGTGAGCGTTGCCGCCAGCGTGGCAGCGGGTTTTGCCCGGGTGGTCGACGCCCTGGGCGTGCCCACCGTCGTCGTCAACAACGCCGGCACGGTGGCGCGCGCGCCCAGCGTGGAACTGGCCGACGCCGACTGGCAGGCGGTGGTGGACGTCAACCTCAGCGGCGTGTTCCGCGTCGCCCAGGCGGCCGCGCGCACGCTGCAGACGGCCGGGCAGGGCGGCAGCCTGATCAACATCGCCTCCATCCTGGGCCTGCGCGTGCGGCCCCAGGTGGCGGCCTACGCGGCCACCAAGGCCGCGGTGGTGCAGCTCACCAAGGCGCTGGCGCTGGAATGGGCGCCGCTGGGCATACGCGTCAACGCCCTGGCGCCGGGCTATTTCGAGACCGACATCAACCGCGACATGCTGCGCTCACCCGTCGGCCAGGCGATCATCGCCCGCGTGCCGCAGCAGCGCGTGGGCCAGCTGCATGAGCTGGACGGCCCGCTGCTGCTGCTGGCGTCGGACGCCGCCTCCTACATGACCGGCGAGGTGATCGCCGTGGACGGCGGGCACCTGGTCAACACGCTGTGAGGTCCGACGGCTGCAGCCCGGCGCGCGCCGGCGACAACATCGCCGCGTCGATGCCGTGGCGCTGCAGGGGTTCCGGCAGCGGTCGCCCCAGCACCAGCGCCGCACAGGCCTGGCCCATGGCGGCCGAGGTCTGGATGCCGTAGCCGCCCTGTGCGGCGCACCAGAAGAAGCCCGGCGCATCCGGCGCAAAACCGCCCACCAGGTCACCGTCCGCCACGAAGCTGCGCAGGCCGGCCCAGCGGCGCAGCGGCTGCACCGTCATCGTCGTGGCCTGCTCGATGGCCCAGGCGCCGGTGGCGATGTCGATCTCCTCGGGCTGCACGTCCTGCGGCTTGGTGGCGTCGGCATTGGCCGGCGAGCCGAACAGCAGGCCGGTGTCAGGCTTGAAATAGAAACCCTGGTCGGCCGCGATCACCAGCGGCCAGGCCGCCACCTCGGCGGCCGGCAGGTCGGCCGGCGGCTTGAAGAGAAAAGCCGAGCGCCGTTTCGGCACCAGCCCGATCGGCGCCACGCCGGCCAGGCGCGCCAGCACGTCGCACCAGGCGCCGGCGGCGTTCACCAGCACGGGGGCGGTGTAGCGTCGGCCGTCGGTGGTCGTCACATGCCAGAGCGGGGCGTTGCCGCCGCCGGCAGCCTCACCTCGCTCGATGGCGCACACCTCCGCGTCGCACAGCAACTCGCCGCCGCCGCGCTTCACGCCGCGCAGATAAGCCTGGTGCAGGGCGTGCACGTCCATGTCCCAGGATTCGGGCTCGTGGATGGCGCCGATCACCGCCTCGCGCCGCAGCACCGGCACCAAGGCGCAGGCGCCAGCCGCGTCCAGCCGCTCGCCGCTGTTGGTCACCGAGCGCAGCACGGCCCAGGCCTCGTCCAGCAGCGCCTCGTGGCCGGCCAGGCCGACGGTGAGCGTGGCGCGTTGGCGCAGCAGCGGCACATCGGTGAAACCCTCGGGCGGGTGCTCCAGAAAGGCCCGGCTGGCCAGGGTGAGCGCGCGCACCTGCGGCGTGCCGTAGGTGGCGATGTACTGCGCCGCCGAGCGCCCGGTCGAGTGGTAGCCCGGCTGGCTCTCGCGCTCCAGCACGATCACGCGCGGCGGGGTCCAGCCCGCAGGTGGATGCTCTGGCGGTTGCACCAGCCACCAGGCCAGCGAGGCCCCGGCGATGCCGGCGCCGACGACGAGGACGTCCACGTCCTGCCTGGGCGCGGGCTGGGCAGGCACGTCAGCAGGGCAATGGCCGGCCACGATGCTCAGAACGACGAGCCGGGCATGGCGAGATATTCGATTTCCTCCGCCGTCGAGCTTCGCGCCAGGATCGCGTTGCGATGCGGATAACGCCCGAAGCGCTCGATGATGGCCCGATGGCGCAATTCGAAGGCGAGATTGTCCGGCGGCATGTCGGCGGCGGAAAACAGTTGCACCGCGGCGCTATGAATCCGCGCCGATTCGCTGTGCATATAGGGCATGTAGAGAAATACCCGGCGCGTGACGTCGAGTTGCTGGTCGGCCCCGGTTGCCACCGCGGTCTGCGCCAGCGCCAGCGCGAGCGGGTCGCTGGCGAACGAGCGCGGCTGGTTGCGGTAGATATTGCGCGAGAACTGGTCGAGCACGATGACTTCGGCCAGTCGCCCCTGAGCTGAATCGCGCCAATGCGCCAGCTCGCAGCGTTCGGCTGCCGCATGGGTGGCACCGAAACGATGTTCGATCAATCGGTCGAAGTCGTCCGATTTGGCCCACCACTGCTTGGGCGTGATTTCGTCGAACCAGAAGGCCAGAACCGCCTGCGGCCCGTTCGCGGGGATGTCGTCGCCGGCCACGGTCTGCCCCTCAGTCCGGTGCGAAGGGGATGTAGTCGATTTCCATGAAATCGGCCACTTCGGGTATCCAGCGGGTTTCGACAAACCGCACGTGTTCGGGGTGTTGGTTGTAGCTGTCGTAATCCTGCTGGGTGTCGAATTCCATCGAGAAACCGAACTGGAAACTATTCTTCGGGCTGACCTGGCGCAGCCATTCGAAATGACGCACAGCGGGTATCTCGACCAGTACTCGCGCCGCGGCCAGGAAATCGGCCTCGGCCTGCGAGCCACGCGCGTGTTTGAGGGTGAAGGCCACGGTATGTCGAATCATGGTCGGTCTCCTGCTGAGCCGGGGTCATCACACCGCCATCGGCGCGGTCAGCGGCGCATGGTGGAAATAGTCGAGCAGCTTGAAATCGCTCGGCTCGATCTTATCCAGCCACTGCGGCTCGTAGCGGCCGGTGCGGGCGAAATCGGGCACGCGTTCGTCGATTTCCAGGATGGGCGCTCGGTAGGGCTCGCGGCGCAGTTGTTCCTGCAGCATCGGCAAATGGTTTTCGTAGATGTGGGCGTCGCCGATGAAATAGCTGAACCAGCGCGGCGCATAACCGGTCAGGCGGCCCACCAGGTGCAGCAGGGCGGCGCCTTCGGCCAGGTTGAAGGGCGCGCCCAGGCCGAGGTCGTTGCTGCGCACGTACAGGGCGAGCGAGATTTCCTTCTGTGCCGGGTTGGGCAGGAACTGGTAGAGCAGATGGCAGGGCGGCAGCGCCATCTCGTCGAGCTGGGCCCAGTTCCAGCCGTGGAAGAGGATGCGCCGGTCGCTCGGGCGCTCGATGATGGTGTCCAGGCAGCGGCGCAGCTGGTCGACCGCCTTGTAGAGCAGCACGCTGGGGCGGCCCTGCTCGTCGGCGAAGCGGGCGATCTCGCTGTAGCCATAGCTCAGCGCGGCCTCGATCTGCGCCGGCCGGTCCTGACGCAGCAGCTTGTAGGCCGGCCAGGCGCGCCACTGCGCGCCGTAGACCGGGCCGAGGTCGTCCTGGCCCTCGCGGAAGGGATTGGCCAGCCAGCTGATGTTGTCGTTGGCGTTGGCGTCCCAGACCTTGGAGCCCAGGGCGCGGAACTCGCCCGCGTTGCGGCTGCCGCGCAGAAATCCCACCAGCTCGCCGATGGCGCTCTTGAAGGCGAGCTTCTTGGTGGTGACGGCCGGAAAGCCGCTGCGCAGGTCGTAGCGCATGGCCAGGCCGGGCAGGCTGATGGTGCGCACGCCGGTGCGGTTGTCCTGCCAGCTGCCCTGATCGAGCACGGTGCGGACGAGGTCGAGGTACTGTTTCATGCCGGCTGGGCTCGCTGCAGGGTGGAAGGGAGTCGGCGCCGTGCGGGGCGGCAGGGGTCGCAAGGCACAGGTCGCAAGGGGTCGAAGGAAAAAGTCTAGGCCTGTCGGGCGGGCGCCGTCGAGCCCGCGTCCGCACGGGTATCTAACCTGCCCGCCGGTTCATCTGCCGTTTCCAGGTTGAACTGCATGGCTGTCAGCCGCGCATACAGCCCGCCCTGCGCCAGCAGCTCGGCGTGGCTGCCCTGCTCGACGATGTGGCCGGCGTCCAGCACGACGATGCGGTCGGCCTTTTGCACCGTGGCCAGGCGATGGGCGATCACGAGGGTGGTGCGGTTGCGCATGGCGGCTTCCAGCGCGGCCTGCACCATGCGTTCACTTTCGGCATCGAGCGCGCTGGTGGCTTCGTCCAGCAGCAGGATGGGCGGGTTCTTGAGCATGGCGCGCGCAATGGCGATGCGCTGGCGCTGCCCGCCTGAGAGGCGCACGCCGCGTTCGCCCAAAAAGCTGGCGTAGCCCTCGGGCAGCGCCATGATGAAGTCGTGCGCATGCGCGGCCTTGGCGGCGGCGATGACCTCGGCCTCGCTGGCCTCGGGGCGGGCATAACGGATGTTGTCCAGCGCGCTGGTGGAGAAGATGGTGCTGTCCTGTGGCACCAGGCCGATGCGGCCGCGCAGATCGGCCAGGGCGAGCTGGTCGACCGCCACGCCGTCGAGCAGGATGCGCCCGGCCTGGGCGTCATAAAAGCGCAGCAGCAGCTGGAACACCGTGCTCTTGCCCGCGCCGCTGGGGCCGACGATGGCGACGGTCTCGCCCGGCTGCACCGTCAGGCTGAAGCCCTGCAGGGCGGCCAGGCGCGGGCGCGAGGGGTAGTGGAAGAGCACCTGGTCAAAGGCCAGGGCCGAGCCGCGGCCGGGTACGACCGGCGGCAGGGCCTGCGGCCGCGCCGGTTCAGCCACCGGCGAGACGCTGGCCAGCAGCTCCATCAGCCGCTCGGTGGCACCGGCAGCGCGCAGCATGTCGCCCCACACCTCGCTCAGCACCGCCACCGAGCCGACCAGCAGGATGACGTAGACGACGGTCTGGCCCAGGTGGCCGGCGCTGATCTGACCGGCGATGACGGCCTGCGTGCCCTGGTACAGGCCCCAGAGCAGGGCGCCCATGGTGGCGCTGATGATGAAGGCGACCAGCGCGGCGCGGGTGCGGGTGCGCTTGCGGGCCACGTCGAAGGCGGCCTCGGCGGCGTCCAGATAACGTTTCGCCTCGCGCTTTTCCTGCACATTGCCCTGCACGATGGGGATGGCGTTGAGCACCTCGGCGGCGATGGCGCTGGTATCGGCGATGCGGTCCTGGCTGGCGCGCGAGAGCTTGCGCACCCGGCGGCCGAAGTAGATCGACGGCGCCACCACCACCACCAGGATGCCCAGCACCTGGGCCATCACCCAGGGGTTGGTGAGCACGAGCATGACGATGGCACCGATGCCCATCACGCTGTTGCGCAGGCCCAGCGAGAGGCTGGAGCCGACGACGGTCTGCACCAGGGTGGTGTCGGTGGTCAGGCGCGACAGCACCTCGCCGGTGGCGGTGGTCTCGTAGAACTGCGGGCTTTGCCGCAGCACATGGGCATACACGGCGCTGCGCAGGTCGGCCGTGATGCGTTCACCCAGCCAGGTGACGCAATAAAAGCGCAGGGCCGAGAACACGCCCAGCGCCACGCCCACGCCGAACAGCGCGAGAAAGTGCTCGCGCAACTGCATGACGCGCTGGCCGGGCTCGGCGGCCACCAGGCCCGAGTCGATCAGCCCGCGCAGCGCCAGCGGCATGGCCAGGGTGGTGAGCGCGGCCATGACCAGAAACACCAGCGCCAGCACGATGCGGCCGCGGTAGGGCCGCACAAACGGCGCCAGGCCGGCGAGCGAACCGACCGGCGCCTTGGCGGGCGTGTGGGTGGCCGACGACGCACCAGCGGAGACGGCGGACGGCTGAAGTGGGGCGGGCGGGGCGTGCGGGGTGTTCGAGCTCACGGTCATGGGGCGGCGGTCAAGTCAGGCGGGCGGTCATGTCGAGCAAAGGGGCGCGGCACTCTGCGCGGACAGGCAAAGCGGCGCAGTGTAGGCAGCGCTGGCACAAGGCGTCTGGGAACGGTCTCCAGCCGGGAACGCCAAACTGCGAAACTCGGGGTTTGCCCGCAGCCCGGCGCCGCTGAGCGACCGATATCACGATGCTTCACACCTACTCCCGCACAGGCCTGCCGCGCCAGGCGGTATGGCAGGTTCGACTGGCCAGCCTGGCCCTGGCAGCGCTGCTCGGCGCCTGCGCCCAGCCGGCCCAGCTGCCGCCGACCTTGAACGTGCTGGCCCCTGCGGCCATCGGCCTGCCGGCCGAGGTGTCGACCGAGGCGGTGGCGCCCGACTGGTGGCGCGAACTGGGGGATGTGCGCCTGGACGAGCTGGTGCAGCGCGCCCTGGCCGAGCAGCCGCGGCTGCAACTCGCTGCGGCGCGGCTGGAACAGGCCAGCATCCAGGCCCGCCTGGCCGGCAGCGCGGGCGAAATGCAACTGGGCCTGGGCGCCGACGCCACGCTGCAGCGCTACACCCGCCACGGTCTGGTGCCGCCGCCGATCGCCGGCACCTGGCAGACCAACGCCAATCTGATGCTCAACGCCAGCTGGGAGCTGGATTTCTGGGGCCGCCACGGCGCGGCCCTGGCCCAGGCGCTGGGCAGCGAACGAGCCGCTCGCGCCGACATGGCCGCCGCGCGCACCCTGCTTGCCGCCGAGGTGGCGCGCGGCTACATCGCCCTGGCCGCGGCCGGCAGCGCCGCCGAGGTCGCCCAGCAGGCCCTGGCACAGCGCCTGAATCTGGCCCGGCTGACGCGTGAACGGGCGTCGGCCGGGCTGGACAACCAGGCCGACGTCGCCCTGGCCGAGGCCCGCGTGGCCGAGGCGCGAGGTCAGCTCCTGGCGCTGGCCGAACGCCAGACCCTGCTGCGCCACCAGCTGGCCGCCCTGTGCGCCCAGGCGCCGAAGTCGCTGGACACGCTGGCGCCCACCCTGAGCGAGCTGCGCCTGGCAGCCGTGCCCTTTGCGACCCCGGCAGCGGCCGCGGTGTCGACTGCTGCATCGACCGCGGCCCCCACGCCAGGCACGACGACGGCCACGACACCTGCGACTGCGGCCACGAATGGCGCGTCCGTCGCGGTGGCCGGCGCCGACCTGCTCGGCCGTCGCGCCGATCTGGCGGCGGCGCGGGCCCGGGTCGAGGCGGCGGCGCGAGGTGTCGAGGTGGCGCGCGGGCGCTTCTATCCCGACCTCAACCTCAACGTCTTTGCCGGCCTGAGCGCACTCGGGCTGGACAAGCTGATCGACATCGGCAGCCGCACCTATGGCGCCGGCCCGGCGCTGCGCCTGCCCTTGTTCGACACCCCGGGCCTGAATGCCCAGCTCGGCAGCCGTGCGGCCGACTACGACGCCGCGGTGGCGGCCTACAACGCCGCGGTGATCGACGCTGCCCGCACTGCTGCTGATGCGCTGGCGCTGCGCCAGTCGCTGGCGCGGCAGATGCAGCAGCAGGCCGACGCCCAGGTCCAGGCCGACGACGCCTGGCGGCTGGCCGATCTGCGCCACCGCGCCGGGCTGAGCGGCCTGCTGCCGGTGCTGGCGGCCGAAGACCTGCGCCTGGCGCAGGCGCGCAACGCCGCCGAACTTCGCGGGCGCGCCCTGGACGCCCAGGTGCAGCTGATGCACGCCCTGGGTGGCGGCTGGCAGGGTGAGGCGGCGGCTGCGCCGGCTCCCGCCCCCGCCGCCGCCCCCGCACCCGCACCTGTCACCCCCCAGAGACCGGTGCTGCGCCCGGCCGAACTGCCCGCCGCCGCGCCGCGCGCACCGGCCACTCCGCTTGTCGGCGCCGCTGCCGTCGAAACCCTCCGAACCCGCCCGGCCGCCGTGCGTGCCTGAGCAGACCCAAGCGCCATGAGCCAACAACAAGACAACAGCACAACGTCGACCGCCGCCAGCCCGGCGCCGACGCTTTCTGCAAGCGCAACCGCGGCCGCAACCGCCACCCCGCCCGGCGCGCGCCGGCGCAGCGCCCTGCTGGGCATTGCGGTGCTGGTGGCCCTGGGCGCGGCGGGCTGGTGGGGCTGGGGCCTGCTGCATGCCCAGGTCGAGACCACCGACAACGCCTACGCCCAGGCCAATGTGGTGCAGATCAGCGCCATCAACGGCGGCACGGTGGTGAGCGTGGCGGCGGACGACAACGACTTCGTCAAGGCCGGCCAGGTGCTGGTCAAGCTCGACCCGGCGGACGCCCGCATCGCCCTGGAACAGGCCGAGGCGCGCCTGGCCCAGACGGTGCGCGAGGTGCGCCAGCTCTACACCGGCAACGCCGCGCTGCGCTCGCAGGTGGGCCAGCGCGATGCCGAACTGGCGCGCGCCCAGGCCGAGCTGGCGCGCGCCAGCGAGGACGTGAAGCGCCGCGAGCCCCTGGTGGCCAGCGGCGCTGTGGGCCGCGAGGAGGCCGAACACGCCCGTGCCCAGCTCAACCAGGCGCGCAGCGTGCTGGCGGCGGCGCAGGCGGCGGTGCAGACCGCGCGCGAGCAGTTCCTGGCCAACCAGAACCTCACCGAGGGCAGCAGCGTGGCCCAGCACCCGCAGGTGCAGGCGGCCTCGGCCAGGGTGCGCGAGGCCTGGCTGGGCCTGAAGCGTGCCGAGGTGCTCTCGCCCATCGACGCCCATGTGGTGCGGCGCAGCGTGCAGGTCGGCCAGCGGGTGGCGCCGGGCGCGCCGCTGCTGGGCCTGGTGGCGCTGCGCGAGGCCTGGGTGGACGCCAACTTCAAGGAAGTGCAGCTGCAGCGTCTGCGCATCGGCCAGCCGGCCACGCTGCACGCTGATCTGTACGGCGAATCGGTGGTCTACCACGGCCAGGTGGCCGGCCTGGGCTCGGGCACCGGTGCGGCGTTTGCGCTGCTGCCGGCGCAGAACGCCACCGGCAACTGGATCAAGGTGGTGCAGCGTGTGCCGGTGCGCATCCAGCTCGACGCACGCGAGCTGATCGCCCATCCGCTGCGCGTGGGCCTGTCCATGCAGGTGACGGTGGATGTGAGCCGCCAGGACGGCAAGCTGCTGGCCGACCAGCCGCGCGCCCAGCCGCTGGCGCAGACCGATCTGTACGACACCCAACTGCGCCTGGCCGACCTGCATGTGCAGCGCATCATCAGCGCCAACCTGGGCCGGGTCGGCAAGGCCACCCCCCTGCGCCCGGCCAGCCCGGCCACCGGCACGCCGGTGACCGACAGGGACGCCCAGCCGGACGCGACCCTGGCCGATGGCGGCGCCGGCACACCCACCGTGGCGCGGATGGTCGATGGCGCGCGCTGACGTGCCAGCGGCCCCAGCCGCCGCGCCAGCGTCCGCCGCCGCCGGGCCGCCGCCGCCCCTGCACGGCGCGGCCCTGCTGCTGGGCACCTTGTCGCTGTCGCTGGCGACCTTCATGAACGTGCTGGATTCGTCCATCGCCAACGTGTCGCTGCCGGCTATCGCGGGGGATCTGGGCGTGAGCCCCAGCCAGGGCACCTGGGTCATCACCAGCTTCGGCGTGGCCAACGCCATCAGCGTGCCGCTCACCGGCTGGCTGACCCAGCGCCTGGGTGCGGTGCGGCTGTTCGTGATGAGCGTGCTGCTCTTCACCCTGGCCTCGTGGCTGTGCGGCCTGGCGCCGAGCCTGGAATGGCTGGTGGCCTTCCGCGTGCTGCAGGGCCTGGTGGCCGGGCCCATGATCCCGCTGTCGCAGACCCTGCTGCTGGCCAGCTATCCGCGCGAGAAGGCCGGGCTGGCGCTGGCGCTGTGGGGCATGACGACGCTGGTGGCGCCGGTGGCCGGGCCGCTCTTGGGCGGCTGGATCACCGACCACATCCGCTGGCCCTGGATCTTCTACATCAACATCCCGGTCGGCCTGGGCGCGGCGGCGCTCACCTGGTCGATCTACCACCGGCGCGAGTCGCCCATCCGCAAGCTGCCCATCGACCGCATCGGCCTGGCGCTGCTGGTGCTGTGGGTGGGCTGCCTGCAGCTCATGCTCGACAAGGGCAAGGAGCTGGACTGGTTTGCCTCGGACACCATCGTCACCCTGGCGGTGACGGCGGGTGTGGCCTTTATGGTCTTCCTGGCCTGGGAGCTGACCAACGAACACCCGGTGGTGGACCTGCGCCTGTTCAAGCGGCGCAACTTCGCCTTCGGTGCGGTGTCGCTGTCGATCGCCTACGGCCTGTTCTTCGGCAATGTGGTGCTGCTGCCGCTGTGGCTGCAGCAGTGGATGGGCTACACCGCCACGGCGGCCGGCTTTGCGCTGGCGCCGGTGGGGCTGCTGGCCATCCTGCTCACGCCGCTGGTGGGGCGCAAGGTGGCGAGCTGGGATCCGCGCGTGATGGCGAGCGCAGCCTTCATCGGCTTTGCCGGCGTGCTGTACGCGCGCTCGCAGTTCACGGTGCAGACCGACTTCATCCACATCGTCATCCCCACGCTGGCCCAAGGCGCGGCGATGGCCTTCTTCTTCATCCCGCTCACCACCATCACCATGAGCGGGCTGCCGCCGGAGCGCATCGCCTCGGCGGCCGGGCTCTCGAACTTCGTGCGCATCAGTGCCGGCGCCATGGGCACCTCGATCACCACCACGCTGTGGGAAAGCCGCGCCGTGCTGCACCACGCCCATCTGGTGGAAACGCTGGACCGCCCCGGTTCACCCCTGGCGCAGACCCTGGCCGGCCTCCAGGCCAGCGGGCTGGACCTGCAGCAGGCGCTGGCGTTGATCGAGCGCCAGATCGACCAGCAGGCCTACACGCGGGCGGCGGACGACATCTTCCTGGCCTCGGCCGTCTGCTTTCTGCTGCTCATCGGCTCGATCTGGTTCGCGAGCCGACCCGGCCGTCTGCCGGCAGGCGCCAAGCCGGCGGCCGACGGCGCCCATTGAGCGGCGCCGGCCAGCGCAGCGCTCAGCGCATGCCGAAGCTGGCGCCGCGGAACAGGTCCTTGAGCTCGCGCGGCTGGCTGCGCCAGTACTGCGGCGGGGCGTCCACCTGGGCGCCCAGCTTCGCCGCGGCGTGCCAGGGCCAGCGCGGGTTGTAGAGCATGGCGCGGGCGATGGCCACGCCGTCGGCCTGGCCCTGGGCGACGATGCTCTGGGCGTGTTCTGCCTCGGTGATCAGGCCCACGGCCAGGGTCGGCAGGCCCACCTCAGCCTTCACGGCCTGGGCGAGTTCCACCTGGTAGCCCGGGCCGAGGGCGATCTTCTGCAGCGGCGACACGCCGCCCGAGCTGATGTGCAGGGCGGCGCAGCCGCGTGCCTTCAGCTCATGGCCCAGGGTGATCGTGGAGGGCAGGTCCCAGCCGCCCTCGACCCAGTCGGCGGCCGACAGGCGCAGCCACACCGGCAGCTCGGCCGGCACGGCGGCGCGCACCGCCTCGAACACCTCGAGCGGAAAACGCATGCGATTGGCCAGGCTGCCGCCGTAGGCGTCGCTGCGCTGGTTGGCAAGCGGCGAGAGGAACTGGTGCAGCAGATAACCGTGCGCGCCGTGCAGCTCGATGCCCTGAATGCCCAGGCGCACCGCGCGTTGGCTGGCGGCGACGAAGTCGTCGCGCACCCGGGCCAGGCCGGCGGCGTCCAGCGCCGCGGGCGGCGCCTCGTGGGGCAGGTGCGGCAGGGCGGACGGCGCCTCGGCCAGCCAGCCGCCCGGCGCATCGAGGGCGATCTGCTGGCCGCCGCGCCAGGGCACCTGGCTGGAGGCCTTGCGTCCGGCGTGGGCGATCTGGATCGCGACCGGCATGGCCGAGCAGGCGCGCACCACCGCCAGTGCGCGGGCCAGCGCGGCCTCGTTGGCGTCCGAATACAGGCCCAGGCAGCCCGGCGTGATGCGGCCGGTGGCCGACACCGCGGTGGCCTCGATGATGAGCAGGCCGGCGCCCGAGATGGCGAGCTGGCCCAGGTGCGCCAGGTGCCAGTCGCTGGCCGAGCCGTCCACCGCCGAGTACTGGCACATGGGCGCGATGACGATGCGGTTGGGCAGGGCAAGCGGGCCGATCTGCCAGGGGTCGAACAGGTGGGGCATTGCGGCGGGTCTCCGGGGGCGGCGGGTGATAGCAGGGGATGGTGGAGTGGCGATGAGGGCTCGGCGCCGCGCCGCGCGGGGCAGGGCGGGGCGGGGCGGGGCGAGGTGTACCCATTTTGCGGTCGTGCGTGCATGCGGGCGAACGGGCCGGCCGGCCGGGTCCGGGCGCGACGGAGCCGCCCTGCCGGCCCTATGCTGGCGGTGCCCTGCGCGACCGGCGCGCCGGGCCCCCGACCCCGCGGAGAACTCACGATGCCCAGCCCGAGCACCTTCCAGCAGTTCCAGGCCCAGTCACTCGCCGATGGTTATGACGTGGCGGTCGAACGTGTCTGGGCGCCTGATACGGTGGTGGACGAACACACCCATCCCTTCGACACGCGCGCCACCGTGATGGCCGGCGAGCTCTGGCTGACCGTGGCCGGCCAGACCCGCCATATCGGCGTGGGCGAGGGTTTCGACCTCGCTGCCCATGTGCCGCACAGCGAGCGTTACGGCCCGCAGGGCGCCACTTATTGGGTGGCACGCCGCAACGTCCCGGCCTGAGTGCGCGCAATCGTCGCATGGGTGCAACATGGGCCCTGGCTTACTCGGGGCTAGTCCGGATGCCCGAGCCAGCCAGGCTTCAGGCAGCCCAGAGAGAATCGCGGCTTGACCGTGGATAAATCGTGTCCGGGTCGCCCCTCGCTTCAACCCTGGTGCCTGCTGTGGAACAAGAAGAACAACGCCCTGTATCGGCCCCCGCCGCCGATGGCGAATCGCCCGCGGCATCCGCGGCCGCGGTCGGCACCGACGCGGCGACGGACGGCGACGCCAGCGCGCCGGTCCTGGGTGAGGCGGCACACGAACCTGTCGTGCTCGACCCTGTCCCCTCGCGTCGCTGGTATGTCGGCGTCGGCGCCTCGGCCGGCGGCCTGGAGGCGCTGAGCGCCTTCGTCGCCCACCTGCCCCAGGGCGTGGACATGACCTATATCGTGGCGCAGCACATGTCGCCGTCGCACCGCAGCATGATGGTCGAGCTGCTGTCGCGCGAGACGTCGTTGCGCATCGAGATGGTCCAGCACGACACCGAGCCCATGCCCGACACCCTCTACGTGGTGCCGCCCAACACCGACGTCATCATCCACCAGGGCCGCATGCTGCTGAGCGAGCCCAGCAACACCATCGGCCCCAAGCCTTCGGTCAACCGCCTGCTCATGTCGATGGCGGACGACCGCGGCGAGCGTTGTGTGGGCATCGTGCTGTCGGGCACCGGCAGCGACGGTGCCCACGGCATCAAGGCCATCCGCGCCGTGGGCGGCTTGACGGTGGCGCAGTCGCCCGAATCAGCCAAGTACGACAGCATGCCGCAGGCGGCGCTGCGCATCGGCGGCGCCGACTTCACGCTGGCGCCCGAAGCCATCGGCCAGTGGCTGGCCGATCTGGCCAGGGGCGTGCGCACGCCGCTGCTGAGCGACCAGCCCATCAGCGACGAGATCAACCTGGCCACCGTGCTGCGCCTCGTGGCCACACATACCGGCCTGGATTTCCGCACCTACAAGGAAGCCACCCTCAGCCGCCAGGTGGCGCGGCGCGCCATGGCGCGTCAATGCGCCAGCGTGGGCGACTACATGCGCCTGCTCAGCGACCCCAACGAGGTGCGCGAGCTGGCGGCCACCTTCCTGATCTGCGTGACCTCCTTCTTCCGCGATGCATCCGCCTTCGCGGTGTTGAACCAACAGCTGCGCCAGCTGCTGGATGCCAAGCAGCCGGGCGACGCGGTGCGTGTATGGGTGCCGGGCTGCGCCACGGGCGAGGAGGCGTATTCGATCGCCATCCTGCTGACCGAATACTTCGGCGAGCGCATCGACCAGTTCAAGGTGCAGATCTTTGCCACCGACATCAACGCCGATGCGCTGGCCACGGCGCGCCAGGGCGTCTATCCGCGTGTGGCCCTGGCCGACATGCCCCCGCCGCTGGCACAGAAGTACTTCACCGTGCGCGACGACTTCGTGCACGTCGACCCGGGCCTGAAGAAGCTCATCCTGTTCTCGCGCCAGGACGTCACCCAGGACCCGCCCTTCGTGCGCCTGGACCTGGTCAGCTGCCGCAACCTGCTCATCTATTTCAAGAGTGAGCTGCAGGAACGCATGGTGACGCTGTTCCACTACGCCCTGGTCAGTACCGGACTGCTCTTTCTGGGCAGCAGCGAATCCCTCGGCAAGCTCGACCATCTGTTCAGCGAGGTCGACCGGCGCCAGAAGGTCTACAGCCGCTTGCCGTCGCAGGGGGGCCTGGGCAGCACCTTGCGAGCTGCGGCGCCGCGTCTCGGCAAGACCCCGGGCCGGCTCGTCGACCCGCCGGCGCGCGGCCAGCAGCGCCCGTGGCTGCTCAGCGGGCTTGAGCGACTGTCGCGCCTGTATGCGCCGCCCAGTGTGCTGGTGGGGCGCGAAGGCGAGATTCTCGAAGTGTTCGGCGAATGTTCGCCCTACCTCGGCCTGCGTCCCGGGCGGGCCGACTTCAACCTGTTCAGCCTGGTCGACCCGATGGTCCGCGCGGAGGCGCGCGCCCTCTTGCACAGCGCGCAGAAGACGCGCGAGCGCACGGTCGGCGGCGTGGTGGCCGCTGCCGGCGGCACGCCGGCCTACCGTGTCGTCGTCCACCCGGCGTCCGACGACCGAGGCGTGCGTGACGACGCCCTGATGGTGAGTTTCGAGCCCGTCGTCGCGGCGGGCGGCGGTGGCGAGGCAACGCCCACCCTGCTCGACGCCGCCGTGGTGGACCGCGTGCGCGAGCTGGAGCAGGACCTGATGCAGAGTCGCGAGAACCTGCAGACGGTGATCGAGGAGCTCGAAACTGCCAACGAGGAGCTGCAGTCACTCAACGAGGAGGCCCAGGCCGCCAACGAGGAACTGCAGGCGTCCAACGAGGAGCTGGAAACCGCCAACGAGGAGCTGCAGGCCTCCAACGAGGAGCTGATGACGGTCAACGAGGAGCTCAATGTGCGCACCGTCGAGGCGGCGCGCACCGGCAGCGACCTCACCAACGTCGTCGAGTCGCTCGACCAGGCCCTCGTGGTGGTCGATCGCGGCCTGCAGGTCACGCGCTACAACCAGCTCGCGCTGCGCTTCTTCAAGATCTCGCCGGTGCTCGCCGCCAACCTGGCCACGCTGGAGCAGAACGTCGACATGCCGCACCTGCTCAGCCATGTGCAGACCGTGCTGCGCGAGGGCCTGGCGGCCGAATACACCTTTGCGGACCGCAACACGCAGCGTCAGTACACCATGCAGCTGTCGCCCTATGTGGTCGACCGGCTGCTCAGCCGCGAGGTGTCGGGCGTGGTGCTGGCCATCCTGGACAGCACCGACGACTGGAAGGCCGCACCTGCGCTCGAGCTGGCCAAGCGCGAGGTCGATACCCACAACCAGCAGTTGCAGGAGCAGACCGAACGCCTGGTCAGCCTGACCCGGCGCCTGCGCCTGGCCACCGACGCGGCCGAACTCGGCGTGTGGTCCTGGGACTTCCGCAGTGGCCTGGTCGACTGGGACGACCGCATGCACGACCTGTACGAGGTGCGGCCGGCCGATCGGGTGACGGCCATGCGCATGCCCGACTGGGTCGAGCGGGTACATCCGGACGACCGCGTCGCCTTCCAGCAGCAGATGCAGCGCACGCAGTACGAACGCACGGCGTTTCGCCACCGCTTCCGCCTGCTCAAGAGCGATGGCAGCCTGCGTCGGCTGACGCTGGAGGCCACGCCCGAGCTCGACCTGCTGGGCGAGGTGCGTGGCATGGTGGGCGTGCAGACCGACGTGACCGAGACCGAGCGGCTGGAAAGCCAGTTGCGTTCCAGCGACGCCTTGTTCCGCGCCTTCATGGAGCACAGCGGTTTTTCCGCTTGGGTGAAGGACGAGCAGCTGCGCTACCTCTACGTCAGCCCGGCCCTGTCGCAACAGGCCGGCCAGTCGCAGGCGGACTGGCTGGGGCGCACCGACCACGAGTTGTTCAAGGCGACCGCGGCTGCCGAGTGCCGGGCCTACGACCTCCAGGCGCTGAGCGGCAACGCGCCGCTGGTGAGCGAGGAAACCCGCGGCAGCCACATCTGGCTGTACACCCGATTCAGCTTTGCCGACGCCTATGGCCAGCGCTATCTGGGCGGCGTGGGGGTGGACATCACCGAACGCAAGTCGGTCGAGCAGGCGCTGCTGACGGCGCGTGACGAAGCCCGCTCGGCCGAGCAGGCCAAGGCGTCCTTCCTGGCCAACATGAGCCGCCAGGTGCGCCAGCCGCTGCATCTCATTGTCGCCACGGCCGAAGCCCTCGCTGCGGCACTGAGCGGCGAGGCGGAGCGTGCCGATCTGGCCCGCATCGGCAGCTCGGCGCGCCAGCTCATCTCGGCGGTGGACGACGTGCTCAACTTTGCCCAGGCCAGCAGCGGGCGTGTCGTCCAGCAACCGCAGGTGAGCGGCCTGCGGCCGATCGAGATCGCGCAGGGCGTGGCCGACGCCTATGCCCCCACCGCGGCCGAACATGGGGTGACGCTGGAGGTCGAGGGCGACGATGCCGCCGGCCTGCTGTATGTCGGCGACGCGCAGCGCCTGTCGCAGATCCTGAGCCAGTTCGTCAGCAACGCGGTGCGGGTCAGCCAGGGCCGGCCGGTGCAGCTCACGGTGCGCCGCACCGACAGCGATGGCCACCTGGCCTGGCTGCGTTATGAGGTGATCGACCACGGGCCGGGCCTGAGCGCTGAGCGGGTGCAGGCGCTGCGCTCCGGCGACGCCGCCGCTCAGGGCGTGATCGGTGTGGGCCTGGCCATGGCGCACCGCCTGTGTGAGCTGCTGGGCGGGCGCCACGGCATCGAGTCGCAACCCGGCGAGGGTGCGACCTTCTGGGTCGAGGTGCCGCTGGTCCACCAGGGCGCCGGCGGCGGGCCGACCAACCTGGCCCAGAGCGGCGCCGCGTTGCGCGGCAAGCACCTGCTGGTGGTCGACAGCACGCCCATCGGCTTGAGCGTGATGACCTCGCTGCTGCAGTCGCAGGGCGCGCGCTGCATCGCGGCGTCGAGTGAACGGCGCGCGCTGGCGCAGCTGATCGACAGGACCGAAACCGTCGACGCGCTGGTCATCGACACGGCGGCAGGGGATGCCGGCTACCTGGAGACCGTGCGCCGGCTGCGCTCGGTGCCCACGCTGAGCGAGCTGCCGGTCGTGCTGGTGCTGCCTCAGCTCGATGATGAGGTGGTGGCTGCCGCCGCGGCGGCCGGCGCCAGCGCGGTGCTGGGCAAGGGCGCGGACCTGGCACAGCGCCTGGTCGAACAACTGCTCACGCTCACCGCCGGGCAGACCGAGCGATCGGGCCTGCGGCCCTGGCCCGTCGTCGACGGCGTCGACACCGCCCGGGCGCGCCAGGTGGCTGGCGGCGACCGGGCCTTCCATCTGCGCCTGTTGAACCTACTGGTCGATCTGCACGCCGGCACGGCAACCCAGGTGCTGGCCGACGTGCAGGCTGATCGCCTGGCGGCCGCCCACGCGGGCCTGCACAACCTGGGCTCGGCGCTGCTGAGCGTGGGCGCGGTGCGTGCCGATACCCTGTGCTGCGACCTGACCGACGCCATCGATCGCCAGCAGGACCTGCGCGCCAATGCCACCAGCGATGGGCGCGAACTGGCGGCCAGCCGCGAGCGCTGCGTGACGCTGGCGCAGGCCTTGCACACCGAGATGTCGCGCCTGCTCGCGGCGCTCAGAGGTTTCCTGCACGACGAGGCGGCGAGCGCGCAGGCACCGGCGGCGGCGTCTGCTGTGAAGGGTGAACGCGTGGATGCAGCGGGCCGCGACGGCTCGCGGGCGCCGGGCGCACCGGCCTCGGCGGGGGCGGTCGATCCGGCAACGGGGCAGACCCCCGGCCGGAGCGCCGGCCAGACCGCAGACCCGAGCTCAGGCCAGGGCGTAAGCCAGGTACCCGAACAGGCCTTGCGACTGGTGGCGGACGCCTTGTCCAGCTACTCCATCCGCCAGGCCAACCATGCCTTCCGCGTCGCCCTGCCGGTGCTGCGCGAACTGCTCGGCGCCGAGGCGCTGGCCCGTGCCGAGGCCGACCTGTCGGCGCTGCGTTTCGACGATTTGAGGGTGCAGATCCAGCAGTTGTTGCCGCCCGGCGTGACGATCAGGACCGACGCCGCAGACCCCGCGGACCCGGCTGCCTGAAGGCGGCCGGCCGGCTCCCGCCGCCGGTCAGGTGGAGGGTGCCCGGCGCGGCGCGGCGCGGCGCGGCGGCGTTCGGCGGGGTGCCGAGCGCTATCAGGTCGGCGTCACGATACCCAGCAGGCGGGCGCGGCGCAGCATCAGCGACAGGCTGCACGGCACCCCCCAGACGTCGTCGGCACCGGCGTCCAGCGCCAGCAGCTCGACCTGCACCAGACCGGCCGGCACCAGGGCCACGGCCAGGCCGCGCCCGGCCGTGGCGGCCTTGTTGCACCGGGTGATGACCTGCAGGCCGTCGTTGACCTGGTCGAACAGCCACACCAGGGTCAGGCGCGGTGTGTCCTGGCCGCCGTCCGACAGGCTGTCGACCGCCCGGTGCTGGGCCCTGAAGACCAGGCCCAGGCTGCGCGCCAGGTCGTCGTAGTGCGGGTGCTCGACGCTGGGCAGGTTGACGGCATGCAGTTCATGGTCGGCGCCGGCGCTGCTGACCTGCACTTGCGTGCGCGCCTGGCCGGCCAGCAGGCGGGCCCGGATGTGGCGCTGGATGCACTGCGTGATCTGCGGCCCGGTGGCTGGCTTGATGAGGGTGTCGGCCGCGCCGGCGGCGAGGGCTTCGGCACGCCGCTCGGCCGAACTGTGGCGGCTGAGGAAGATCACCGGCACCTCGACCAGCGTGGGGTCGGCCTTGAGCAGGCGGCAGGTTTCATAGCCGTCCATGTCCGGCATCTCGGCGTCCAGCAGCACCACGTCGGGCTGCCACTGGCGCGCCATGTCCAGGCCGTGCGCGCCGCTGTGGGCATAACGCACCTGGCCCTGGTCGGCCAGCATCTTGCCGGCGATCAGGGTGCTGATCGGGTCGTCGTCGATCAGGAGGATCTTGAGCAGGCTCATGTCAGGCTGCGCGCAGCGGCGTCGGATTGAAGTCGGCCATGGTGCTGTCGGGCGGCAGATCGGCGTAGGAGACGACGCGGTCGCGGCCGTCGACCTTGGCGTGGTACAGCGCCGTGTCGGCATTGCGCACCAGGTCCAGTGCGCGCGCCAGCAGCTCATGGTTGCTGCTGCTCGTATTGGGCTCGTAGGCCTGGGCATTGGCGGGCGGATGCAGGGTGGCCACGCCCGCACTCACGGTGACATAGGGCTGGGTGGTCGAGCCGGCGTGCGGCAGCTGCAGGTTGCGCACGCGCTGCAGCATGGCTTCGGCCACGCTGCACGCCGGCGCGTTGGGCGCGTCGGCCAGCACGACGCAGAACTCCTCGCCGCCAAAACGTGCCACCACGTCGCCGGGCCGCCGTGCGCACTGGCGCAGCGCCTCGGCCACATGAGCCAGCACGTTGTCGCCTTCGAGGTGGCCGTAGTAGTCGTTGAAGCGCTTGAAGTGGTCCACGTCGACCATCATCACGCTCAGCGGCGTGCCCTGGCGGCGGGTGCGGGCGTATTCGCGCAGCAGCGCCTCTTCCATCGCGCGGCGGTTTGCCAGGCCGGTGAGCGGGTCGATCATCACCTGGCTGCGGATGCGTTCGGCGTACAGGCGCAGGCGCAGCTGGGTGTTGACGCGCGCCATCACCACCGCGTCGCTGTAGGGGCGGCTGATGAAGTCCGAGGCGCCGCTGGACAGCGCCAGCACCTCGGCCTCGGGGTCGTTGCGCACGGTGACGAAGATCACCGGCAGCTCGGGGTGCTGGTTCTTGATCAGCCGGCACACCGAGATGCCGTCCAGCCCCGGCATCTCGTAGTCGAGCAGCACCAGGTCGAAGGCGCGTTGGCCGAGTGCCTGCAGTCCGGCTTCGCCGCTGGTCGCGAACGCCACTTCGCCGGCCCGCCAGAGCACATGGTTGAGCATCTGGATGCCGACCGGATCGTCATCAATGATGAGGATGTGGGCGTTCTTGAGCAGTGGCATGGCAGGGCAGATCGGCGCAGGTGGTGGCGCGAGTCTAAGCCGCGCTCTGGGGGGGGACGCCGGCGTCCAGCTCGTTCAGGTGGGCCAGCGCGGCCTCGAAGGCCAGGCGCTCGACCGCGTCGCTCACGCGCTGGCGCAGCGCGGCGCCGCCGCGTACCTCCAGTTCGGTGCCCAGCGCGGCGCAGCTGTCCAGTGCGGCCAGGTCGTGGTCGGCAAGCTGCTGGCGCAGGCGCTCCAACCTCGGCTCGAAGGAGGTGCCGTCGGCCGGAGCGTCGCTCGGCGCCGGTGCGTCCGCGGCCAGGCTGGCCAGGCCGTGGTCGAGGGTGTCGAGCGCCGTCAGCCAGTCGGCCCAGGCCGCGCGCAGCCGGGCGGGGGCGGGGCCGGTGGCGTCTCGGCAGGCTTGTTCCAGCGCGCCGCTGGCGTCGACCAGGGCGGTCAGGCCGAGCGAGGCAGCCGAACCGCGCAGGCGGTGCAGGGGCGGCGCCAGGCGGGCGCAGGCGGCCGCGTCGGCCGGCACCAGCGGCTGCTGCGCCCGCAGCGCTTGCCATTCGCCCTGCAGGCGGCGCAGCAGCCGGGCGTAGAGCGCCGGGTCATCAATGAGCTTGCGCGCGCTGTCCAGGTCGATGCCATCGAATTGCGGCCACGCGCCTGCGCCGCCAGCCCAAGCGGGTGCCGGTGCTGCGCCGGTGTGCAGGGGGGTGGCTGCGTCGGCCGAACTTGCGGTGGGCAGCGCGCGGGCCGGCGCCTGGATGCAGTCGTGCAGCAGGCGCACCAGGCGCTGCGGTTCGATGGGCTTGAAGGCGAGGTCGGCGAAGCCCGCGGCCAGACAGCTGGCGCGGTCGATGTCATAGGCGCCGGCGGTGAGTGCAATCACCGGCAGCGTGCGGCAGTCGCTGCGCGCGTGTACCTGGCGCATGGCCTCGCTGCCGTCCATGCCGGGCATCTGCAGGTCCATCAGGATGGCGTGCGGGCGCATCGCGTCGGCCGGGTTGTTGGCATTGGCGGCGGCTTCGAGCGCGGCCAGCAGCGCCGGCCCGCCCTCGAAGCAGCGCACGTGTGCCTGCGACAACATCAGCACCCGGCGCGCGACTTCGAGGTTGATGGTGCTGTCGTCGACCACCCAGATGTGCAGGCCATCCAGGTTCGCCGGGCGGTCGGGCTGATCGGAGGTCGGCCCGGTGGCGGCCGCAGACGGGGTCGGAGCGGCGGGCGGAACGGTGGACGGAACTGTGGACGGAACGGTGGACGGAATAGGGGCGGCGATGGGGGCTGCACTGGGGGCGGTGGCCGGGGAACTTTCGCGGGCCAGCCGCAGGTCGACCTGGAAACGGCTGCCCTGGCCGACCTGGCTGTTCACGCTGACCGTGCCGTCCATGCGCTGTACCAGTTCGCGCACGATGTTCAGGCCCAGGCCGGTGCCGCCATGGCGGCGGGTGTCGCTGGAGTCGACCTGCACGAAGGGCCGGAACAGGCGCGCCTGGTCGGCCGGGGCGATACCGATGCCGCTGTCGCTCACGTTCAGCCGCAGCAGCACCGAGTCGGGCTGGCTGGACAGGCAGATCACCTCCAGCGTGACGCGGCCGCGGTCGGTGAACTTCACCGCATTGCCCAGCAGGTTGAGCAGCACCTGGCGCAGCCGGGCGCTGTCACCGATCAGCCGCGTGGGCAGTTGCGGATCGATGGTGACCAGCCAGTCCAGGCCCTTGGCGCGGGCCTGGTGGGCCATGAGTTGCTCGCAGTCGTGCACCAGGGCCGGCAGGTCGAAAGGCGCGGGGCGCAGCACCTGGGCGCCGGACTCGATCTGGCTCAGGCTGAGCACGTCGTTGATCAGCGCCAGCAGGCCCTGGCCGGCCACGCCGATCTGCTGCGCCAGGCGCTGGCTGTCGGCCGGCAGGCCGGCCTGTTCGAGCAGATAGGCCAGGCCAATGATGGCGTTGAGCGGCGTGCGGATCTCGTGGCTGGTGTTGGCCAGGAAGGCACTCTTGACCTGGCTGGCCGATTCCGCCTCGCGCGAGCGCTCGCGCAGTGCGGCGTTCAGGCGTTCGAGTTCCTGCTCGCGCTGGCGCAGCGCGGTCAGGTCGGTGGCGGTGGCGATGAAGCCCACCACGCCAGCCGGCGTGGCGGGTGCGGGTGCCGGCGATCCACCTTCGGCCAGGGTGATGCCGATGTTGGCGTCGCGGTCCGGCCGGTAGCGCACCAGACGGCGGTGCAGCCGGCCGTCGGCCATGGGCACGTCCAGTTCGAAGTCGACCGTTTCACCCGCCAGCACCTTGTCGATCTGCGGTTGCAGCCGCGCCTGCAGCACCCCGCCCAGCAGCTCGGCCATGCTGCGGCCAAAGGCGTCATCCACCTGCGCCAGGCCGAAGTCGGCGGCGAAGGCGGCGTTGCCGAAGCGCAGGCGCAGTTGGCTGTCCCAGTACAGGATGGGGTCGCTGACCTGGTCGGCCACCTTGCGCAGGAAGCGCAGCGAGGCGTCGAGCTGGGCGGCCTGTTCACGCATGGTGACGACGGCGCGGTCGAGTTCGAGCTGGGTGGACTTGATGGCGGTGACGTCGGTCACCACCACCACCATGCCGCGCATCTGCCCGCCCACCTGGTCGGGCAGGTAGTGCGCCTGGGTATGGGTGGGGGTACCGTCAGCGCGCACCAGGGCGCGCTCGAAGCGTTGTGGCTGGCCGGCGTAGCAGGCCTGGATGTAGGGCCGGTTGGCCTCGTACAGCTTGGGGCCGAGCAGCTCGGCCATGCTGATGCCGATGATGTCGCCCGGGCGCTGGCCGAACCAGGTGCGGTAGCCCTTGTTGGCGTAGCGCAGGCGCTGCTCGTGGTCCCAGTAGCCGATCATGCCGGGGAAGGCGTCGGTGATCATGTCGAGCAGGCGCAGCGCGTCCTGCGTCGAGGCACTGCGCGCCTCGGCGACCTCGGCCAGTTCGTCGCGCTGGCGCTCCAAGGCCTGGCGCAGCGCCACTGTTTCGCTCACGTCCACCCCGGCGACCCAGACGATGCGCCGGCCTTCGGGGGTGGTGACGGCGCGGCCGGACAGGCTGATGTGCAGGGTGCGGCCGTCCAGCGTGAGCATGGGCATGACGTGGCCGGTGGCCAGGTCGGTCTGGGCGATGGCAAAGAAGATCTCGAACAGGCCGTCGCGGCCGGCGCCGGGCGGGTAGAAGCGCGCCACCGGGCCCAGCAGCTCGTGCTCCGCCGCGGCGCCCAGCCACTGGCAGGCGGTCGGGTTGGCGCTGATCCAGCGGATGCCGTCGGCCAGTTCGGCCGCCTGCTCGGGCTGCTCGGCGAGCCAGGCACGCAGATCCTGCACGCCCTGCGCGCGCCAGCGCGCCACCAGGGCGCGGGCGGGCATGGCGTCGATGGCCCACAGCGCCACCGGCACGGCGTTGCTGAGCAGCCGCTCGGCGGCGAGCGCGTGTTCGGCCTGCTGGCGCGCGCTGAGCAGGTCGTCGATGTCGACGTCGATGCCCTGCCAGCCCAGCAGTTGCTGCTGGGCATCGTGCACCGGCACGGCGCGCGTGAGATGCCAGCGCGCCCGGCCGTCGGCCTGCAGCAGGCGCAGCCGGCTTTCATAGGGCAAGCCCAGGCGGCGCGCTTCGGCCCAGTCGCGGGTGAAGGCGGCCCGGTCGTCGGGGTGGATGCAGATCTCCCGCGTGCTGGCGATCAGGGCGTCGAGGCTGCACCCGCTGTAGGTCTGCCATTGGGGTGAAACATGGTCGCAGCGGCCGTCGGCGTCGGTGTGCCAGGTGAGCTGGGGCATGGCCTCGACCAGGCCGCGCCAGCGCGCCTCGCTGGCGCGCAGCCGCTCGTGGGCCTCGTGTTCGGCGCTGACGTCGCGGCCGTAGCAGCTGAAGCAATCGTGTTGGCCGGCCGCGCCCGGAATGTGGCTGAGCGTGAGCGACAGCCAGCGCCAGCCCAGCCGGCCCTGCACCCGCTGCGGCGCCAGCACCCAATGGCCACCGAGGCGCGCGCGCACCTGCTGCGGCCAGTCGGCCGGCAGGCGCTCGGTCTCCGGCGGGCTGATGGCAGCCAGATGGGCGGGCAGGTCGATCTGGGTCTCGGGCTCGATCAGGTCGGGCAGCGGGCCGGCCGGCGCCAGGTCGAGCAGTTCGCGCCCGCGCGGATTGATGTGCAGCAGCCGGCCGTGTTCGTCCCACAGGCTGATGAGGTCGCGGCTGTGCTGGGTCAGGCCGAGGAACTCGCGGCGCAGGCGGTCGGCCTCCCAGTGCGGGCTGCGGTCCTCCACCTCGGCCAGCACGTGGGGCTGGCCGTCGATGTCCAGCGGCGTGAGGCGCACGGCGATCGGGATGCGTCGGCCGTCCGGCCGCGGCAGCAGCAGCACGCGGCTGTCGGCCGCCATGCTGCGTGCCTGCGGCTCGGCGCCATAAGCCTGGCGCGACGCCGCATGGCCGCTGCGCAGCGCCTGCGGCAGCAGTTCGTCGACGCCCAGGCCGACCAGGGTGCTGCCGGCACGACCACAGATGCGCGCCAGCGCCGGGTTGGCCTGGCGGATGACGCCGCCGGCGTCGACCAGCGCCACGCCGCTCGGCAGACCTTCCACCAGCTGGGTCTGGCGGCGTTCCAGCCGGGTGCGTTCCTCGGCGCGCTGCAGCGCGATGTCGAGCTGGTGGGCCTGGTGTGCGGCGCTGCGGCGTGCCGCCTGGGCGCGCGCCAGCCCCAGCGCGCTGACGCCGAGCAGACCCAGAAGCAGGGCGCCGACCTCGGCGTGGCGCCACCACACCGCCTGACGCAGCGCCGCCAGTTCGGCCGCCGGGGTGCGTTCGACCAGGCGCCAGGCTTCGCTGGCCTGCGCCGGCAGGCCGCCCAGGTGGGTGGGTTGCAACGTCTGCCAGGCCCACAGGCCACCGGCGTCGACCGCCTTGCCCTTGGCCTGCGCCTGCATCTGGCGCCATACCGCCGGGTGGCGCGGTGGCCAGCGCGGCGGCTGGCCGAACATGAAGCCGTAGCCCGCCCCCAGATCGGCACGGCCCAGGCGGTAGCCGCGCGGGTTGAGCAGCACCACGTCGTCGGGGTTGTCGGTAGCGGCGCCGGCGGCGGATGCGGATGCGGATGCAGGCGTCGAAGCGGCTACCGAGGCACCTGACGCCGCCGCAGCGGGCGTGGCGATGCCGTCCGACGGGCTGCGTTCGCGCACCTCGCGCAGGTGCTGCAACAGGTCGAGGTTGACGACCAGCAGGCCGGCGTCGACGCCGCCCTCGGTCGGCAGACGCAGCGCCAACCTGAGGGTCGGCCGCCAGGGCGTCTCGACGACACCGTTCTCCTCGTTCAGGTCGATGCGCGACACATGCACCTGACCGGGCGCCAGCTGCAGGGTGGCGCGGACATAGCCGCGGTCGGACTTGTCCTGCAGGTCGGCGCGGTCGACTCGTTGTGGCGCCTGGCCGGCGTCGGCGCGTTGCACGCGGGCCAGTTCGCGGCCTTGGGGCGAGATCCAGCGCAGCTGCTGGTAAGCCGGGTCGGTATAGGCCAGGGTGAGCATGTACGCGGCGAGGCGGTCTGCAGCGGCCTCGCGGTCGGCGCTCAGCAGCAGGGCGCGCGACGGCGGGGCCTGCGCCAGCGACTGCATGGCGCGTACGGCGTTGTCCAGCGGGCGCGCGAAGCGTTCACGCTGCACCTGCAGGCGCGCCTGGGCGATCGTGTCGAGGTCGTCGATGACGGCCTCGTCGGCCTGCCAGGCCGACAGCCCGACGAGCACCAGCACCACCATCGCCAGGCCCAGCACCTGCGCCAGCAGACGCCAGCCCGGCTCGGGCGCCGGGGCGGCGACCTGGGCAGCACGGGCTGAGGGAAAGGGCGGCATGTGATGCACGGTGGACGAGTGGGCGACTCATTCTCGGCTATGGTGCGGGGCAGCCGATGCCGTTCGACATGCCCGATCGCCCCTCTATTCTTCGCCTGCCACTGCTTGCCTGCGCACTGGGTGGTGTGCTGTTGACGGCAGTGCTGGTGCAACTGGCGGACCAGCACAACCTGCGCGAGGCCCACGAGTTGCTCAGGCTGCGCAGCGAGGCGGTGGCGCAGCGCCTGGCCGAGCGTTTCGAGGCCTACGTCCACCCCTTGCGCGGCGCACGTGGCGCGCTGCTCGCGGCCGGGGCGGAGCATTTCGATCACGCCGCCTTCCAGCGTTACGCACGATCCCGGCCGCTGACGGAGGAGTTTCCCGGCCTGCTGGGCCTGGGCTGGGCCGTGCGGGTGGCGCCTGAGGGCCTGGCTGCGTTCGAGCGGCGCGTGCAGGCCGAGGGGCTGCCCGATTACCACATCCGCCAGCTCGCGCCCTGGGGCGGCGAGCACCTGGTGGTGCGCGGCATCGAACCGGCGGTGCGCAATCGTGCGGCGCTGGGGCTGGACCTGACGTCCGAGCTGGGCCGGCGCACGGCGCTGCAGCGGGCGGTGGACGAGGATAGTCCCCAGCTCACGCCCCTCATCACCCTGGTGCAGGCCGACGGCCGGCCGGGCGAAGGCATGCTGCTGGCGCTGCCGGTCTATGCCGAGGGCCAGGCGCCCGCCGCCAGCGTGGCCGATCGGCGCGCCCGGCTGCTGGGCGTGTTCTACATGCCACTGCTGCTGGGCAATGTGCTGCAGGACCTGGGGCTGGAGCGCCAGAACCTGCTGCTGCGCGTGCGTGAAGCCGACCCGGCCGGTGGCGAGGCCCATCTGTACAACGGCACCCACGGGCAGGCAGCCGATGAGCGGCTCAGCCACGGCGTGGACCTGCCCATCTTCGGCCGGTTGTGGCGGCTGGAATTCGTCGCCGACGCGCAGTTCCTGGACGATGTGACGGTGCTGCGGCCAGCCTGGGTGCTGGCCGGCGGCGCCTTGGTGACGCTGCTGCTGACGGCACTGGCCGGCCTGTGGCTGCGCTGGCAGCACACCGACGCGCAGCGCCGTGCCCACGACCGCCGCCTGGCGATGGTGATGCGGCACAGCAACGACGCCATCGTCGGCTGCGACGCGCAGGGGGTGATCACCGACTGGAACCAGGCCGCCACCGAGCTGTTCGGCTATTCGGCCGAAGAGGCGATCGGCCGCCCGCAGCACGAACTGCTGGCCAGCCCCGGGCAACAGGCGGCGTCGCGTGCAGCCCACGAGCAGGTGATGCAGGGGCAGCCGGTGATCCACGAGCGCGGCCGCCGGCCCCATCGCGCCGGCCATCTGCTCGACGTGGAACTCACGCTGGCGCCGATGGTGGACGCGGAGTTCCGCGTGGTGGGCGTGTCCAAGACCATCCGCGACATCAGTGCGCGCCTGGCGGTCGAGCGTCAGGCGGCCGAATTCACCGCCAGCCTGTCTGCCCAGGTGCAACAGCGCACCGCCGAGCTGGCCTTCCAGAGCCGGCTGCTGGTCGCCATCCTCGAGACCCTGCCGGCGCGAGTCGCCCACTGGGACGCAGAGCAACGCAACGCCTATGCCAACAGCGCCTACGCCGCCAGCCTGGGCCTGACACCTGAAATGCTGCGCGGCCGCACGCTGGCCGACGTCTGCCCGGCGGCCGAACTGGCGACCACCGCGCCCTGGCGCAGTGCGGTGGCCGGTGGCCGTGCCCAATGTTTCGAACGCAGGCTGGACGACAAGGACGGCACGCCGTGCCATTTGCGTGTGCACTACCTGCCCGACCAGGTGGGTGGGCGGGTGCTCGGCTATACCGAGGTGGTCTTCGACATCAGTGACGACGTGCAGCGCGAGCAGACGCTGCAGGCCGCACTCGCACAAAGCGCGCAGCGGCGCGACCTGTTCGAGCGCACCATCGACGCCTTGCAGGTGGGGGTGGTGGTGTTCGACGCGGCGGACCGGCTGCGCTACCACTCGCCGCCGCTGGCGGCGATGCTGGGTCTGGATACTGCGCCCGCCGAGGGCCTGCCGCTGGACGAACTGCTGCAACAGGGCGCCGCCGCCCTGAGGCTGCCGCCGGCAGCGACGCAGCAGTGGGTCGACGAGCGTCGCCGCCAGTTGCTGGCCGGCGCGCAGCACGACGAGCCGGTCGACATTCCGGCGGGCCGTCAGGCGCTGATGCGCAATGCCCGCCTGGTCGATGGCGGCCATGTGCTGGGCCTGATCGACATCAGCGCCGAGGTGCAGGCGCGCCGCCAGGCCGACGCCCTGGTGCGCGAGCAGCAAGTGATGCTCGACAGCGAGGCGCTGGGCATGCTGAAGGTGCGCGCCGGCCGGGTGGTCTGGGCCAACCGGGGCGCCGAGCAGTTGTTGCAGCGTCCATCGGGCGGGCTGCTGGATCTGTCGACTGACCAATTGCATGCCGCCGCACCGGAACAACGCGACCAGTTGCGTGCGCAGGCGACCGAGGCGCTCGCCCGCGACGGCCACACGCGCGCCGAGGTGCTGCTGCGTCGCGGTGACGGCCTGACGGTCTGGACTGATGTGATCGGCTACAGCGTGCCCGGATCGCCCGGCGATGTGGTGTGGTTCATGCAAGACGCGACCGTGCAGCGTGAGGCCCGGGTCGCGCAAGCCCAGGCGCGCGCTGCTGCAGAGCAGGCAAGCCGGGCCAAGTCGGACTTCCTGGCCAACATGAGCCACGAGATCCGCACCCCCATGAATGCCATCATCGGACTGAGTCAGGTGCTGCAGCGCCAGGCCTTGAGTGCCAGCCAGGCCGACATGGTGGCCAAGATCATGATGTCCGGCCGCCATCTGCTCGGGCTGATCAACGACATCCTCGACCTGTCGCGGGTCGAGGCCGGTCGCTTGACGATCGAGCAGGCGGAGTTCCGCCTGTCCGACGTGCTGGACAACCTGGCCAGCGTGATGGCGGGTGCGCTGCGCGACAAGCCGGTCGAGGTGGTCATCGGTCTGCCGCCCGACGGCGTGGATCTGCTCGTGGGCGACATGCTGCGCCTGAGCCAGGTGCTGCTCAACGTCGCCGGCAATGCGGTGAAGTTCACCGCGCAAGGCGAGGTGGTGGTGGCCGTCGAGTGCATCGATGCATCCGCCAGCGGCGCGGCGAGCGGCCGCGACGGGCAGCCAGTCAGGCTGGCCTTCACCATCAGCGACACCGGCCCGGGCGTGCCGGCCGACCAGATCGAACGCATGTTCGCGCCTTTCGAGCAGCTGGACGCCACCACGACGCGGCTGCACGGTGGCAGCGGCCTGGGCCTGAGCATCACACGCTCGCTGGTGCAACTCATGGGCGGCACCGTGCACGTCGACAGCCAGCCTGGTGTGGGCAGCCGATTCCGTATCGAACTGCCCTTCGTGCTGCGCCTGGCGGCAGCGTCGGCGCTGCCCACGCTGCTGCACCAGCGCGTGCTGATCGCCGATGACCATGAGATCGCGCGGCAGGTCATGTCCGAGACCGCCGCCCGCCTGGGCTGGGCCGCCGATCTGGTGCCTGATGGCCGCGCGGCCATCGAGCGTGTGCGGCGCAGCCCGCGCCCCTACGACGTTGTGTTGCTGGACTGGAAGATGCCGCAACTGGACGGCTTGGCGGCGGCGCGCGAACTGCGCGTGCACGCTGATCCTGCCCGTGCACCGATCGTGCTGATGGTGACGGCACACGACCAGGCGGATCTGCAGGCCCACCCGGATCGGGACCATGTCGATGCCGTGCTCGCCAAGCCCTTGACCGCGTCGACGCTGTTCAATGCGGTGCTGGAGGCCAAGTCACGACGCGGCGAGTTGCCGGTGCTGGTCGATCAGGCGCCGACCGAGCAGGGCACTCGACTGCGCGGTGTGCGTGTGTTGGTGGTCGACGACAGCAGCATCAATTGCGAGGTGGCGGCCCACGTGTTGTCGGGCGAGGGTGCGCTCACGCATGCCTTGCACGACGGTCGAGCCGCGCTGGAACTGTTGCAGCAGCGCCCCCACGACTTCGACGTGGTGCTGATGGACGTGCAGATGCCTGTGTTGGACGGCCTGAATGCAACCCGGCTGTTGCGCGCCGACCCGCTCCTGGCCGGCCTGCCGGTGATCGCGTTGACCGCCGGGGCATTTCGTCAGGACGAAATTGCCGCGCGTGCTGCCGGCGTGGACGATTTCATCGCCAAGCCTTTCCAGATCGACGACATGGTCGGCGCCATTGCCCGCCTGGTTCGGGTGCAGCGGCAGGCCGACGTGCGTGCGGCCGACGGATCACAACAGTTCATCGCGGATGCCAGCCTACCTGAGCAGGACGGGCGGCAGCTCGAAATGCATGCTCAGGACATGTGCTCAAGCTCAGACCCAGACCCTCGTGCAACGTGAACAGCACGCAGCCTGAAAACAACAAGGCCTCGCAATGCGAGGCCTTGTTGTTTCCTTGACGTGCAAGGTTGTCCTGGTCGGGGTGAGAGGATTCGAACCTCCGGCCTCTACGTCCCGAACGTAGCGCTCTACCAGGCTAAGCTACACCCCGCTTTTCTCAGAAGCTGCGGTCAACAGACTGAGCGCATAAGTCTAGCAGGGCTTGGCGGTAAATGGAAGGCGGCAGGAGTGCGAGTTGTTCTTCCGCCTTGCGTGCTTCTTCACGCGCCGCGTCGCGCGTGGCCGCGATCGCCCCGGTGGCACGCACGATTTCGACGATCTCGGACAAGCGCTCGACCTCACCATGTTCGATGGCATGGCGGATGGTGGCAGCTTGTTGCGGCGTGCCGCGTTGCATCGCAATCAGCAGCGGCAGGGTGGGCTTGCCTTCACGCAGGTCATCACCCACGTTCTTGCCCAGCTTGTCAGTGGCGCCCTCATAGTCCAGCAGATCGTCGACCAGTTGGAAGGCGGTGCCGAGCGAACGGCCAAAGCTGGCGCAGGCTTCCTCCACGCCGGTGGGTGCATCAGCGATCACGGCGCCCAGGCGTGCGCTGGCTTCGAACAGCTTGGCAGTCTTGTAGCGGATGACACGCAGGTAGTCCTCGACGCTGATGTCGGGGTCGTGCATGTTCATCAGTTGCAGCACCTCGCCCTCTGCAATGACATTGGTGGCATCGGCCAGCACGTCCAGCACGCGCAGGCGGTTGATGGACACCATCATCTGGAAGGAGCGCGAGTACAGGAAGTCGCCCACCAGCACGCTGGCTGCGTTGCCGAACAAGGCGTTGGCGGTGGGTCGATTGCGGCGCAGCGCGGACTCGTCGACGACGTCGTCGTGCAGCAACGTCGCGGTGTGGATGAACTCGACGATGGCTGCGAGCTCGAAACGTTCCGCGCCCTTGAAGCCCAATGCGTTGGCGAAAAGCAGCACCAGCGTGGGCCGTATGCGTTTGCCGCCAGCGCTGACGATGTAATGCGAGATCTGGTTGATCAGCACCACCTCTGAAGCCAGCCTGCGGTGGATCACCTGGTCCACCTGGGCCATCTCGGCTGCCATGAGCTGCGCGGTGGTCGGGGTTGTAGTGGCGGTTGCGGCTAAGCTCACGTGCAGTAATTCCGTTGGACCGGGGATTATAGGAAGGGCATCAGCCAGTCCTGTGCTGTTGTCGGAGGGTCTCGTCAGTTGCACCGCTTGCTGTTAGAATCGCGGGCTTCGTCTTGCGCTGAAGGCGCTGCCATGTCCGTCTCACCATGAAACGCACGGCCGACGAAGATTCGATGTGAACTGAAAGGGCTGATATGTACGCGGTCATAAAAACCGGTGGCAAGCAATATAGGGTTGCTGCCGGCGAGAAGATCAAGGTAGAACAGATTGCTGCGGACGTTGGCCAAGTGATCGTGCTGGACCAGGTGCTTGCTGTCGGAAGCGGCGCAGAGCTCAAGGTCGGCACCCCCTTGGTCGAAGGCGCAACTGTGAACGCCACGGTAGTGGCGCATGGCAGGCACGACAAGGTGCGCATCTTCAAGATGCGCCGTCGCAAGCACTACCAGAAGCGCCAGGGGCATCGCCAGAACTACACCGAGCTGGAAATCGGCTCGGTCCAGGCGTAACCCTCGCTAGCAAAGACAGGAGCTGAAACATGGCACAGAAAAAAGGCGGCGGTTCCACGCGGAACGGCCGTGACTCACAACCGAAGATGCTGGGCGTCAAGGCCTACGGTGGTCAACTGGTGAGCGCCGGTTCCATCATCGTGCGTCAGCGCGGCACCAAGTTCCACGCCGGCACCAACGTCGGCATGGGCCGCGACCACACGCTGTTCGCGCTGGTCGATGGCACCATTTCCTTCGACGTGAAGGGCCCGTTGAACCGCAAGACGGTCATCATCACGCCGGCCGCCTGATCGATCGATCCAGGCCGCAGCGGGCGGTTCGCCAGAATCGCCCCTCGCGACGGACAAGCCCCGGCATGCCGGGGCTTTTTGCTTTGAGCGTGTGCCCACGCGTGGTGGTCAGGCACGCAACCCCAAGGACACAGCGATGAAATTCGTCGACGAAGTCACCATCGACGTGGTTGCCGGCAACGGCGGCGCGGGCTGCGCGAGCTTCCGGCGCGAGAAGTTCATCCCCTTCGGTGGGCCGGACGGCGGCAACGGCGGGCGTGGTGGCCATGTCTACGCCGTGGGCGACCGCAATCTCAACACGCTGGTGGATTTCCGCTACACGCGCCGCCACGAGGCGCGCAATGGCGAGGCCGGGCGCGGCTCCGACCAGTTCGGCGCCATGGGCGAGGACGTGATCCTGCGCATGCCCGTGGGCACCATCATCAGCGATGCCGAGACCGGTGAGCAGATCGCCGAATTGCTCGAACACGGCGAGAAGCTCATGCTGGCCAAGGGCGGCGACGGCGGCTTCGGCAACTTGCACTACAAGACCAGCACCAACCGCGCGCCGCGTCAGAAGACGCCCGGCTGGCCCGGCGAGGCCAAGAGCCTCAAGCTGGAGCTGCGCGTGCTGGCCGACGTGGGCCTGCTGGGCATGCCCAACGCCGGCAAGTCCACGCTGATCGCCGCCATCAGCAACGCCCGGCCCAAGATCGCCGACTATCCCTTCACCACCCTGCATCCCAACCTGGGCGTGGTGCGCGTGGGGCCCAACCAGAGCTTCGTCGTGGCCGACGTGCCGGGGCTGATCGAAGGTGCGTCGGAAGGCGCCGGTCTGGGCCACACCTTCCTGCGCCATCTGCAGCGCACGCGGGTGCTGCTGCACCTGGTCGACTTCGCGCCCTTCGACGAAGGTGTCGACCCGGTCAAGCAGGCCAAGGCCATCGTGGCCGAGCTGAAGAAGTACGACCAGGAGCTGTACGACAAGCCGCGCTGGCTGGTGCTCAACAAGCTCGACATGGTGCCGGCCGAGGAACGCGCCGCGCGCGTGAAGGACTTCGTCAAGCGCATGCGCTGGAAGGGCCCGATCTTCGAGATCTCGGCCCTGACGCGTGAAGGCTGCGAGCAGCTCATCCGTGCGGTGTACGAGTACGTCGCGTCGGTCAAGGCACCCCCGATCGAGGAGCCCGACGTGCGTTTCACCCCGGTCGAGCCCGAGGCGACGCCTGCCGCGACGGTCGACCCGACCGATCCGCGCTTTCGCTGAAACGTTGCACCGGGTCATCCTCCATTCATCTGCCTGCCGTCATCACCTCAACCGCCATGAGTGACGTCCTCAAGAACGCCCGCCGCATCGTCGTTAAGGTCGGCTCCAGCCTGGTGACCAACGAGGGCCGCGGCCTGGACGCCGCTGCCATCGACGCCTGGTGCGTGCAGCTCGCGGCCCTGGTCAAACAGGGGCGCGAGGTGGTGATGGTGTCCTCGGGCGCCATCGCCGAAGGCATGAAGCGCCTGGGCTGGAGCACCCGGCCCAAGGAGCTGCACGAGCTGCAGGCCGCCGCCGCGGTGGGCCAGATGGGCCTGGCGCAGATCTACGAGACCAGCCTGCGTGCCCTGGGCATGGGCAGCGCCCAGGTGCTGCTCACCCACGCCGACCTGGCCGACCGCGAGCGCTATCTCAATGCCCGCTCGACGCTGCTGACGCTGCTGGAACTGGGCGTGGTGCCGGTTATCAACGAGAACGACACCGTCGTCACCGACGAGATCAAGGTGGGCGACAACGACACCCTGGGCGCCCTGGTGGCTAACCTGGTCGATGCCGACGCGCTCATCATCCTGACCGACCAGAAGGGCCTGTATTCGGCCGACCCGCGCAAGGACCCGGACGCCGTCTTCATCCACGAGGCGGTGGCCGGCACGCCCGAACTGGAGCAGATGGCCGGCGGTGCTGGATCGAGCATCGGGAAGGGCGGCATGATCACCAAGATCCTGGCCGCCAAGCGCGCAGCCGGCAGCGGTGCCAGCACCGTCATCGCCTGGGGCCGCGAGCCCGATGCCCTGCTGCGCCTCGTGGACGGTGAATCGATCGGCACCCTGCTCGTGGCCACCACCGCCAAGGTGGCGGCGCGCAAGCAGTGGATGGCCGACCACCTGCAACTCAAGGGCGCGGTGGTGGTGGACGACGGTGCGGTGCAGAAGCTCAGGGCCGAAGGCAAGAGCCTGCTGCCCATCGGCGTGGTCGAGGTGGTGGGCGAGTTCTCGCGCGGCGACGTGATCGCCGTGCGCTCGCCGGCCGGTGCCGAGATCGCGCGCGGCCTGGCCAACTACGCCGCCAGCGAGGCACGCCTCATTGCACGCAAGCCCAGCTCGCAGATCGAGGGGCTGCTGGGCTATGCCAACGAGGCCGAATTGATCCATCGCGACAACCTTGTCCTGAGCTGATCCTCTTGCGCGACGTTCTGTCGCCGGGGGCGGACCGGTCAGGCCGTTGTGGTAGGCGAGCGACTCGCTTCAGCCGACCCTAAGGTTGAGCGAAGGTCGGGCTGCTAGGCTCACAGCGCTTCGGAGGCATGCGCTGACATGCCGTGTTCGACCACGCGCTCGATGCGGCGATGGTCAAGGTGATGCGCTTGATTGTTAGGGGCAGCGATGGGAATGTTGGACTGGTTTCGAGGCCTGATCGCCGCGGACGACGAACAGACGCCGAACGCCCGGCCGGTGACGCGTTCTCCGCGGCTACAGCAGGCGCAGCCTGAACCGGCGTCCACCGCCATCCGCGGGCTGGACTTCGAGGCCGCCATCAAGGCCCATCAGGCCTGGAAGACGCGACTGTCCAACCTCGTCGAAGGGCAGACCGAGGGGGGCGAACGGCTCGATTACCGGGTGGTCTGCAGCGACGATCAATGTGTGTTGGGGCGGTGGATCCACGGCGAAGGCCACGCGGTGTTCAGCGGCCTGCCGCTGTTCGACGCCGTGCGCGTGACCCACGCGCAATTCCACCGCCAGGCGGGGGCCGTGGTCAGTGCTGTCGATGCAGGGCGCATCGACGAGGCGCGCCTGCTCCTGCGCACCGACTATCAGCGTGCCTCGATACGGGTACAGGGACGATTGGCCGAGCTCTTCCTGAGCACGACGGCAGACCCGCGTGGTGATCTGGCGGCGTGATCCGGCGCCCAGATCGGACGTAGCGATCTGACATCCTGATCCGTAGGCCTGAACGGCAACGCGCGCAGCCGCACCGCCGTCGTGGCAGCGATCAGCCGGCCAGTTCCTTGCGCAGGAACTCGAGCACGGTCTTTACCGAATCACGCCGGGCGTCGATGGCCTCGGTGCCGCCAGCGTCGATCGACTCGTCCTCGCCTCGTGCCGCTGGCTTGGCGGCGGGGCGTTGCGCTTTGCCCTTCTTGACCGGTGGCTGGCTGTCGAAGCCGTGGCCGGCGCCTGCGTACAGCTTGGTGCGCAGATGTGCCGGGTCCGCCTTGGCCAGGTCCATGCAGGCTTGCGCCGGGGTGGCGGCGTCGTCCGCACCCAGCAGCATCAACAAGGTGCTGGTGCCTTCGTAGCCGCGGCGCAGTTCGGGCTCGCAGCCGGGGTAGAAGGCCACCGCCGCGCGGGGTGCGCGTCGAACTGCCATCACTTCGCTGTGATGGGCATTGGTGGCCGCGAGCACTGCGTTGCCACCATTGGACCAGCCCAGCAACACCATCCGCGTGGCGTCGACGTCCTTGCGTTCGGCCAGCCAGGCCAGTGCGCCCAGGGCGTCGCGTCGTCGTTGCATCGGTGTGATGATGCGGCGATGGCTGCCGGCGCGAGCCTTGCACGCTGAGCGTTCGCCGCGAGGGCCGTAGGAATCCAGCACCAGCACATGCCAGCCTTCCAGATTCAGCAACTCCGCGTAGCGGCGTGTTCGAGTGAAGAGCCGGCCCTGGCTGTCAAAGGCTCCGCCGCAGCCGTGCAGGAGCACCACGGCTGGACGTGGCCGGGTGCTCTCCGCCTTGGTCATCGGTCGCCCATTGGGCGGCAGCGTCGTGGCTGCCAACCAGGCACCGCGCAGCATGGTCTTGTCGGGCAAGGCGCTGGGCAGCTCCACCATGGCTGGTGCCTTGCTTGAGGCGCTGCTCGCCGTGCGTGACACCGGCGGCACGGACTGCGCTGCCTGGGCGCAGGGGCTGGCAACCAGCCAGCTCAGCGCCAGGCCCAGCAGCATGGCCTGAGGCCGCGGGGCCGGTCCTGCGCGGACGGATTCGCGGTGGCGAGATGGAAGGCAGGGCAGGTCACTCATCATGCGGCCGCGACCTTACCACTGCCGGCCTTCACGCCCTGCGCCCAGCCGCCGAGTTGCGAAGTGTCAGGGCGCATCGTCACGGCGTGGCGGCACGCGACCCTGTCTGGCCTGCCAGGCTAGCCAGTCCGCCGCAATACGGGCCTGGCTCAGGAAAGCTGGGGTGCCAGGGCTCGGCTGGCAACAGCCGGGCTGAGTGCAAAACGCTGGGCGTAGTCCTGCAACTGGTCCGGGCCGATCTTGCCGACATTGAAATAGCGTGCCTCGGGATGGGCGAGGTAAAAGCCGCTCACGCTGGCGGCCGGCGTCATGGCCAGGCTGTCGGTCAGGCCCATGCCGATGTCGGCGGCGTCGAGCAGTTCGAACATGGTGCGCTTGACGCTGTGGTCCGGGCACGCCGGGTAGCCCGGCGCGGGGCGGATGCCGCGGTAGGCCTCCTTGATCAGCTCGTCGTTGCTCAGTGCCTCGTCCGGCGCGTAGGCCCACAGCTCGGTGCGCACACGCTGGTGCAGGCGTTCGGCAAAGGCCTCGGCCAGGCGATCGGCCAGGGCTTTCAACATGATGGCGCTGTAGTCGTCGTGCCCGGCCTCGAACTGGCGTTCCTTCTTCTCGATGTTCAGGCCGGCGGTGACCGCGAACAGGCCGATGTAGTCGGCCTTCGTTCCCTTGGGCGCGATGAAGTCGGCCAGCGAGCGGTTCGGCCGCTTCACGCCGTCCACCACCGGGCGCTCGCTCTGCAGCCGCAGCGGTTGCCAGCGCAGCAGCACCTGCTCGCGCGCCTCGTCGGCGTAGACCTCGATCACATCGTCGTCCACCGTGTTGGCCGGCAGCAGCGCGATCACGCCGTTGGCCTGCAGCCAGCGCCCCTCGATGACTCGCTGCAGCAGGCGCTTGCCGTCGTTGAACACCCGCGTGGCCTCGGCGCCCACCACCGCGTCGTCCAGGATGGCGGGGTAGGGCCCGGCCAGGTCCCAGGTCTGGAAAAAGGGCGACCAGTCGATGCACTGGGCCAGCTCGGCCAGGTCCTGGTTGCGGAAGACGCGCCGGCCAATGAAGCGCGGCTTGGGGGGCGTGCAGGCCGACCAGTCGATGGCGTGCTTGTTGGCGCGCGCCTGGGCCAGCGTCACCAGCGGTGTGGACTTCCTGCTGGCGTGCAGCTCGCGCACCTGGGCGTAGTCAGCCTGCAGTTCGGCGACATAGCGTGCGGAGCGTTCGTCGGAGAGCAGCTCGGAGCACACGCTCACGCTGCGCGAGGCATCGGGAACGTAGACGACCGGGCCCTCGTAGTGCGGCGCGATCTTCACGGCCGTGTGCACCCGGCTGGTGGTGGCGCCGCCGATCAGCAGCGGCGTCTTCCGGGCGCGGAAGTACTCGTCGCGCTGCATCTCGGCCGCCACATGCTGCATCTCCTCCAGGCTGGGCGTGATGAGGCCGGACAGGCCGATGATGTCCGCACCCTCGACGCGTGCCTTGGCCAGGATGTCCTGGCAGGGCACCATCACGCCCATGTTCACCACCTCGAAGTTGTTGCACTGGAGCACGACCGTGACGATGTTTTTTCCAATGTCGTGCACGTCGCCCTTCACCGTGGCGATGACGATCCTGCCCTTGGGCTTGACGTCGCCGCCGGCGTCGGCCAGCGCCTTCTTCTCGGCTTCGATGTAGGGCAGCAGATGCGCCACGGCCTGCTTCATCACGCGGGCCGACTTCACCACCTGGGGCAGGAACATCTTGCCCGCGCCGAACAGGTCGCCGACGATGTTCATGCCGGCCATGAGCGGGCCTTCGATGACGTGCAGCGGCCGCCCGCCGGTGGCTTCGATGGCGCGCCAGGCTTCCTCGGTGTCGATGCTGATGAAGTCGGTGATGCCGTGCACCAGGGCATGGCTCAGGCGTTGAGCCACCGGCGCCGGCTGCTCGGCCGTGCCACGCCAGGCCAGGCGCGCGCTCTCGTCCTTGCCGGCGCTTTTCGCGCGGTCGGCGATCTCGATCAGGCGCTCACCCGCATCCTTGCGGCGGTTCAGCACCACGTCCTCGACGCGCTCGCGCAGTTCGGCGTCGAGGTCGTCGTACACACCGATCATGCCGGCGTTGACGATGCCCATGTCCATGCCCGCCTGGATGGCGTGGTACAGGAAGACCGTGTGGATGGCCTCGCGCACCGGCTCGTTGCCGCGGAAGCTGAACGACACATTGCTCACGCCGCCGCTCACCTTGGCGCCCGGCAGGTTGGCCTTGATCCAGCGCGTCGCCTCGATGAAGTCCACCGCGTAGTTGTCGTGCTCCTCGATGCCGGTGGCGATGGCGAAGATGTTGGGGTCGAAGATGATGTCCTCGGCCGCAAAGCCCACCTCGTCCACCAGCACCTTGTAGGCGCGGGCGCAGATCTCGGTCTTGCGCGCAAAGGTGTCGGCTTGGCCCTGCTCGTCGAAGGCCATCACCACGGCGGCGGCACCGTAACGCCTGACCAGCCTGGCCTGGCGCTTGAACTCGGCCTCGCCTTCCTTGAGCGAGATCGAGTTGACGATGCCCTTGCCCTGGATGCACTTCAGGCCCGCCTCGATCACGCTCCACTTGGACGAGTCGATCATGATGGGCACCTTGGCGATCTCGGGCTCGCCGGCGATCAGGTTCAGGAAACGCACCATGGCCGCCTGGCTGTCCAGCATGGCCTCGTCCATGTTGATGTCGATGACCTGGGCGCCGTTCTCCACCTGCTGGCGCGCCACGCTCAGCGCGTCCTCGAAGCGGCCTTCGAGAATCATCTTCGCGAACACGCGCGAGCCGGTCACGTTGGTGCGCTCGCCGATGTTGACGAACAAGGTGCCGGCGCCGATCTCGACCGGCTCCAGCCCCGACAGTTTCATGGGGGCGACGGCGGGACGGGGCTGGGCGACGGGAGGGGCAACAACGGACATGGGACTCACCTGTGGATGCCGCACCGGCGGCAGAGGTGAGCGTCGTTGAAGCAGTGCGGCAGATGCCGCACCTTCCCGAGCCTGACGGCTGGTGGGCCGCTGCAACGCTCCTCGGGAGGTCGCGGATTTTAGGGGGGCCGAGCCAGCGTCCGACCAGCAGGTCGGCGAGCGACGGCCGACGGCCCGCCTTCAGGTCGCGATCAGGCCGCGATCAGCTCGCTGAACCCCACGCCGTGCCGGCAGCGCGGCTGGTAGCGCCCCACGCGCTGGGCGATGGCGGCGATGTGGGCGGGGGTGGTGCCGCAGCAGCCTCCGGCGATGTTCAGAAAGCCCGCCTTGGCGAACTCCTCCATCAGACTGCCGGTCACCTCGGGCGTCTCGTCGAAGCCGGTGTCGCTCATCGGGTTGGGCAGGCCGGCGTTGGGGTAGCACGAGACAAAGGTGTCGCCGGCGATGCGCGCCAGTTCCTCGATATAGGGCCGCATCAGCGTGGCACCCAGGGCGCAGTTCAGGCCGATGGCGATGGGCCTGGCGTGGCGCACGCTGTGCCAGAAGGCGGCGACGGTCTGGCCGCTCAGGATGCGGCCCGAGGCGTCGGTGACGGTGCCCGAGATGATGACGGGCAGGCGCTCGCCGGTCTCCTCCATCAGCTCGTCCAGGGCGAAGATGGCTGCCTTGGCGTTGAGCGTGTCGAAGATGGTCTCGACCAGGAAGAGATCGCAGCCGCCTTCCAGCAGGCCGCGCGCCTGCTCGTGATAGGCGGCGCGCAGCTCGTCGAAGTTCACGTTGCGTGCGCCGGGGTCGTTCACGTCCGGGCTGATGCTGGCGGTGCGCGGGGTCGGGCCCAGGGCGCCGGCCACGTAGCGCGGCTGTGCGGGCGTCGAGGCGGCGTCACACGCGGCGCGCGCGATCCTGGCCGCTGCCACGTTCATCTCGTAGGCCAGCGCCTCCAGGCCGTAGTCGCCCTGGGCGATGCGGGTCGCGCCGAAGGTGTTGGTCTCGATGATGTCGGCGCCGGCCGCAAGGTACTGGGCGTGGATCTCGGCGATCACGTCCGGGCGGGTCAGCACCAGCAGGTCGTTGTTGCCCTTGAGGTCGGTCGGATGGTCGGCCAGGCGTTCGCCGCGGAAATCGGCCTCGGTGAGCGGGTAGCGCTGGATCATGGTGCCCATGGCGCCGTCCAGGATGGCGATGCGGCTGGCCAGCAGGCCGGGCAGGGACTGGGCGCGGGTGTAGGTGGGCGTGGGGCGCACAGGCGCCTGGCTGGGCGATGCAACGGCGATGGAACTCATGCCTGCATTGTAGGAAGGCGTCCTTTTTTCCGCGCCGCCCAAGCCCGAGGTGCCACCGCCGACCGAGTTTCAGGCTTCAGTGCAGGACGACCGGCTGCTGGGCCAGGGCGGTATAGCCGGCCAGGAAGCCGTCGATCTCGTCTTCGCTCGGCTCGCCGGTGATGAGGATCTCGACGCCGCGCTTGAAGTTCTCGGCCATCGCCCCTTCGAGATAGATCTCGCGCCGGCTGGCCTTGTCGACGATCTCGTAGCCGGCACGCGTCAGCCGCTGCGGGCGTGCGACGTGGTCGACGTCAGCGAGTTGGGGCTGCAGGGCGGCGCTGGCCTGGTCGGGGTCGAACTCGAAGTGCACGACCGCGAAGTTGTCTGAGTTGTAGAGCATTTCCATGATGTCTCTCCGGCAGTCCCGGCGGCTGACCGGAGGGTCCGGGGCCTGGGTTACGGGGTGGGCTTGCCTGTGAGATCGGCCGCCTGGCGGCGAACTGAAGGACGACGCTGCGCCAGCGCCTGCACGAGGATGCGCGCGCGGCATCAATCGAGCAGTTGTTCCAGGCGCAGTTCGAGCGCCTCGGCACCGGCGTCGCTGAGCACCACCTTCACCGGCCAGGCGTGGCGCGCCGGGTCCAGCCAGACCTCGGCCGTGGTGTCGAACTCGCCTGGCGCCGGACGTCGCTCCAGATGCAGCAGACCACCGTCCGCCGCGCCGGGCGGCAGCAGGCGGAACTGCCAGATGCGCAGGTCACCATTCACGCTGGCGACCGGCAGGCTCACGCCGGGCGGCAAGCGCGGCGTGCCCGGGCTGGCGCTGGCGGCGCCAAACACGGCGGCCAGTTGCACCAGCCAGCTCACGCGGTCCTGGGTGCCCGGCGGCAGTGCCAGCTTCTGGGTGCTGGACGAAAAACTCAGCGTGCCGTTGCCGGCGGCATCGCGGGTCATGCTGAGCGCACGTTCGCTGCGTCTGAGCCGGCGTTCGGTGTGGCGCTGCGGCGCCAGACCGTGGCTGTCGAAGCCGCCGGTGCTGGTCTCGGTGAAGATGGCACCGAGCACCGGCAGGCGCGCCTCCAGGCTGGCGCTGTAAGCGCTACCGTCCTGGCGCCAGACCAGCCGACCCTTGCCGGCCAGCGGCCCGCGGCGCACGGAATAGACCAGCTCGGCATTGGCTGGAACGATGGTGGGCAGCGGCGCCGGCGCCGTACCCGCGGGCCGGGCCGACGCTGCGCGCTGCGGTGGCCAGGCCGACGGCGCCGGCAGGGCGAGGGCGGCGAATTGCCGGCTGTCATCGGCGGCTGGCGCCGCGTTGCGCTCGCCGCCGTGCGGAGTCGCGCCGTCCGCGCCCGAGCGTGCAGCGCTGTCGGGCCCCTGGTCGAGATCGTCAGCCGGGCCTGGGCCAGCCGATGGCGACCCCCCGTCGGCACGCAGCTCAGCCAGGGGCGCCGCGAGCGGGCGCGGCTGGACGGGCTGGGTGGCCACGGCCGCCATCCCCTGCCGTGTCGGGGCCTGGGGCGCACGGCGAGTGGTCGGCACGGGCGCCAGCCTGGCGTCGGTGGCCGGTGTGGGCACTGCATCGTGCTGCAGTGCTGGAGAGGTAGCGCGTTCGTCCTGCACTGCCGCCGCTGGCCGCGTCAGCGGTGCTGCGGGTGTGAGCGGTGCGATCGATGCGGAGCGCACCTGCACCGCGCGCGGTGTCAGTTCCGGCGTACCGAGATGACGGGCTGCCGGCGCAGCGACCAACGCTGAATCACCCGGCGCCCCGCCTGCTGCCTTCGCCGCGCTGCTGAGGGCGAGCCAAGCCACGGCGGCGGCAGGCGCCGCATCGACGCTCTGCAGCACACCCAGGTGCAGCCCCGCCACCACGGGCACGAGCAAGGCCAGGCAGGCGCTGCGCCGCAGGCGCGCACGGGGCGGGGCTGAGGGGTCCGGAGCGGCCATGGTCGAAATCTACAATGCCTCGCCCGCCCAGCCGCTGCGTCCGGCGTTCCCTATTTGTATCCCATGAAACTCGCCACCTATGCGGACGGCACGCGTGACGGTCATCTCGTGGTCGTCTCGCACGACCTGGCCAGCGCCGTCTATGCCAATACCCAGGCCAGCCGGCTGCAGCAACTGCTCGACGACTGGAATTTCGTCGCGCCCCAGTTGCAGGAGCTCTACATCACCCTGAACCACGGCAAGGCGCGCCACAGCTTTGCCTTCGACCCGGCGCTGTGCCAGGCACCGCTGCCGCGCATGGGTCACTGGGCCTGGCAGGCGCTGGGCGCTCAGACCGAACCCAGCGACGTGGCGCCCACGTCGGCCGCCGGATCCGAGGCTGGCGCGGGCGTCGGCCCCCTGAGCGGCCGTTCCGGCTGGACCCGCCCGCTGCTGCAGGCCGAGCCCGGCGACGACATGCGCGGCCCCTGTGCCGAGTTGGCCCTGCCGAACGCGCGCTGGCCAGGCGGGGTGAACGCCGGGCTGGCCGTATTGACCGGCGAGCTGGCGCTCGAAGCCGGCCCGACTCAGGCGCTGGAAAGCGTGCGCCTGCTTGGCGTGTACAGCCGCTGGACCTTGGCGTCGTCCGACCCGACGCCATCGACGCGCGTCTCACCTGTGGCTGATGGCACACCTGCGCCACATTGGGCGCCGCTCCTGGTGACGCCGGACGAACTGGGGCCGGCCTGGGTGGCCGGGCGGGTGGACCTGGAGCTGCAGTTGCAATGGCTGTGCGCCCGCGGCCTGCAGCTGGGCGCGACGCAGCGCGTGCGCGGCGCCGACCAGCGCTGGCACTACGGCCAGCTGCTGGCCTGGGCCTGCCGCGCCCGGCGTCTGCGTGCCGGCAGCGGCGTGGGCTGTGACTGGCTCAGCGCCAGGCTGCCGCGGCCGCAGGATCTGGCCGTCGATGCCGGGCTGGCGCCGGCGCCAGCCGGCCGGGCGGCGCGTCGCGTGGCTGGCGCACGCGGCGAGACGGCGCCGGTGGCCGAGAGCGGTCGGCCGATCGGCCAGGGGCCGGCCTACGCCGCCAGGCTGGAGGTGTTCGGCGCTGATGGCCAGTCGGTGTTCGGCGCCTTGACGCCGGCCTGGTCGCAGGCTGAGGAGCCCGTCGGCTGGCCGAGCTGGGCGACCACGGCGCCTGCACCAGCGCCTGCACCAGCGCCGGCGTCGTCGGCTGCGGCCGCAGGCGGCGCGCCCGCTGCCGACAGCCCGGCGGCGCTCGATCCTGCGCAGGCCGCAACCGAGCTGCCCGCCGGGCCTGCAGAAGCCGGCGAGGCGGCGCGACAACCCGCGCCGGCAGCGGCCCGCAAGACGCGCACTGCACGAGCGCGTGCAGGCGGACCGGCCAAGGGCAAGGCCGGGGGCACAATCGACGCCGCCTGAACGGCTCGATCGAACCGGCGTGTGTTGCATTGCGCTCAGGCCCTGTCCACCGTCCCGAGGAGAACAACATGACCCCGTCCGGCAATGCCGATTTCACCAAGTTCGTGCCTGGCTTCGAGTTCCTGCAGGGCTTGATGAAAAACGCCGGCGCGTCGCTGCCCAACATCGGCCAGTGGATCGCGCCCTCGCTCGACCCGGCCGAGATCGAGCGCCGCATCGACGAGTTGCGCACCGTGCAGTTCTGGCTTGACCAGAACAGCCGCATGCTCGGCGCGACCATCCAGGCGCTGGAAGTGCAGCGCATGACGCTGTCCACGCTCAAGGGCATGAACGTGAGCTTGAACGACCTGCAGGAGTCGCTCAAGGTCAAGATGCCCGACCTGACCAGCTTTGCGTCGGCCGCCGCAGCGGCGACCCCCCAGCCGCAGTCTGCGGCGACTGCCGCGCCACCGGCAGCGCCACGGTCAGCCGCAGGCGCACCCGCGCCGGCGACCACCTCGGCGAGCAGTTCGGCCGCCGCTGCCGGCGCAGCATCGCCCGCGGTGGCCGCCGGTGAAGCGGCCGCCGCGGCCGCCGCCGCCGGCAGCGAGGCGGCCGCGCAGGCCACCGCCGGCATGGTCGATGCCATGCAGTGGTGGAACGCGCTCACGCAACAGTTCACCCAGCTTGCGGCCAATGCCGTGCAGGCTGCCAACGAGGCGGCCCCCATGGCGAGCAGCGTGGCCGACGCGGTCCACAGTGCTGCCGCCCAGGCCGCGGCGCAGGCCGCCGAGGTGGCGCAGGCGGGACGCGCTGCCACGCAGGCCGCAACACAGGCGGCAACTCAGGCGGCCAGCCAGGTGGTCGAACAGATGAGCCAGATGGCCGCCAGCGCTGGCCTGCCCACCGGCGCGGCAACCCCGGCCAAGCCGGCGGCCAAGTCGGCCGCCAAGCCAACGTCCGCCGCCGCCGAAAAAGCGGCCGCCGCGCCGGCCCCGACCGCCACGGCGCGCAAGGCGGCGTCCCCATCCGCGGCGGCCAAATCCCCGCGCCCGTCCACTGCCGGCACTGCAGCGGCCAAGACCGCTCGCGGTGCGGCCAGGCGCAGCACGGGCCAATCCGACGATTGACGCCATCACCCCATGCAGCCCTTCCTGCTCGGCCACGCCACCCATCCGGACTGGCACATGGCCCTGGCCTTGGCGGCCGCACAGATCGACGCTGGCCTGGCAGAACGTGGCCAGGCCGCGCCGACGGCGGCCGATGCGGCAGCGGCGCCGGCTGAACCGGCGCATGCCCCCTTCGCCTCGCCGACCCTGGGCCTGGTGTATTTCACCGACCACTATGTGGATGAGGCCGAGGACTTGCTGGACGAACTTCGCCAGCGCTGGCCCGGCGTGGCCTGGGTGGGCAGCGTGGGGGTGGGAATCGCCGCCAATGGCGTCGAATATTTCGACCAGCCGGCGCTGGCGCTGCTGGTGGGTGATCTGCCGCGCGCCTTGTTTCGCGTCTTTTCCGGCGTGCAGGCCCTGCCGCTGCCCGGGCCGTACGCGGCCATGCCGGCAGCGACGGCATCGGCCGGTGCTGCCAGCCGCGCCGCCAGCGCCTACACCGCGCTGGTCCATGCCGATGGCCACACCAGCGACTTGCCCGAGTTGCTGCAGGAACTGGCCGAACGCACCGAAAGCGGCTATCTCTTCGGTGGCCTGGCGTCGGCGCGCGGCCGCACGGTGACGATTGCCGACGGCGTCTACCAGGGCGGCGTGAGCGGCGTGGCGTTCGCGCCCGAGGTGCAGCTGCTGTCGCGTGTCACCCAGGGTTGCACCCCCGTGGGCCCGACCCGGCGTGTCACCCGGGCCGACCGCAACCTGGTGCTGGAACTGGACGGCCGTCCGGCGCTGGACTGCCTGGTGGCCGATCTCGACATCGACCTCGACCAGCCGCGTCAGGCCATGGGCCGGCTGCGCGCCACTCTGGCCGGCATCGCCGACGCCAGCCAGGACATGCTGGCGCGCCGCGGCCAGTTCGGCATCGACACCCGTGTGCGCCATCTGCTCGGCCTGGATCCGGCGCGGCGCGGTGTGGCGCTGGCCGAGCAGATCGAGGTCGGTCAGCAGATCGCCTTCTGCCGGCGCGACACCGAAGCGGCACGACGCGACCTGGTGCGCATCTGCAGCGAGATCCGCGAGGAACTCAGCCCGGCCGAGGCGCTCGATACCGCCGCTGCGCCGCTGTTCGACCTTGCCGCCACCCTGCGTGGGCTGGGCCGCCAGGCGCCGCGCGATGATGCGGCGGCGGCCTCGGCCCCGACGAGTCGCGCGTCGGCACGCCGCCGTGCCAGCGGCGCCAGCGGCAGCACGGCGCACTTGCCCGCTGACCCCGCGCCGGCGGCTGCCGCCCCTGCGGCGTTGCCGGCCTCGTCGGCGCGGCCCGAGGCGCAGGTCGCCGCGGCCATCTTCGTCAGTTGTGCCGGGCGCGGCGGGCCGCATTTCGGTGCGCCGTCTGCCGAGTTGCAGATCGTCCAGCGTGCGCTGGGTGACGTGCCGCTGGTCGGCTTTTTCGCCGGCGGCGAGATCGCGCGGCATCACCTCTACGGCTACACCGGCGTCCTCACGGTGCTGCGCACCTGAGCGCGCCGGGCCGCTTCCGTCAGCTGCGCAGCAACGCGACCGACACGCCGCCCTGAGCCGTGGCCACACCGCGCATTCCGCCCATCCACTGCCTGCTCAGCTTCGAGGCGTTGGCGCGGCTGCGCAGCGTCACCCTGGCGGCCGAGGAGCTGAGCGTCACGCCCAGCGCGGTGAGCCACCGCATGCGCCAGCTCGAAACCCAGCTCGGCGTGCGCCTGTTCGCGCGCAGCGACTTCAGCCTGAGCGCCGACGGCGCGGCCTACCTCGGCCATGTGCGCCAGGGCCTGCAGGCGCTGCAGCAGTGGCCGGGCAGCGTGCCGGCGCAAAGCACGGCCAAGCTGCGCCTGGCGGTCACGCCGACCTTCTCGCGCCAGATCCTGCTGCCGCGCCTGGCGCTGTTCCGCCATGCCTATCCCGAAATAGAGCTGACGCTGCAGGTCGCCATCCCGCTGCTCGATGTCAAGGCCGAGGAGGCCGACATCGAGGTGCGTTACGGCACCGGCCCCTACACCGGGGTGGAACAGGTGCGCATCCTCAGCGACGAGGTCGTGCCCTGCTGCAGCCCGGACTACCTGAACGAGTTCGGGCCCTTCGGCGAATTCGACAAACTGGCCGACGTGTCGCGCGCCCGCCTCATCCGCAGCCCGCTGGAGCCGTGGAGCACCTGGTTCAAGGCGGTCGGTCTGTCCCTGCCCGAACCGCGCGAGGGTTCGCAGTTCAACGACGTGGGCCTGATGTGCGACGCCGCCGCGGCCGGCTTCGGCGTCACCCTGATGCGCCTGAAGCTGGCGCACGACTGGATCGACAGCGGTCGCCTGGTGCGCCTGTCGCCGCGCCAGGTGGCCTCGCCGAATCACCATTTCCTGTGCTGGAAGCCTGGCACGCTGGAGCGCTGGGAATGTGCCGCCTTCGTCGACTGGCTGCGTCAGGCGCTGGCCTGAGGCCGGCCGGCAGGGCCTGAGTCGGATGGGGCTGCCTGGCGCTTGCACTGACCGGCCTTGACGTTGCGCATGCTCCGGCGCGACCATGGCCCGGCGTCAGGTCGGCCGAGCCGCCTGATGGCCTTGAGCACGCTGTTCCGCACGCAGTTCAGCCCCCAAACCACCATGCCCGCGCGAAGGCCGACCGCCAAGGCCTCGGCCGGGCCCCATACAGCACAAGCACAGGAGTGACACCTTGATGAACCCATCTACCGTGGCTGTCGTGGCCGGCCTGATCGACAACGACTTGGCCAAGGTGGCCGACGTCGTTGTCGACAAGGGCGAGGACTATGTCGAAAAGCAACTGGGCGTGACGCTCAAGCCCGGCAGCGAACTCACCCGCGAGGACGTGCTGACGCTGCGCGAGAAGGCCCAGGCGCACGACGAGTTCAACAGCAAGCTCGACGAGGAATCGCGCAAGCGCGCCAGCGAGATGCAGCTCGCCGCCATCCAGTCCAGGGACCCGGTGGTGCGCCAGTTCATCTACAAGTTCGCCTGGTTCTGGTCCATCGTCTCGGTGCTCTACTTCTTCGCTGTCACCTTCGTTGAACAAAAGGACAAGGACTTCGCCAACATCATCCTGGGCTTCCTGCTCGGCACGGCGGTGGCCAGCATCCTGCAGTTCTTCTACGGCTCGTCCAAGTCCAGCCAGGACAAGACCGCGCTGCTGAACAAGGACCGCCCATGACACCGGAACTCGACCATCTGCGCGCTGCCGGCGTGCGTGACCCGGACCGCTGGTTGCAGGCGTTGCAGGCCACTTGCGACGAGTTCGACATCAACACCGACAAGCGCATCGCCGCCTTCCTGGCGCAAACCGCGCATGAGTCGGGTGGTTACACCGCGCTGGAGGAGAACCTCAACTACCGCGCCTCGACCATGGCCACCTGCTGGCCGAAACGCTTCGCCGTCTTCGGCCCCGACGGCAAGCCCGAGAAGGACGACCGGGGTGTGAACCTGCCCAACAAGTTCGCCCTCATGCTGCAGCGCCAACCCGAGCCGATTGCCAACGTGGTGTATTCGGCACGCATGGGCAATGGTCCGGTCGAGTCGGGTGAGGGCTGGAAGTACCGCGGCCGCGGCCTCAAGCAGCTCACCGGCAAGGACAACTACACCCGCTGCGGGGCAGCCCTTGAGCTCGACCTCGTCGAGACACCCGAGCTGTTGCTCGAACCGCTGGTGGCCGCCCGTTCCGCCGGCTGGTTCTGGTCCGCCAACGGTTGCGCCAGCCTGATCGACAACGACGACTTCGTCGGCCTGACGCGTCGCATCAACGGCGGCACCATCGGGCTGGAAGACCGCGAGCGCCGCTACCAGGCGGTGCTGGCCAGCATGAGCAACTGATCGCCACCCCAGGAGAACCCCATGACCACGACCGGTACCGTCCACCTCCATCGCGTGCTGCGCTGCAAGCCCGAGAAGGTCTACAAGGCCTTCACTGATGCTGGCGCCATGGCCAAGTGGCTGCCGCCTTTCGGCTTCACCTGCACCGTGCATCACATGGACGCGCGGGTGGGCGGCGGCTTTCGCATGTCCTTCCACAACTTCGGCAGCGGCCACGGCCATTCCTTTGGTGGCGAGTACCTCGAACTGGTCCCCAACGAGAAGCTGCGTTACGTCGACCGCTTCGACGACCCCAACCTGCCCGGCGACATGGAGGTGACGATCACCCTCAAGCCAGTGCTGTGCGGCACCGAGCTCACGGCGGTGCAGTCCGGCATCCCGGCCGTCATCCCGACCGAGATGTGTTACCTGGGCTGGCAGGAGTCACTGGTGCAGCTGGCCCAACTGGTGGAGCCGGACATTCCGGGCTGACCCGTTCGCTCCCCCGGCTGACCAGGGCCTGCCGAGCGCTTGCCTCAGCCTCACCCAGCGGCCGGCGCCTGCCCGTTCGGCGCCGTGCCGCCCTGTTGCTGAAGTGTGTCGACCCGCTCAATCGGGTCCTTGAAAAATGCTCACGCCGGGCGCCGTGAACTTTCACGCGCGCCGCGTGCGTCATCCCTACATTCGCCTCCCCATGGGCGGAGCCGGGTGACAGACCGTTGTTCCGCAAGGTTTTCATCACTACGCGGAGACAACGCATCATGGTCTGGCAACAGAACTACAACCCCTTCGACAGCATGCTGGTGTCGACCCTGCTGGCCGCCGTGCCGGTGGTCGTCATGCTGGTCGGCCTGGGCTTTTTGCACCTCAAGGCACACATCGCCGCCGCGGCCGGCCTGCTCAGCGCGCTGGCCATCGCCATCTTTGCCTACGGCATGCCGGCCGAGATGGCGGGCAAGGCGGCCTTCCTGGGCGGCCTCACCGGCCTCCTGCCCATCGGCTGGATCGTGCTCAACATCATCTTCCTGCACCAGCTGACCGAGCAGAACGGCGGGTTCAAGATCCTGCAGGATTCCATCGCCGGCATCACCGAGGACCGTCGCCTTCAGCTGCTGCTGATCGCCTTCGCCTTCGGCGCCTTCTTCGAAGGTGCGGCCGGCTTCGGCACGCCGGTGGCGGTGACCGCGGCCATCCTGATCGGCCTGGGCTTCTCGCCGCTG
>JBEEJN010000040.1:0-53067 GCA_041169165.1 Pseudomonadota bacterium
CCGAGCTGGCGAATCGTCAGGCCGACGCGCTTGCCCAGCTTGATGTAGAGCCGTACGGCTCGAAGCCGGTCCTCGTATGAATACATGAACTACCTCCAGGTAGTCCAAGAAATCGTCCGCACCCCCGGCTGGTCAAAACTCGGTCGGCGCCAACACGCAGCGCGACGCCGAGCTGGCGCCCAGGATCGAAGCGGTCTTCAATGCCAACCTGCAGGTCTACGGTGCCGACAAGGTCTGGCGTCAGCTCAGGCGCGAGTGCGTGGAGGTGGGTCGCTGTACCGTGGAGCGGCTGATGCGCCAGCGCGGGCTGAAGGGTGCGCGTCGGGGCAAGGCGGTGCGCACCACGGTGCCTGACCCCAAGGCGCCCTGCCCACTGGACCGGGTCAACCGGCAGTTCCGCGCCGAGCGGCCCAACCAGTTGTGGGTCTCGGACTTCACATATGTCTCGACCTGGCGGGGCTGGGTCTACGTGGCCTTCGTTGTTGACGTGTTCAGCCGCCGCATCGTGGGTTGGCGCCAGAGCAGTTCGATGCACACCGAGTTCGTGCTCGACGCGCTGGAGCAGGCGCTGTACGCGCGTCGACCGACCGAGGAGGACAGGCTCATCTGCCATTCCGACAGGGGCTCGCAATACCTGTCGATCCGCAACAGCGAGCGTCTGGCCGAGGCGGGCATCGAGCCCTCGGTGGGCTCCAAGGGCGACAGCTACGACAACGCCCTGGCCGAGACGATCAACGGCCTGTATAAGGCCGAGGTGATCCACCGGCGTGGGCCCTGGAAGAACAAGCAGGCTGTCGAACTCGCCACGCTGGAATGGGTGTCCTGGTTCAACCACCACCGGCTGATGGAGCCCCTGGGATACCTACCCCCGGCAGAGTTCGAGGACCACTACCATCGACAACGCGCTGGTCAGGCCGCGATCGTCTGACTTAAACGAACGAGCCTCCGCGATTGCCGGGGCGGTTCAGTCACCAGGGCGCGCCTGGCTATCGATAGGATCCACGTGTCCACCAAGAGTCCCGGTGGACACGAGCGTCCTTTGCGCCTATCGGCGGTTCAAGTTGACTTGGCCGGACGCTGATGTTCATAGAACCTATGCATGCAACCCAAACGGCTGCGGGATATTTCATTTCGGGACGAAGCACCCACAAAGGTAGGAAAAGTGGTCTCGCCTGCTTTCACTCGATGCGCCTAAAGTCAGCCGCACGCTCCGCAAAGCAATTTGCGGATCAAGTAGTTGGTTACCTACCCGTCGCCGAGGTGAACATGACACAGCACCGCACATTGGTCTGGCTCATTGGTTTGTCCTGGAGTGGCATGCTGGCACATGCGCAGGCAATAGACCCTGGACCTGCCAGCGCAGTGATCGGGCAACCGCTCGACATGCGCGTGCTGGTGCGGCCCGCACCGGACCTCGGTGGCGCGCGCTTTGATCGTCGCTGCATTCATGTCGATGCCCGTATCGGCGATCGATGGGTCAAAAACAGTGCACTGCAGGTGGAAATTGGACGGCCAGACGAAGATGGACTTTATGGTGTGAGGCTTAGGCACGCGTCCCCAGTGGATGAGCCCATCGTGAAATTGCGGGTCGGCATGATTTGTGGCGCGACCTACGAGCGCGAGTTTGATATTTTGGCCATGCCGGTGCACAGACTGCCGGACGCCGACGTCAAGACGAAAAGCAAGGCTGCACCAAGTCGCCGAAACTCGACCGAATTACACAGTACAACGACATTTCCACCGATAGCGATTGAAGCGACCAGCAATCCACCCCAAATAAAAAAATCAACGTCTGCGGCGCCACCTCCTAACGTTGGCGATTTGGAAAACCTACTCGCTACTGCACCGACCAGCACCGGCACGCCGGATTCGCAAGCCATGCTGCGATCCATCATCAAGTTATTGCAATCCACTGACGCCACAGACTCTATCGCGCCGCTGGCGAGTTCCGACGTCCGTTTTGACCCGATCAAAGCGCGCGAAACTGCGGATCTAAACTATCTCGCTCAGGAATTGTCTCGACTGCGGCAGGAACAGCAACAGGCTTCTACGGCCATCGCCTCGCTGCAAGCCCGCCTTGCACAGGCAGATGCAAATCGGTGGACCCAGTCGATATGGACAGCAAGTGCTGCACTGGCAACACTAATTGGGTTCGGTCTGCTGGTGCTGGTGGGAGATGCCGTCCTGCCGGCCGTCGCTTCGCGACTTCGGCGGCGTCACGGCCCCGATGACTTACGCGATCGGACTCAACGTGACACGAAGCAGGGCTCCGAGACGACCTCACTCCTGCAGACCGGTCAGAGGGTTCCCAATAGCGCGATAGACGAACCCAATTCGTCCCGTGTGCCGACGACTGACACAGACGACGCACATGCAGGAAGCATCAACTTCCAATCACCACCCATGATTCTGGATTTGCCAGCGTGTGAATATCCGCCCGGCTGGAATGTCGAAGGAGTGGTCGAGCCAGATCAGCCTAGCCATTCACTAACACTGGATTTGCCAGCAGCCACGCCCAACGACGACTGCGCTTGGATTGACGCCAGATACGAACGATCCAACCATCGCTCATCATGACTTCGCACATGCACGGCAGGCCAGCCGGGTAGCTGACCGCAACTTGGGCGTTGGAACCGACGCAGCCAGCGCCCCTGTCACTCCGCACCGCACACGAGAGAATTGGTCAACTGTCGCAGACCGATCTGGTTCACACAGTCGCGGCGCAACAAAAACGATTCAGCGTCGCGATCTGCCTTACGCGGACGCACGCACCATCCGCACAAGCCGATGCTCAATCAACTGCACACCGACCGAAGCTGCAAAGAGAACTGTTGCAGCGTCGCGATACCACTCTGTTCAGCCTTGTGGCACCACGCTTGCAAGTCGACTACAAGTTGCTCTGCAGACACATTTGTGCGGGTCCAGAGCGTGCGAAGTTCTTCGCGCATGGCAACGAGCTTATCGAGCGAAGGACTGAGCGCGCGCGCCTTGGCTACATCCTGCCTGACGGCATCAGGAATCTTGTCGTCATCTCGATGCAACCAGCGCAGCGCCAAGCGCATTTGCGCCCAGCTCGGCGTGTTCTCTTCACCCTTGGCTTTGAGCATTTCGAGCTCTGCAGCACAGGCAGTGCGCAAGCCCCTGGCGTAGTTGGCCATTACCGCATAACGATTGGCAATCAACGCCTCCAAAGTCTGGCCGTCGGCCAAGGGTTTGGCCTGCCCCAGTTTGAGCTGCGGCGCAGTCTTTCTTACTTTGGCCAAGTGCATGATTTCCAATGTTCGGATATAGGCCCATCCAATGTCGAATTCGAATGGCTTGACCGACAACTTGGCCGAAGTCGGGTAAGTGTGATGGTTATTGTGGAGTTCCTCGCCGCCGATGATCAGCCCCCACGGTGAAACATTGGTTGACGCATCAACCGCTTCAAAGTTGCGGTAGCCCCAATAATGGCCAATGCCATTGATGATCCCCGCGGCGGTGATGGGTATCCACAGCATTTGCACGGCCCACACCGTCAAGCCCACCACACCGAAGAGAGCAATGTTGATGAGCAGCATGACGATCACGCCTGTGCGACTACGGCCGGTGTAGACCTTACGCTCCAGCCAATCATCCGGCGTGTTGTGCCCGTACTTGACCAAGGTCTCCTGCACTTTGGCCTCGGCACGATACAACTCGCTGCCAGTCAGCAGCACTGTCTTGATGCCACGCGTCACCGGGCTGTGCGGATCGTCAGTCGTCTCGCATTTCGCATGGTGTTTGCGATGGATCGCCACCCATTCCTTGGTCACCATGCCGGTTGTCAGCCAGAGCCAGAAACGGAAAAAGTGCGCCGGAATGGCATGCAGTTCGAGTGCCCGATGGGCCTGAGCGCGATGTAGAAAGATCGTCACCGACGCGATGGTCACGTGCGTAACCGCCAGTGTGTAAAGCACGATCTGCCATGCGTCGAGCCTGAGCAGGCCAACGGACAGCCACTCGATCAACATATTCCAGATCTGCATCAGTTCAGGCATGAACAACTTTCACGGAAGAAGAACCTGGTCCGCACGAGGCTGTCGTCGAACACAGGAAGAGGCGCCACCTTCATCCAAATCGAATGGCAAGCAGTCGAAACGCCGATGTAGATCGACGTGGTTTGCGCTGGACCAGCGCTCGCCGACTACAGCGCATTCGCACTTGGACGCGCAACGCGCAGGAATCGATTGTAGGTGCCGCCCTCCGGCATAAGCAGGGAAAACCGCGGCGTATGCCAGCTGTCTCGCCTCCGCCTCACGCCGGGGGACTACCGATAGACCCGACTGATCCGCAATCTGCGGGGGAATTTGACGTCAGTGAGTCACGAAAGATGCGAGGCTGCCCTTAGCGCCGTTGCCACACTGCCGCGTAAAAGCCGTCGGTCGCATGGCGGTGTGGCCATAGCCGCAGTCGGCCATCCTGCACCAGGCTACCCGCATCGTCGACTCGCTGCGACGCCAGAACGCTCGTCACGTCGAGCGGTTCGAAGTCGGCATGTGCAGCACTGAAGGTCTCGGTGATGGCCTCGTTTTCTGCGTCCAGCAGACTGCAGGTGGCGTACACCAGCCGGCCGCCTGGCTTGAGCAGCCGTGCGGCGCTGTTCAGTATGGCCGTTTGTTTGTCGGCCAGCTCCTGTATCGCCTTCGGGTTATGACGCCATTTCAAATCGGGGTTGCGGCGCAGCGTGCCCAGGCCCGAGCAGGGTGCGTCGACCAGCACGCGATCCAATTTTCCTGCCAGGCGTTTGATGCGTTCGTCTCGCTCGTGCGCGATCGCAATGGGATAGACGTTGGACAAGCCGCTGCGCCCGAGCCGTGGCTTGAGGGCAGCCAGGCGGTGTGCCGAGACATCGAAGGCATACAACCGCCCGGTGTTGCGCATCATGGCGCCAAGCGCCAAGGTCTTGCCGCCAGCGCCGGCGCAGAAGTCAGCCACCATCTCGCCACGCTTGGCCTCGGTCAACAGGGCAAGCAGCTGGCTACCTTCGTCCTGCACCTCAACCTCGCCTCGCTCGAACTGCAACGTGCGGTTGATCTGTGGCTTGCCCGCCAAGCGCAGGCCCCAGGGCGAATACGGTGTGAGCTCGCAGGTCCAACCTTGTTCGATCAGTGCTGCCTGCACCTGTTCGCGCTTGGCCTTGAACGTATTGACGCGAACGTCCAGCGACGCGGGCTGGGCCAAGGTCTGCACCAGCGGCCAAAAGTCGTCACCCATGCGCTCGCGCAAGGCCACGGCCAACCACTCCGGCAGGTTGTGGCGCTGCGGCTCAGGCAGTTGCTGCAGCCCGGCAACTCGCGCCTGGGTCAACCACTCGCGCTCCTCAGGGCTGAGTGCGGCTTCGAGAAAGGCCGTGTTGCCGCTCCAGGCTAGTGCCGCCAATCGGCGTTCCAGCGCACCGCGGCCGGACTGCGCCAGATGTTGCCACTTGAGTCGCTCGCGCAGTACCGCATAAGTGGTTTCGGCCAGCGTGTGTCGTTCGCGTGAACCCAGTTCACGGTGCTGGCGAAAGAAGGCCGAAAGCAGGTTGTCGGCAGGTGCGTCAAACAGCAGGACGCTGCGCAACAGTTCGGTCGCAAGATCTAGGAGAGCGCGGGGATGCATCGCGGGATTATCCGTGCAGTGCCACACGACCTGCCAGGGCCTGCAGCAGTAGTGGAAAGTCGACCCCCGATCCTGCCCAGGCCCGGCGCGACTCCCAGGCCGGATCAGCCCGGCATGACCCAGCCCTGCGGCAGGCCGTCGATCTGGGTCACCTGTTCGCCGTCCAGCCTCAATCGGCCCTCGACCCACCAGCGCACCGCGCGCGGATAGATCTGGTGCTCGGCCAGTAGCACTCGATCAGCCAGGCGCTCTGCCGAATCGTCCGCCAGCACGGGCACCACGGCCTGGCAGATGATGGGGCCATGATCGAGTTCGGGCGTCACGAAGTGCACTGTGGCACCCGCGAACTTGCATCCTGCGTCCAGAGCACGCTGATGCGTCTTCAGCCCGGCAAAAGCCGGCAGCAGCGAGGGGTGGATATTCACCAGCCGCCCCGCGTAGCGCCGCACAAAGGGCTCGCCAAGAATGCGCATGTAGCCAGCCAGCACGACCAGATCGGCGCCGGCGCCCTCGCCCACCGCGTCGATGGCGGCAGCCAGTTCAGCGTCGAAAGTGGCCCGGTCGGTGAACCGGTGGTGGTCGAGCGCGACGGTCGGGATGCCCCGTGCGGCCGCCCAGTCCAGGCCTGCGGCGTCCGGCCGGTTCGAGATCACCGCGGCCACCTCGGCCGGCCAGCCTTCAGTGGCGCAGGCCTGCACGATGGCCTGCATGTTGGAGCCGCGGCCCGAAATCAGGATGACGATGCGTTTCATGAGGGCCGCGAGTGTAGGCAAGGCCGCCACCTAGAATGAATTCGGGCCTCCGCCCAGACGGTCAACACCCAGCATGAGCCGGCCCCGATGCCGGCGCGCACAACGATGTCCCATCGAGTCCTCACCGGCATCACCACCACCGGCACCCCGCACCTGGGCAACTACGTCGGCGCCATCCGCCCGACCGTCGACGCCAGCCGCCAGCCCGGCGTGGAGAGCTTTCTCTTCCTGGCCGACTACCACGCCCTCATCAAGTGCGACGACCCGGCGCGCATCGAGCGCTCGCGCCTGGAGATCGCCGCGTGCTGGATGGCCGCCGGCCTGGACCCCGAACGAGTCACCTTCTACCGCCAGAGCGACATACCCGAGACGCCCGAGCTGACCTGGCTGCTCACCTGCGTCACCGCCAAGGGCCAGATGAACCGCGCCCATGCCTACAAGGCCGCGGCCGACGCCAACCTGGCCGCCGGCGAGGACGTCGACGCCGGCATCAGCATGGGCCTGTACAGCTACCCCATCCTGATGGCGGCCGACATCCTGCTGTTCAACGCCCAACGTGTGCCGGTCGGTCGCGACCAGGTGCAGCACATCGAGATGGCGCGCGACGTCGCCCAGCGCTTCAACCACCTCTACGGCAACGGCAAGGATTTCTTCGTGCTGCCCGAGGCGCAGATCGACGACGCCGTGGCGGTGCTGCCGGGCCTGGACGGTCGCAAGATGTCCAAGAGCTACGACAACACCATCCCGCTCTTCGAAGGCGGCGCCAGGGGGCTGAAGGACGCGGTGGCGCGCATCGTCACCGACTCGCGCCTGCCCGGCGAGCCCAAGGAGCCCGAAGGCTCGGCCCTGGTCACCCTGTACGACGCCTTCGCCACCGAAGGGCAACGCGACAGCTTCCGCGCCGAGCTGCGCGCCGGCCTGGCCTGGGGCGAGGCCAAGCAGCGCCTGGTGAACCTGATCGAAGGCCAGATCGCGCCCATGCGTGATCGCTACGCCGAGCTGATGGCCCACCCCGAGCGCATCGAGGAGGCGCTGCAGCTCGGTGCCGCCAAGGCCCGCGCCGTCGCCGGCCCGCTGCTGGCCGAGCTGCGCCAGGCCGTCGGCCTGCGCCGCATGGTGGCCGTGCCGCAGGCCACTCAGGCCGCGGCCACCAGCGCCAAGGCCGAGCTTCCGGTGTTCAAGCAGTACCGCGAGACCGATGGCCTGTTCCACTTCAAACTCACCGCCGCGCACGGCGCCACGCTGCTGCAGAGCATCGGCCTGAAGGAAGGGCGCGAGGCCGGCGCCTGGGTCAAGCGGCTGAAGACCGAAGGTGAGGGCGCACTCACTGCCGCGCTGGCCGCAGGCGTGGTCGCCCTGGCCGAGGGCGCCGAGCGCGCCGCCGTCGTGGCCGGCCTGGACGCCCTCATCGCCGACGCCGCGGCGGCTGCCGCGGCCAAGGCCTGAACGGCAGGCGACGCATGGCCGGCATCCACATCACCGACATCGAGGCCGCCATCAACTGGTGGCGCGAGCGTTCGCCCTCGCCCGACGGCGTGAGCGCCTGCGCCGAGGTGCGCGCCCTGGCCGAGATCTACGCCCTGCTGGTCTACTTCCATGAAAGCGAGTGTGACGAGGTCACCATGCCCGCCAAGGCGCGCGACGCCTGGCTGGGCTGGTACGCCAGCACGCCCGACGCGCCCTGCATCGCCATCTGCTCGACCTCGCAGGGCGACGAGGTGTGCAAGGGCTGCGGCCGCAGCAGCGAGGAGGTGCGCGACTGGCCCGTCCTCAGCCCGGCCGAGAAGCGCGTGGTCTGGCACCGCATCACCCAGCAGGCCAGCGCCTGGCGCTTCAACCGCTATGCCGAGCGTGCCCGTCTGAGTTCGGGGATCGATCATCCGCCGGCGGAGACGTTTGCCGCAGCCGACAGCCCTGCGCCGCAGCGCGGCTGAACACCTTCGCGCCTTGCCTCACAACCCTGCGCCGGCCACCACGTCGGGCTGGTGCCAGAGCCTGCGTCGCATCCTGCCGCTGGCCTGGCCGGTCACGGTCGGCCAGATGGCCGTGCTGGCCTTCTCGACAGTGGACACGCTGCTGCTCGCTCGTCAGGGCAGCACGGCCGACCTGGCGGCACTGGCCATCGGCGCAGCAGCCTACATCACAGTCTTCGTCGGTCTCATGGGGGTGGTGATGGCCATTGCACCGCTGGCCGGGCGTCACTTTGGCGCCGGCCGGCTGCACGAAGCCGGCGAACAACTGCATCAGTCAGCCTGGCTGGCCCTGGCCTTGTCAGTGCCCGGAATGGCCTTGCTGGGCTGGCCGGAGCCGTTTCTGCGTCTGGCCCAGGCGCCCCCCGAGCTGGCGACCAAGGTCAGCCGCTACCTGATGTGGCTGGCGATTGCCCTGCCCGGCGCATTGCTGTTCACCGCCTTTCGCGGCTTCAATATCGCTATTTCGCAGCCGCGAGCGGCCATGCGCCTGCAGCTGCTGGGGCTGGCGCTCAAGCTGCCGCTATCTGCCGCGCTGGTGCTGGGCCTGTCGCTCGGGTCGGCACTGGATCTGCCGCCGCTGGGTGTCACCGGCTGCGGCATGGCCACGGCAGCCGCCATGTGGCTGCAGGCGGTGCTGGCTTGGCATGTTCTCAGGCACCACCCGCGTTACGCCGCCTTCGGGCTCCAGCAGGGGCGCCTGAACCCGCCGCGACGTGCAGCGTTGCTGGCGCAGCTACGCCTGGGCGCACCCATGGGCCTGGCCATCCTGGTCGAGGTAACGGGCTTCACCTTCATGGCGATCTTCATCGCGCGTCTCGGCAATACCGCTGTGGCTGGCCACCAGATCACAGCCAATCTGGTGGCCATGCTGTTCATGGTGTCGCTCGGCATCGCCAATGCGACCGCTGCGCTGGTGGCGCAGGACATAGGCGCCGGGCAGATCACTCGTGCGCGCGCACTCGGTTGGCACGGCATGGTTCTGGGCAGCCTGACGGCACTGCTGATGGGCGGGGGCGTCACCCTGGCGCGCCAGACCGTGGTAGGCCTGTACACGCACGACGCGATGGTGGCTGCCGCTGCCCTGCCGCTGTTGGTGTGGGCCCTGCCCTTTCACACGGCCGACGCCGCGCAGACGGTGGCCGCTTTCGTACTGCGGGCCTGGCATCTGGCGACCTGGCCGCTGGTGGTCTACGCCTTGGCCGTCTGGGGCCTGGGACTGGGCGGAGGGTATGTGCTCGCCTTCGACATCGGTGGCGTCATCCCTCCAGCACTGCATGGCGCACGCGGCTTCTGGATCGCGGCTACCGCCGGCCTGTCGGCTGCAGCGGTCGCCATGGCGGCGCTGCTGCTGTGGGTCCACCGACATCAGGCCGCACAGGTCACGCCGAACGCGGCCGCACAAACACCCGGTCGCTGAAGCCGATTCGTCACAAGGCAGGCGATCTGCCTCAACTTCAAGGTGTCGAGCCGAGCAATTCGGCGGGACGCGACTGGGCGGCAAGAGCATCGGCGTCCGTCGCGGTATAGGGCAGTTCGAGATAGAAGCAGCTGCCCCCACCCTCGCGACCCTCGCAGCCGACATGCCCACCGTGGCGCTCGGCAATCTGTCGCACCAGGCTCAGCCCGAGACCCACACCGCCTGCGGTCTCGCTGTGGCCGGGCAGGCGATAGAAGGGCTCGAAGATGCGCTGGCGTTCCGCCTGCGGCACACCGGCGCCTCGATCACACACCTCGGCCCGCCAGCCGGACGCGCCGGGCAGTGGCAGCAGGTTCAGCTGGACGTCGTTGCCGCCGTATCGACGCGCGTTTTCCAGCAGGTTGCGCAGGGCTCGGCGCAGCAGACGTTCGTCGCCCCGCATCACAGCAGCACCCTGGGCCGCAGGAGCCAGTTCGACTGTGGCACCGACACGGACCGCCTCGTCGACCGCCAGGTCGAGCAGGTCCACGCGGTCGTAGGCGATATTCAGGTGGGCGTCCAGCCGGCTGGCCAGCAATACTTCCTCCACCAGGGCATCGAGCTCGCGGATGTCGCGCTCGATCTCGGCCTTCATGCGGCCGCGCTGCTCGGGCGAGATCGACTCAAACATCGACACCGCCATCTTCATGCGCGCCAGCGGTGAGCGCAGCTCGTGGCTGGCATTGGCCAGCAACGATCGATTGGCGCGCACGAGCGCCTCGACCCGTTCGGCGGCACGGTTGAAGCTGCCGGCCACCGCCGCCACCTCGTCGCGCCCTTCGACGACCACGCGGTGGTCGAGCTTGCCGGCGCCGAAGGTTTCCACGCCACGTTGCAGCACTTCCAGGCGACGCGTCAATCGACGCACCACCGGGTAGGAGCCGCCGGCGATCGCGATGAACAGCACCATCATGACCAACAGCAGCCGCGTCCCCTCGTCGCGCCATCCGCCATTGGACGCAGCGGGCACCAGCAGCTCGGATACTCTTGAGAGCCAATCCTCGTTGTGCGACGGAAATCCACCCCGCGTCAATGGCTTGTCGCCCTGCAGGCTGCCCAGGCCGGCGTTGACCTCGGTGCCCACATCGACGAAGGCGGGCCGCGACGGCGGTGCATCGAGTCGGTCCTCGGCCAGGGCGGTACGCACGCGCAGGCGCGGCCGGACCAGCCACAACGCACGACCGTCGGTCAGCTCCACACGAGTCGGGCGGGCGACCACAGCCCCTTCATGCGCTTCGACGTCGGCGTAGAGGTCCGACGTGGCGATGCGATGGCCGTCCCGCCCATCCAGAGCAATGGCGATGCGCAGCCTGCGCGACCAGTCGAGCAGGGCTGCCGCCTGCACCTTTTCGTCCGATGCCAAGGGCGGCAAGCTGTGCTCCAGGAGTTCAGCCCAGGCCGCCGTGCGTTGGCTGACTGCCTCCTCGATCCGACCGCGCTCGGCCTCGGCGTGCCGACGAACCAGGCTGCCTGCAATCAGCGCGAACACGAGCAGCACGGCGACCACCGTGAGGTAGATGCTCAGATACAGATTGCGAACGGGCATGGCGGGCACCGCGATGGGGTCACAGTGCGCAAGTGTCGGCCATCCGCCGCGTGCTCAGGGATGGCTGATCAATGGAATGGCCGCCGTTGCGCGGCGCAGCCGCCCGCCTGGGTCGGGTGCCGTGCCCGGCTCAGACGCTTTCGCCGTCCTGCTTGCGGGCAAATACATAGCCCGCACCGCGCACGGTGAGGATGCGACGCGGCGCCTTGGGGTCGTCCTCGATGGCTGCGCGGATGCGCGACACATGCACATCGATGCTGCGGTCGAAGGCGTCCAGGGCGTGCCCCTTGAGCGCATCCATGATCTGGTCGCGGCTGAGCACACGGCCCGGGCTTTGCGCCAGCACATAAAGCAGGTCGAACTGATAACTGGTGAGTTCGCAGGGAACGCCGGCCACGCGTGCCTGACGCGCGCCCACATCGATCTCCAGGCGGCCAAAACGCAGCACCCCGTCATCGTCCTGCGGTTGGGTGCGGCGCAGCAGCGCGCGCAGCCTGGCTAGCAGTTCGCGGGGCTCGAAAGGTTTGGGCAGGTAATCGTCTGCCCCGAGTTCAAGGCCGACGATGCGGTCCATGGGCTCGCCGCGTGCGGTGAGCATCAGCAGCGGCAGGGTCTTGAGGCGACCGGCGGCGCGCAGTTCGCGTGTCAGGTCCAGGCCGTCGCCGTCGGGCAACATGAGGTCGAGCACCAGGACGTCGAAGGCCTCGCGACCGAGCATGGCCCGGCCCTGGGCCAGATCGCCGGCGCAGAACACCGCCAGACCGTGGGCCTGCAGGTAATCGCGCACCATGGCTGACAGTCGCTGATCGTCATCGATGACGAGAACGCGGGCACTGGTGTTCAAGGTCGTCTCGGCTTGATTGGCATGCACGACATGATGCCGCAAGGCTGAGCCGTCGGTCGCGGACAGGGACGCGTGATCCGGGCTGGAGTGTTGTAGCAAGGTGTTCATCTGGGCTCCTCATCGGCGGCAGGACGAGCCGGCGGCTAGAGCCGCCGCCTAGGCGAGCGGCATGTTCGAGGCACCAGATTGAAGTGCTGTGCTTTTTTGCAAAGAAGCGTCAAGACCTACCGCTCACGCGCAATCAGGACGCCCGACCCGGGCAGGCGTCACGAATGGCGGCGGCATGTCCTGACCCGACGCCGCTTCGCGTCGCCGGCGGTCGTCAGGCCACGGCTTCGGCGTAACGGCGCCCCAGGCGTTGCAGTTCGGCACCGACCCACTCTCGCACGGCCGCCAGATCGACCGGGTGGTGCATGACACGCACACGCTCGGGCACACCGCCGCGTTCGGCGATGCTGCGCGGCGACAGTCCGGTCATGGCCAGCACGTGCAGCCGCGCGTACTCGGGCAGAGTCGACAAGGTGCGCAGCATGGCGTAGCCATCCACGTCGGGCATGACCAGATCGGTGACGAGCAGATCAGGCGCCTTGCGACCGAGCTGCAGCATGCCGGTGTAGCCGTTGTCGGCACCGCGTACGGTGATGTTGCGGCCGAACGGGGCGAGCAATTGCTGCCACTGGTGCAATTGGTCGGAGGTGGCAGCGATGAGCAGCACATCCGCCGGCTGGTCAGTCGTGAGCGCCTGGCCGACGGCTGACATGGCCGGGCGCAGGCCGCTGCGCTGCGCAAGCGCCTCCACGGCGGACAGCCGGATGCGCCGATGGCCACCTGGGGTTCGGCCTGCCGGCAGCGTGCCGGCCTCGACCCAGAGCTGGACGGTGCGCAAAGAGACTCCGAGACGCAGGGCTGCCTCGCGCGTGGTCAGCAAAGGATCAACAGGGTCCGGGGCAAAATAGGGACGGGACATGGCGCGGGCCTCGTAGGGGTTCAATTCAAGCGCGTCAGCCATTCAGGCCTGCCGCCGCAGCGCTGTTGTTCCAAAAGTGCGGCTTGTTGCATTCATCGGCAGAAAGGGGCCCTGTCTGTAATTGGCAAACGTGACCTGCATCACACCGCATCTGAAGAACGTCGCAAACCCCTGAAGCACGGGATATCTGCCCATATTCGAGCGATCCCCCTGTCTGAATACACCCTCACCCCTCTGAACAAGGGTGATCACTCAAATCCGCGTGCTCCGCATTTGATCAAGAGGTCGATCCTTCCAACATCTGCGCAGGGCTCTGCCGCTACTTCGAACGCCGCATCCAGCGACCAGGATGTCGTCGCTCGCAGGTTGTCGCGGCTAGCGCAACATGGTGTCAAGCTCTAGCTTGCCGCCGACTCAAGTCCGACCTATGAACAAGGCCTTCATCAAGGAATCCACCGGCAACGACGAGGACGACGAGGTCCCAGGCCTGCCTGCGTTGCCGCCAGGCACGCGCAACTACATGACGCCGGCCGGCTGGCGCAGGTTGCGCGCCGAACTGATGTACCTGCTCGACGAGGATCGCCCCAAGGTGGTCGAGATCGTGTCGTGGGCTGCGAAGAATGGCGACCGCTCTGAAAACGGCGACTACCTATATGGCAAGAAGCGCCTGCGCGAAATTGACCGGCGCATCCGTTTCCTCACCCGGCGACTCGACATCGCCGAAGTTGTCGACCCGAGCGCCCACCACGGCAGTGATCAGGTGTACTTCGGTGCCACCGTCACCTATGCCAATCAACAGGGGGACGAACACACCATCACCATCCGTGGCATCGACGAAGTGGACAACCTGGCGGGTGAAATAAGCTGGGTGGCGCCGGTCGCCCGCGCCCTGCTGCGGGCCCGGGTGGGCGACGAGGTCAGGCTGATGACGCCAGGCGGCGCCGAAACCCTGGAAGTTCTGGAAGTCAGCTACCCGGCACCATCAGCCTGATCAGCAGGCGCCGCATCCGGGCCGTTCAAACGGTCAGCTGCGACCGCGCGCAACCTTGATCACGCTGGCGCAACGGCGCAAGGCTCGCAACACATCAGCCAGATGTTGACGGTCTCGCACTGCCAGCAGCAGGCGCAGTTCGGTGGTATTCGAACCATCTGAAGATCCGACCGGCTCCATGTCGACATGGGCGATGTCGGCCTCCGCTGCGCTGACCGCCTGGGCGACTTCGGCGAGCACGCCCTTGCCGTTACGCACCAGCATGGCAACCAGGGTCTCGAATGCGCGTTGCGGCTGCTCGGACCACTCGACGGCAAGCCAGCGCTCGCTGTCTCGCTCCAGAAGGCGCTTGGCGACCGTGCAATCGGCCGCGTGCACCACCAAGCCTTCACCGCGGCCGAGATATCCCACGATGGCGTCACCCGGAATGGGACGGCAACAAGGCGCGAGCTGCACCGTCGCGTTTTCGCTGCCGTCGATCACCACCGTGCCCTGCGCAGGGAGATCGGCATCGGTCGCGTAGCGTCCCATGCTCAGGGTGAGTGCGTCGGGCCGATGGCCGCGGTCGACGAGTTCCCGCGCCAGGCGTTTGGCGACGATGGAAGCGATCTTGCGGCCCAGACCAATCTCGACCATGAGTTCTCGATGATTGCGGTTACCGCTCCAACGCACCAGGGTCTGCCAGAGTTGCTGGTCTGCTTCTGTCGCCGAATCGCCCGCCGCCGGCAGCTGCAGTCCTTCAGCGCGCAAGGCCTGCGCCAGCAGCTTGAGGCCCAGGTCGTAGCTTTCGTCGGTCTCGAGATTCTTGAGATAGTGTCGAATCTTGGACCGTGCCCTGCCGGTGCGCACGAAGTTGAGCCATGCCGGGTTGGGCCGCGCGGCAGCCGCCGTAACGATCTCGACCACGTCGCCGGAGCGCAACTCGGTGCGCAACGCCACGGGCTCGCCATTGACGCGTGCTGCCACGCAGTGGTCACCTACCCGCGAGTGGATGGCATAGGCAAAGTCGACCGGCGTGGCACCACGTGGCAGTGCCAGGATCTTGCTCTGTGGCGTGAAGACGTAGATCGACTCGGGGAAGAGGTCGATCTTGACGTGTTCGAGAAACTCGGCCGAATCGCGCGTTTCGTTCTGGATGTCGATCAGCGACTGCAGCCACAACGCGCCCATGCCGGCTGCGTCAAGCTGCTCGCCCCCCGAACGTACCTTGTACATCCAGTGCGCGGCGATGCCGGCCTCGGCCACAGCATGCATGGCCTGGGTGCGTACCTGGAACTCGATCGCCGTGCCCAGCGGGCTGACCAGCGTGGTGTGCAGCGACTGGTAGCCGTTGGCCTTGGGGATGGCGATGTAGTCCTTGAAGCGCCCCGGCACCGGCTTGTAGAGCTGGTGCAGCACGCCCAGCGCCAGGTAGCACTCGGGCAAGCTGGCCACCACAATGCGGAAGCCGAAGATGTCGCTCACCTGGGCAAAGCTCAGGTGCTTTTCGCGCATCTTGCGGTAGATCGAATGAATGGTCTTTTCGCGCCCGTAGATCTGCGCCGGCACGCCCGCATCGCCGAAAGCTTGTTCGACCTCGGCGTGAACCTTCTCAACCACGTCGCGACGATTGCCGCGCGCGCGGGTCACCGCTTTGTTCAACGCCGCGTGGCGCCACGGCTGCAGGTACTTGAACGACAGTTCCTGCAACTCGCGATAAGACTGGTTCAGTCCCAGCCGGTGCGCAATGGGCGCGTAGATGTCGAGCGTCTCGCGTGCGATGCGTACGCTCTTGTTGGCCGCCATCGACTCCATCGTGCGCATGTTGTGCAGACGGTCAGCCAGCTTGATGAGGATGACTCGCACATCGCGCGCCATCGCCAGCAGCATCTTGCGGAACGACTCGGCCTGCGTTTCCTCGCGCGTGCTGAACTGCAGCTTGTCGAGTTTCGTCAGTCCGTCGACCAGTTCGGCAGTGGCCACGCCGAATCGCTCCACCAATTCCGGCTTGGTGATGCCACAGTCCTCCATCGCGTCGTGCATGAGCGCAGCCATGATGGCCTGCACGTCTAGCTTCCAGTCTGCGCACAGACCGGCTACCGCGATGGGGTGGGTGATGTAGGGCTCGCCGCTGGCGCGGAACTGGCCCAGGTGCGCCTCGTCGGCGAAGCGATAGGCGTCACGCACCCGCTTGATGTCAGGGGCGTCGAGGTAGTCCAGTTTGACAGTGAGCGCCGCAAACGACGCCGCACTGACCCCATGCGCACCAGGCACCGCCGGCCCGGCGGGAACCGTCAGTTCGGCAGGGCTCGCCTTGTCATGCGCCCGAGTGGCCGCAACCGTTTTGCCGCCGTTGGCCGCACGATCCGCAACTACGGTGGCCGTGACCGCACCAGCGTTCACGCCACTCGCCGCCGGGTTCTTTTGCACCCAGGGCACCAGAAACATGCGGCGCAACGCCGCTGCTGCGCGGGAGGCCAATTGTGTACGTCGTCACCAGACCTGACGGCAGGCCCGAAACGGCCAGGAGGTGGTCATCGCACGATGCCCGGCCACAGTGAAAGGGTCAGCCCGGCACCTTGCGCAGCATTTCCAAACCAACTTGACCAGCAGCGATTTCACGCAATGCGGTTACACCAGGCTTGTTCTTGGTCTCGATGCGCGGTGCGTGCCCTTGGCTCAGCATGCGCGCGCGATAGGTCGCAGCCAAGACCAGTTGGAAACGATTGGGGATCTTCTCAAGACAATCTTCGACAGTGATACGGGCCATGATGTACCTATGTAAACAAACTATCCGGGGCGATATGCCCAAGCTGCGCGCGCTGCCGTGACACGCCCCGTCATGTGAACTCAGCTTCGACAGAAGCGCGGCATACAGGAACAAAGACGCTTGCCGCCAACCGCCCGTCGGGCCGCCTCGAATCAACAATTATTGAAACAGCGTGCGTCAAGACAGTTCGCGACATGCCTCTAGAGCACGATCACATTGTCATTCCAACGCCAGAGCCTCGAAGACAACCGAGCGGCTACGTCGCTGCGTGCTGTATTTTAACCGTTGGGCATGAACGATGGTCTTGAGGTCGAACAGCGCGGTCTCGAACAACGCATTGACGACCACGTAGTCGAAGTGACGCGCCTGCGCGACCTCAAGCCGGGCGTTTTCCATGCGCTGTTCAATGACTGCCGGCGCATCCTCGCCGCGGCGCGTCAGGCGCCCACGCAATTCGTCATAGCTTGGGGGCAGGATGAAGATCAGCACCGCGTTGGCAAACAGGCGCTTGATCTGGATGGCGCCTTGCCAGTCGATCTCCAGGACGACATCATCGCCTGCCACCAGACGAGCCTCGATGGCCGCCCGAGACGTGCCATAGAGGTTGCCGTGTACCTCGGCCCATTCGAAGAATTCGCCCCGCCTGACCATGGCTCGAAACTCTTCGGGCCCGACGAACCAGTACTCGCGGCCATGCCGCTCCTGTCCACGCGGTGCCCGGGTCGTGTGCGAGATCGACACCGCCAAGCGTGCATCGAGTTCCAGCAGCGCCTTCACCAGGCTGGACTTGCCCGCGCCACTCGGGGCCGCCACAACGTACAGGTTGCCAGGATGACCAGACTGCGCCGTCGGTTGGTGGGCTGATGCGCGGCCCTGGGCCGACAGATCATTGACGCTCATGGAAGTGGGGAGAACGTGTAGGCAAGTTGGTACTGCAGCGCAGGCTTGGCCTGCCGTGCAAAGCTCATTCGATGTTCTGCACCTGCTCTCGCATCTGCTCGATCAGCACCTTCATCTCGACCGAGATCTGCGTGAGTTCGAGTGCAGCTGATTTCGAGCCCAACGTATTGGCTTCGCGGTGCAGTTCCTGGATGAGAAAGTCAAGCCGCTTGCCGAGTTCCCCACCCGATTTGAGAAGTCGAGAGATCTCGTCAAGATGCGCGCCCAAGCGGCCGATCTCCTCTGCCACGTCGATGCGTATTGCAAAGGCTGCAGCCTCGTTCAGGGCACGTTCAGCCACCTGCTCCGCGCTGACCGAACTGTTTCCAGCGGCATCGATCGCAGCATTCCAGCGTTCAATGAACCGTCGCTGCTGGCGCGCCACCACCTGAGGCACGAGGGGTTGTGCCTGGGCGACGAACTCACGCAGCTTGCCAACACGTTCCATCAGGATCATCACCAGCCGGTCGCCTTCACGCGCCCGGGCGTCGACCAATTCGCGTATCGCTGCCTGGGCTGCCGCCAGCACCAAGGCGTCATCCAATGTGCGGCCGCTGCCGGACCGGCACCAAGACAACACCTCGCCTACCGACATGGGCCGCGCCTTCGGCAACCAGCTTTGCACCGTGGTTTCCAGGCGCGCCAGATCAAGCATTTGCTCGGCTGAGGGCTGCGGGAAACTCCCGCTCGCAGGCAATTCGGTGTTCAGGCGAAGTTCGATCTTGCCGCGCTTGAAAGCGCCGGTGAGCCCGTCCCGCAACGCAGGTTCCAGAGCGCGGTATTCGTCCGGCAGACGCAGCGCGAGGTCAAGAAACCGGCTGTTTACCGAACGCAACTCAACAGTGACGGCGCCTTGCGAAGCAGCGTCGGCAGATGCAGAAGGCGTGCCTGACTGCGCACGCTGCGTTGCGCTGGCGTAGCCGGTCATGCTGTAAACTGGCATGGAGGATTTCGCTAGGTAAACACCAATTATGTCAAAGCCAAAACCTGCCCCGCTGCCCCCGGGCACCGTGGTAGGCGGCTACCAGATCATCAAGAAACTAGCGGCGGGAGGCTTTGGGGTTGTTTACCTGGCCGAAGACGCTGAACGACGACTGGTCGCCTTGAAGGAATATCTGCCGTCGTCGCTTGCCGAGCGTTCGACGGGTGAACTCATTCCTCGAGTCAAGCCTGACAAGCAGCCGCTCTATCGCCTTGGTCTCAAGAGCTTCTTCGAGGAAGGTCGATCGCTCGCCCAGATTTCGCACCCGAGCGTGGTCTCGGTGCTGAACTTTTTCCGCGAGAACGAGACGGTCTACATGGTGATGAATTACCTGCAGGGCGACACCCTGCAGGACTTCATCGTTACCGCGCGCGACCTGAAGCGTGACAAGGTCTTCCGCGAGTCCACCATCCGCAGTCTCTTTGACGAGATCCTGCGCGGCTTGCGCATCGTGCACCAGCACAAGATGCTGCACCTGGATATCAAGCCGGCCAACATCTTCGTCACCAACGACAACAAGGCAGTCATGCTGGACTTTGGCGCAGCGCGTGAAGTGCTGAGCAAGGAAGGCAATTTCACCCGGCCGATGTACACGCCCGGTTTTGCAGCACCCGAGATGTACCGTCGCGACGGATCACTCGGTCCGTGGACCGACATCTACGCCATCGGGGCCTGCATCTATGCCTGCATGCAGGGCTACCCACCCAATGACGCGGTGCAGCGCAACGAGAAGGATCGTCTGAGCCTGTCGTTGTCACGGCTGCGCAACGTCTATTCGGACAACCTCATCGAGGTCACCGAATGGTGCATGGCGTTGGACCCGCTGTCGCGCCCGCAAAGCGTGTTCGCCTTGCAGAAGGAACTGGCGCGCGAGACCGAAAGGCGCTACACCAAGCTCAGTTTCAGCGAGCGCCTGAAGCTCCAGCTCGAAAACCTCAAGACCGGCGCCAAGGCCTGATGGCTCATCGCTGCGTCAGCACCAGCCCCGGGCCCTGATTTATGCGTTTTTCGGTCTACCAGATCAGTCGCAAGGGTGGCCGCGAAAAGAACGAAGACCGCATGGGCTACTGCTACACGCGCGATTCGGGTCTGTTCGCGCTGGCCGACGGCATGGGCGGTCACCCCGAAGGCGAGGTCGCCTCGCAGATGGCGCTGCAGACCCTGGCCGTGATGTTCCAGCGCGACGCCAAGCCGCTGCTCAAGGATCCCAAGCGTTTCCTGCACGACGCCATCCTGGCCGGCCATCACCAGCTCATCCGCTACGCCACCGAAGGCGCCCTGCTCGACACACCGCGCACCACCATCGTGGCCTGCGTCATGCAGGGCAACGAGGCCTACTGGGCCCACTGCGGCGATTCGCGCCTGTACATGGTGCGCGGCGACAAGCTCATCGCCCGCACCCGCGACCATTCCTACAGCGAGTTGCAGGAAACCCTGGCCGGTGTCGTGCCTCTGGGTGAACGTGTCAACCGCAACGTGCTCTTCACCTGCCTGGGCAGCCCCGGCAAGCCGGTCGTCGACACCGTCGGCCCGTTGATGCTGCAGCAGGGCGACAAGATCATGCTGTGCTCCGACGGCCTGTGGGGCGCGGTGGACGACGACACCATCGCGCGCCAGATGGCCAAGCACAACATCGTCGACGCCGTGCCCGAACTGGTCGAACAGGCCCTGCGCACGGCGGGCGAGAAAAGCGACAACGTCACCGTCATCGCCGTCGAGTGGGAAGCCGCCGAGGACGACGAGCTCAACTCGGGCATCGAGACCGAAACCCTGGGCGACGAGGTGTTTGCCTCCACCATCCAGGCCAGCGTGGGCACCGGCGACCCGGACGACCTGCTCGACGAGGCCGAGATCGAGCGCTCCATCCGCGAGATCAACGAGGCCATCCAGCGCAGCAGCGCCCAGCGCAAGCCCTGAACCCGGCCAGGCGAGCGGCCGGCACCAGCCTCTTTCCCGTGCATGCCCAGCCGGGCGACTGCCTGACGCCAGCGCAGGGCGGCTGCGCAAGCAGCCACAATCGCGCCCATTCGCTCAGACAGGGCCCCCCATGACGATTTCCCGCAGCCACGGCCGCAGCGCCGACGCCCTGCGCCCGGTGACCATCACCCGCGCCTACACCTGCCACGCCGAAGGTTCGGTGCTGATCGAGTTCGGCGCCACCAAGGTGCTGTGCACCGCCTCGGTGGAGGAAAAGGTGCCCCCGCACAAGCGCGGCAGCGGCGAAGGCTGGCTCACCGCCGAATACGGCATGCTGCCGCGCGCCACCCACACCCGCGGCGACCGCGAGGCCGCGCGCGGCAAGCAGAGCGGACGCACCCAGGAGATCCAGCGCCTCATCGGCCGCTCGCTGCGCTGCAGCGTCGACCTGGCCGCCCTGGGCGAACGCACCATCCATCTGGACTGCGACGTGCTGCAGGCCGACGGCGGCACCCGCACCGCGTCCATCACCGGCGCCTTCGTGGCCGCACATGACGCCATCAGCTGGCTCATCGCCCAGGGCAAGCTGACGGCGTCGCCCATCCGCGACCATGTGGCGGCCGTGTCTGTCGGCATCGTCAACGGCACGCCCATGCTCGATCTCGACTACCCCGAGGACTCAGCCTGCGACACCGACATGAACGTGGTCATGACCGGCGCTGGCCATTACGTCGAGGTGCAGGGCACGGCCGAAGGCGCGGCCTTCACCCGCACCGAGATGAACGAGCTGCTCGCCCTGGCCGAGGCCGGCATCGCCCGACTGGTGGCGGCGCAGAAGGCCGCCCTGGCCGAGCCGCTGCCGGCCCGCCCGGCCGCCTGAGCGATCACTCCGGCCGCCCACCCAGCCCTCACCCAGTCCCCTCCCCGTCTTGCCGAGCTGACTCGATGCAACTCATCCTGGCCTCCAACAACGCCAAGAAGCTGGCCGAACTCGGCGCGCTGTTCCAACCACTGGCGATCGAGCTGCTGCCGCAGTCCGCCCTGGGCATAGACGAGGCCGAGGAGCCGCACCACAGCTTCGTCGAGAACGCCCTGGCCAAGGCGCGCCACGCCGCCCGCGCCAGCGGACTGCCGGCCATCGCCGACGACTCCGGCCTGGCCGTGGCAGCGCTGGGCGGCGCGCCTGGTGTCATCTCGGCCCACTACGCCGACCTCGGCACCACGGCAGGTGAGGCAGCCAACGACGCCGGTGCGCACTTCGGCGACCGCCAGGCCGCGCCGATGTCGGACCGCGAGGCCCTGCGAGCGCGCCAGGACAGCGCCAACAACCGCCGCCTGCTGGCCGAACTCGCAGCCCTGCCGCCTGGCACCTCGCGCTCGGCGCGCTTCGTGTGTGTGCTGGTCGCCATCCGCTCGGCCGACGACCCCGAGCCACTCATCGCCATCGGCCGCTGGGAGGGCGAGATCCTGGCCCAGCTGCGCGGCGCCGGCGGCTTCGGCTACGACCCGCTCATGTTCATCCCCGCACTGGGCCAGACCGTGGCCGAATTGCCCGCCGCCATCAAGAACCGCCACAGCCACCGCGCCCTGGCCTGCGCGCAGATGCTGGAGTTGATGCGTTTGGCCTGGCAACTCGGCTGAGGAGAGCGTGAACCGCATGGCCGACACCATTCCGATCCAGTGCGAATCCCAGGGCGGGGTGGCCATGGACGGCCTGGTCGAGCGCTACCTGCGCCAGGGCACGCTGCAGCTGGCCGGCCAGCCACCGCTGGCCCTCTACATCCACCTGCCCTGGTGCCTGAAGAAATGCCCCTACTGCGACTTCAACTCGCATACCCATGGTCCCGACGGCCTGCCCGAGGCGCGCTACCTCGACGCTCTTCGCACTGACCTGGAAGCCGCCCTGCCCCTGGTCTGGGGGCGGCCGGTGGTGAGCGTCTTCATCGGCGGCGGCACGCCCAGCCTGTTCTCGCCCGCCGGCATCGAGCGACTGCTGGGTGAGGTGCGCGCCCTGCTGCCCCTGGTGCCAACGGCCGAGATCACCCTCGAAGCCAACCCCGGCACCTTCGAGCGCGAGCGCTTCAAGGCCTATCGCGCCGCGGGTGTCACGCGCCTGTCCATCGGCGTGCAGAGCTTCGACGACACCAAGCTGGCCGCACTGGGCCGGGTGCACGACCGCGCCCAGGCCATCGCCGCGGCCGAGGAAGCGGCCGAAGCCTTCGAGACCTTCAACCTCGACCTGATGTACGCCCTGCCCGGCCAGAGCCTGGCCGAATGTGAACAGGACCTGCGCACCGCACTGACGCTGGCGCCCACCCATCTGTCGCTCTATCACCTGACGATCGAGCCCAACACCGTCTTCGCCAGCCGCCCGCCACCCGCGCTGCCGGATGACGACGCCGGCTTTGCCATGCTGGACCGCCTGATCGAGCTCACCGGCGCGGCCGGCCTGCAGCGCTACGAGGTCTCGGCTTACGCCCGCGCCGGCCACCGCTGCCTGCACAACCTCAACTACTGGCTGTTCGGCGACTACCTGGGCATCGGTGCCGGTGCCCACAGCAAGCTGAGCTTTCCGCACCGCGTGGTGCGCCAGACGCGCTGGCGCGAGCCCGAGACCTATATGCGCCAGGCCCTGGCCGGCCGTGCCGTCTCGAACGACGAGGAGGTGAGCCGCAAGGCCCTGCCCTTCGAGTTCATGCTCAACACCCTGCGCCTGCGCGAGGGCTTCGACCTGGGATTGTTCAGCGAGCGCACCGGACTGCCCATTTCAGCGGTGAGCGCGCGCCTGGCCGTCGCCGAGTCACGCGGACTCATCAGCCGCGACGACGTGCACGTCGTACCGACGCCACGTGGCTTCGACTTTCTCAGCGACCTGCAGGAGCTGTTTCTCTAAGCACCCGCAGCGTGCTCACACGCGGTGCAACAGGGCTCCGGCCGTCTCGCGCAGATATGTCATCAGGTGGCCGGCGATCTGCTTGAGCGGCAGCACCTGGTCGCAGGCGCCGGCGGCGATGGCCTCACGCGGCATGCCGAACACGATGCAGCTCTCTTCGTCCTGCGCGACGTTGTAGGCGCCGGCGTCCTTCATCTCGCGCATAGCCCGCGCGCCATCCGCGCCCATGCCGGTCAACATGATGCCGATGGCGTTGCGGCCGACCACCCGTGCGGCCGAGCTGAACAGCACCTCCACGCTGGGCTTGTGTCGGTTCACCGCCTCGCCGTCGCGCACCCGGGCGATGTAGTTGGCGCCCGAACGCTCCACGCTCAGGTGCATGCCGCCGGGTGCGATGTAGGCGTGCCCGGGCAACACACGAACGCCGTCGCTTGCCTCGCTCACGCGGATGCGGCACAGGCTGTTCAGCCGCGTCGCATAGCTGCGCGTGAAGCCCGGCGGCATGTGCTGGGTGATCATCACCGCCGGCGCATCCGGCGGCAGCGCCATGAGCACCTCGCGCGTGGCCTCGGTGCCACCGGTCGAGGCACCGATGAAGATGATCTTCTCGGTCGACACCCGGCCCAGGCCCTCGGACGCCGCACCCGGCACACGCGGCGGGCTCGTTGCGCCATTCACCGATGGCGTACCGGCACCAGCGCCGTCAAGTCGAGCCGTCAGGCCGCCGCTGGGCGCACCGGCCACATTGGCCGCGGGCAGCACAAGCTTGTGCACCCGGGCGCGTGCAGCGATACGGATCTTGTCGGTGATCTCGCTGCCAAGCTGACGCATGCCATCCGTGATGCCCACGCGCGGCTTGGCGACGAAATCGACCGCCCCCAGCTCCAGCGCCTTGAGGGTGACCTCGGCACCCCGTTCGGTGAGCGTGGACACCATGACCACTGGCATGGGCCGCAGCCGCATGAGCTTGGACAGGAAGTCGATGCCGTCCATGCGCGGCATCTCGACGTCCAGCGTGATCACATCCGGGTTGAGGTTGCGGATCATCTCGCGCGCCACATAGGGGTCGGCGGCTGCGCCTATGCATTCCATGTCGGGCTGGCGGTTGATGATCTCGGCCAACAGGCTGCGCACCAGCGCCGAATCGTCCACCACCACCACACGTGTCTTGCTGGTCATGACTGGAAATCCTGAATCGTGTCGTCGTCGTCAATGCCGTTGCAGCCGGGTGACCGTGCCGGGCGGATCGGCTCAGAACAGGTCCACCGATCCCGCGCGGCTGTCGCTGCGGGCGCGCTGCACGGCGTCGCGGTCCTGCGCGGCGACCAGATCGATCTGTGTCGGCGCCAGACGCTTGACCATCGCCTTGCCGCTGGCAGGAAAGAAGCAGACTTTGCGTGGATACACCTCCAGCACATCCTTCGACACCACCGGGATGCGCTCGGTGCGCAGGTACTCGAAGACAAAGCTGGTGTTGCGTTCGCCCACGTTGATGCTGTTCATGCCGCTGATGACCGCCGCGCCGCCGAAGACTTTGGCCTCCAGGTTGGCGCGCGAGGCGCCGCGCTTCATGAGTTCGTTGATCAGCAATTCCATCGCGTAGCTGCCGTAGCGCCCGCCGTCGGTCATGCCGGCGCCCACATCGGGCAGCATGAAATGGTTCATGCCGCCGATGCAGGCGACCCGATCCCACAGGCACGCGGCAATGCACGAGCCCAGCGTGGTCATGATGATCACGTCCTCGTCGTGCACGAAATACTCGCCCGGCAGCACCTTGACCGCGTCGGCCTTGAAAAACGCGTCGTAGAAGAAGAACGACGCCTCGTGCGGCTTGCGCGGCTGCGCCCGCAGCCGTTCGATGCGCGCCGTGCGCGCGGCCGAGTTCGCCTGCAGCGCGGTGGGCGCCAAGGTCGCCTGGGCTCGCAGGCCGGTCGCAACGCCACCCGGCACAACACTGGACACTGGAAGGGGGGGCATGTCAGACCTTCTGGTACACCGTCTTGCCGCGCAGCTGGAAGATGTCGCGCGAGTCGGTGAAATTCTCGGAATGGCCGACAAACAGCAGCCCCTGCGGCCGCATCACGGCGTGGATGCCCTGCAGCACCCGGCGCTGCGTGGCGGCGTCGAAATAAATCATGACGTTGCGGCAGAACACGATGTCGAACGGTTCACCCAGCGACCACTGGTTGCCGATCAGGTTGAAGGTACGGAACTCGACCAGCCTCTGCAGTTCGGGGCGCACCCGCATCTGGCCCGAGTTGGCACCGGTGCCGCGCAAGAAGTGGCGCTTGAGCCGTTCAGGCGTCAGGCCGCGAGCCTGCACGTTGTACACACCGCGCCGGGCGGTGTTGAGCACATTGGTGTCGATGTCGCTGGCGACGATGCGGGCCTGGGTACGTTCGCCCAGGGTTTCAGCCACACACATGGCAATCGAATAGGGCTCTTCGCCGGTAGACGCCGCGTTGCACCAGATGCGCGGCGGGCGCGACTGTGACGCCAGGTCACGCAAAGCCTGTTCGAGCAGCGGGAAATGGTGTTCCTCGCGAAAGAACGCGGTCAGATTGGTGGTCAGGCAGTTGATGAACTCCTGCCATTCGATCTCGGCGGCATCGCCGCGCCCCTGTTCGAGCGCCTGCAGATAGCTGCCAAAGCTGCGATGACCGGTTTCGCGCAGGCGGCGCGACAGCCGGCTGTAGACCATGGCCTGCTTGTGCGCGTGCAGGCTGATGCCGGCGCGGTGGTAGATCAGTTCGCGCACCCGGGCGAAATCGCGGGCGTCGAACTTGAATTCGCGCTCCTGCGGGTCGTCGGTGGCGGCTAACAGGGCACTTTGCATGCGGACAAGGTGTCGTTGGAACAAGGTCGGCACCCGGGGTCGAGTGACGAGGCAGTGCCTATGCAGGCTGTATCGGCGCCAGTGTGACCGGCTTTAATACCGCACGAGGCGTGGAGCAGGGCGGGCTTGGCCCGCCAATTCGCTGCCGGCTCCGTCCCCAAGTGGCCAGATCCGGCCCGAGCCACGCGGTAGACTGCCCGCCGGGCCATGCGCAGGCCCGGCCGGGTTCGCGATCACCGCGCGTCTGCCGACCTTCCAGCCGACCCCATGCCCTACCCGCCGCTCAGCGACCGCCCGCCTGCCGACACCGTGCCGATCGCCGCCGGCCATCTGCAGCTCGAGACGGCCATGCAACTGCTCGGCCGCGCCGGACACACACTCACCGGTGAAGTCGGTTCGCCGGCCTGGCTGCAGCAGGTGGTGGACGGCTTGTGCACCCTGTCCAGCCGCGATCCGCTCACCGGACTGCTGAATCGGCGTCAGCTCGAATCGGCGCTCGACCGCGAGATCGACCGCGTGGCCCGGGCGGGTGAGTCCGCCCTGCTGCTCATCCTGGACATCGATCACTTCAAGCGCATCAACGACAACCACGGGCATGCGACCGGCGACCTGGTCATCCAGACCATCGGCCACACGCTGCGCGAATCCGTCCGCCCCATGGACACGGTGGCCCGCATCGGCGGTGAAGAATTTGCCATCGTGCTGCCCAACTGCATGCCGCGCGTTGGCCAGACGGTCGCCGAGCGGGTGCGCAAGCGCATCGAGCTGACCCGCATCAATGTCACCGGCCACAAGCACCCGCTGCGCGTGACCATCAGCATCGGCGGCGCATTTGCGCCGCAATGGGTGCGCTCGTCGCGCCTGTTGTGGCTGGAACGCGCCGATCGACAGCTCTACAGCGCCAAGTCGGCCGGCCGCAACCGCGCCTGCCTGGAACTGCCGCCCCAGCCCGACGTCAGCGCCGAGGAACGCAGCCTGCTGCTGAGCGGCTTCACGCCTTTGGCGGACGACGCCGGACCCGCGACGAACTCACACGCCAGCGCGCCATGACGGCCAAGCCCGACCGCAACAACACGGCCGCCCCTGCGGCTGCCGCCACATCGCCCGGCCCGCGCGGTCATGTGCTGGCCATCACCAGCGGCAAGGGCGGCGTGGGCAAGACGCTGGTCAGCGCCAACCTCGCCGCCGCGCTGGCTCGCATGGGCCGTCGGGTCCTGGTGATCGACGCCGACCTGGGCCTGGCCAATCTGGACGTGATGCTGCATCTGCAGCCCAAGATCACGCTGCACGACGTCGTCAATGGCCGCGCGCGCTGGCAGGACGCCATCGTCGAGGCCCCCGGCGGCTTCAGCGTGCTGCTGGCCGGCTCGGGGTTGATCGAATATTCGCGCCTCACGCCCGAACTGCGCGAACAGCTGCGCGCCGTGGTCGAGGAAGTCGCGCCGCGCTACGACCATGTGCTGCTTGACACCGGGGCCGGCATCTCGGACGTGGTGCTGTACGCCGTGTCGCTGGCCGGCGAGGTGCTCATCCTGGCCACGCCCGAGCCCACCTCCATGGCCGACGCCTACGCCACGGTCAAGGTGCTGGCGATGCACCAGCAGCGCCGCCAACTGCTGCTGCTCGTCAACCAGACCCGCCGCGGCGGCGAAGGTCACGCCGTGGCCCGGCATCTGCAGACGGTACTGGACCGCTTTGTCAGCCTGCCCGACGGCCAGCACCCGCAACTTCGCGCGCTGGGTGAGGTGCCACTGGACGACGCCGTACGCGAGTCGGTGCAGCGCCGCCAACTGCTGCTCACCACCTTCCCTGGCGCACCGGCCAGCCAGGCCATCGTGCAACTGGCGACCCGGCTGACGGACGTCGGCTGAGCCCGGCTTGCCTGGCGTCGCCCTGCCGTCACAGCTGGCCGCGTGGGCGTCGATACTGGCGCCATGAGTGACGACGACACGCCGGCCGAAGCCGGCCCCACCCCTTACGAGCGCATCGGCGGCGAGCCGCAGGTGCACGCCTTGGTCGAGCGCTTCTACGACCTGATGGACCTGGAGCCCGCCTACCGCGAACTGCGCGCCGCGCACGGCGCCAGCCTGGAGCAGGCGCGCCAGAAGCTGTTCTGGTTCCTGTGCGGCTGGCTGGGCGGACCGCAGCACTATGTGGAGCGATTCGGCCACCCGCGCCTGCGCATGCGCCACATGCCGTTTGCCATCGGGATTCAAGAGCGCGACCAGTGGGTCGCGTGCATGCACCAGGCCATGGCCGAGGTGGCGGTTGAGCCGGCCCTGGCCGAGCGCCTCGTCGCCAGCTTCTTCAACACGGCCGACTGGATGCGCAACCGCTGAGCGGCGCACGCCTCAGGTCGGCGCCGTCGCAGCGGCCACCGACGTGCGCCGACTCGAATCCAGCAGCACGATGACCGCGCCGGCGCCGCCGTCCGGCCCGCGCGCCTGGGTGAAGGCCAGCACCTCGTCGCGCTGCACCAGCCAGGCGCGCACCTTGCCCTTGAGCACCGGCTGGCGCCCGGGTGATCCCAGGCCCTTGCCGTGCACCACGCGCACACAGCGCCAGCCCTGCTTGCCGGCGTGCTGCAGGAACTCGCCCAGCGCCACGCGCGCCTCGTCGCGCGTGCGCCCGTGCAGGTCGATCTGGCCCTGCACTGACCAGGCGCCGCCACGCAGCTTGACCATCACGCCCACGCCGATGCCCTCACGCCGCCAGGCCAGCTCGTCATCGGTCTCCAGCAGCGTCATGGGGTCGAACTCGTCGGACAGCGCGTCGTGCAGCACCCGCGCCTCGTCGAGCAGGCGCTGGCGCGGCTCGGGCTGCGGCGGCGGCCGGCCGGTGTCGGCGCGCTCGGCCACGGCCAGCGGCACCACCGGGCCGACGCTGCGGGCGAACAGCTCGCGGTCCTGCGGCGTGAGCTCGCGCCGCTCGGCCGCCTGACGGGCGAGCTCGGCCACCTCGGCCGCGGCGCGCTCCTGCGCCAGGCGGGCCAGGCGCAGGCGCTCCTGGTGGTGCTTGCGCCAGAGCTTCTTCAGCTCGCCCAGGTCGTGGGTGCTGAGCAGGTGCGGCCGTTCGCTCACAGCAGCCCCCGCTCGGCAAAGGACACGATGGCCGCGCCGCGCCCCACCACCATGTGGTCGAGCACACGCACGTCGATGAAGGCCAGCGCACTCTTGAGCTGCTGGGTGAGGAACTCGTCGGCGCGCGAGGGTTCGGCCACGCCCGAGGGATGGTTGTGCGCCAGCACCACCGCCGCCGCGCCGACCTGCAGGGCGCGCTTGAGCACCTCGCGCGGGTAGACCGAGGTCTGCGTCAGCGTGCCGCGAAACATCGGGTCGTAGGCCAGCAGACGGTGCTGGGCGTCGAGAAATAGCACCGCGAACACTTCGTGATCGAGATCGGCCAGCTGCAGCCTGAGGAAGTCGCGCACCGCGTCGGGCGACTCGAACATCGGGCGCTCAGCCAGCTGGGCGGCCAGGGCGCGACGCGCCAGCTCCAGCACCGCCAGCAGCTCGGCGCGCTTGGCCGGGCCGCCCAGGCCCTTGATGGCTGCCAGCGCCCTGGCGTCGGCGCGCAGCAGGCCGGCGATGCCGCCGAAGTGGTCCAGCACCTGCTGCGCCATGGCCAGCACATGCACGCCCTGGTAGCCGGTGCGCAGCAGCAGCGCCAGCAGCTCGGCATCCGCCAGCGCCGCCGCGCCGTGGGCCAGCAGCTTTTCCCGAGGCATCAAGGCGGCGGGCAGGTCGTTCATGATGGCGGCGGCACCTAAAATCGGCGCAGTCTAGCGATAACAGGATGTTTCCGTGCCCCAGGTTCAAGCGGCTTCTTTTCTGACCTTGCACTACCGTCTGGCCGGCCCGGACGGCAAGGACATCGTCAATACCTTCAACGAACAGCCGGCCACGCTCTCGCTGGGCACGGGCGAACTCGCGCCGGCCATCGAGGCGCACCTGATCGGCCTGGAGGAAGGCACACATACGCGCTTCGACCTGCCCGCCGGCACGGCCTTCGGCGCGCGCAACCCGGAGCTGATGCAGCGCGTCAAGCTCGCCCTGCTGCGCCAGCACGGCGACCCGCACGAGCAGTACAGCGTCGGCGACGTGGTGGAGTTCCCCACACCGGACGGACGCGGGCGCTACGCCGGCATCCTGCGCGAGCTGGGACCGGCCGACGAGGACTGGGCCGTGTTCGACTTCAACCATCCGCTGGCCGGCCAGCCGGTTAGCTTCGAAGTGCAGCTGATCGGGGTGCTGTGATGACCGCCACCGCCGAGCCCGGCACCGCCACGCCCGCTCCCGCCGACATGTCCATCGCCGGACTGGACGAGGTGCTGCTGGCCCAGCCGCGCGGCTTTTGTGCCGGGGTGGACCGCGCCATCGAGATCGTCGAGCGCGCCCTGGCGCGCTTCGGCGCGCCCATCTACGTGCGCCACGAGATCGTGCACAACACCTTCGTGGTCAACGACCTGGTCGGCAAGGGCGCCGTCTTCATCGAGGACCTGGCCGAGGTGCCGCCCGGCGCCACCCTGGTGTTCAGCGCCCACGGCGTGAGCCAGGCGGTGCGGCGCGAGGCGGCCGAGCGCGGCTTCCGGATCTTCGACGCCACCTGCCCGCTGGTCACCAAGGTGCACGTCGAGGTGGCCAAGCTGGCGCGCGAGGGCTTCGAGTTCATCATGATCGGCCACAAGGGCCACCCCGAGGTGGAAGGCACCATGGGCCAGCTGAGCGCCGGCATCCACCTGGTCGAGGACGAGGCCGATGTCGAGCGTGTGCAGTTGGCCGACCCGGCCAAGGTTGCGGTGGTGACGCAGACCACGCTGTCGGTCGACGACACGCGCGCCATGCTGGCGGCCATCAAGCAGCGCTTTCCGCTGGTGCGCGAACCCAAGCAGCAGGACATCTGCTATGCGACCCAGAACCGCCAGGACGCGGTCAAGGTGCTGGCGGCCGAAGTGGACGTGGTCATCGTCGTCGGCAGCCCCACCAGCTCCAACAGCAATCGCCTGCGCGAGGTCGCCAAGCGCCTGGGCACAGCGGCCTACATGATCGACAACGCCGGTGAACTGCAGCCCGAATGGCTCAGCGGCGCGCGCCGCGTGGGCCTCACGGCCGGTGCCTCGGCGCCAGAGCTGCTGGTGCAGCAGGTCATCACCCGGCTACGCGAACTCGGCGCCCTGAGCGTGCGCAAGATGGCCGGCGTGGAGGAGCACATCGAGTTCCCCCTGCCCAAGGGCTTGGGCGACCGCGCCATGGCCGCAGCTGGCCTGAGCACCGCTACCGGCGCCGGCGGCCGAAGTTGACGCTGCCTGCCACCACACCGCCTGCAGTCTCACCGGCTGGCACCGCACCACCTGTCGCTTGATCACCTGCTGCACGGCACAGCCTGCACATCGCGCGCGGTCGACCTGCATCCGCTCGACCGCGCTGCCCCCACTGACCCGGACCTTTCCTTCTTCACCATGCTCGACATCAACACCCTGCGCAAGGACCTCGACGGCGTCGTCGCCAAGCTGGAGCGCCGCAAGTCGCCGCAGCCCTTCCTCGACGTGGCGCGCTTCCGCGCCCTGGAAGACGAACGCAAGACCCTGCAGACCCGCACCGAGGACCTGCAGGCCCGGCGCAACCAGATCAGCAAGCAGGTCGGCCAGGCCAAGTCGAAGGGCGAGGACGCGAGCAGCCTGATGGCCGAGGTCGGCGGCCTGGCCGACGAGCTCAAGCGCAGCGCCGAGCGGCTCGATGCGCTCAAGGGTGAACTCGACGCCCTGCTCATGCATCTGCCCAACCTGCCGCAGGACGAGGTGCCGACAGGCACGGACGAGACCGGCAATGTCGAGGTCAGGCGCTGGGGCACGCCCAGGAGCTACGACTTCAAGGTCAAGGACCATGTCGACCTGGGTGCGAAGCTGGGCCTGGACTTCGAGGTCGGCGCGAAGCTGTCGGGCTCGCGCTTTTCCTTCCTCAAGGGGCCGGTGGCGCGCCTGCACCGCGCGCTTGCCCAGTTCATGCTCGACACCCAGACCGAGCAGCACGGCTACACCGAGTGCTACACGCCCTACATCGTCAACCGCGAGGTGCTGGAAGGCACGGGCCAGCTGCCCAAGTTCAAGGAAGACATGTTCTGGGTCAGCCGCGGCGGCGACGAGAGCCAGCCCGAGCAGTACCTCATCTCCACCTCGGAGATCTCGCTCACCAACAGCGTGCGCGAGACGGTGCTCACGCCCGACCAGCTGCCCATCAAGCTCACCGCGCACAGCCCCTGCTTCCGCTCGGAAGCCGGCTCGGCCGGGCGCGACACGCGCGGCATGATCCGCCAGCACCAGTTCGACAAGGTCGAGATGGTGCAGATCACCACGCCCGAGCAGAGCAACGCCGCCCTGCAGGACATGGTCGGTCACGCCGAGGCCATCCTGCAACAGCTCGAACTGCCCTACCGCGTGGTGCTGCTGTGCAGCGGCGACATGGGCTTCGGCTCGGCGCGCACCTACGACCTGGAGGTCTGGCTGCCGGCCCAGGACACCTACCGCGAGATCAGCTCGTGCAGCAACTGCGAGGCCTTCCAGGCCCGCCGCATGCAGACCCGCTACAAGAACGCGCAGGGCAAGAACGAGCTGGTTCACACGCTCAACGGCTCGGGCCTGGCGGTGGGCCGCGCCCTGGTGGCGGTGCTGGAGAACCATCAGAACGCTGACGGCAGCATCAACATCCCGGCCGCGCTGCAGCCCTATCTGAACGGCAAGACTGTCCTCAGCGCCTGACGGGGCTGGTCAAGACGAGCCGGCGCAGGCTATACTGAGCGGCTCGCGACCACAGCGCGACACATCATCAGGAAAGGTGGCAGAGTGGTCGAATGCGCCGGACTCGAAATCCGGTATACAGGTTTCCCTGTATCGAGGGTTCGAATCCCTCCCTTTCCGCCAAGCCTCAAGGGGCTGGAATCAAAACCGCCGGCTGGCGGTTTTTTCGTCCAGCCGTGCTGGCTTGTGAGCACGCGGCCACGGCGGTGCCTGTCGGGCCGGCCTGGCCTGGCGTGCGGCTTCAAGCCCCGCGCGACTGCGCCTGCAGCACCAGCATGGCCGCGGCCAAGTCCTCCAGCGCCGTGCCGACCGACTTGAAGACGGTGCGCTCCTGAGCGCTGCGCCGACCCGGTGCCTGGCCACGCGCCAGTGCGGCCAGGGTGTTTGCGCAGAGGTCCTCGGCGCGCAGCACGCCGCGCGCCAGCGGGCCGATCAGGTCGCCGCTCTTGAGCAGTGCCTCCTCGGTGTCGACACACACCGTGGCACCGGTGACGCAGTCGTCGTCGGCCTCGCGCATGGCCGGGGTGAAGCTGCCGATCAGGTCGAGGTGGCTGCCCGGGCGCAGCCAGCGGCCCAGGATGACCGGCTCGGTGGCCAGGGTGGCGCAGCTCACGATGTCGGCCGCCGCCACGGCGGATGGCAGATCGTGCACCGCGCTTGCGTCCAAGCCCTGGCTGCGCCACTGGGCGGCCAGGGCTTCGGCGCGGGCCGGCGAGCGCGCCCAGACCGTCACCGGCCCGATGTCGCGCACCACGCGGTAGGCCTCGGGCAGCAGGGCGGCGATGCGCCCGGCGCCGACCACCAGCAGGCGGCGCGCGTCCGGTCGCGCCAGCCAGCCGGCCGCCAGCGCAGAGGCCGCGGCGGTGCGCCGCGCGGTGATTTGGTCGCCGTCCAGCAGCGCCAGCGGCACACCGGTGCGGCCGTCGTGCAGCAGATAGCTGGCGTGCAGGCCGGGCAGGCCCAGGGCGGCGTTGCCGGGTGCGATGTTGATGATCTTCACGCCGTAGCAGCTGCGCGGCGTGGCATCCACACCGGCACCCGCGCCCGCTCCCGGGCCAGGGCCTGCATCGCCCGGCGGCTGCGGCGCATCCAGCCAGGCCGGCATGATGAGCGAGGTGAAGCCGCCGCCCGCAGCCTCGTCACCCACCACATGCACATGGCGCGGCGGCACCCGGCAGCCGCTGATGAACATGGCGCGCAGGGTCGGGATGAGTCGATCGAAGGGCAGCGCGTCGCGGGTGGCCTGGGCGGTGTGGATCTGCATGGGCGGCTGAGGGGCTGGCGTCTGGCTGACTGGCTGACTGGCTGACTGGTTGACGGGTTGGACGGTTGTGATGGGCAGAATGTGGCGGCTGCGCGGCGGCAGCCCGCCCCTGCATCATCGCCAGTCCGGGCAGGAGGTAGGCACATCGCGCCGCCTTGCCCTTCAACCCACGTCACCCCCAGGACACCCGCACGATGCCTACACCCCTCACCCGCCTGGACCCCGGCCCGCGCTACTGCGAGGCCACGGTGCACCAGGGCGTGGCCTATCTGGCCGGCCAGGTGGCCGACGATGCGAGCCAGGACATCCGCGGCCAGACTGCCCAGGTGCTGGCCAGCATCGACCGGCTGCTGTCCCGCCTGGGCAGCGACAGGACGCGGCTGCTCATGGTGCAGATCTTCATCGCCGACATGGCCGATTTCGACGGCATGAACGCCGCGTGGGACGCCTGGGTGATGCCCGGCCACGCCCCCGGCCGCGCCACCGTGCAGGCGCGGCTGGCGCGCCCTGAATGGAAGGTCGAGATCGTCGCCACCGCAGCGGTGGATTGAGGCGGCGCGGCCGGCCCGGCGCCGATCGCCCGGCCTACTTGATGAAGCTCAGCCGCTCGCTGATGCGCGCCAGGATGGGCGCCTTCTTCTCGTTGAAGACGGTCTTGTTCTGCTGGATCAGGTTGTTGCCGTGGGTGTCGATCGAGATGATGAGCGGGCCGAACTCGCGCACGCGGTTGATCCACAGCGTCTCGGGCATGCCCAGGTCCTGCCACTCGGCACCTTCGATCTCTTCCACCTGCGTGGCGGCCAGCACGGCGCAGCCACCCGGGAAGATGGCGTGCACCGCCTTGTGCTCCTGGCAGCCGGCGGCCGTCTCGGGGCCCATGCCGCCCTTGCCGACGATGAGCTTGACGCCGGTCTGGGCGATGAACTCGCGCTCGAACTTCTCCATGCGCATGCTGGTGGTCGGGCCGATGCTGACCATCTCGAAGCTGCCGTCGTCCTTGCGACGCACGATGGGGCCGGCGTGGAAGATGGCGCCGCCTTCCAGGTTCACGGGCAGCTCGCGGCCCTGCTCGATCAGGCGGCGGTGCGCCACGTCGCGGCAGGTCACCAGGCGGCCGGTGAGGTAGACCACGTCGCCCACCTTCAGGTCGGCCAGGTCCTCGTCGCGGATCGGCGTGTGCAGGATCTTCTTTTGCGGTGCGTTCACAGCTGCACTCCTTCGTGCGAGAGGATGTCGTAGGACAGGTCACCGTTGATGCGGATCTTGCCGCGCCGGTGGGCCCAGCAGCCGGTGTTGACCGCCACGCCGATGGTCGACGGGTGGCGAGCGGAGGACTCGATGTTCACGCCCATCACGCTGTGATTGCCGGTCAGGCCCTGCGGGCCGATGCCGACCTCGTTCAGGCCCTGCTCCAGCAGTTCTTCCATCAGCGCGGCGCGCGGGTTGCTGCTTTTGGAATCCACCGGGCGCAGGATGGCCAGCTTCGAGAGACGCGCGGCCGTCTCCACCGAGGTCGAAACCCCCACGCCCACCAGCAGCGGCGGGCAGGCGTTGACGCCGCGCTCGGTGATCACGTCCATCACGAACTCGGCCACGCCTTCGTAGCCCTGGCCGGGCATCAGCACCTTGGCCGCACCGGGCAGGGTGCAGCCGCCGCCGGCCATGTAGACGTCGATGGTGCAGGCATCGCTGCCCGGCACGATGCGCCAGTCCAGCCAGGGGATCTGCGTGCCGGTGTTGGTGCCGGTGTTCTTCTCGTCGAAGGTCTCGACCGCGTTGTGGCGCAGCGGGCCGAGCCTGGTGGCGCCGGCCAGGGCCTCGCGCAGCACTTCTTCCAGCTCGCCGAGCAGCGGGAACTGCGCGCCGGCCTCGATGAAGTACTGGATCACGCCGGTGTCCTGGCAGCTCGGGCGGTCGAGCTTGTCGGCGGCCTCCTGATTGCCGTGCATCGATTCGTAGACCGACTTGGCGAGCGGATTGGTTTCCAGCGTGCGCAGGTCGGCCAGCTTGGCCTTGACGTCCCGGGGCAAACGTTTGCCGATGTAGGCGGTGAACCTGGCCATGGTGTCCGTGAGGGACGCGACGGCGACTTCCTTATCCATGGGGTGCTCCTGGAGCGTGGTGTCGGGGTGGATGAGTTGGGGCATGGGGTCAGTGGGCCGTGGCAGAGGCCTGACCGACCGGGGCGGTGGCCGTCTGGCCTGTCGCCTGCGCTTTTTGCGAGCGGGCCAGCAGCAGGGTGAGCACGGCCGACATGACGAGCAGGCCGGCCACGAAGTACAGGCCGCCGGCGTAGCTGCCGGTGCTGTCCTTGATCCAGCCGATCATGGCCGGGCCGACGAAGCCGCCGAGGTTGCCGATCGAGTTGATGGTGGCGATGCCGGTGGCCGCTGCGGCGCCCGACAGGAACATGGTGGGCATGCTCCACAGCGGCGGCTTGGCGCAGCTGATGCCGACGTTGACCAGGGTGAGCGCGGCGATCAGTCCCACCATGCCGTTGCTGCCCGCGGCGATGACCAGGCCCACGGCGGCGGCCACGCAGGCCAGCACGACGTGCCAGGTGCGCTCGCCGGTGCGGTCGGAGTGGCGCGACCACAGCACCATGGCGATCACCGACACGGTGGGCGGGATGGCATTGAGGAAACCAACCGTCATCGCCGACGCGCCCAGCTGCTTGATGATCTGCGGCGCCCAGATACCCAGGGTGTACAGGCCCGCCGAGGTGCCGAAGTAGATCAGCGCCAGCGCCAGCACCTTGGGGTTGGTCAGGCCGGCCAGGCTGCCGTGCTTGGCGCCGCCGGCCTTGTTGGCGGCTTCGGCCTTCATCTCGGCCACCAGCCACTCACGCACGTCGGCCTTGAGCCATTGGGCCTGCTCGGGCCTGTCGGTCATGTAGAAGAACACGACCACGCCCAGGATCAGCGCCGGCACCGCCTCGATGATGAACAGCCACTGCCAGCCGTGCAGGCCCATGAAACCGTTCATCTCCATCAGCGCGGCCGAGATGGGCGAGCCCAGCGCGGTGGAGATGGGCGCGGCAGCCATGAACAGCGCCGTCACGCCGGCCCGGTGGCGCGCCGGGAACCAGTAGCTCAGGTACAGGATGATGCCGGGGAAGAAGCCGGCCTCGGCCGCACCGAGCAGGAAGCGGATGACGTAGAAGCTGGTCGTGCCCTGCACGAAGGCCATGCAGGCCGAGATGATCCCCCAGGTGACCATGACGCGGGCGATCCACAGCCGCGCGCCGACCTTGTGCAGGATGACGTTGGACGGCACCTCGAACAGGAAGTAGCCCCAGAAGAAGATGCCCGCGCCGAAGCCCAGGATGGAGGCGGTGAAGCCCAGGTCGGTCTTCATCGTCAGCGCGGCAAAGCCGATGTTGACGCGGTCGATGTAGGCGATGAAGTAGAGCAACATGATGAAGGGCACGATGCGCCAGGTGATCCTGCGCAGGGTGCGTTGCTCGATGTCGGTGGGCATGGTGCGGTCTCCTGTGGCCGATGGCAGCCGGGTTGCGCAGGCGGGAAGGGCCTGCGCCGCAAGCCCGGGCTCACGTGCGATGCGTGGCGTGGGGTCAGTGCGTGGATCGCAGCTTATGGCCATTCAAATGACTGATGAATCGGCGTACATTTAATTCATAGTGACAAAAAACTGAATAATGAGCGCCGACACGGAACTGGGCTTCTTCTGTCTGCTGGTCAAGCAGGGCAGCCTCGCGGCCACCGCGCGCGAGCTCAACCTGACGCCACCGGCCGTCTCGCGGCGCCTGGCCCTGCTGGAGGAGCGCCTGGGCGTGCGGCTGCTCAACCGCACCACGCGACGCATCAGCCTGACCAGCGAGGGCGAGGTCTATTTCGCCCATGCGCAGCGCATCCTGAGTGACATCGTCGACATGGAGCGCCAGGTGTCGAGCAGCCGCGATGCGCCGCGCGGCCTGCTGCGCGTGAACGCGCCGCTGGGCTTCGGGCGCTCCTACATCGGCCCGGCGGTGTCGGTGTTCTGCCGCAGCTACCCGGAGGTCGAGGTGCAGCTGCATCTGACCGACCGGCCCATCGCCCTGCCCGACGAATCGATCGACGTGGCCATCCACTTCGGCGAGGTGCCCGACTCGCGCCTGGTGGCGCGCCGCATTGCAGCCAACCGCCGTCTGCTGGTGGCCGCGCCGGCCTATCTGCGCGCGGCCGGCGAGCCGCTGCATCCGCATGACCTGACCCAGCACCAGTGCATCGCGCTGCGCCAGAACAGCGGCGCCTGGGGCAACTGGCGCCTGAACCGGGGCGAACGTGCCGAGACCATCAAGGTGCACGGCCGGCTCAGCACCAACGACGGCGAGGTGGCGCTCAACTGGGCGCTGGACGGCCTGGGCATCCTCATGCGCGCCGAGTGGGACGTCGCCAAATACCTGCGCAGCGGCCGTCTGCAGCAGGTGCTGGCCGACTACGACACGCCGCCGGCCGACATCCACGCGGTATTCACCGAACGCCTGAACCTGTCGGCCAAGGTGACCTGCTTCGTCGACCACCTGCGCAGCTACCTGCAGCAGCATGCCGACGGCCCGCGTCCCGGCGCGTCGAACTGGTGAGGCCAGGCCAAGCGCAAGGCCATGAGAAGCAAGACGGGCGCACACCCGCTGGCATGCGCCCGTCCATGGGCCGGTAAATGGGCAGTTATCCGGCGCACACACGCCGGCCTGCGGTGACGTCGTCTTATTCGATCACTACCTTCGCGTCCTTCACCAGCTTGGCGAACTTCTCGGTCTCCGCCTTGATCTGCGCGGCCATCTGCTCGCTGCTGTTGCCGATGGGCTCGGCGCCGATCTCGTCCATGCGCTTCCTGAACTCGGGCGACTTGATGACCTTGACCATCTCGGCGTTGAGCCGGGCCACGATGTCCTTGGGCGTGGCCGCCGGGGCCAGCACGCCGAACCAGGTGCCGATGTTGAAGCCCTTGAGGCCGGCCTCGTCCAGCGTCGGCACATCGGGCAGGGCCGATGAACGCCTGGCAGTCGTGACCGCCAGCGCGCGCAGCTTGCCGCCCTTGATGTGCGGCAGCACCGGAGTGATGGTGTCGAAGCTGAGCTGGATCTGCCCGCCCAGCAGGTCGGTGGCCATGGGGCCGCTGCCCTTGTAGGGCACGTGCAGGATATCGGTGGCAGTGATGTTCTCGAACTGCGTGCCGATCAGGTGCTGCGCCGTGCCGTTGCCGTTGCTGCCGTAACTGAACTTGCCGGGCTGGGACTTGATCAGCGCCACCAGTTCGCTCACGGTCTTGGCCGGCGCATTGGCGTTGATGACCAGCACGTTGGGCACCAGCGCGATCTCGGTGATGGGTGCGAAGTCCTTCTGGAAGTCGTAGGCCAGCTTCTTGTACACGCTCGAGGCGATGGTGTGGTGCACAGCGCCTACCAGCAGCGTGTAGCCGTCGGCCTTGGACTTGGCCACGTAGTCGGCGCCCAGCGTGGCGCCGGCGCCGGGCTTGCTTTCCACGATCACGGGCTGACCCAGAGCCTGCTGAAGCTTGTCGCCCAGGGCACGCGCCAGGACGTCGGTCGTGCCACCGGCCGGGAAGGGCACGATGAGCGTGATGGGCTTGCTCGGCCAGACCTGGGCCATGGCGCCTGTGGTGATCAGCGTGCTGGCCAGCGCCAGCGCCTGCAGGGTGCGGCGACGCAGGATGGACTTGGGTGCGGTCATGTCGGTCTCCAGGATGGCGCGTGCTGCGCTCGGTTGGGGTGGTGGGGTGCAGGGTTGTGCGGGGTGTTCAGGGGATCTGCGCGATGCGCAGCAGATTGGTGCTGCCCGCCGTGCCGAAGGGCAGGCCGGCGGCGATGACGAGGGTCTGCCCCGGCGCGGCCAGGCCCAGGCGCACGGCGGTCTGGGTGGCCAGTTCGGTCATCTCGGCCACGTCCATCACGTCGTGGCACAGCACGGGGTAGACGCCCCAGGCCAGGGCCAGGCGGCGCGCGGTGGCGCGCCTGGGGGTCATGCCGATGATGGTGGCGCGCGGCCGCTCCCGCGCCATGCGCAGCGCCGATGCGCCCGAGCTGGTGTAGGCCACCATGGCCGCCACGTCGAGCAGGCCGGCCACCGATCGCGCCGCCCAGCCGATGGCATCGGGCGTGTTGGCCTGGGGTGGCGTGTGCGAGGCGTCGATGGCCGCGCGGTAATGCGGGTCGGCCTCGGTCTGGGCAATGATGCGGTCCATCATGGTCACCGCCTCGACCGGGTAGCGCCCCGAGGCCGATTCGGCCGACAGCATCACGGCGTCGGCGCCGTCGTAGATGGCGGTGGCCACGTCCGAGGCCTCGGCGCGCGTGGGCACCGGCGCAGCCACCATCGATTCGAGCATCTGCGTGGCCACGATGACCGGCTTGCCGAGCTTGCGGCAGGCGCGCACGATGCGTTTCTGGATGGCCGGCACCTGCTCGGCCGGCATCTCGACCCCCAGGTCGCCACGCGCCACCATGACGGCGTCGGTCTCGGCCAGGATGTCGTCGAGCGCGGCGATGGCGGCCGGTTTCTCGAGCTTGGCGACGATGCCGGCGCGGCCCTGGATGATGGCGCGGGCCTCGGCGATGTCCGCCGCGCGCTGCACGAAGGACAGCGCCACCCAGTCGATGCCCAGCGACAGGCCGAAGTCCAGGTCGGCCAGGTCCTTGGCCGTCATGGCCGACAGCGGCAGCACCACGCCGGGCACGTTCACGCCCTTGCGGTCCGACAGCACGCCGCCGTTGACCACGCGCGTGTCGGCGAAGTCGGCGCCGCAGCGTTCGACCTGCAGCCGCAGCCGGCCGTCGTCGAGCAGCAGTTCGGCGCCGGCTTCGAGCGCGGCAAAGATCTCGGGGTGCGGCAGCGGTACACGCGTGGCGTCACCCGGGCGGTCGCGCTCCAGGTCGAGACGGAAGGGCGCGCCTTCCACCAGCGTGACCGGGCCGTCGGCAAACGTGCCCACACGCAGCTTGGGCCCCTGCAGATCGAGCAGCACGCCGATGGGGCGGCCCACGTCGACCTCGATGGACCGGATCAGCGCCAGGCGTGCCCGGTGGTCGGCATGGCTGCCGTGGCTGAAGTTGAGGCGGAACACGTCGGCGCCGGCGTGCACCAGGGCCTCGATGGTGGCGCGGTCGGCGCTCGCGGGGCCGAGGGTGGCGACGATCTTGGCGTTGCAGGGGCGTTGCATCGGTGGGTGCGCTCAGGTGAGGGATGGGAATGGGTATCGGGAAGGGCCGTCGAGGACGAGGATGGCCCGGAAGTCGTTGACGTTGGTGCGCGTCGGCCCGGTCACGACCGAGTCGCCCAGGGCCTCGAAGAAGCCGTGGCCGTTGTTGTCGTCGAGCTGTGCGCGTGGCGCCAGGCCGGCCGCCCAGGCCCGCGCCAGGGTGTCGGGGCCGATCAGCGCGCCGGCGATCTCCTCCTGGCCGTCGACGCCGTCGGTGTCGCCCGCCAGGGCGTGGATGCCCGGCTCGCCGTCCAGGGCCACGGCCAGGGCGAGCAGGAACTCGACGTTGCGCCCGCCGCGCCCGCCGCCGCGCAGCGTCACCGTGGTCTCGCCGCCCGACAGCAGCACGCAGGGCGGCGTGAATGGCTGGCCGCGCCGCGCCACCTGCAGCGTGATGCCGGCCAGGGCCTTGGCGACGTCGCGCGCCTCGCCCTCGATGGCGTCGCCCAGGATGTGGGCGGGCAGCCCGGCCGCCTCGGCCACGCGTGCGGCGGCCTCCAGCGCCTGTTGCGGCGTGGCGATGAAACGGGTCTCGATGGCCGGCAGGCGGGCATCGCCGGGCTTGAGGCTCTCGCCCGCACCGCTGTCCAGCAGGGCCAGCGCGGCCGGCGGCACGGCCACGGCGTAACGACGCAGGATGGCCAGCGCATCGGCGCAGGTGGTCGGGTCAGGCACGGTGGGGCCCGAGGCGATGTCGATCGGGTCGTCGCCCGGCACGTCGGACAGCAGCAGGTTGAGCACCCGCGCCGGATGGCAGGCGGCGGCCAGGCGCCCGCCCTGGATGGCCGAGAGGTGCCGGCGCACGCAGTTCATCTCGGTGATGCTGGCGCCGCTTGCCAGCAGGGCGCGGTTGAGCGCCTGCAGGTCGGCCAGGGTGAGCCCCGGCAGCGCCAGCGGCAGCAGCGCCGAGCCGCCGCCCGAGATCAGGCACAGCACCAGGTCGTCGGCCGTGAGGCCGTCGACCCGCTGCAGCAGGCGCCGCGCGGCGGCCTCGCCGGCGGCATCCGGCACGGGATGGGCCGCCTCGACGATCTCGATGCGCTCGCACGGCACGCCGTAGCCGTAACGCGTCACCACCAGACCATCGAGCGGTCCCGGCCAGTGGTCCTCGACCGCACGCGCCATGGCGGCCGAGGCCTTGCCGGCACCGATCACCACCAGCCGCCCGGCCGGCGCGGCGGGCAGATGCGGCGGCACACACAGCGCGGGCTGGGCGGCGGCGATGGCCGCGTCGAACATGGCGCGCAGCAGGGTGGACGGGGTGGCGACAGGCATGACGGGGCCAGCCCCTGCGGCAATGCCGCCGGGGCAGGAAAGTTCGTGAGGTGAAGAAGGGGGAGGCGCAACGCCCCGGCGGTGCACGCACCGCCTGCGTCCGTCAGCGGCGCGCGCCGGCCTCGATCAGGCCGCACACGGCCTGGGTCACCTGCGCCGTGGTGGCGCTGCCGCCCAGGTCGCCGGTGTGCAGCGCGGGGTTGGCGGTGACCTGCTCGATGGCGGCCATGACGCGCGCGGCGGCCTCGGGCTCGCCCAGGTGCTCCAGCATCATCACCACCGACCAGAAGGTGCCGACCGGGTTGGCCAGGCCCTTGCCCATGATGTCGAAGGCCGAGCCGTGGATGGGCTCGAACATGCTCGGGTAGCGCCGCTCGGGGTCGATGTTGCCGGTGGGCGCGATGCCCAGGCTGCCGGCCAGGGCGGCGGCCAGGTCGCTCAGGATGTCGGCGTGCAGGTTGGTGGCGACGATGGTGTCCAGCGTGGCCGGCTTGTTGACCATGCGTGCGGTGGCGGCGTCGACCAGTTCCTTGTCCCACTTGACCTCGGGGAACTCGCGGCTGATCTGCAGGGCGATCTCGTCCCACATCACCATGGCGTGGCGCTGGGCGTTGCTCTTGGTGATGACGGTGAGCTGCTTGCGCGGCCGGCTGGCGGCCAGGCGAAAGGCGAAGCGCATGATGCGTTCCACCCCCGAGCGGGTCATCATCGACACGTCGGTGGCCGCCTCGTTGGGGTGGCCCTGGTGCACCCGGCCGCCCACGCCGGCGTATTCCCCCTCGGAGTTCTCGCGCACGATGACCCAGTCCAGGTCCCTGGGCCCGCAGCGCTTGAGCGGTGCGTCGATGCCGGGCAGGATGCGGGTGGGCCGCACATTGGCGTACTGGTCAAAGCCCTGGCAGATCTTCAGGCGCAGGCCCCACAGCGTGATGTGGTCGGGGATGTGCGGGTCGCCGGCCGAGCCGAACAGGATGGCGTCCTGGCCACGCAGCGCATCCAGACCATCGGCCGGCATCATCTCGCCGTGCGCGCGATACCAGTCCCCGCCCCAGCCGAAGTTCTCGAACTCGAAGGTGAAGGTCCTGCACGCGCTGGCCACGGCCTGCAGCACCTGCTGGCCGGCGGGCACGACTTCCTTGCCGATGCCGTCGCCGGGGATGGTGGCGATGCGATAGGTCTTCATGAGCGGTCTCCTGGTGGGGTGGGGGCTGAAACGATGGCGGGACTGTAGGCAGCGGCTGTGGCGTGCGACCATGCGCGAAGTGAATCCATCCTTCACCTGAAGTTCACGCCGAACGATCCCCCTCGCCCTGTCCCACACGCTCCACACCATGAGCAATCCCAGCGTCCAGCCCGCCGACCTCGGTTTTTTTTCGGTGTTGGCCGGCGCAGGCAGCCTGAGTGCCGCCGCGCGCGAGCTGGGCATCACCCCCCCGGCGGTGAGCAAGCACTTGGCGCAGATGGAGGCGCGCGTGGGCGTGGCGCTGGTGAACCGCACCACCCGCCGCATGAGCCTCACGCCTGAGGGCGAGCTCTATCTGCAGCACGCCCGGCGCATCCTGGGCGAGATCGACGACATCGCCCAGTTGCTGGGCAGCGCCGGCGCGATGCCGCGCGGACTGCTGCGCGTCAACGCCACGCTGGGTTTCGGGCGCAGCCATGTGGCGCCGCTCATCTCGCGCTTCGTGCGCCAGCACCCCGAGGTGGAGGTGCAGCTGCAGCTGTCGGTCAACCCGCCGGCACTGACCGAGGATGGCTGGGACGTCTGCATGCGCTTCGGCGCACCGCCCGACACCCGCGTGATCGCCCGCCATGTCGCGCCCAACCGCCGGCTGCTGTGCGCCGCGCCGGCCTATCTGGCCCGCTGCGGCATGCCGCGTGTACCCAACGACCTGACCCGGCACAACTGCATCGGCATCCGCCAGGGCGAGGAGGCCTACGGTGTGTGGCGCCTGACCAGCGGGCGCGGCCGGCAGCAGAGCACCGAGGCGGTCAAGACACGCGGCAACCTCACCACCAACGACGGCGAGATCGCGGTGAACTGGGCCCTCGACGGCCACGGCATCCTCATGCGCGCCGAGTGGGACATTGAGCGTTACCTGCAGTCCGGCCGTCTGGTGCAGGTGCTGCCGCAGTACCACACGCCGGACGCCGACATCTATGCCGTCTATCCGCAGCGCCACCAGCTCGCTGCGCGGGTACGCGCCTTTGTCGACTTCGTCGCTCAGTCGCTGGCGCAGCCCAGGACGCCTGGCTCTGCGCAGACCGACGGCACGGCGGGTGACGACGCTCCGCCCGCCGGCGGGTCTGACCACTGCGGCACGGTACGCTAGACGCTTGAGGCACGCGGACCGCCGGAGGCATCGATCGATGCGTGCGCAACACCCCGCCGCCCGCAGACAGGAACACCGACATGAGCCCAGCCCCCCATCCCCAGCACACCGACCTGTTCGACAACCCCATGGGCCTGATGGGCTTCGAGTTCGTCGAGTTCGCCTCGCCCACACCCCACGTGCTGGAGCCGCTGTTCGAACGGCTGGGCTTCAGCCTGGTGGCGCGCCACCGCTCCAAGGACGTGGTGCTGTACCGCCAGGGCGGCATCAACTTCATCGTCAATCGCGACCCCAAGAGCCCGGCGGCCTATTTCGCCGCCGAACATGGCCCCTGCGCCTGCGGCCTGGCGTTTCGGGTCAGGGACTCGCACCAGGCCTATTTCCGCGCGCTTGAACTCGGCGCCCAGCCGATCGAGATGCCGGTCGGGCCGATGGAGCTGCGCCTGCCGGCCATCAAGGGCATCGGCGGCGCGCCGCTGTACCTGATCGACCGTTTCGAGGACGGCCAGTCGATCTACGACATCGACTTCGAGTTCCTGCCCGAGTTCGCCGACCCGGCCAGCCGCCGGCCGCGCGGCCATGGCCTGACCACCATCGACCACCTCACCCACAACGTCTACCGCGGCCGCATGGCCTTCTGGGGCGGCTTCTACGAGAAGCTGTTCAACTTCCGCGAGATCCGCTACTTTGACATCAAGGGCGAATACACCGGCCTGACCAGCCGCGCCATGACGGCGCCTGACGGCAAGATCCGCATCCCCCTCAACGAGGAGTCAGGCAAGGGCAGCGGCCAGATCGAGGAATTTCTGATGCAGTTCAACGGCGAAGGCATCCAGCACGTGGCCCTGCTGACCGACGACCTGCTGGCCAGCGTCGACAGCCTGCAGATGGCCGGCATCCCGCTCATGACGGCGCCCAACGACGTCTACTACGAGATGCTTGAAGAACGCCTGCCCGGCCACGGCGAACCGGTGGGCGAACTGCAGGCGCGCGGCATCCTGGTCGATGGCAGCACCAAGGGCGGTGAGAGACGCCTGCTGCTGCAGATCTTTTCGCAGACCCTGCTCGGCCCGGTGTTCTTCGAATTCATCCAGCGCAAGGCCGACGACGGTTTTGGCGAAGGCAACTTCAAGGCGCTGTTCGAGAGCCTGGAGCGTGACCAGATGCGTCGCGGCGCGCTTGCTGCACCGTGACGGTCAGGCGTCGCGCCAGCGGCGTTCCGCCTCGTCCCAGGCACCCAGCGCCTGCAGGTCGGGCACCCAGGCCAGGCCGGACTTGGCGTCCGACGACGCGGCCTCGGGCGTGACCAGCACGTCCAGCAGTGCCGGTTGACCGGCGCGCACGGCGGCCAGGGCGCGGATGATGGCGCCCTCCAGGTCCTCGCCGCGAGCCACCCGTTCGGCGTGCAGGCCAAAGCCACGCGCCATCGCCGCGTGGTCGGCGAACTGCAGCCGGGTGCCGACCACCTTGCCGTGGGTCTCCTGCTGGTCGCGCACCTCGATCGCCCAGCTGCCGTTGTTGGCCACCACGATGAGCAGCGGCACCCGGTGGCGCGCGGCGGTGTCGATCTCCATGGCGTTGAAGCCGAAGGCGCCGTCCCCCGTGGCGACCACCACGGTGCGCCCCGGCAGGGCCAGGCTGGCGGCGATGCCGAAGGGCGTGCCGATGCCGATGCAGCCCAGCGGGCCGGGGTCCAGCGTGGTGGCGGCCGGCAGACCGACCCGCGCGAAGCTGAGGAAGTCGCCGCCGTCGGCCACCACCACGGCGTCGGCCGGCAGGGCGGCGCGCAGCGCGGCGAGCAGGCGGTTGGGGTGCATCAGGCCGTCGCTGCCGGGCGCGGCCCGGGCCATCGATGCGGCGAGCTTGGCGGCGCGCACCTCGTGCTGGGCGCGCACCTCGCGCGCCCAGGCGCGGTCGACGGCGGGTATGCGGCCTGCAGCGGCCTGCACGATGGCCTGCAGCGCCGCCGCCGGGCTGGCCAGCACGCTGGCGCCGCCGCGGCGGTTGTCGCGCAGCTCGGCGGCGTGGTCGGCGATGCGCACGAACTGCGCGGCGCCAAACACCGCCGGTGAACCGTAGGCGAGCTGGAAGTCCAGCTTGCGGCCGATGGTGAGCACCACGTCGGCCTGGCCCATCACCGAGCCGCGCATGGCGGCCACCACCGCGGGGTGGTCGTCCGGCAGCAGGCCGCGGCTTTCGCCGGTGTCGAGGTAGAGCGCTCCCAGGGCGTCGAGCAGGGCGCGCAGCTGCGGGCCGGTGCCCTTGGCGCCGCGGCCGGTGATGACCAGCGGGCGTTTGGCCGACCACAGCAGCTCGACGGCGGCCTGCACCGCCGCCGGGTCAGGCAGGGTCTGCCGGCGCTGCGGCGGGGCCAGCAGCTCGGGCAGCAGCACGGCGGGTGTGACCGGCGCGCGCAGGGTGTCGACCGGAAAGTCGAGAAAGACCGGGCCGGGCTCCTGCCCGCCCTCGCCCAGGGCGTGGGCCACGGCCTCGTCCAGCGCCTGCAGCGCCAGGTCGGGCTCGCGCACGGTGCGGGCGTAGCGGGTGATGGGGCGCACGAAGTCGATGTGCACCATGTCCTGCAGCGCGCCGCGGCCTTCCTGCGCCCGCGGCGGCAGGCCGGACAGCACCAGCACCGGCGCACGCGCCACATGGGCGTTGGCGACGCCGGTCATGGCATTGGTGACGCCCGGCCCGGCGGTGACCAGGGCCACGCCCAGCCCGCCGCTGAGTTCGGCGTGGGCATGCGCCATGTAGACCGCGGCGCGCTCGTCGCGCACGTCGACGATGCGGATGCCTTCGGCGTCCAGCCGCATCCAGATCGGCATGATGTGGCCGCCACACAGGGCGAACACGCGGTCGACGCCGCGCGCCTTCAGGAAGCGCGCGACCAGGGCGGCGGTGCAGTCGTCGGTGAGTGGGGGCGGCGTCATGGGGTCCTCGGCGGTACAGAAAGGGATGCCGGCGGCGCCATGCCGCGGCCGATGCGCGCCCGGTGGCGGCGGGCTGATGCTAGGCGTAAGTGTATTCTGCATTCAGAGTTCATTTTTAGAGGCCAAGCTCTACTGACTTCTGAATTCAGCGTTCTATGATTCGATCGTGGCACCACCAGGTGTCTGGCCTTGGCCGCACACCCATCCACCCGTCATCACCGCGGCGCCCCATCCACCAGGAAGCGACATGAATCACCTGCTCACCTTGGCCGACGTCGTGGCCACCCACGCCCGTCTGCAGCCGCACAAGCTCGCCGTGCGCGACTCGCGTCGCAGTCTGACCTACGCCCAGTGGGATGAACGCGCCAGCCGGCTGGCCAACGCCCTGACCACGCTGGGCCTGGCCCGGGGTGACCGGGTCGCCCTGCTGGCCTACAACTGCCTGGAGTGGATGGAGCTGTACGCCGGCCTGGCGCGCGCCGGCCTGGTGGCGGTGCCGATCAACTTTCGCCTCACGCCGCCCGAGATCGCCTACATCGCCGAGCACAGCGGCGCACGGGCATTCATCGTGCAGGGCGACCTGCTCGACCGCGTCGCGCCCATCCGCGCCGGGCTGGACCTGGTGCCGGGCGGCTGCATCACCTTCGGCGCACCGCCGCCGCCCGGCTGGTCGAACTACGAAGCCCTGCTCGACGCTGCCAGCGCTCAGCCGCCGGCGCTGCAGGTGGCGCCGGCCGACACCTGCGCGCTCATGTACACCTCGGGCACCACCGGGCGGCCCAAGGGCGCGGTGCGCAGCCACGAGGGCAACACCCTGATCGCCCTGGCCACGGCGCTGGAGATGGGCTTCACGCGCGACGACACCGCCCTGCTGGTGATGCCGCTGTGCCACGCCAATTCGCTGTACTTCAGCCACACCTTCGTGCACCTGGGCGCCACCTGCGTCATCGACGACCGCCGCAGCTTCGACCCCGAGGCGCTGCTGGCCACGCTGGCACGCGAGCACGTCACCTTCACCTCGCTGGTGCCGACCCACTTCATCATGATGCTGGGCCTGCCCGAGGCGACCAAGGCGCGCCACGACGTCAGCGCGGTCAAGAAGCTCATGATCTCGTCCGCCCCGGCGCGCAAGGACACGAAACTGGCCATCCTCGACTTCTTCCGCAACGGCAGCCTGTACGAGCTGTACGGCTCGACCGAGGCCGGCTGGGTGACGCTGCTGCGCCCGCACGAGCAGATCGACCAGCTCGGCTCGGTGGGTCGCGAATGGAGCGGCTCGGGCGCCATCAAGCTGCTCGACCCCGAGGGCCGCGAGGTGCCGGACGGCGAGGTGGGCGAGCTGTATTCGCGCACCGCCTACGTCTTCGATGGCTACTGGAAGAACCCCGAGAAGACGGCCGAGGCCATGCGCGGCGACTGGTGTTCGGTCGGCGACCTGGCGCGGCGCGACGAGCACGGCTACATCCACCTGGTGGACCGCAAGAGCAACATGATCATCAGCGGCGGCGAGAACGTCTACCCGTCCGAGGTGGAAAGCGTGCTCGGCGCCCACCCCAAGATCAAGGACGTGGCGGTGATCGGCGTGCCGCACGACAAGTGGGGCGAGGCGGTGCAGGCCGTGGTGGTGCTGCACGACGGCCAGCAGGCCGACCAGGCCGAGATCCTGGCGTGGTGCCGCCCGCGCATGGCCGGCTACAAGCGCCCGCAGACCATCACCTTCCTGAGCGACGCCGAGATGCCGCGCACCGCCACCGGCAAGATCCTGCACCGCGTGCTGCGCGACCGCCTGGCGGCCGAAGCGGCAGCGTCGACCGAAGCCGTGACCCCGGCCCCAGCGCCGGCCGCCAGCGAGGCGGCGTGATGGCCACCCGGCTGCCCACCGTCAAGGCCCTGGCCCCGAAGACGGTCGTGATGAAGGCCATCAGCAGCCAGCCCAAGCTGGTCGAGCAGGTGACGCAGGCGGTGCTGGACGAGATCTCGGCCGGCGGCCTGAAACCCGGCACCCGCATCATCCAGGAGCAGCTCGCCCAGGCCCTGGGCGTGTCGCGCCAGCCGGTGCAGGCCGCCCTGATGCTGCTGCGCAACCAGGGCGTGCTGCACGACGCGCCCGGCCGCGGCCTGATCGTGGCGCCGCTGGACGCCGGCTACATCGCCCAGATGTACGCCATGCGCGCCGTGCTCGAAGGCCTGGCCGCTCGCCGCGCCGCCGAGACCAGCGCCGCGCGCGCCGCCCGCCTCGGCCCCCCGCTCATCGAAGCCGGCCGCAAGGCCGTCACCGCCGGCTCCTACACCCGCATGATCGCCGCCGACACCCGCTTCCACGAGCTGCTCTACGCCCTGTCGGGCAACACCCTGGTCGCCCCCGCCCTGGCCACCCACCTCACCTACACACAACGCGTGATGGGCGGCGTGCTCGGTGGCGACAACGAGAAACCCACCGACATCTGGGACCAGCACGAAGCCATCCTCGCCGCCATCTGCGCCGGCGATGGCGACCGCGCCGAAGCCCTCGCCCGCGGCGACATCACCGAGGCTTCGGAATTCCTGGTCGGACGGCTTGGGGCGATGGCGGCGGGTTTATTAAGGGGTGGAAGCAAATGCCTGCGCGGGTGTGTGCGCAACGGCATGGCCACCTCGGCTGACAACACGGCGCACTTGAAGGCGCGCTGGAAGGCTTCGGCGTACCGATGGTGGCGCCGCACATCCTCTTCCCCGTACGCGCGCTCAGCGCCGTGTTCCGCGGCAGGTTCATGCAGGCGCTGATACAGCGCACAGGCCAGGCCGACGCGCCCAGGCCTTCATGGCCCGCGTGGCGCAGGCGCAGATCCAAACCTGCCCGGCCTGCCACGGGTCGCTGCATGTGGCGCAGACACTGCCGGGCCGGCGCCATCCGCCATCACCCGGCCAGACGCTGGTGCAGGCACCGTCGCCGCGGCTGCCTACTCAAGCGGCCAGGGCACCGCCATGACTGCCATCGCCGCCGTGCCCACGCACGATCACGTCCAGCCCTGTCGCACGCGCGGTTTCACGCGGGCCGGGCTGGCGCACGCCTGCGTCTGGCCACGGGTGGCCCCGGCCGGGTACAGCCGCGCCACCATCACCCGGGCCAGCAATGACCGGGCCGCCAGGCCCCCGCGCCGGGGCTTCACAAACGCGCCAGCCTCACCATAATGGGCCGCACCAAGGTGGCGGATCGATCCAATCCCCCTTGACACCCAAGAGCAACACGCCGGCAACGGCACACAGGGGAGGCGCGATGGTTCAGTTCAACACGGTTTATCTGCCTCGGAATTTGCCCGAGCCTTTGCCCTCGTCTGCGCTCGGCAGATAAACGCTATCTGTTAGGCCTCGCCAAATCCAGCCATGCTCACACTCCTAGCAATTGCACTCATCTCATTCGGTGGGTTCAGCGTATCCCTTGCGTTCAAGGCGGGGTACCAGAAGGTCGGCCCCATCGTGTTCGGCCTTGCTTTAATAGCGCTTGGCTTCTATGTCTTGCCCGATCAGAATGTTGATGGCCCGGACATCTACTATCGAAAGTAACTTTGGAGGTACTGAGGGATGGATCTGACAAGAATGGGGGCGAACCGAAAGGAGGTTCGCACGACTGCGTTCGTTGATCGCGAGCCCAGAATCTCCATCGATCCCAAATCCGGATCGATCAAATTGTCGGTTCAATACGCTGATGGCATGGGCACCCAGGGCCAGTACGACTACACCGTCACCATAACGCCAAGCGATCTGACAGCGATCCTGAGCGCAATCTCAGTGGAACGCACTGCCTTCCAACCTGGAGAGCTGCAAACATGTCTCGGGGTCTCGGCGGCGATACTGCTTCGCTTGCTTTCGGCAGCAAGTGCCCTTCCGTTTCAGCTCGCACCAACTGATGCGCGGCTCAAGTTCCAAGCAGCGAAAGAAAAGCTTGCCGCAAAGCGCGCCAGTGAGGCGTAACCCGTCGGTCGATGCGACACAATGCACCAAACTGCAATGTGTCGCCTCACCCCGAACGTTGGGCATCACCAACCGCAACAGCGCATTGGTTCACTGATACGAGAGGATAGCTATGGGAATATTCGGATTCGGAAAATCAGGACCAACTCCAAATGCTGGCAAGTTCCGGTTTGGCGATGGCTCCACTCATACGCCTGAAGAATACGGGTACCTGTCGGTTCGGGTCGGCTCACAAACCGCTGTTGAGCAGACAAACGCGGTCTTTGGTGAAGGCACTTTGGGATCATCTCTTGGGCTGGCCGCAGCAGTAAATCGCGTTCGATTTGCCGCGGACATATATACGACCATGCTAGAGGTTGGGGTCTACCTGTGGCATGCCGCGTCCATGCTCAAAGTGAATGGAGAAGTCATGGCGCGTATTGCGAAGGGCGTGCGCCACTGTCTTTCTGACATGCGCGCACCAAACGGAAAGCCTCTTGAAGAAGACTTCAAAGAATTTCTGCTGCATCAGGCCTACAACTTTGCCATCGCACTTCAGAAAGATGTTGAATTGGGTAGTACCCTTCCACTTGGCGTGTACCGACCCGAACCACTGCCATCGACGGCGCTGCTAGTCGATATGCTGCTACGGAGCAATTCTGAAGACGCTGCAGAGGTAGCAGCGTGGCGCGAGGAAATGAAATCACCGGCGGGCGTCTGGGTTCAACGGCGGACTCTAAACTGAAGTGCAACGAACCAATGCAATCAACAGTTTGAGCCGATGGGACAGCAGTATTCAAGCCTGAGTATCGAGGAGCGCACGCAGCTCGGATTGTTGGTACAGCAGCGGCTGA
>JBEEJN010000041.1:0-51652 GCA_041169165.1 Pseudomonadota bacterium
CCACCCACATCGAGGCGATCAGGCCCCAGAACAGCTGCGGGTTGCTGGTCATCACCTGCGGGCCGGGCTGGATGCCCTTGATGGTCATCGCGCCCACCATCAGCGCCATCACGGCGTTGGGCGGGATGCCCAGGGTCAGCATGGGGATGAAGCTGGTCTGTGCACCGGCGTTGTTGGCTGATTCGGGGCCGGCCACGCCGCGGATGTTGCCCTTGCCGAAGGTCACTTCGCCGGGCTGCATCTTCATCTTCTTCTCGACGGTGTAGGCCGCGAACGAGGCCAGCAGGGCGCCGCCACCGGGCAGCACGCCCAGCAGCGAGCCTAGCGTGGTGCCGCGCAGCACGGCGGGGGCCGCGCGCTTGAAGTCATCCTTGGTGGGCCACAGGCCGTGCACGTCCTTGGTGAACACCTCGCGGTGTTCGGCCGGGCGGCCCAGGTTGGAGATGATCTCGCCGAAGCCGAACACACCCATGGCGATGACGACGAAGCCGATGCCGTCGGTCAGTTCGGGAATGTCGAAGCTGTAGCGCGGCACGCCCGAGATCACGTCGGTGTTGATCTGGCCGAGCAGCAGACCGAGCAGGATCATGGCGATGGCCTTGATCAGCGAACCCGAGGCCAGCACGACGGCACCGATGAGGCCCAGCACCATGAGGCTGAAATATTCGGCCGGGCCGAACTTGAAGGCCAGTTCGGTGAGCGGCGGCGCGAAGGCCGCGATGATGATGGTGCCCACGCAGCCGGCGAAGAAGCTGCCCAGGCCGGCAGCGGCGAGGGCCGGGCCGGCACGGCCCTGACGGGCCATGGCGTAACCGTCGATGGCGGTCACCACCGAGCTGGATTCACCCGGCACGTTGATGAGGATGGCGGTGGTGGAGCCGCCGTACTGCGCGCCGTAGTAGATGCCGGCCAGCATGATGAGTGCGGGCGTGGCGTCCAGCGCGTAGATCGACGGCAGCAGCATGGCGATGGTCGCCACCGGGCCCAGGCCGGGCAGCACGCCGATGAGGGTGCCCAGGATGGCACCGAAGAAGGCGTAGGCCAGGTTCTGCAGGGTGAATGCAACGCCGAAGCCGAGCGCCAGATTGTTGAGTAGGTCCATCATGTCGAGTTACTCCCTGGCTCAGGCGCCGAAGATGGTCGGCCAGACCGGGATGGTGAGCTTCAGGCCCAGGATGAAGATGGCCCACGAGCCGACGGTGAGGATGACGGCGTTGATGACGGCGTCCTTCCAGTGGAACTCGTCGCCCGCGGTGGCCGAGATGACGACCAGCAGAGGCAGCGAGATGATCATGCCCAGGCGCGGCAGGATGAAGCCGAACACGAAGACCGAGGCGCAGATGATGATGAGCGGCTTCCAGGCGAAGGCGCCGATGGGTTCGCCGTCCTCGGTCTCGATGGTGAGCGACTCGAAAAGAATGAAGGCGCCCAGGATGGCCAGCAGGATGCCCAGGCCGAAGGGAAAGTAGGCCGGGCCCGGCCGGGCCGAGCTGCCGAAGCTGTAGTTCAGCGCGCCCCAGGCGAAGCCGAAGCCCACCAGCACGAACATGAGGCCGGACCAGAAGTCCCGCTGGCTTTTGATTTTCACGCCGTCTCCTAGTTTGAAAGTCAGAGCATGCCCAGGGCGTGGCACCGTGCTCATGCCCTGGGGTTCGGCTCATTCTAGGAATCGATCCTCAGGCGTCCGGCTGTGGATTCCACTTAGCTGGCCCGTCCTGGCCACACCGGCGCACAGCCACAAAGGCCTGTGGCGACACCTCATCCGTGATTTGGCGGGGCAGCGAGCGGAGGTCGCGGTGGCGGCGTCGGTGTTTGCCCGCTTGACGCGGGTGCGCGGCAGGCGGGAGGGTCAGCTATGCCAACCTGGGGTGGCGCGCAGCACCTCATCCAGCGTGGTCTGCCCGGCGGCGACCTGGTGCAAGCCGACCAGTCGCAGCGGCGTCATGCCGCTGGCCAGTGCACGGGCGCGGATGGCCGCCAGGTCGGGCGTGTTGTGGCTGCCTTCGCGGTTGGCCTGGCGCATGGACTCGTCGAACATGAGCAGCTCGAACAGGCCGATGCGGCCGCGGTAGCCGGTACCGCGGCAGCTTTCGCAACCCACCGCGCGGCAGGCCTGCAGCGTCCGTCCGGGCTCGTTGAAGGCCTGGGCGAAGGCCGGCAGCGGCGGCAGGGCCGAGGCCAGGGCGGCTGCGTCGGTGTCGGGGTCGGGCGAACGACAGCTTGGGCACAGGCTGCGTACCAGGCGCTGGGCCAGCACGCCGATGACGGTGGCGTTGATCAGGTAGGCCGGCACACCCAGGTCGATGAGCCGGGTGATGGCCGAGGCCGCGTCGTTGGTGTGCAAGGTGCTGAAGACCAGGTGGCCGGTCAAGGCGGCCTGCACCGCCATCTCGGCGGTTTCGAGGTCGCGGATCTCGCCCACCATGATGATGTCCGGGTCCTGGCGCATGAGGGCGCGCAGGCCGTCGGCAAAACCCAGGTCGAGGCTGGCCTGCACCTGGGTCTGGTTGAAGGCGGGCTCGACCATCTCGATCGGGTCCTCGATGGTGCAGACATTCACCTCGTCGGTGGCCAGGCGCTTGAGCGTGGCGTACAGCGTGGTGGTCTTGCCGCTGCCGGTCGGCCCGGTGACAAGGATGATGCCGTGGGTCTGCGCCACCAGCTGCTCCCAGCGAGCTGCGTCCGTAGCGCCGAAGCCCAGTTCGGCCACCGGCTTGACGGTGGTCTCGGGGTCGAAGATGCGCATCACCAGCTTTTCGCCGAAGGCGGTGGGCAAGGTCGAGATGCGCATCTCGACCTCGCCGCCGTTGGGCGAGCGGGTCTTGATGCGGCCATCGAGCGGGCGGCGGCGCTCGACCACGTCCAGCCGCGCCAGCAGCTTGATGCGTGCGGTGACCGCCGCCATCACCGTCTGCGGCATGGTGTAGACCGTGTGCAGCACGCCATCGATGCGCAGCCGCACGGCGCACTGCTCGCGCCGGGGTTCGAGGTGGATGTCGCTGGCGCGCTGCTCGAAGGCATAGCTCCACAGCCAGTCGACCAGCTGCACCACGCCCTGGTCGTTGGCGTCGAGCTGCTTGTGCTTGCCCATCTCGACCAGCTGCTCGAAGTTCATCGAGGTGGTCACCTCGCCGTTCTTCTGCGCATTGCGTACCGAGCGGGCGAGCGAGTAGAACTCGGCCGTGTAGCGGGCAATGTCGGCCTGGCTGGCCAGCACGCGCCGCACGGACTTCTTGGTGTGGGCGGCGATTTCAGCCACCCAGTCGGTGACGAAGGGTTCGCAGGTCGCGATGGTCACCTCGGTGACGCCGACCTGCACCGGCAAGACCCTGCGTCGTTCGGCATAGCTGGCGCTCATCACCTCGGTGACACGCGCCACGTCGACCTTGAGCGGGTCGATCCTGAGCAGGGCCAGGCCGCTGCGGCGTGACAGCCAGGCCAGCAGCCAGTCGGCGTCGATGGGCGCGCCGCTGCGCACGTCCATCAGGTTGGCGCCGGCCACGCGCAGCAGCGCCGGCATGCTGGAGTCGCCGGCGGACAGGCGCTGGCTGAGTTGCTGACGGGCGACCGGGGAAATGTGGCCGTCGTCCTGCAGCCATTCCAGCAGGGCGCGCCAGTGCAGCGGGCCATCAGCCGGACCGACCAGCGCGTGCGAGCGTGGCGCAGCGGCGGCGGAGCGCTGGACAGGCCCGGGGGGCAGGCTGGCGTCGTGCGGCGGTCGAGCGGGCGAGGTCGTCATGCGCTGATCTTCTTGCGGGGCGTGGAGGGTGTTGTGGCGGGCCGGGCGCTCGCCGTCGCGTCGTCGACCTGGGGCGTGGCAGTGGCCTGTGCGCGCCGTGCAGCATTTGACGCCGAGGTTTCGATCTTGAGCGGCGTCGGGCGGCCGCCCGGGCCGATGAGCGGACGCAACAGCTTGAGCCATCGCGGCGCGGGCAGGCTGTGCGCCTGCGTGATGGCGGCAGCGCGCTCGGCCAGGCGGGCACGGCCCTCGGCGTCGCGCTCGTCCACGCCGGGCAGGCCCGGGCTGCCGGCATCCGCGCGGCGAGCGATGACGATGGTGTTGCCCTCGGCCGTGGGTTGCATGAGCGCGCAGTGGGGCGCGCCGAAGGCGGCAGCGATACGTTCGGCGCTGCGCGTAAAGCTCGCCTTGCGACCGAACAGGTTGACCGTCATCAGTCCGCCGGACGCCAGCGCGGCGTGGCAGGCGGCGTAGAAGGCGGCGTCATCGAGCACCGGCGCGGCGGCCTGGTGGTCGTACAGGTCGACGTTGAGCACGTCCAGGGTGCCCGCACGCTCGGGCGCGGCGATCCAGGCGCCGGCGTCGGCCACGATCACCTGCAGCCGATCACCGTCCAGCGGCAGCTTGAACCAGTGGCGGCAGGCCGCCACCACCTGTGCGTTGATCTCCACCGCGGTGGTGTGCAGGCCCAGCGCGCCATGGCAGTACCGGGTGAGCGCGGCGGCACCCAGGCCCAGCTGGGCGGCGCGCAGGCTGGGCGCGGCCTCGCGCCACAACAGCCAGGCACACATGCGCTGCACATAGTCCAGCTCGATGCGGTCGGGCTTGCGCAGGCGCATGGCGCCTTGCACCCAGGGCGTGTCGCCGAGGTGCAGGTAACGCACGCCGTCGAATTCGCTCAGGGTGGCGCCAGGCAGGTCGTGGTCCGAGCGGTCGTCAGACGCGTCGTCTGCCGCGGCCTTCGAGGTGCCGCCGCCTGGAGCGCTGCCGCCGCGCTCCTTGGGCGGCTTGCGCGCCGTGCCGTGCGGCTTGCTGCCGGCGTGGGCGGTCTGGGCGATCCAGAAGTCGACGTCCTCGACCCAGCGTACCTCGGCGTCGCCGGCAGCATGTGCCGTGCCGCCGGGCGGCACCTGACCGGAAGCGACCGGGGCGGCTTGGGCTTTTTCAGGGGCAGGCGGGCGGCGGCGGGTCGTGGGCATCAGGACGGGCTTTCTGAGGTCGTCAGACGAGAAGTGGTGCGGCCGCCTGCAGCGTCGCCATCGAACGCCAGCGCCGCCAGTCGAGGCAGCGCGGCCAAGGCATTGCGGGTGGTGAGGGCAGCCAGATCGCCGGGCGCGAGGCCGCGCAGTGCGGCCAGTGTGGCGGCGATGGCCGGCAGTTCGGCTGGTTCGTTGCGGCCGTGCGATTCACCGGCGCCGCGGCGCTCGGCGCTGCGGTAGAGCCAGGGCGGCGGGATGTCAGGCGCGTCGGTCTCCAGCACCAGGGCTTCGGACGGCAGGTGGGTGGCCAGGCGGCGGATCTGCAGCGCACGCTCGAAACACAGCGCGCCGCCGAAGCCCAGCTTGAAGCCCAGGTCGACGAAGGCTTCAGCCTGCTGATCGCTGCCATTGAAGGCATGGGCAATGCCGCCGGCCACGCGGTTGCGGCGCAGATGCTTGAGCAACAGGTCGGCGCTGCGGCGCACATGCAGGATGACCGGCAGGCCGTGGCTGCGCGCCAGGGCGAGCTGGTCGGCGTAGCAGCGCTGCTGCAGGCCGAGGTCCAGGCCGGGCACGAAGCCGTCGATGCCGATCTCGCCCACCGCGACCAGGCGCGGGTCGTCGCGGTGGGCGTGCAACTGGGCGTCCAGGCGGGCGATGGCGTCGTGTGGCTGCTGCTGCACGTAGAGCGGATGGATGCCCAGGCCGTAGCTCAGGCCATGCTGGTGGGCCAGTGCGGCAACCGCCGTGCCGCTGGCCAGTGTGACGGCCGGCAGCACGATCCGGCCGACGCCGGCAGCGCGCGCACGCATCACCACCGCGGCGCGGTCGGTGTCGAACTCGGCGGCGTCGAGGTGGCAATGGCTGTCGATCCAGCGGGCGGGCGGGGTCATGATGGCGCGCATGATGCCAGCGCAGCCGGCTTGTCCGGCCCGGACCCTGCGGCGAGCACCCAGCTGCCTGCCATGGCCCGATGCTAGAGTGACCCGGAGCTGGCGCCGGCGCGCCACCGCCCGAGGCGGCCGCCGTCACGCCGCACTGCCCCACACCCCCTCACACCACACCGTACACCTCGATGGCCGAGCCCGGCGAACCGACAGACCCATCCCTGGCGACTGATGCCGCGGCGGCGCGGCGCGAGCTGCCCGACGCGCTCAAGCCGCTCGGTTCGCCGGTATTTCGCATGTTGTGGCTGGCCTGGGCCGCCGCCAACCTGACGATGTGGATGAACGACGTCGCCGCGGCCTGGCTGATGACCCAGCTCACCAGCAGCGCGGTGCTGGTGGCCCTGGTGTCGGCGGCGTCGACCCTGCCGACCTTTCTGCTGGGCCTGCCCAGCGGCGCGCTGGCCGACATCGTCGATCGGCGGCGCTACTTCGCCGCCACCCAGGTGTGGGTGGCGGGTGTGGCGGTGGTGCTGGCGGTGCTGGCCGCGCTGGACGGCCTGGGGCCCTACAGCCTGCTGGCGCTGACCTTTGCCAACGGCGTGGGCCTGGCCATGCGCTGGCCGGTGTTTGCCGCCATCGTGCCCGGCCTGGTGCCGCGCGAGCAGCTCTCGGCCGCGCTGGGGCTGAACGCCATCGCCATGAACGTGTCGCGCATCGTCGGGCCCATGGCGGCCGGCGCGCTGCTGTCCAGCCTGGGCAACTCGGCGGTGTTCGTGCTCAACGCCTTGTTGTCCATCGGCGCCTTCATCCTCATCCTGCGCTGGGCCGGACAACCCCAGACCAGCACGCTGCCGGGCGAGCGGTTCGTGGGTGCGATGCGGGTCGGCTTTCAACATGTGCGCCAGTCGCCACGGCTGCGTGCCATCCTGCTGCGCGTCTTTCTCTTCTTCTTCCAGGCCATCGCCCTGCAGGCGTTGTTGCCGCTGCTGGCGCGCCGGCTGGGCAGCGGTGCGGGCGGCTACACGCTGATGCTGGCCTCGCTGGGCACCGGGGCAGTGGTGGCGGCGCTGGGCGTGTCGCACCTGCGGGAACGCTGGACACGCGACCAGCTCGTGCGTGGCGGCACCGTCATCCAGGCGGTCATGACGGTGCTGGCCGGGTTGGCGCCCAGTGTGGCCTGGGCCTTGCCCGCCCTGGTGCTGGCCGGCATGGCCTGGATCGCCACTGCCAACACGCTCACCATGTCGGCTCAGCTGGCCGTGCCCAACTGGGTGCGCGCGCGCGGCATGGCGGTGTATCAGATGGCCTTGATGGGCGGCAACGCCGTGGGCGCGGCGGTCTGGGGCCAAGTGGCCAGCCTGAGCGATCTTCCCACCAGCCTGATACTGGCCGCCGGCACCGGCGTGCTGCTGCTCGCGCTGACCTGGAACAAGACCGTGCAAGGCGCCGTCGAGGACGACCTGACGCCGGTGCCCCACCTCAACCAGCCCGTGCCGGCCATCGATGTGGCACCCGACGACGGCCCGGTGATGGTGACGCTGGAATACCTGATCGACACCACACGCGCCAGCGAATTCGCCACTGTCATGGAGCAGACCCGCCAGGCGCGGCTGCGCCAGGGCTCGCTGTCCTGGGGCCTGTTCCGCGACACGGCGGTGCCTGGCCGCTACATCGAATATTTCGTCGATGAGAGCTGGGTCGAGCACCTGCGCCGGCTGGAACGCTTCACCGCTGCCGACGTGCAGCTGCGTGCCTTGCGCATGTCGTTCCACCTGGGTACCGAGCCGCCCCTGGTGCGGCGTTATGTCGCCGACCAGCCGCTGGGCTGAGCCCGCCCGCTGGCCCGCGGCGCTGGCCTGCCGCTGAATGCCCAGGCGGCTTCGGCCAGCTAGCGGCGGGGTCGCTGATTTGCCCACCCGTCAGGTTTTCACAGCTGCATCGCCATGGTCGACCCTCAATCCCCCGCCCCCCAGAATGCCCCGGACGCCGGCCCCGAACCGGGCCTGGAACCCATGAGCACGGCGGGTCAGTTTGGCCGTGCAGGCGCTCGTTCCCCCGGGGCGCCGATCCGCCCGGTGGTGCAGGCCTTGCGTTATGCCCATCCGCTCAGGGTGTCGCTGCACAACGAGGTCCACGCCCGGCCTTACGAGAGCATGGCCGCACCGTTGTCCATCACCCACGTCGGGCTGGTGGAGAGTGATGCCGAGCTCGCGCGGGCCCACCTGGACGCGCTGCTGGCGCTGCACGGCCAGCCACCGGCGCCAGTCGACGCCAAGCACCTGAGCACGGAGCTTCATGCGTGCGCTGGCGAGCTCAGGCTGCGCTGGGAGCAACACACCGAGTTCCAGACCCTGACCTTCTGGCGCGCGCTGGCGCAGCAGCCCGCCGCCTGCGACGCCGCCCACCTGCCCGAGCTGCCGGCCGAGTGGCTCACCGCCATGCCGGGCCAGTGGCTGATCGGCCTGCATGTGCTGGTAGTCTCGCGCGCCACCAGCCCGCCCGAGGCCACCGCGGCGCTGGTGCGGCGTTGTCTGGATGAATCCACCCTGGTGTGCTCCAGCGTGATGGATGGCGACGTGACGATGTACACCGACTTCCGCCTGCACGAGGACGGCTGCGGGCGCTGGATCATCGAGGTGGGAGACATCAACCGGCGCCGCCTGGGCCGTGCGGTGCAGCGCGCGCTGGAGATCGAGACCTACCGCATGATGTCGCTGCTGGGCCTGCCGGCGGCGCGCGAGGTGGGCAGCGCCCTGGCCCATGCCGAACGTGATCTGGCCGAGATCGCCGCCGCCATCCGCAGCACCGACCCGCAGCGCGAGCCCGAGCTGCTGCGCCGGCTCACCGACCTGGCCGCCGGCGTGGAAAGCCTCTACGCCCGCACCCACGCACGCTTCTCGGCCAGCGCGGCCTACTTCGAGCTGGTGCAGCGACGCATCGCCGAGCTGCGCGAGCAGCGCATCCATGGCCTGCAGACCCTGGGCGAGTTCATGGACCGCCGCCTGGCCCCGGCCATGCAGACCTGCGCCTGGGCCGAGCGGCGCCAGCAGGCGCTTTCGCAGCGCATCTCGCGCGCCAGCAACCTGCTGCGAACCCGGGTGGAGATCGAGCAGCAGCAGTCCAGCCGCGACCTGCTCGACGCCATGAACCGCCGCCAGGAGGCCCAGCTGCTGCTGCAAAGCGCGGTCGAAGGCCTGTCGGTGGCAGCCATCACCTATTACGGCTCGGGCCTGGTGGGCTATCTGGCCAAGGGCGCCAAGAGCGCCGGCCTGCCGGTGTCGCCCGACCTGATGATCGCCCTGTCCATCCCGGTCATCGCCCTGGCCGTGTGGTGGGGCGGACAGCGGCTGCACCACCGCGTCATGCACCGCCTCAAGGGGCGTGGTGGCAGCGCGCTGGACGATGCGGGTCATTGATCCTTGCCGCGCCATGCCACGCCACGCCACGATTCAGCCTGCCGGCCGCACCTGACTTTGCCACCCGGCGGTCCTGCCGCAGTTCCCGCCCAGAAGAACCTCCACCCCAGCCACCATGAGCATGCACTTCGACTACCAGACCCCTTATTCGAGCCAGCGCCTGCCGGTGTTCGCGCGCAACATCGTCTCGACCTCACATCCGCTGGCGGCGCAGGCCGGCCTGCGCATCCTCGGCCAGGGCGGCAATGCGGTGGACGCGGCAGTGGCAGCGGCGGCGGTGATGACCATCGTCGAGCCCTGCAGCAACGGCCTGGGATCGGATGCCTTCGCCATCCTGTGGGACGGCAAGCAGCTGCACGGCCTGAATGCCTCGGGCCGCGCGCCGGCGGCCTGGACGCCGGAGTACTTCAGGCGCAAGTACGGCGACGCCCGCAACAGCCCGCCGGTGCGCGGTTGGGACGCCGTGACCGTGCCCGGCGCGGTGGCGAGCTGGGTGGCGCTGAGCGAGAAGTTCGGCAAGTTGCCCTTTGCCGAGCTGATGGCGCCGGCCGCCGAGGTGGCCGAGCGTGGCTACGCCGTGCCGGTGGTGGTGCAGCAGAAATGGGTGGCTGCGGCCGGCGTGGCCGAGATTGCCGGCCAGCCGGGTTTTGCCGAGGTCTTCCTGCCGCGCGGCCGCGCGCCCCATGTGGGCGAGCTGCACAAGATGCCCGGCACGGCCCGGGCGCTGCGAGCCATCGGCGCAAGCCAGGGCGCAGCCTTCTACGGCGGCGAGATCGCCGACGCCATCGCCCGCGCCGCGGCTGCCCAGGGCGGTGCGGCCACGTTGGCCGATTTCGCTGCCTACCAGCCCGAATGGGTCGAGCCACTGGGCCAGTCCTACCGCGGCCACACCCTGCACGAGATCCCGCCCAACGGCCAGGGCATCGCCGCCCTCATCACCCTGGGCATCCTCGAGCACTTCGACATCGCCGGCCTGCCGGTCGACAGCGCCGAGAGCCAGCACCTGCAGATCGAGGCCATGAAGCTGGCCTTCGCCGACGTCTACCGCTACGTGGCCGAGCGCGGCGACATGGAGGTGACGACCGAGCAGATGCTCGACCCGGCCTATCTGAAGAGTCGTGCGGCGCTGATCGACCCGAAGAAGGCGCAGGACTTCGGTGCCGGCAACCCGGTCAAGGGCGGCACCATCTACCTGACCGCCGCGGACGAGAGCGGCATGATGGTGAGCTTCATCCAGAGCAACTACATGGGCTTCGGCTCGGGCGTGGTGGTGCCCGAGTTCGGCGTGAGTTTGCAGAACCGCGGCCACGCCTTCAACCTCAGCCCGGGCAGCGCCAACGTGGTGGCGCCGGGCAAGCGACCCTTCCACACCATCATCCCGGCCTTCCTCACCAAGGACGGCCAGCCGGTGATGAGCTACGGCGTGATGGGCGCCAACATGCAGCCCCAGGGCCATGTGCAGACCCTGGTGCGCATGCTGGACTACCACCAGAACCCGCAGGCCGCCTGCGACGCGCCGCGCTGGCGCTACAACGCCGGGCTGGAACTCAATGTCGAGGCCGCCATGCCGGCCGCCACGGTGCAGGGCCTGGTCGAGCGCGGCCACCGCCTGGAGGTGATCAACGACAGCTACCAGGACTTCGGCGCCGGCCAGTTCATCTGGCGCCTGGGCGACCCGGCGGTGGAAGGTTATGTGGCGGCAAGCGACGCACGGCGCGACGGTCTGGCAGCAGGCTGGTGACGCGGCGGCGCTTTACAAATATTCACTGCGTCGGTGTCATCCGGGTGCGTTGGGGCTGCGTTGTGGTCTGTGAGCGTCTTGCTCCCAACAACCCGCCAGACCGAAGAGATTCAACATGACCAAGTTCATCGCCGCCCTGATCGCCTCCATGTTCGCTTTCGGCGCCTACGCCGCTGACGCCGCCCCGGCCGCCGACGCTGCTTCCAAGCCGGCCAAGAAGGCCAAGGCCCACAAGGAACACAAGAAGGCCGAGAAGCCCGCCGCTGCCGCTTCGAAGTAATTCGAGCCGTCAGGACAGACGAGATAACGAAGACGCCCAGCGTCTCGCTTGCTCTGAGTGCCCGGTTCACCGCGTGAGCGGTACTGGCGCCAAGAAAAAGGCCCCGCGAGGGGCCTTTTTTATTTTCTGCGCCGGAGGAGCGTGTCGCCTGCCGCGGCGGGCTGCGGGGCTGGCCGGGGCGGCTCACGCGCAGCGCGCTGCCGCCCCTGAAGTGGCTACTTCTTGGCGCCGTCGCCGTCCTTGGGCAGGTCCTTGAAGACGGCCATCGGGTCGTCTTCCTTCTTGCCGGCCTTGTCGTCGCCAGCCGGTGCGAAGAGCTTGTCCTGATCGTTCTCGGACTTGCTGTCAGGCGCCTGGATCTCGATCTTGATGTTGTCGATGTTGATCTCCTCCTTCTTGCCCAGGCCACCCGAGACCAGGTTTGGGAAGGCGATGATCAGGCCGACCATGATGATCTGGATGATCACGAAGGGGATGGCGCCGTAGTAGATCTGGCCGGTGGTGACCTTGGCGACGGTCTTGCCGGTGATGCGGTCCTTGTAGTCCTCGGTCGGCGCCACGCTGCGCAGGTAGAACAGGGCGAAGCCGAAGGGCGGGTGCATGAAGCTGGTCTGCATGTTGACCGCCAGCAGCACGCCGAACCACACCAGGTCGATGCCCAGTTTCTCGGCTACCGGGCCGATGAGCGGGATGACGATGAAGCTCAGCTCGAAGAAGTCGAGGAAGAAGGCCAGCACGAAGATCAGGATGTTCACCACGATCAGGAAGCCGAGCTGGCCGCCGGGCAGGCTGGTGAGCAGGTGCTCGACCCACTTGGGGCCGTCCACGCCCTGGAAGCTGAGCGAGAACACGGTCGAGCCCAGCAGGATGAAGACCACGAAGGTGGCCAGCTTCATGGTCGAGTCCATGGCCTGGCGCATGAGCTTCATGCTCAGGCGCTTGCGTGCCAGCGCCATGGCCAGCGCTCCGACCGCACCCATGGCGCCGCCTTCGGTGGGGGTGGCGATGCCCAGGAAGATGGTGCCCAGCACCAGGAAGATCAGGCCCAGCGGCGGGATGAGCACGAAGGTGACGCGTTCGGCCATCTTCGACAGCAGCTTCAGGCCGCTGACCTTGTTGATCACCGCCAGCACGAAGGCCACGCCCACGCCCACACACATGGACACGACGATGAGCTCGTCGGTCGGCGTGGTGTCCGGACGGGTCTTGGCAAATGCCACGGCCAGACCGGTTGACAGCAGCACCAGCAGGCCCAGCGAGGGCAGGCCGGAACTGCCGTTGTCCTCGCGGATGGTGCGTGCCTCCTTGGGTAAGGCCGGCACCCAGGTCGGGCGCCAGATGCTCACCAGCACGATGAAGCCGACGTACAGGCCGGTCAGCACGAAGCCTGGGACGAAGGCGCCCTTGTACAGGTCGCCCACGCTGCGGCCGAGCTGGTCGGCCATGATGATGAGCACCAGCGAGGGCGGGATGATCTGCGCCAGCGTGCCCGAGGCGGCGATCACCCCACCGGCAACGCGGCGGTCATAGCCGTAGCGCAGCATGATGGGCAGCGAGATCAGGCCCATGGAGATGACCGAAGCCGCCACCACGCCGGTGGTGGCCGCCAGCATGGCGCCGACGAAGATCACCGCATAGGCCAGGCCGCCGCGGATGGGGCCGAAGAGCTGGCCGATGGTGTCCAGCAGGTCTTCCGCCATGCCCGATCTCTCCAGAATCAGGCCCATGAAGGTGAAGAAGGGGATGGCCAGCAGGGTGTCGTTCTGCATGATGCCGAAGATGCGCAGCGGCAGCGCCTGCATCAGCGAGGCGGGCAGCAGGCCCAGCTCGATGCCGATGAAGCCGAACAGCAGACCGCAGGCGCCCAGCGAGAAGGCTACCGAGTAGCCCATCAGCAGAAAGACGATCAGGCCGGCGAACATCACCGGCGCCATGTTGTTGCTCAGGAATTCGATCACTTGAGGGCTCCTTCAGCCTGTGCGCGGATGGCCTCGGCGAGTTCTTCCTCGGCGGTCTTTTCCTGCTTCTTGCGGGTCGGGTCGTCGATCAGGCCCTGCAGGAAGGCGATGCGCTTGATCAGCTCCGAGATGCCCTGCAGCCCCAGCAGGCCGAAGCCCAGCGGCACCATGGCGAAGATGGGCCAGCGGATCAGGCCACCGGCGTTGGACGACATCTCGCCGCTCACATAGGCCTTGGTCACCAGCGGCCAGACCAGCTCGACGACCACGACCACCAGGGGCAGCAGGAAGGCGACGATGCCGAAGATCTCGACCTTGATCTGGGTGCGCTTGGAGAAATGCCCCAGCACGACGTCGATCTTGACGTGCTCCTGGCGCAGCAGGGTGTAGCCCGCGGCAAGCAGGAACATGGTGGCGAAGAAGTACCACTGGATCTCTAGAAAGGCGTTCGAACTGGTGTTGAAGGCCTTGCGGACCACGGCATTGACGGCCGATACCAGCACGGCGGCCAGCACGAGCCAGGAGACCCAGCGGCCGACGAATTCGCTCAGCCGGTCGATGAGGCGCGAGAGTTGCAAAAGAGCTGACACAGGCACTCCGGACAGATGAAGAGGTGCAGGAACGAACAGGCAGGCGCACGCGGATGGCGTGGCAGGCCCGGCGCGCAGCGAATGTAGGCAAACACCGCCCGCGCGGGCAGTGTGGCAAGTGCTGACTAGGGTATGCCCGAGGGCGTGGCAGGCAGCCCGGCGCGAGCCGGGCGGGCCGACCAAGATCGTCCGTGCCGGGAGCCTGTGGACGAGGCTGCGTGCCCGGAAGGATTACAGCTCGCGCGCGGCGACGAACAGCCGCGTGCTGCGTGCGCCGCTGCGGCAGAAGGCCAGGATGGGTTTGGGCAGGGTGTCGAGCAGTTCGCGGAAGCGGGCGATCTCCTCGGGGCTCTGGTAACCGCCCGACACCGGCAGGTGGGCATAGGTCAGGCCGGCGGCCTGGGCGGCCGCGTGCACGGCGGCCGAGGTGGGCTGTTCAGGGCCACCTTCGAAATCAGGCCGGTTGTTGATCACCGTGCGGAAGCCCGCGGCGGCCGCGTCGGCCATGGCCTCGGGCGGCAGCTGGGGGGCGACGGCGAAATCAGGGGTGAGAACTTGAGCGGGCAGGGCGGACATGTTGGTGTGGCTGTGCTGGGAGTGGAAGAAATAGGCGGGCAGACGCTGGAGTGTCAGCCCGCCAGGGCGCGCTTGACTGCGCCCGAGACCAGGCCCATGTCGGCCTTGCCGGCCAGGGCCTGCTTGACCGCACCCATCACCTTGCCCATGTCGCCCGGGCCCTTGGCGCCGAGTTCGGCCACTATGGCGCGCACTGCGGCATCGATCTCCTCGGCCGACAAGCGTTGCGGCAGATAGGCCTCCAGCACGGCGAGCTCGGCGGCCTCCTTGTCGGCCAGGTCATCGCGACCTGCCTTGCGGAACTGGTCGAGCGAATCCTTGCGCTGCTTGATGAGCTTGTCGACGATGGCCACGACCATGGCGTCATCGAGCGTCACGCGCTCGTCGACCTCCTTTTGCTTCAGGGCGGCCAGCAGCATGCGGATGGCGCCCAGGCGCTCGCTGTCCTTGGCGCGCATGGCGGCCTTCATGTCATCGGTGATGCGGTCTTTGAGGCTCATGGTGTGAGGGTGTCCTGCGTTTTGAGCTGAACCGAAAAGGCAAAGGCCCGCTGCGGCGTCCCGCGCGGGCCTTTGAGCCGCCGGGCAGCCAGGTGTCCGGCAAAACCGGCGAAGCCGACGCACCTGAAGGGCGCATGCGGCGGTCGCGGCTGCGGGTCCACTGGCCCCGCTGGCTGCGTTGCGTCAGTACAGCTTCTTGGGCAGTTGCATGGAGCGCACACGCTTGTAGTGGCGCTTCACGGCGGCGGCCTTCTTGCGCTTGCGTTCGGCCGTGGGCTTTTCGTAGAACTCGCGAGCGCGCAGGTCGGTCAGCAGGCCGAGCTTTTCGATGGTGCGCTTGAAGCGGCGCAGCGCGACGTCAAACGGCTCGTTTTCCTTGACACGGATAGTCGTCATGAAAGGATCTGTCCTTCAGTTGTATTGCCCGTTCAGGCCGGCGCGAGGTCCGGACTCGTGAGCGATCAGCGGGGTGGATTGCGGGTCAGGGTCGACGATTCATTCATCATCGATCGATCTGCTCCCGCCTTGCGCCTTGATCCGACCTGTCGGGGCGGTTGCCAGCAAACGCGGGATTATAGACGTGTGCAGTGGGATTGGTAAGTGGCAAGCCCGGCAGCGTGACAACACGGGCCGGGCTAGTCCTAGCACGCAATGCGCTCAGTGACTGGTGTGCTGCACAGGCGAGGCGTTCAGAAACGCTGCCAATTCAGTCCGCCGCTGGCGAACAGGGTCTTGAGACGACCGCTGGCAGCCAGCCCTTCCATCGCGTCTCGCAAAGCCTGGGCGAGGTCGCCGGCGTCGTTCTTGACGGCCATGCCGACCGCCCAGCCCTCGCGCGGCGCGCGCGGCATGGGCAGCGGGGTGATCGCGAAACGCTCGTCCTTGCCCAGCGCACTCTGCAACTCGGAGTCCAGACCGCAGGCGGCGACCACTTCTCCTTTTTTCAGCAGGTCGGCAGCCGCAACGCCAGTGCTCAGCATCGTGCGCAGCGTATTGCGATATGCACCCTCGTCTGCGCCCAGCATGAGCCAACCTGCCAGCGACTGGCCAGCCGCTGCCACAGGCTTGCCTTTCAGTGGCTCCAGCGAGTCGAGTGTGGGTACCTTGGACAGATCGCGGGCGATCATCACGCGTTCGCGCCAGTAGGGGCTGAAGATGCTCACGCGCGGATTGGCCTGCATGAGCACACGATCCACCGGCACGTGCAGCATGACGTCGGCCGGACCCCAGCCGAGGTAATGCCCCTTCCAGACGACGTTGCGCAGATCGTCGTTCATGTCCTCGCCGGCGATGAAGGGCAGCAAGGTGAGTTGCAGCCCCAGCGCCTGGGCCAGCGCATTGGCCAGTTCGACCTCAATGCCCTTGCCGCCATCGTGGAACGGCGGCAGGTCCTGGTAGACACCCACCACCAGCCGGCCGCGTTGACGGATGCGTTCGAGTGCTGTGCCGTTACCCTGGGCCAGCGCGGCACTGGCCGGCAGGGTCAAGCCGAGCAGGCCACCCAGGGTGGCCCCCAGCAACTGACGCCGTTGATCTGATTGGATTTCCATGTTCGGCGGCAGATGGATGTGATGGCTCACAGCGGTTTTTCGCGGCGGGTTTCGAGGTAGGCCTTGATCGACCAGATCGCTTCCTGCGACAGGATGCCCTCGAAGGGGGGCATGTACACGGCGCCATTGCGCGTGCGGCCATGGCGCACGGTGTTGGCCATGTATTCGTCGATTTCCTTCACGCAGGCCTTCTTGCGCGTGTCGACCTTGAGCGTGGCGCATTCATTGTCCAGCCGGCGCAGATCGGGCGCGATGCCGCCAGAAATGGCCTCCAGCCCATGGCAACGCGCGCAATTCTGGTTGTACGCCGACTTGCCGATGCGCACCGCCTCATCATTGCCGCGGAATGGGTTTTCGCCACGCCAGTCGGCGCCCAGTTGCGGCAGGGTGCTGGTATCCACCGCCTGCGGCGTCACGTCGCCGTGCGCCGCTGCCAGGTTGGCCACTGCTGCGCAGGCCAGTACAAGCGCGCTGGCGCGCCAGAAGTCTCCTCGTGCCATCTCGATCCACTCCATCCAGGTTGAACAAACTGGGCTGATCTAGTGCAAGCGATGTGCCAAGCCGTCCGTGCACCAGGCTTGGCCCCGCGGGGGTGGTGAACCGAGGGTCCTTGCTGAGTTTGGGTGTCCCGGTTGTGACGCCTTGCATCGTTGTGTCGTGATGGCGCATTGTGGCTGGAGCAATTGGTGTGTCATATGTCGCCATATGGAGCGTCAATGTGATGCATTCATACGGGTTGCTCAGAATTGCGACAGAAACGGGCGTCATCGATGATGCCAGCCGTTGCGCGCGGCCTGGCCGTGGCACCTGCGCCAGATCCTGGAGACCAGCGACATGACCTCATCCTTCACGCCGGCCAGCGCCGGGCAGCGGCCACGGGCTGCGCAGTCCGAACCGCGCCGTCCGATTGCGTCGGCCTTGCCGCTGGGCGAGGCGCATGTCGACAAGATCGAGCAGTCGCATCAGCGCTGCGCCGTGCTCGGCCTGTCGCGCATCGAACGGCCCGACTTCTCGCCTCTGGGCCGCTCCGACCTCAACGTGGTGCGTGAGCGCAATCAGCGCCTGCACAGCCACGCCGCGCCAGTGATGGAGATGCTGTTCGAGCAGATCGTCAACAGCCAGAGCATGGTGGTGCTGACCGACGCCATGGGCACGGTGCTGCACGCCATTGGTGACGACGAGTTTCTCGGCCGTGCGTCCAAGGTGGCGCTGTCGCCGGGTGCGAACTGGAGCGAATCCGCCAAAGGCACCAATGCCGTCGGCACGGCGCTGATCGAGGAAACGCCCACCCTCGTGCATGCCGACGAGCACTTCATGCATGCCAACCACTTCCTGACCTGCTCGGCCGCACCCATCCTTGACCCGCGCGGCAACATCCTGGGCGTGCTCGACGTCTCGGGCGATCACCGCAGCTACCACCAGCACACCATGGGGCTGGTGAAGATGTCGGCCCGCATGATCGAGAACCACTGGCTGACCGACGACTACCGCAACGTCATGCGGCTGCACTTCCACAGCCGGGTGGAGTTCATCGGCACGCTCATGGAAGGCATCCTGGCGGTGAGCGAGGACGGCCGCCTGGTGGGCGCCAACCGCGGCGCGCTGGAGCAGCTGGGCCTGTCCGGCGCGGCGCTGCGCATGCACAGCCTGGCCTCGCTGTTCGGCACCTCGGTGGCCGCGCTGGTCGACCGGTTTCGATCGCCACTCGCCTTGCCGCTGCAGGTCGAACTGCAGGGCGGGCGCCAGTTCCATGTCTTCGCACGCTTCAACTGGCCTGTGTGGCATGGCGGCGTCGACCCGCACGCGGGCGTGGTCGCGGCGCAAGGCGCGGCTGGCGGCATGGTGTCGCCATCGACCAGCGTGCAGGAGCAGCAGGAGCGCCGCGATCGCCATGACCGCACGGCCTCGGAGGCGGCGCCAGCCGGCGCCCGCGGGGCGGACGAGACCTTGGCTGCGCCGGCCGAGCAGGTCGCCTCGGCTGTGTCGACTGCCCAGGCCGGCGTGGTGGGCGCAGACCGCAACGGCCTGCGCAGCCTGGCCACCGGCGACGCCCAGGTCGGCCAGCTGATCGAGAAGATCCGCCGTGTCCTCAACCGCGACATCCCCATCCTCGTGCTGGGCGAGACCGGCACCGGCAAGGAGTTGCTGGCGCGCGCCATCCATCAGGACTCCGAACGCGCCCGCCAGCCCTTCGTGGCGGTGAATTGCGCGTCGATACCCGACACCTTGATCGAGGCTGAACTTTTCGGCTACGAGGAAGGCGCCTTCACCGGCGCGCGGCGCAAGGGCTCGGTGGGCAAGATCGTGCAGGCCAACGGCGGCACGCTGTTCCTGGACGAGATCGGCGACATGCCGATCGCCCTGCAGGCGCACCTGCTGCGGGTGCTGCAGGAGCGCCAGGTCACACCGCTGGGCTCGGCCAAGTCGGTGACGGTGGACGTGTCCATCATTTGCGCCACCCACCGCAATCTGCGCGAGATGATCGGCGCCAAGACCTTCCGCGAGGACCTCTATTACCGCTTGAACGGTCTGGCCGTGCGCTTGCCGCCGCTGCGCGAACGCAGCGACCTGATGGTGCTGGTGGCGCGCATCCTGGAGCGTGAATGCCCGGACCGCCGGCTGCAACTCAGCGCCGAGGTGCTGGAACTGTTCCGCCATTACCAATGGCCCGGCAATGTGCGTCAGCTTTTCAACGTCCTGCGCACCGCCAGCGTGATGGCCGCGGGCGACCAGATCATCACCATCGACCACCTGTCGGACGACTTCATCGAAGACGCCCGCCGGGCGGCGGCCGAGCGTCAGGCGCCGCGTGCGCCGTCGGCCGACGCGCGACCTGCGGGTGCACCGGCCTGGCCGAGTGCCGGATTCGATGCTGGCGCCACCACGGCCGGACTTGCCGAGCCGCCGATGGGCCAGGGCCATGGCGCCACTATGGCGGACAGTGGGCGCGCTGGCATGTTTGGTTCTGTCCAGGCCTCGGGCTGGCCACCGGGTGACGCCCGGCAGCGCCCGCCGGTTTTTGCGCCGTCCGCGCCAGCCCTGGACGCCGGCCTGCCGGCCGGTGCCCGGCACCCTGCGTCGTCCGATGCTGAATCGGCGGGCATGCTGCCCCACGCGCCCGACGGCGTCGGTGCCGCTGTAGGGCGCCTGGGCGGCGCGCCGGGCGCGGGCTACGATCCGGCGGCGCCCGTCTGGCGCCAGCCGCAGCCTCACGCGGGTGGGGCTGCGGACGGCGCGGGATTGCCGACCTCCGGGCCAGGCTCGTCAGGCTACGGATTGCCCGAACATTGGCCTGCCCCATCGGTGGAGCCGGCGCAGCCGCGCGGTGCCAATGCGGCCGGCCCGCGCTCGCTGGAGGACATCGAGCTCTACACCATCCGCCAGGCGGTGGATGCGGCGGGTGGCAACATTTCCGAGGCGGCCAAGGCCCTGGGCATCAGTCGCAACACCATCTATCGCAAGCTGCGCTGGAACGTCAGCCGCTGATGCCGGCACGTGGCCGGGCCGATGAGGCCTAGCGGGCGCGGTCTGGCCCGGGCTCGGCGAGCGCCCGCGCTTCGACCTCGCGCCAGGCGCGTTGCCAGTTCAGCGCGTGGCGTGGGCTGGCGAGCCAGGCGGCGGCCACACCGTCCAGCGGCGGCGCGGGAGAGGTTTCGCTCACGCCCTGGTCCCACGCCAAGCGTGCCGCTGCCTCTAGCTTGCGCCAGTAGTCCAGATGGCGGTCGATCAGTTCCACGCTGGCTGGCGGCCCCTGTTCGCCCAGCCAGATGGCGTTGCGTCCGGCTTGCGCCGCGGTGCCCTGGGCCTGTGAGTCGGCCAGCGCGCGCAAGGTGGCGGTCGCCGCCAGCAGGTCGGTCAGGGTGCTGTCGCGCAAGTCGGGCGCACCATCGTTCCACAGCAGTCCGGGCGCCAGCCACAGGCCGGCGCGGTCGAGGTGCCACAGGGTCACGGTCTGGGCCACGCGGTGCTGCGGCTCGTCGGCGCCGGAGTTGTGACTGCTGCCGGTGCTGCGCTGCAAACGCCACCAATGCCAGGGGCCGAGCCGACCGCTCGGTCCGGTCAGCAGGTGGTCCGGCAACGGTGCGCCGTCAGTGCCCAGATCGCCGGCAGCGTCACCGAGACGGCGTGCCAGGCGTTCGATGCAGCCGGGGCAGCGTTCGCGCATGCCGGCAGCGACTTCCGCGTGAGCCCAACGGCGCGCCGAACGCAGGCCGGCGGCACCCAGCACCAGTTCGGGCCGGGTCCAGGGCGCAATGACATCGGTGATCGGGCGTCCGCTGGTCCGCCGCACGGCCGCGTCGAGCAAGCGGCCGTAGATCGGGCTGGGTCCGCTGCCGAGCGCCCAGGTGCGTCGGCCGTCCCGGACCACCAGCAGGTTGGAGATGGCGCCGTGATTGCTGGCGTCGGCGTCGCCCGCCGCACCGGCTATCCACCACACGCCCGGCGCGATCGGCTGCAGCACGGGTGGCGCTGGCCCGCGACCAACGGGTCGAGCCGGGCTCTGTGCGGTGCTTCGGGGGGGCGGTGCTGGCTGCGCTGGGGCTGCGGTCGCACCAAGGCTCAGCGCCAGCAGGACGATGCGCAGGCCGAGCGCCGCGTTGGAGGGGCATGGCGTCATGGCGGCAGCGGTAAACCGGAGGACATGTCACATCCTGCCGGGCACCGCCGCCGCCGCGCCACGGGTATCTCCCTAGCAGTGCGATGGCACAGGATTCGGCGAGTGCTCCATTTGGTGACGATGCGCCCTGCGGCCGCGGTGTCGTCACCTGTGCCGCAGGGCGCTTGGGCGCTATTGGCTCGTTTTTTGACCTGTTTCATATCGCTGGACCCGTGTGTATCGCCGGTTTGGACATCCTTTGCGCCGTCGCGCCCCTGGACGTGACAGGCTGGCGGCGTGACATGCCGCGGGCATGTGAATTGCATCGAGCCGTTCCTGTTGAACATGACGACGGGATGAGGAGGGCAACGATGAAGCTGGTGGTCTTGAAGGGCGGTGATGAAGCCGTGCCGCTGCGTGCGCCCACGGGCCGCGTGCGGCGCAATACCGGCGTGGTGGCGGTGTCCTTGCCCGGTCAGTCCTGGGCCTTGCTCAACATCACGCCGGCCGTGGCCGAGCAACTCAACAGCGACGCCCGCTTGCTGCAGCACGGCGGTCTGGCCGACGCGCCGCAGCGTGCCGTGGTGCTCACCGACGCGCAGATCGACCACATCACCGGACTGCTGAGCCTGCGTGACGGCCCACCCATCCACCTCTACGCCACGCCGGCGGTGTTCGAGGAACTCACCCACACCTTGCCGGTGCTGCCCATGTTGGAGCATTACTGCGGTGTGCATTGGCATGTCATCCCGGTGGCCGGTGAATGCCGCGAAGCCAGCTTCCGGGTCGACGGCCTGCCGGGCATCGAGTTCACTGCCATCGCCACCGAAGAGCCCTTGCCGCCCCATGCCGCCCGCGCCGGCAGCCCGGTGGTGGGTGACAGCATCGCCTTGGCCATGCAGGACCTGACGGGAGGGCAGCGCCTGTTCTGCGCCGGCAGCCTGGGCGAGGCCGGCGCCGAAGCCGAGGCCTGGATGAATGGCGCGGACTGTGTGCTGGTCGGCCACACGCAGGACCGCGCTCCGGCCTTCGACGCCGCGCTGGTGTCGCCGTCCAGGCCGGCCGACACCGACAGCCTGGCGCGCCTGGCCCAGATGGCAGCGCGGCGCAAGCTGCTCATGTGCCGCGCCGGCGACGGTGTGGACGCCGGGGCGCCGCAACGCGCAGCCCTGGCCCGCCAGGGCATCGAGCTGGCGCAGGACCGCATGGAGATCGTGCTCTGACACGGCGGCAGTCGATGCAGGCCGCAAGTTCGGGAGCGTCGCGACCCAGGGGAAACACGGGGCCGACGCGTCCGCCGGCTGACGGTACAAACCGGGCTCGCTGCTCGGAGCACCCCTGCCGGGTGCAGCGGCGCATGGACCTGACATGCTCAGCATCACCGGATTGACCAAGCGTTACGGCACGCGCGAGGCCTTGAAAGGCCTCAGCATGGCGCTGCCTGCGGGTCAGTTTGTCGCCCTGCTGGGCCCCAACGGCGCCGGCAAGTCGACCTTGTTCCAGGTGCTCACCGGCCTGTTCGTGCCCGACGCTGGCGAGGTCAGCGTCGCTGGCCATTCCCTGTCGCGCTCGGCCGTCGCCGCCTTGCGCCACATCGGCGTCGTGTTCCAGCAGATGTCGCTCGATCTGGACCTGAGCGTGGAGCGCAATCTGCGCTTTCACGCCGACCTGCACGGCCTGCCGCGCCTTCTGGCCAGTGAACGCATCCGCGACGGTGTGGCGGCGCTGGGGCTGACGCAAGATTTAGCGCGCCCGGTGCGCGAACTCTCGGGCGGCAATCGCCGCAAGGTCGAACTGGTGCGCGCGCTGCTGCACCAGCCTGCGGTGGTGCTGCTTGACGAACCCACCGTGGGCCTGGACCCGAAGTCGCGCCGCGACCTGCTGGGGGCCATCCGCGCCGAAGTGGCGGCGGGTCGCACCAGCGTCCTGTGGGCCACCCATCTGGTCGAGGAGGCCGAGGCCGCCGATCGCGTGCTCGTTCTGCACAAGGGCCAGTTGCTGGCCGACGGCAGTGCCTCCGAGGTACGCGATGCGCTCGGTGGCACCAGCCTGGAGGAAGCCTTCATCCGCGCCACCAGCTAGGCCGCGCAGCGCGCAGCCCAACCTGACACCCTCATGCCCGCGACCTGTCCTTGCGCGTCGGGCCCGATCAAGACCGAGGAGACATGACCATGCACACCCCCATCAAGACAACACTTTGCGCGGCTGCCGCCGTCGCCACGCTGCTGCTCGGCGCAGCGGCCGCCCAGGCTCAGGTGGCTTTTGTCTCGAGCGAGAAGGACAACGCCCTGACCGTGCTCGACCTCAAGACCGAGGCGGTGACCGGCACCGTGCCGACCTGCAAGCGCCCGCGCCATGTGCAAAAAAGCCCGGACGGCAAGCAGCTGCTGGTAGCCTGCGGCGACAGCAATGCGGCGGATGTGATCGACCTGGCGACGCGCAAGTCGGTCGGCCGCATCCCGCTGGGCGACGACCCCGAGGCCTTCGACATCTCGCCCGATGGCAAGACGCTGTACGCCTCCAACGAGGACGAAGGTGCGCTGACCTTTGTCGAGCTGCCGGGCGGCAAGAAGCTGCGCTCGGTCGAGGTCGGCAAGGAGCCTGAAGGCGTCAAGGCCTCGCCCGACGGCAAGACGGTCTATGTGACCTCCGAGGTCGCCAGCCTGGTGCATGTGATCGACACCGCCACCGGCAAGGTGAAGAAGAACATCAAGGTCGGCAAGCGCCCGCGCCGGTTTGCGCTCAGCCCTGACGGCCAGCAGCTGTGGGTCACCAACGAGCTGGGCGCCAGCGTGAGCGTGATCAACGTGGCTGACCTGAGCGTGATGGACACCATCAAGTTCGAGGTCAAGGGGGCGCGTGCGGCCGACATCACGCCGGTGGGCATTACCTTCGCGAAGGACGGCAAGCGCGCCTTCGTGGCGCTGGGGCGCGCCAATCATGTCGCCATCGTGGACGCCGCCACGCGCAAACAAGCTGGCCTGGTGCTGGTCGGCAAGCGGGCCTGGAACCTGGCGCTCAATGCCGACGAGTCTCGCCTGTATGTGGTCAACGGCCTGTCGGACGACCTGAGCATCGTCGACGTCGCCGCCGCCAAGGCCATCAAGAGCGTGCCGGTGGGACGGGTGCCGTACGGCGTGGTGGTGGTCGAGTGAGGGCAGGGCGCATGAAGCGCTTGCCTGACGCGCGCGGCCGGCGCAGCTTGACGGCGCTGGCCTGGGCGGGCCTGGCGCTGTGCTGCGCCGTGGCCGGTACGGCGCAGGCAGCCGGTTTCAAGGCCAGCGTCATCAGCCGGGCCGACGACCCGCGCCTGGAGCGCAGCCGGCTTGAACACGCCTATCTCGGTCAGCCCGGCGGGCCAGCCATCGATGGCGTGCAGGTGGCGCTCAGGGAGGCGAAGTTTGAACTGGAGTCCGCCGGCGCCACGCTGGCGGTCGACCACGCTGAGGTCGCCACGCTGGACGCCGCCAAGGCCGCCGCCCTGAAGGCCGAGAAGGCTGGCGCCGCCGCCCTGGTGCTGGATCTGCCGACCGACTGGCTGCTGGCCGTGGCCGATGTGGTCAAGCTGCCGGTGTTCAACGTCGGCGATGCCGCCGACCGTCTGCGCGAGAAGGATTGCCGGGCACGTGTCCAGCACCTGTTACCGAGTGAACGCATGCGCGCCGATGCCCTGGCGCAGACCCTGCTGGCGCGCAAGTGGACCCAGGTGCTCCTGCTGGCCGGCAGCGGCCCGGGCGACGCTGATCGGGTGGCCACGGTCCAGGCCACGCTCAAGCGCTTCGGCCTCAAGGTGGTGGCGAGCAAGCCGTGGAAGCTTTCGGCCGACCCGCGTGAGCGCGACCTGGCCAACCCGCTGCTGCTCACCGGCGCGGCCACGGCGGGCCAGTACGACGTGGTGTGGGTGGTCGACAGCGACGGCGAGTTCGCCCGCAGCCTGCCCTACCGCACCGGCCTGCCGCGCCCGGTGGTGGGGGATGCAGGCCTGGTCGCCCTGGGCTGGCAGGCGGCGTTCGAGCGCTACGGCGCACCGCAGGTGAGCAAGCGCTTCGCGCGCGAAGCCAGGCGGCCCATGACGGCGCAGGACTATGCCGCCTGGCTGGCCGGCAAGGCCCTGGTGGCCGCCAGCGTGGCCGAGCCCAAGGGACCGCTGCCAGCCTGGCACAAGGCCCTGATGACCAGCGAGATCGATGGCTCCAAGGGCACGCCGATGACGTTTCGCGCCTGGGATGGCCAGTTGCGCCAGCCGCTGCTGCTCAGCGACGGCCAGGGTGTGGTCAGCCAGGCACCGGTGGACGGCGTGATGCATCCGCGCGATGCGCTCGATACCCTGGGCGCCGACGGGCCCGAGAAACTCTGCAAGGCGCGTACGCCGTCATGATGTCCATCCGCCACGCCTTGCAGGCCCTGCGTGCCATCGTTGGGCGCGAGGTCGCCCGCTTCAGCCGTCAGAGCAGCCGGCTCATCTCGGCCCTGGTGCGCCCGCTGCTGTGGCTGGCGGTATTTGCCGCGGGTTTTCGCAACGTCTTCGGCATGGCGATCGCGCCGCCGTATGACACCTACATCTCCTACGACGTCTACATCGCGCCGGGCCTGATCGGCATGGTGCTGCTGTTCAACGGCATGCAGTCCAGCCTGGCCATGGTCTACGACCGCGAGATGGGCCTGATGCGGCTGCTGCTCACCGCGCCGCTGCCGCGGCCGTGGATCCTGTTCAGCAAGCTGGTCGCCACGGCCGTGTTGTCGCTGGCGCAGGCGCTGGCCTTCGTCGTCGTGGCCTGGCTGTTGGGCACGCAGTTGCCGCTTTTCGGTCCACAACTGCCGCATGTGCTGCTGGCGGCGGTGAGCGGCGCGCTCATGCTGGGCGCGCTGGGCCTGCTGCTGTCGGTGCACATCAAGCAGCTTGAGAACTTTGCCGGCACGATGAACTTCGTCATCTTCCCGATGTATTTCATGTCCACCGCCTTGTACCCGCTGTGGAAGCTGGAGGAGTCGGGCGCGGTGTGGGTCTGGCAGGTGGCGCGCTTCAATCCCTTCACCCACGCGGTGGAGTGGATCCGCTTTGCTCTGTACGGTCAGGACCCGGGCCTGTCGCCCTGGGTGGTGCTGGGCACGCTGGCGCTGTGCTTCTTCGTCGCCAGCTGGGGCTATGACCCGCAGCGCGGCTTTGGCGCACTCACCAAGCGCCCGGGGGCGGTGTGATGGCGGACGGACCCAAGGTGGGCATGAAGTGGGTGGCGGGCATGCGCCGCGTCGGCACGGCCCTGGCCGCACGCGCCGGCACCCGCACGGTGGCGGCGAGCACACCCTACCGGCGGGTCGCCGAGCCTGAAGCGGCTCGCCGCGGCCCGGTCATCGAGCCGCTGCTGCTTGAATGGTTCACCCTGGGCGGGTTGCTGCTGTTCGCGTCCTGGCTGCTGGGCGTGAAAGGGGTGTGGCAGTTGCTGCTCAGCGCCGACCCCACCGGGCTGACCCTGGTCATCATCGTGGTGTTCTTCACCTCGACCCTGTGGTGCGGTGCGCGCTCGCGTGAACTGCAGCGTCAGCAGGCCTATCTGCGCCTGGCCGACGTGCCGGCCGACGCCAGCTGGGCCCACGCCTACTGGCAGGCCCTGCAACTGGCTCCGCGCGACGCCGATGCGCCGCTCGATCTGCTGCTCGAAGCCAGCCACGGCCCCCACCACACCGCCTGGTGGGTCAACGGCATCCAGTTGAAGCTGGGTTTGCTGGGCAAGGTGATCGGCTTTTCCGTCCTGGCGCTGCAGATCGGCAATATGCAAAGTCTGGACCCCAACCAGACCCAGGACCTGCTCAAGAGCCTGACCTCGGGACTGGGCATCGCCCTGCTCACCACCATGGTGGGCCTGGTGGGCAACATCCTGCTGGGCCTGCAACTGACGCGGCTGGACCGCTTTGCCGACACGCTGGTGGCCGAGGTGCAGCGCAAGGGGCTGCAGCTGGCCAACGGGTCGAGCCAAGCGCCGGTGCAGCCTTGAACCGGTGATGCGCTGAGCCTGCCCTTGCCATCATGAGACGCCAGCGCCACGCCCGTGAAGCGGAAGTTGATCCCTTCTACGACATGTTGTTCAACATGCTGATCGCCTTCGTCTTCTGCTTCATCATCGCCCTGCTGGCCATGAATCCGAAGGCGCTGAAGGCCGGCGACATTCCGGCCAAGGCGGAGTTCATCATCACCGTGTCGTGGCCGGACATGAACCCCGATGACATCGACACCTGGGTGCAGGACCCGGGCGCCAACCTGGTCTGGTTCCGCGCCCGCGAGGCCGGCCTCATGCACCTGGACCGCGACGACCGCGGCCTTGCGAACGACAGCATCGTCGTCAACGGCAAGCAGGTGGTGAACCCGCTCAACCAGGAGGTGGTGACTCTGCGCGGCATCGCGCCGGGCGAATACACCGTCAATGCCCACTACTACGAAAGCAAGGACGGCAAGCCGGTGGAAGTGAATGTCTCGGTGGTCAAGGTCAACCCGCGCGCCGAGGTGGTCTATTACGGCGCGGTCACCCTGGCGCGCAAGGGCGACGAGGCCACAGCCGTTCGTTTCACCGTGCTTCCCGACGGCAGCGTGGACAACATCAACACCCTGCCCAAGTCCCTGGTGCAGCGCATGTGAACGCCGGGCGCTGGTGAATTGAGCCTCTTGCACCGATCCTCCCGCATCGACTCTCCTGTATCGACCTCATGACTCTTGCCGTCGTCCTTGCCTTTGTGGTCCTGGCCGTGCTGGCCGCGCTGGCCCTGCTGTATTCGCGCTGGCCGATCTGGTTGCGCAGCCTGCTGGTCGTGGCCGTCACGGGCTTTTATTTCTATGCCGACGACGCCGTGCACAACATGTGGGGCTGGCCGAGCAACGATGCATTGCCCGAACGTTTCGTGCTGCTGGCCACGGTGATCGAGGAGCCCAGCGCCAAGTCAGCCGGCGCCTTGTACGTGTGGCTGCAGGCGCTCGACAACGGCAAGCCATCCAAGGCGCCGCGCGCCTATGTGCTGCCCTACACCAAGGACCTGCACAGCCTGCTCAACGAGGGCATGAAGAAGTCGCGCCAGGGCGTGACCCAGATGGGCACGGCCGAGCCCAAGCCGGGTCGCAAGGGCGTGTCATGGCTGCGCCCGGGCAGCGACGAGCAGGTGCTCAAGATCCGCGACCTGCCTTCGCCGCAGTTGCCCGAGAAATGAGGGCCGGCAGATGAGCGATTCACGGCCTGGACTTCGGCGACTGGCGGCCTGCGCGGCGCTCGGTCTGGCGCTGTGCGCCGGCCTGACCGGCTGCAGCAAACCGCCCGGCACCGAGCTCTTTCCGCTCGACGCCGGTCACCGCTGGACTTACCGCATGGTCACCGAGTTCGAGACCGGCGCAACCGATGTCGAGACGCTGGTGCTGAGCAATCTGGGCAGTGACAGCCTGCCCAACGGTGCGGGCAGTGCCATGCATCGGCGCAGCGCGTCGGGCGTGGACTACTGGCTGCGCGCCGACGACACCGGCATCTGGCGGGTGGCCAGCAAGAGCGACGTGATGGCCGAGCCCGAGCTCGACCCCAAGGAGGAGGCCAAGCGCCGCTACGTGCTCAAGGCCCCCATCGCCGTGGGCACCAGCTGGCAGGCCAGCACCACGGCTTACGTGCTCAAGCGGCGCAGCGAATTTCCGCCCGAGATCCGCCACACCCACCCCAAGGTGCCGATGAGTTTTGCCATCGACGCGCTGGACCAAAAGGTCGACACCCGTGCCGGCAGCTTCGCCGGCTGTGTGCGAGTGCGCGGCAAAGGCACGGTGAAGCTTTTCGTCGACCCGGTGGCGGGCTGGCAGGACCTGCCGCTCACCTCGCTGGAGTGGTACTGCCCCGGCGTGGGCCTGGTGCGGCTGGAACGCAGCGAGCCGGCCAATTCGACCTTTCTCGTCGGCGGCAACGTGACGATGGACCTGATCTCATGGCAATGAACCGCCCCCGCAAGATGCCCGCCGCGCTCGGCCCGACGCGCCGCCACTGGCTGCAGATGATGGGCGCGGGCGCGCTGGGCTGGAGCGAACGGGCCAGCGCTGCGCTGGGTGCGGCCGGTCTGGGGTCGGCGACGCAGGCCGTGGCGGCCGATACGTTTCCGAACCGGCCCATCACGCTGTGGGTGCCCTGGCCGGCGGGCGGCGCCACCGATCTGACGATGCGTCTGCTGGCCCAGCTGGCCAGCAACCATCTCGGCCAGCGCGTCGTGATCGAGAACAAGGCCGGTGCCAGCGGCACGCTGGCGATGCCGATGCTGCAGCAGGCGCCGCCGGATGGCTACACCCTGGCGCAGATGCCCCAGCCGGTGTTCCGTGCGCCCTATACACAGAAAGTGTTGTGGGACCCGATCCGCGACACCACGCCGGTGATCCAGATTTCGGGTGTGACCTTTGGCGTGGTGGTGCAGTCGGCCAGCCCCTTCAGGTCGATCGACGATCTGTTCGCCTATGCGCGCAGCAAGCCGGGTGAACTCACCATCGCCACCAACGGCACCGGCACCACGCCGCATGTGGTGATGGACGAACTGTTCGACAAGCAAGGCCTGAGCTTCAACCATGTGCCTTACAAGGGCACGGCCGAACAGATGATCGCGGTGAGTTCGGGCCAGGTGCAGGTGGGGGTCAACTCCAACGGCTTCGCTCCGTTTGTCGACAGCGGCCGGCTGCGCCTGCTGGTCACCTTCGGCGAGCACCGAACCAGGCGCTGGCCGCAGGTGCCCACGCTCAAGGAACTCGGCTTTGGCATCGTGGCGTCGTCGCCGTATGGCATCTGCGGCCCACGTGGTCTGCCGCGCGAGGTGGTCGGGGCGTTGCACGACGCGTTCAAGGCGGCCATGTTCGATCCGGTACATGTGGCCGAACTGGCCAAGTACGACCAGGAGTTGACCTATCTGGGGCCCGAGGACTATGGCCGCTCGATGCGCCAGACCTATGTGGCCGAAAAGCGCGTCGTCGAGCGTCTGGGCCTGAACCGCGGCGGCTGACGCCGAACCGGCGCGCCTCGCTGGCGCGCGCGTGGCGCCCGACGACGGGGATCGAGAGGCGTCGCTGCTCAGGGCTGATAGCGCGTCAGGCTGACAAGCAGGGTGAGCAACTGGGCAACGTTCAGAGCCAGGGCCGTGGCGTGGACGCGACGGAACTGGCGCACAGCAGCGCTGTCCTGTTCGGAGATCCGACCGCCCCAGTTATCCATCGCCGGGATGAGGGTGCTGCGCAGCGCCACGGCCAGCAGCGTGATGGTGGCGCCGCCGACCGCGAAGGCCCATCGGTCGGCCATGAAGTAGCTCACCGTGCCACCCAGCGCGGCCACCATCGCCACCTTGAAGTACAGGTTGAAGAAGGAGCGAATGAATCGTGCGTCCAGCGCCACGTCGTGCTTGAGGATGAGCAGCGGCAGGCCGCCCAGCAGGAAATAAGCCGTGATGGCCAGCAGCACGACGGTGAACAGCAAGGCGAACTGGGACGGTGTCATGGCGGCTCCATGGTGACCTGCCTGCGCTGAGCAGGAAAGCGGCCGCATGGTGCCGCAAAAGGCGAAGGAGGCGCAAGGCCTCCTTCATCCTGCCCCCTGCGCCCGGGGGCTGCGGCGCTGCCGCCGGCAGCGCGTCAATCAGGCGTCACTTGCCGCCGACGCGGTTCGGGTGCCAGTAAAGGAATTTGGCGTAGATGTCCACGTCCTTCGATTCACGCACGAACAACATGCCGATGACGAAGCTGACCGCGGCGATCACGATGGGGTACCACAGGCCGTAGTAGATGTCGCCGTTGCTAGCCACCATGGCGAAGGCGATGGTGGGCATCAGGCCGCCGAACCAGCCGTTGCCGATGTGATATGGCAGCGACAGCGAGCTGTAGCGGATGCGGGTCGGGAACATCTCCACCAGGGCCGCGGCGATCGGGCCGTAGACCATGGTGACGTAGATCACCAGCACGGTCAGGATGAGCACCACCTCGGGTTTGTTGATCTTCTCGGGGTCGGCCTTGGTCGGATAACCCGCGCCGACCAGCGCTGCACCCAGTTCCTTGCGGAACTCGCCGATGGCGGTCACGCTGGCCTCGTCGAAGCGGTCCTTGCTGGCGCTGAGCTTGGCCACCGGCGGAGTGAGCACCTTGTCGCCGATGCGCACCACGGTCGGGCTGCCGGCCGCGAGCTTGTCGTTGCTGTACGAGGCCGAGTTCTGTGCCAGTGCGCGCTTGGCCAGGTCACAGGCGGAGGTGAAGTCGATCTCGCGGGCGATCGGGCTGCCCTGGAAGGAGCAGGTGGCCGGATCGGCAGCGACGACGATCTGCGACAGGCGCTGGGCCTTGGCGAGGTCAGGATTGGCGGCCGCCGTGAGCGTGTTGAACAGCGGGAAGTAGGTGATGCTGGCCAGCAGCAGGCCGGCCATGATCACCGGCTTGCGGCCGATGCGGTCGCTGACCGTGCCGAAGAAGATGAAGAAGGGCGTACCCAGCAGCAGCGAGATCGCGACCATGGTGTTGGCGCTGGACGCGTCGACCTTGAGCACGCTGGTCAGGAAGAACAGGGCGTAGAACTGGCCTGTGTACCAGACCACTGCCTGACCGGCCACCAGGCCGAACAGCGACAGCAGGATGATGCGCAGGTTCTTCCACTGGCCCAGGGCCTCGGTGAGGGGTGCGGCGGACAGCTTGCCCTCTTCCTGCATCTTCTTGAAGGCGGGCGACTCGCTCATCGACATGCGGATCCACACCGAGGCGCCGAGCAGGAAGATGGACAGCGCGAAGGGAATGCGCCAGCCCCAGTCGGCGAAGGCGGCTTCGCCGATGGTGTTGCGGGTCACCATGATGATCATGAGGGACATCAACAGGCCCAGCGTGGCAGTGGTCTGGATCCAGGACGTCCAGGCGCCGCGCTTGTTCTGCGGCGCGTGTTCGGCCACATAGGTTGCCGCGCCGCCATATTCACCGCCCAGGGCCAGACCCTGCAGCAGGCGCAGCGCGATCAGCACGGCGGGCGCGACCACGCCGACCTTCTCGTAGCTGGGCAGCATGCCGACGATGAAGGTCGAGGTGCCCATCAGCAAGATGGTGATGAGGAAGGTGTACTTGCGCCCGATCAGGTCACCCAGACGACCGAAGATGAGTGCGCCGAAGGGGCGCACGATGAAGCCGGCCGCGAACGCCAGCAGGGCGAAGATGAAGGCCGAGGTGGGGTCCAGGCCCGAGAAGAACTGCTTGGCGATGATGGGCGCCAGCGAGCCGTAGAGGTAGAAGTCGTACCACTCGAACACGGTACCGAGCGATGACGCAATGATGACCTTGCGTTCCTCGGGGGTCATGACCGCTTCTTGGTCGAGGGTGTTTTCCGCCAGTGAGGACATTGTCTTTTTCCTTGGTGTTGTGAATTACATGGCTGCCAGCAGGCGGCGCGGCGAGAACTGACGTGCCTCAGGCAGCTTCTCGGCCAGCTGCATGGCGCGCTGCAGGATCTGGTCGGCGCCGGCACGGCCGAACGCGTCGACCAGGGCCAGGTAGATCACCCGCATGAGTTCGGCCAGATCGCCCTGGGTGGCGCGGATCTGCCAGTTGTGCGCCCGTGCACGCGTCCAGGCGTCGCGGAAGGCGTCGCCGGCATACGGTGGCGTGCGCGACTTGTCGAGCTGGGCCAGCGCGTCCTTGCGGACTTCGTCGAGAGCGTCGCTGTGGAATTCGGCGACCTCGGTGATGACGCGGCGCATGACGCTGCCGAACACCATCTGCGGCTCGACCGGCAGGGTGCTGAGGTCCGGTGCCACCGGGGCCGATGGGGCTACCGGCGCTGCCGCGGCGGGCTGCAGCGTGGGCGCTGCTGCGCTGGCCGCAGCTAGGGCGGCGGCGACCGGGTTGACCACCGGTTGATGTTCAGGCGCGGGAACATATCCCGGCTGCGGCATGTAGCCGGCCGGCGCGGGCATATACCCGGCAGGGGCCGGCATATAGCCCGGGGGCGGTGCCATATAGGCTTGCGGCTGCGGGGCCGGCATGTAGGCCGACGGGGCGGGGGGCGCGAAACGCTGCGCCACCTGCGGCATCGGGTCCGGCGGCAGGCTGGCTTCGCCTTCGCGCATGCGGCGATAGATGTCGGCGTACAGGCGCTTGCACTGCGCGCCGTCCAGGCCGAACGGGCCGGCCAGCCCATCGACGAAACGGATCACGTCGGTGGCCTGATCGCTGCGCAGGGTCTGCGCCAGCGCACCGATCACCTGCATCGTGGAACCTTCGTCCAGCAGGCCTTGCAGGCAGGCGTAGACCGCGCGACGACGCAGCGACTGCGGATCGGCGGCCATCAGAATTGCCCTCCCGCGGCTAGGCTCGGGGTGGTCGGACAGGCGTCGTGCTGCACGTGCGGGCAGGGGCTGGAGATGGGCATGGCGGTGTCGTTTGAGGTGGAACAGGGCCGGATGTGAGGGGGGTGGATGGCAGGCTTGGCCGTCATCTCTGTCGCCATCTGGCCACGCGGCGGCGAGAATCGCTGCTCGCCACCCCCTCGGACATCCCCTGACTAAAGGGGACGGCCTTGCCGGAGCCCGAGTGCGTGCAGCGGTTCCGGAACTTGTTCGCGTTCAATGAATCGTGCTGCTGCGCCGGCCTTCCGACGCTCTGCCACGGCCGCGGCTGGCCGGCCGGTCCTCGCATTAGAACGATCGAAGTCCGGCCGGCCCGGCACGGCGTCAAGCGAGGTAGAAATGCAAAAGGCCGCGCAGTGGCGCGGCCTTTTTTTCAATCACCTGGGCTGACGCACGGGCGATCGCCTCATTCATTCGAAATCGACGTGGAGAACCGGGCCGATACGGGCTGGCGCCCGGGCCTGGTTTCGCGCCGTGAGCCGGGTGCTTGCCCGGCTCGGTCTGCGGCGTGTCAGCCGCGTTGGTTGCGCGCAGCGGGGCGACCGACCCAGGGGCGGTCACCGCGGCTGCGATCGATGCCGCGCGGGTCGGCCTGGCGGGCTGGCGCACGGTTGTCGTCGCGGCCGCCGCGTTCGGCGTGGAAGTTGCCGCGCGGGGCGTCATGGCCGCCACGGCCACCGTGGCCGGGGCCGCCAAAGCCGGGGCGATCACCAAAGGCGGGACGGTCACCGAATGGCGGCCGATCACCAAACGAAGGCCGATCGCCGCGTGGTGCGCGGTCAAAGGCAGGCGGGCCACGACGATCATCGCGCTGATGGTGGCCGCCGAAGTCGCGCTGGCCGCCACCAAATCCACCGAAGCCGCCGGGGCGGCGGTCGTTGCGCATGCCGCCGCCGCGCGGGCCGTTGCCCATCGGTGCGCCGTCCAGACGCGGCACCGGGCGACGCGGCTCCAGGCCGACGCGCACCGCCACCGGGATGGCGCGGGTGGTGAAGTGCTGGATGCGGCGGATCATCGATGAGTCGCGGCGCTCGGCCAGGGTGATGGCGATGCCGTTGCGCCCGGCGCGGCCGGTGCGGCCGATGCGGTGCACATAGTCCTCGGCCTTCATCGGCAGGCCGTAGTTGATGACGTGGCTGATGGTGGGCACGTCGATGCCGCGCGCGGCCACGTCGGTGGCCACTAGCACGCGCAGGTCGCCGCGGCGCAGGGCCATGAGGGTGCGGTTGCGCATGCCCTGGGGCATGCCGCCGTGCAGCGGCGCCACGGCGTGGCCCTGGTCGGACAGGCGGGCGGCCAGTTCGTCGGCGTCGCGCTGGGTGCTGGTGAAGACCACCGCCTGCTCCAGGTCGGTGCTGGCCAGGATGTGGTCGAGCAGCGCGTCCTTGTGCTGCATGTCGTCGGCCCAGAGCAGTTCCTGGGCGATGTTGTCGTGCTGCTCGGTGTGGCTGCTGACCTCGACGCGCTGCGCCTCGGGCTTCATCAGCTGGGCGGCCAGGCGACCCACCGGGCCGGCGAAGGTGGCGCTGAACATCAGCGTCTGGCGCGGCGAGGGCAGGGCCTGGGCGATGTGTTCGATGGGCTCGATGAAGCCCATGTCGAGCATGCGGTCGGCCTCGTCGAGCACCAGCATCTCGATCTCGCCGAAGCGCACCGCACCGCTTTCCAGGTGGTCGATCAGGCGGCCCGGCGTGGCGATGAGGATGTCCAGCGAAGCGCGCAGCATGGCCAGCTGGGCCGGATAAGGCATGCCGCCCACCACCAGGCCGACGCGCAGGCCGGGCACGTGGCGCCCATAGGTCTCGGCCGCCTTGGCGACCTGTTGCGCCAGTTCACGCGTGGGCGCCAGCACCAGCACGTGCGGGCCAACGGCTGGCGTACGCGGCGCGTCGAAGCGGTTGTTGCGGCGCTGGTTGCGGCGCGCCTGACGCTGTTCGGCGCCGGCATCCGGGGCAGGTGCGGCTTCAACAGCGGGTTGGGCCGCCTGAGCGGCAGCGCGCGCAGCACGCGCCTGTTCGCGCTTTTTCAGCACCAGTTGCAGGGCAGGGATCATGAAGGCAGCGGTCTTGCCGCTGCCGGTGCTGGAACACACACGCAGGTCATGGCCGTCCAGGGCCAGCGGGATGGCGCGCGCTTGCACTTCAGTCGCCGAGGTGTAACCGGCGTCGGAAATGGCGCGCACGATGTTGGCGTGCAGATTCAGGGTATCGAAGCTCATGCGTTCACTTTCGCCGCAGTCGGAACACGCTGCGGCCAAGCGGATGGCATCTGTACACGCCCGGGCTCGCGCCTTGCGCACAGGCCGCTGGCCAAGGCGCAAACGCGAGGCTAGCCGCCGGCGAAAAGGTGGTGCCGGGGCTGCAGGGCGTGGACGGATGATGTCCGCGGTCTATGGGCATCGCCACCGACCGCGGCCGCAACGAGCAGCCAGGAAGACTGCGCGGCCGAAGCGGCCGCTGTTGCGGAATGTTCCGACCGTGGCGGCATCCGAACAGTTCGAATGGCGCGGAACGCGGAACGGGCCTGCGGAGCGTCGGCCGACGTCGCTGATGTAGGTGTCAGCCGGTGTCGTGCCGGACAGGCTACGAGGGCCTGGGAAGGTCAGGGGGGATGGTCGTCAAACAAAACCGCCTTGACGAGCCGTTTAGGCCATCAAGGCGGTTGTGCTGTGCAGCATTGTAGCAGGGGAAACCCGCGCACAGCAGATTATTTCAGTTGGTCGGCCTGGAACGGCCGGCCGACAGACTCGAACGGAGCGACAGACAGACCCCTCGCATCAACGAGTTGCAAGTGTTCCGGCAACTGGTCCAGCGCCTTGTATGGCTACATTGCGTACGCCTGAGGTGGGTGCGGCCCTTGCATCTGAACAGGCGTCCGGCTGCTCGGAATCCGATCAGCCTCATCACTTTTTCAGCGCCAGGGTCCACGGCAAGGGCCCGCATGCGATGCACTGCACTGCAGTTGATTGACACCATGCAACTCTCCGAACTTGAAACGCCCGCATTGCTGCTGGACCAGGCGCTGCTGCGCTCCAACATCGATCGCATGCGTGCCCGCATGACCCAACTGGACGTTGCGCTGCGCCCGCATGTGAAAACCGCCAAATGCGTCGAGGTGGCTCTGCTGGACGACGGCGGGGCGCGCGGACCGATCACCGTGTCCACTCTGCGCGAGGCGGACCAGTTCGCCGCTGCCGGCTGGCGTGACATCACCTATGCCGTGGGCGTCAGCGCCAACAAGTTCGCCCATCTGCGCCGGCTGTTGCAGGCCGGCGTGCAACTCGGCGTGTTGGTCGACAGCGTGGACGGTGCTGGCGCGCTGGCTGACGCATTTAGTGACATCGCGCAGGGTGGTGCATCGGCCGGCTTGCGCGTGCACATCGAGATCGATACCGATGGCCAGCGCGCCGGCCTGGCGCCGGGGTCACCCGCTGTGCTGGAGGTGGCCGAGCGCCTGCGCCGCGCCGGCCTGGCTGTGGCAGGCGTGCTCACCCACTGCGGCGCGTCTTATCACTGCCACGGCGACACGGCGCTGCGCGCCATGGCTGAACAGGAGCGCGCTGGCGCCGTGGCTGCGGTCGAACGACTGCGCGCCGCCGGTCATGCCGCGCCGGTGGTCAGCGTGGGCTCGACGCCCACGGCCCTGTTTGCCGAGTCACTGCCCGGTGTCACGGAGGTGCGTGCCGGCGTGTATGTCTTCATGGACCTGGTCATGGCTGCCCTCGGTGTGTGCCGGGCAGAAGACATTGCCTTGAGCGTGCTCACTGCGGTGATCGGCCGGCGTGCCGACAAGGGCTGGCTGCTGATCGACGCCGGCTGGATGGCGCTGTCGCGCGACCGCGGCGGGGCTGGTGAGTTCATCGACCAGGGCCTGGGCCTGGTGTGCGATGCGGCCGGCCGCATGCTGGATGACTACATCGTCATCGCCGCCAACCAGGAACACGGCATCGTCGCGCACCGCAGCGGTGACCCGGCGCTGGCGCTGGATCTGCCGGTGGGCAGCCTGCTGCGCATCCTGCCCAACCACGCCTGTGCCACGGCGGCCCAGCACGAGGCGTACGCAGTGCTGGATGCCCAGGGCGCGGTCGGCGCTCGCTGGCTCCGTTTCGGCGGCTGGTGACCGCAGCCCTGCACGCCTGGTTGCCGCCGGCTGGCGGGGCCACCGGGGGTGATGGATGGCGCCGCCCAACGGCCGCAGCCCAGGCCGCATGCGATCATTGCCCTGCCAGCCAGGCCCGTGCGGACACGACGTGTTGTCGACGCCTGCCGCGCTGGATGCCGAGCTGCCGTGCCACCCCGAATCCACCGCCGCGAACTGCGCCAGCGCTTGTCTGTGCACCTCACCGAACTGCGGCGCATGCGCCCGGGTGTGCAATGGGCTGTGCTGGTTCTGCTAGCTCTGCTCGTACTTGGGCTGGGCGGGCTGGCATGGGTGAGCCTGGCCAGGTCCACGCCCAGCGCCACTGGGGAGCCTGACCAGGCCGCGGCGACCATCAGCAAGGTCGCGCTGGGTGAGCGGTTTGCCCGGCGCAACGTCGTCGGCCAACCCGACACCTTCAGCCGATTCCGTGATTGCGACGACCCGGTCTGCCCCTGGCTGCGCGTGTTGCCCAGCGGCCAATTCCGGATGGGCGAGGACGTTGAAAACAACGAAGGTCGTGACAGCCGCGACGGTGATCCGGACGAGGCGCCGGCCCACGCGGTGGTGATCAAGCGGCGCTTTGCCGTCATGGAAGCCGAGGTCACGGTGGCGCAGTTCCGTGCCTTCGTGGAAGACAGTGGCTACCAGCACCGGGGCGGCTGCGTGGTGTGGAATGGCAAGGCCTTCGTCGACGACGCGCAAGGCAGCTGGCGCCAACCCTTTGTCGACCAGCCAGCCGCAGACCGCCAGCCGGTGGTCTGCGTCAGCTGGATCGACGCCCAGGCTTTTGCGCACTGGTTGACCGAACGTACCGGTCAGGTCTATCGCCTGCTGACCGAAGCCGAATGGGAATACGCGGCGCGCGCCGGCAGCACCACGCGCTACAGCTATGGCGACAGCGACGCTGACCTGTGCCGACACGCCAACGTGGCTGACGCGTCGGTGCATCGGGTGCTGCCCTACATTGCCGGGGCGAGTTGCGACGACGGCCATGCCTTTGTCGCGCCGGTCGGCAGTTTCCTGCCCAATGCCTGGGGTCTGCTGGACATGATGGGCAATGCTTGGGAGTGGGTGCAGGACTGCAAGGCGCCCTATGGCGCTGAAGCGCGCGACGCCCGTGCGGTGGAACTGCTGGATTGCCCCTATCGCCTGCTGCGCGGTGGCAGCTGGGCCAATCGGCCGGCAGGGGTGCGTCCGGCCAACCGCGATGCCGGCGAACCCGGGCATCGCGACAACAGCACGGGCATGCGCCTGGCGCGTGAGATTGCGCCGCCCACTGTCGGGCTGCCCAACCCACCGTAAGTGCGCTCGACCTCCGCGGCTTGAGCGCCTAATGGGCAGCGGGTCGATTGATCCGCGTCAAGGTGATCCGAAGCCAGCCGGTGAAACTGTGGCGCGACCCACCGGCCATCACCTTGCCCGCCCCGTGCAGCAAGGGGAGGTGCCCGACGAGTTGGACTGCCCGGCAGGGTCGCCTACCGGTGGGGTCGGCGATCACGCTGGCCACGGTCGAGGCAATCACTCACAGCGACAGGAGCGTGCATGTCCAGGCTGACATCAGATCCGCTGCCCGCACACAAAGGGCCATGATGGAACAGTTCAACTACGACGTGGTCATCGTCGGTGCCGGCGGTGCCGGCCTGCGCGCCGCCATCGCGGTGGCCGAGGCCGACCCCAGGGCCAGCATCGCGCTGGTGAGCAAGGTCTACCCCATGCGCAGCCACACGGTGGCCGCCGAGGGCGGGGCGGCCGCGGTCACCCAGGCTCACGACAGCCTGGAGGCGCACTTCCACGACACCGTGGCCGGTGGCGACTGGCTGTGCGAGCAGGACGTGGTCGAGTTCTTCGTCGGCCAGGCGCATGAAGAGATGGTGCAGATGGAGCACTGGGGCTGCCCCTGGAGCCGGCGCCCCGACGGCCATGTGAACGTGCGCGCCTTTGGCGGCATGAAGATCGAGCGCACCTGGTTTGCCGCCGACAAGACCGGCTTCCACATGCTGCACACGCTGTTCCAGACCTCGATCAAGTACCCGACGATCGAGCGTTTCGACGAACACTTCTGCGTCGACCTGCTGGTGCACGACGGCCGCGCCCAGGGCGTGGTGGCGATCGAGATCGGCAGCGGCGACTTCAAGCTCATCCAGGGCAAGGCGGTCATCATCGCCACCGGCGGTGCCGGCCGGGTGTTTCGCGAGAACACCAACGGCGGCATCGTCACCGGCGACGGCATGGCCCTGGCCTACCGCCACGGCGTGCCGCTGCGCGACATGGAGTTCGTGCAGTACCACCCGACCTGCATGCCGGGCACCGGCCTGCTGTTCACCGAGGCTTGCCGCGGCGAGGGCGGCTTTTTGCTCAACAAGGACGGCTACCGCTATCTGCAGGACTACGGCCTGGGCCCGGCCACGCCCGAGCCGCGCAACAAGGCCATGGAACTTGGGCCACGCGACCGCCTCAGCCAGGCCTACTGGCACGAGAAGCAGAAGGGCCGCACCATCCCCGGACCCCACGGCGAGGTGGTGCATCTGGACCTGCGCCACCTGGGCGAGGCCAAGCTCAAGGAGCGCCTGCCGCAGATCTACGAACTGGCGGTCGAATACCTCGGCGTCGACCCCGCGCGTGAGCCCATCCCGGTGCTGCCCGCGGTGCACTACACCATGGGCGGCATCACGGCCGACGGCCGCACGGCCGCGCCGCTGCCAGGGCTGTGGTCGGTGGGGGAATGCTCCAGCGTGGGCATCCACGGCGCCAATCGCCTGGGCTCGAACTCGCTGACCGAACTCATCGTGTTCGGCAAGGTGGCGGGCGTCGAGGCGGTGAAATTCGCCAAGCAGCTGGGTCACTCGGACAGCGCTGCCAACCACCAGGCCCTGGTCGACCAGGCCGAACGTGTGCGCGCCGACGCCCTGGCCCTGATGCAGCGCAAGGGCCGGTCCGGCAGCCGCGGCGAACGCATCGCCACCATCCGCAAGGAGATGGCGCGCACCATGGAAGACGGCTGCGGCATCTACCGCAGCGCCGACACCCTGCAGGCCACCTGCACCAAGCTCGACGAACTCAAGCAGCGCTACCAGCACATCCAGCTCGACGACGGCTCACGGGCCTGGAACACAGAGTGGCTGCTGGCGATCGAGCTGGGCTTTTTGCTCGACGTGGCCCAGGCCATGGCGCATTCGGCGCTGAACCGGCGCGAGTCGCGTGGTTCACATCAGCGCCTGGACGGCTTCGAGGCGCGCGACGACGTCAACTTCCTCAAGCACAGCCTGGCCTACTACAACGGCAAGGGTGCACCGCGCATAGCCTACAGCGACGTGAAGATCACCAGCTCGCAGCCCGCCACCCGCGCCTATGGCGCTGCCGGCGAGCAGGCCGAGGCTGAACGCAAGGCCAAGGAGAAGGCTCATGTCTGAGCACCCCAGCAAACCCCAGGTCGGCACTGCGTCGACCGACCAGAAGACCATCACCCTGCAGGTGCTGCGCTACCGCCCCGAGCAGGAAAGCGAGCCGGTGTTCCAGAGCTACGACGTGCCCTACACGTCCGACATGTCGGTGCTGCAGGGCCTGCAGTACATCAAGGACGAGATGGACGGCACGCTGTCCTTCCGCTGGTCCTGCCGCATGGCCATCTGCGGCAGCTGCGGCATGATGGTCAACGGCAACCCCAAGCTGTCGTGCCAGACCTTTCTGCGCGACCTGCTGCCCGGGCCGGTGAAGATCGAGGCGCTGAACCACTTCCCGATCGAGCGCGACCTGGTGGTGAACGTGGAAGGCTTCATCGAGAAGCTCGAAAGCATCAAGCCCTACATCATCCCCAAGGAAAAGCGCGAACTCGCGCAGGGCGAATACCTGCAGACGCCGGCCCAGTTGCAGAAGATCGAGCAGTTCAGCTCCTGCATCAACTGCATGCTCTGTTATGCCGCCTGCCCGCAGTTCGGGCTCAACCCCGACTTCGCCGGCCCCGGCGTGCTGGCCCTGCTGCACCGCTACAACGCCGACAGCCGCGACGGCGGTCAGGCCGAGCGCGCCGCGGTGATGGCGGCTGAGGAAGGCGTGTGGAGCTGCACCGCGGTGGCCTACTGCTCCGAGGTCTGTCCCAAACATGTCGATCCGGCCAATGCGGTGAACCAGAACAAGGTCAACAGCGCCAAGGACTTCTTCGCCAGCATGTTGTCGTCCTCGGCCAGCGCCAAGGGAGGCAAGTGATGAGCGGCCTGCACACCCCTACCACCAGGGCCGCCGGACGCAATGCGCCGCTGGTGGGGCCGTCGAAGAATCCGCCGCGCACGAGCGCCAGGCGCGGCGGCTACCGCCGTCCCATGGGCAAATGGTGGCAGCGCAACGACTTCTTCAAGGTCTACATGCTGCGCGAGGTCACGGCCGTGGGCGTGGCGGTCTACGCCGTCATCCTGGCGGTGGGCGTGCTGCGTCTGGCCCAGGGCGAGGCGGCCTGGAACGGCTGGCTGGCGGCCTTGAAGTCGCCGCTGTCGCTGGCGCTTCACGCCCTGCTGCTGGTGAGCATGATCGAACACGCACGTAGCTGGTTCGAGATCATGCCCAAGACCATGCCCTACCTCTACACCGGCGGCAAGCAGGTGTCGCCGTCGACCATCCAGCGCAGCGGCTGGGCGGCGGCCGTTGTTGCTGCCGTGCTGGTCTACCTGATCGCCCGCTGGTGGCAAGGAGCTTGATGCCATGAGTACCGCACCCATCCGGCCGCGTTCACGCGCGCCCATCTTCTGGCTCATGTTCGGCGCCGGCGGCATGTTGTCGGCCCTGCTCGGGCCCATGCTGGTGTGGATCACCGGCCTGGCCGTGCCGCTGGGCTTCACGCTCGATGCCCGCCTGCTCAGCTACGAACGGGTCCACAGCCTGGCCACCACCCTGGTGGGCAAGGGCGCACTCTTCGTGCTCATCGCCCTGTTTGCCTGGCATGCGGCGCACCGCATCTTCCACAGCCTGCACGACATCGGCATTCACCCCGGCCTGGCCGCCAAGCTCAGCTGCTACGGCTCGGCCTTCCTGCTCACGGTCTGGCTGGCCTTCGCCCTGCTGGCCATCGGGTTCTGATTCGGGGGATCGCACGGCGCAGCAGGCGCTTCCTGCAGCCGTCAAAAAACTCGAGGCCCGGCCGCGCAAGCGGTCGGGCCTTTTTTCGCTCTGCTGATCGATCGCCGGGGTGTTGACGCCGCGGGGGCGTCCAGCGCCTTGTCTTCAGGCCATCGCCGGGCGGCGCTGGTCACGTGCCAGCACGAAGCTGTGCACTGCCTCGGTCAGCCTGGCCGCCTGCTGGTTCAGGCTCTCGGCTGCAGCGGCACTTTGTTCCACCAGAGCGGCGTTCTGCTGGGTGACCTGGTCCATCTGAGCCACCGCCTGGCCGATCTGGCTGATGCCTGAACTCTGCTCGACCGCGGCGGCCGAGATCTCGCCGATGAGCTGGCCCACCCGCTGGACCTGCGCGACGATGTCATCCATGGCCAGGCGCGCGCTGTCGACCTGCTGAGCGCCGAGCTCGACCTTCTCGACGCTGCTGCTGATCAGGCTCTTGATCTCGCGTGCCGCGTTGGCTGAGCGTTGCGCCAGGGTGCGCACCTCGCCCGCCACCACCGCAAAGCCGCGCCCCTGCTCGCCCGCGCGTGCGGCCTCGACGGCGGCGTTAAGCGCCAGGATGTTGGTCTGGAAGGCGATGCCATCGATCACGCCGATGATGTCGGCCACCTTGCGCGATGAGCTGGCGATCTCGTTCATGGTCGCCACCACCTGGGTGACTGTGTCACCACCGCGGCGTGCGGCGGCGATGCCGGCCGCGGCCAGCTCGGTGGCCTGGCGGGCGGTTTCGGCGCTGTTTTGCACCGTGCCGGTGAGCTCTTCCATCGAGGCGGCGGTCTGCTGCAGGCTGCTGGCCTGTTGCTCGGTGCGTTGGCTGAGGTCGGCGTTGCCGCTGGCAATCTGGCCCGAGCCGGTGGCGATGCTTTCGCTGCTGTCGCGCACCTGGCTCACCAGGGCGCCGAGCGACTCGTTCATGGTCTTCATGGCCTGCAGCAACTGGCCGGTTTCGTCGGTGCCGCGCACAACGATGGTCGAACTCAGATCACCCGCGGCGACGGTGCGGGCGATGTCCACCGCGTCATGGATGGGCCGCACGACCGAACGGGTCACCCGCCACGAGATCAGGCCGGTCAGCAGCGCCACCGCCGCTGCCACGACCAGCAGCCACATGCTGGCCTGGCGTGCGCTGGCGTCTATGCCGTCGGACGACCGGTGCATCATCTGTTGCTGGTAGGCGATCAGGTCGTCGGCTGCCTTGAAGGTCGAGTTCTGCAGTGGCCTGACCTGGCGAAAGATCTGCTCGACGGCGCGGCTGGTATCACCCGCCATGCCCATCTGCAGGGCGTCGGACATGGCTGCGTCATAGGGCTCGCGTGCGGCCATCAGGGCGGCGAGCAGCTTGCCCTCAGCCGGATCGTCGGTGTCGGTCTTGAAGTCGTGCAGCAGCTTACTGGTGACGGCCAGCATCTGGCGCACCCGGTCCAGTTCGGCCTGCCGGCTTTCGGTGTCGGTCGTCAGCACGATGTTGCGCACGCCGCGCGCCACCACGTTCAGGTTGTCCTTGACGCGTTGAGCCTGGTCGATCTTGACCAGATGGCTGGTCGTCAGGTGGTTGGCCTCGCTGCTGATACGCGTCAGCACCTGGCCCGCGAACAGCGCCATGAGCAGCGCGGTGGCGATGCTGAGTGCAAATCCCGCTGCCAGGCGGGTGCCGATCTTCCAGTGGGTCATGGCTGCCATGACACCCTCCTCATGCGGCCGTCAGGCCTTGCGTCGTTGTCCCAGGTCGGGTCATGACTATCGCGCCGCAACAGGTCGTTCGATGCGGCGAGCTGGGCGTGTTCCACAGCCCATTCCTGTGCACTGCAACATGACGCACGGCAAGGCAGAGAGCGGCTGCCGACACCAGCCCGCTGCCCCTGTGTGGTGCCGCTCAGGTCACGGCGGCACGCTGGTGGAACTGCGCCGCGCGCCACTCGCCGCTTTCGAGCACTTCGGCCAACTGTTCGACGGCGTCCCACACGTCGACGTGGCGCAGATAGGCGGGCGTGAAGCCGAAACGCAGGATGTCGGGGGCGCGGAAGTCGCCCACCACGCCGCGCGCGATGAGCGCTTGCACGATGGCATAGCCGCCGTCATGCCGCGCCAGGCTCACCTGACTGCCGCGCTCGGCGGGGGGCTTGGGGGTGCATAAGCGCAGGCCATGGCCGGCGCAACGTGAGGCCACGCGCTGCATGAACAGGTCGCTGAGCGCGAGCGACTTTGCACGCAGCGCCGCCATGCCGCCCAGGGGCTCGGCGGCGAGCAGGGTGTCGACGCCGCATTCCAGCGCCGCGAGGGCCAGCGGCGACGGCGTGCCGCAGACGAAACGCGCCACGCCCGCTGCCGGCCGGTAATCGGGCGTGAATTCGAACGGCGCGGCATGTCCCAGCCAGCCCGCCAGCGGCTGCCACACTGCTTCGCTGTCCAGCCGAGCTGCGTGGCGCGGGTGCAGCCAGACAAAGGCCGGCGCCCCCGGCCCGCCGTTCAGGTATTTGTAGCCGCAGCCGACAGCGAAATCTGCGGCGGTTTCGGCCGCGGAGTCGCCGCCATGCAGATCCACCGGCACGGCGCCGGCGCTGTGCGCCAGGTCCCACACCACCAGCGAGCCGGCGGCATGGGCGGCACGATTGACCGCCGCCATGTCGTGCCGCCGCCCGCTGCGGTAATTCACCTGGGTGAGCAGCACCAAGCCGGGGCCGGCGGCGATGGCTGCGGGCAACTCGTCCAGCCCGACCCGTTGCAGCGTCCAGCCGTGCTGGTGCGCCAGGCTCTGGGCGATGTAGAGGTCGGTCGGAAAGTTGTCGCGTTCGGACACGATGACCCGCCGCGCCGGGGTGTCCGCACCGGCCAGCGACATGGCCACGGCCAGCACCTTGTACAGATTGATCGAGGTGGAGTCGGCCGCGAGGGTCTCGCCGGGCCGTGCGCCGATGAGGCGTCCGATCTTGTCGCCCACACGCAGCGGGGCGTCGATCCAGCCGGCCTTGTTCCAGCTCTGGATCAGGTCCCTGCCCCATTCCTGTTCGGCCACCCGGGCGAGCGCGGCCGGCGTGGCGCGCGGCAAGACGCCCAGGGAGTTGCCGTCCAGATAGATCTGGCCGGCCGGCAGGTGGAACAGTTCGCGCAGCGGTGCGAGCGGGTCGGCAGCATCCAGCGCGGCGCAGTCGGCGCGGCTGGCGACAGAGGTGGGCGTCATGGCAAGGCAGGGGCCGAGCAGGGCGGGATCACACGGTGGGGCAAAGGCGCGATTCTGGGGCGGCCCGGCGCTACAGCATCGTGCTGCGTCTGCGGCCATGCCCAGATCCGCTGTGCATGGGCACAATGCGCGCTTCGCGCCATCTTGCGACCGACCATGACTTCGATGCTTCCCGACGAATCGCTGCCCGAAACCCCGGCGCCGCTCGCCCCCGTGCCCGCCGACCCGACGCCTGATGCTGCGCCCGTGCCCGTCCTGCCATTGGGTGCCACCCCCGCCGCCGATCCAGGTGCTTATGCTGGTGCTGATGCAGGTGCCGAAGCCGGTGCCGAAGCCGGTGTCGAAGCCCGTGCTCAAGCAGGTATTGATGCAGCAGGCGCCGTGGTAGCTGCGCCCCGCAGCGACGCCCCGGCGGCCAAGGCGGCGCGGCCCGCCGAGCCTGATTGCACGCCCGAGCTGCGCACCCGCTTTCCTGCCCTGTTCGGTCGGCAGATCAAGCCGCTCAAGCTGCGCATCCAGCAAGACATCCAGGCTGCCGCGCCAGGCGTGTTCACGCGTGGCCAGTTGTCGGCCTTTTTGCGGCGCTACACCGGCGGCAATGCCTATCTGCAGGCATTGGTGCAGTCGACCCAGCGTTTCGGCCTGGACGGCGAAGCGGCGGGCGAGCTGAGCGAGGAACACCGCCAACTGGCCGGCGAGGAGCTGGCACGCCGGCGCGAGATCCACGCCGCACGCATGGCCGAACGGCGCAATCAGCAGCGGCCCGAGCGGCGGGCCCACGGTCAGCCCGGGCATGAAGGTGGCCGCGTCGGCGCTGCCTCGGTCGCAGCGTCAGGCGGGACGGCAGGCGAACCCGGTGCTGAGCAGCGCGCGGCGGACACTGAACGGCGCGGCGGCGGTCGCCCGGGCGGGCGAGGTGAGCGTCAAGGCGAGGGTCGACGCGACGGCCAAGGCGAGGGCCGCGGCGATCGCCGTCCGGATCGTCGCCCGGAAGGTCGCCATGCCGGCCGCCACGAGGCCCAGCACGAAGGCCGTCCGCCTGCCCGTCGCGACCACCGCGATGGTCGCGACGGCCGTGGCCCGGCGCAACACCCGCCTGGGCACGCCGCCGCTGCGGGTCAGCAGGCGTCGGCAGCCGGCGCTGCACCGCCGCAGCCGCCGGTGCTCAGTCCCGAGCAACAGGCCGCGCGCCATGCCGAACGCCAGGCTGCGCGCGCCGCCGAGCAGGCCCAACGTGCCGAGTCGCAGTTGCTCGACCAGCAACGCTGGAACCGTTCGGTGCTGCTGCGCGACTTCGAGCGCACAACGCTCACGCCCGCCAACTTCTGTGCCCTGAAGGGCATCAAGCTCGTCGAGCTCGACGGCTTGCTGGCGCGGGCGCGTGACGAGGCCAAGGAAGATGCAAGCCGCCCGCGGCCGACACCGTCACAGCCGGGGCGCAGCGAGCCGGGCGGACGTGCCGGCGGCGAAGCCCCCGCCGGGCGGGTGGCAGGACGCGATGGCCACGACAGGCGCGAAGCGCATGCCGGCGCCGACGGCCGGCCTGACCACGCCCGCAGCGGCGCCCACCGTCCTCCCACGGGTGAACGAGGTGCAGGCGGGCGGCCCGCTGACGGCGGCCGCGGCGGTGAACAGCGTGGTCCGCGCGGCCACAGTGAGCGATCGGGCACCGGCGCGGGCGATGGCCGGCGCGGTGAGCCGCGTGCACGCCGCGATGCTGGCAGCGCATCATCAACTCACCCCGGGGCGGCGACGCCGGCAACCGCGACCGAGGCCGCGCCTGTCAACGCTGCCGAGGTGACGCCTACCAGCGCCCCAGCGGGCCAGGCGGCCGAGCCGGGTCGCGCTGGGTCATCCAGCTGACCTGAGGGCGTTTCCCGGACGCCCTCAGCGCCAGGCCGCTTCGGCTCGCTGCACGGCCGGTCGGCCTGCCATGCGCGCAGCGTGTGCCTGCGCCTTGGGGAAGCGGCCGATGTCGACGCCGTCTCCGGCCAGCCAGCCCGACAGGGTGTAGAGGTAGGCGTCGCAGACCGTGTAATGCTCACCCATCACCCAGGGCCCAGCCAGCAGATCGTCCTCGATGAGCTGGAAACATGCGCTCATGTTGGCGGCCACCTTGCGCTGCATGGATGCGTGCGCCATCGGGTCGTCAGCCCAGCGAGCGCCGCGCCGGCGATGGGCGTGAGCCACATGTACGGTCGCACACAAATAGCTGTTGAAGCTGTGCACCCGGGCCAGAGCAAAGGCGTCGTCGGCCGGCGGCAGCAGGGTGGCCGCTGCATGGGTCTGCGCCACATAGGCCAGCAGCGCAGGGGTTTCGGTCAGGACACCCTGCGGCGTCAGCAGGGCCGGTACGCGGCCCTTGGGATTGACGGCCAGATAGACCGGCTGGGTCTGCTCGGCACGGCTGAAGTCCAGTCGCACGAGTTCGTAGTCGGCGCCGGCTTCCTCCAGCGTGATGTGGGTGGCGAGGGCACAGGTGCCCGCGGCACTGAAGAACTTGAGGTGGCGTGGCTGGGTCGTCATGGTCGGGCTGCGGCGTTGGGATGCGCGCTTGCGGCTGCTCGTGCTGAACTGGGGCGCGTCGGGCCGCTTGCATGGTAGATCTGCCTGAATCCGCCAACTTGGCCGCCCAACCCTGCCGCCAACTGGGCCGCAGATTCGGCACACCGCCTCCCGACGACGCGGCAAGCTGGCGGGCATCAGAAGATGCCCAGCATCAGGCCGGCGGCCAGCGTGCTGCCGAGTTCGGCACAGGGCAGCAGGGCACTGGCCTGCAGTTGCTTGGGCGCCAGGATGTCCGCGGGCGTTTGCGCACCAGTGCGCACCACCATCGCCGGTGCCACGGCGCGCAGCCGCCAGCCGGTGCAGATGCGCTCGATCTGGCGCACGGCGCCGCTGCCGTCAGTGCCAGCACACACCAGGCAGGCATAGGGCCGGCCCTGCAACCGGTCCAGCAGCGGGTAATAGCAGCGGTCGAAAAAGTCTTTCATGACGCCGCTCATCGAGGCGAGGTTTTCGGGCGCGGCAAACACATAGGCCTGTGCGTCGAGCAGATCGGCAGGACTGGCGCGCGCGGCGACTCGCGTGTGCACGATCAGCCCGCTCGACTTCGCCTCGTGGCGTGCAGCCTGGGCCAGGGCCTGCACCATCTGCCGGGTGCCGCCGGTTCGACTGTGGTAAACGATCAACAGCCTTTTTCGGGCTTGGGGAACAAGGGTTTCCACTAGAGTGAGATCCGGTCCGGGCTTGAGCGCATGCGGGCGAGCCAGCGTGGGTCAGGTCGGGCCTGCCGCGTCGTTCGTGGCCGGTGACGATCTGACGATGCGGCGATCCTGACCCCAGGCCAGCCGTGGCCCAAGGCCGGACTCATGTCAAACTGAACTTGCCGCCTGTGCGGCAGAACGCAAAACATGGTGCACCTCAGCAGCAAGAACAGCAGCGAAACACAGACCGTCGCGGCGCCGGCCAGCGTCGGCCAGGGGGGCGACGCAGTCACCGTGGGCGGCGACAGCCGGCCGGTGTCGAGCTCGACCCATGCACGGCTGGCGATTCCGATTCTGGCCGACACCGCCGCCAGCGGCGGCTGCGGCCACTGCCACGGTCGCGACGACGAGCCGGCGTGCGCCGTGCCCGCGGGCGGCGCACCGGCGCGGCTGAGCGGCGAGCGGCAGGAGCTTGACCGGGTCGAGCAGGCGCTCAGCCTCTGCCCCGAACTCGGTGGCTTCGGCCTGGACTCGGGCGTCATCCGCACCCTGCACGCCGAAGGTGGCGAAGTGGCCATCACGCTCAATGTCGGTGCCTGTGGCGGCGGCGCACGGCTGGTGCACGCGGTGTTCGACAACCTACGCCAGCTGCTGCCCGACACCGACATCTACGTCACCCCGGCGAGCTGAACCCGCGCCGGACCCGGCCGGCACCCGTCCTGGCTCAAGGTGCGACCGGCGCCTCACCCTGGCCCTCGACCCGGCCGCGCACTTCGAGCCACAGCAGGTACAGACCACTGCTGACCACCACCGCGGCGCCGGCGATAACAAAGACGTCCGGCACCTGGCTGAACAGCAGCCAGCCCCACAGCGTCATGTAGACGATCTGCTGGTAGAGAAACGGCCCGAGCACCGCGGCCGAGGCATAACGGTGCGCCTTGGCCACCAGGTAGTGGCCCATGCCGCCGCAAAAGCCCATGGCCGCGACCAGGCCCCACATCCAGCCCTCGGCCGGCCACTGCCAGCGCCCCAGCGCGAAGGGCGCCAGCAGCAGCACCGCGCCCAGGGCCGACATCAGCTGCATCGAGGCGGCGGATTCAGTCGCCGCCATGCGCCGCGTGAGCAGGTTGAAGGCGGCGTAGATGAAGGCGTTGACGACCGACAGCAGCAGGGCCGGGTGAAAGCCGTGGCCGCCCGGGCGGATGACCAGCAGCACACCGGCAAAACCCACGGCGATGGCCAGCCAGCGCTTCGCGTCGAGCTTCTCGCCCAGCCAGAAGGCGCTGATGAGGGCGATCAGCAGCGGCACCGAGAACTGGATGGCGCCGGTCTCGGCCAGCTGCAGGTATTGCAGGGCCCAGAAGTTCAGCGCCGTCATGCTGCCCAGCATCAGCGCACGCAGCGCCTGCAAGCCGGGGCGGCGCACGGAGATCAGCTCGCGGCCGTAGACGGGGGCCAGCAGCGCGCTGGTGATGAGCACATGGGTGGTGAAGCGCAGCCAGACCACCTCGACCACCGGCAGGCTGTGCACCAGCCATTTGGCGCAGGCGTCCAGGGTGGCGAAGCATAGGGTGGTGAGCGTGACCAGGCCGATGCCGATGCGGCGGTTGCGCGCGTTGTCGTCGTGATGCATGCAGGGCCAGGAGCCGGAGCGGCCCAGTTTAGGGTTCACCCCAGGCTGCCCACGTCGCCTGGGCGACGGGTGGGGGTGGGCCCGGGTGCTTCAATGCGGCGCACACCCGCCGCATGGGCTGGGCGGGCCACCGTCCACCACCCGCCATCCACCGCCAGCCATCCACCTCCGGACGTCCACTCCCGGACGGCCACCAACTGACCCGAGACCTCCGCCCATCATGACGATCAGCGACTACTCGCCCCGCACCCAGGACCTGCTGGCCCGCCTGCGCGCCTTCTTCGCCGAATACATCACGCCCAACGAGGCGCGCCACCACGCCGCACTGGCCGAGATGCGCCGCGCCGGCAACCCCTGGCAGGCCAACCCGGTGGTGGAGGAACTCAAGCCCAAGGCGCGTGCCGCCGGGCTGTGGAACCTGTTCCTGCCGCATGCCTACGAGGGCCAGGGCGGCATCTCCAACCTCGACTACGCGCCGCTGTGTGAACAGATGGGCCGGGTGGGCTGGTCCAGCGAGGTCTTCAACTGCTCGGCGCCCGACACCGGCAACATGGAAACCATCGAGCGCTACGGCACACCCGAGCACAAGGCGCGCTGGCTGGTGCCCCTGCTGGATGGCGAGATCCGCTCGGCCTTTCTCATGACCGAGCCGGCGGTGGCCTCGTCGGACGCCACCAACATCCAGTGCAGCATTCGCCGCGACGGTGATGACTACGTCATCAACGGCCGCAAGTGGTTCAGCTCGGGCGCAGGCGACCCGCGCTGCGCCATCTTCATCGTCATGGGCAAGACCGACCCCGACGGCCCGCGCCACGCCCAGCAGAGCATGGTGCTGGTGCCGCGCGACACGCCGGGCGTGACCATCCTGCGCCCGCTCAACGTCTTCGGCTACGACGACGCGCCGCACGGCCACATGGAGGTGGATCTGGTCGACGTGCGTGTGCCGGCCAGCAACATCCTGCTGGGCGAAGGCCGCGGCTTCGAGATCGCCCAGGG
>JBEEJN010000042.1:0-50153 GCA_041169165.1 Pseudomonadota bacterium
TGTATTACTACATCCCCAAGCAGGCCGGCCGCCCGGTGTATAGCTACCGGTTGTCCATCGTGCACTTCTGGGCGCTGATCTTCACCTACATGTGGGCCGGCCCCCACCACCTGCACTACACCGCCCTGCCCGACTGGGCGCAAAGCGTGGGCATGGTGTTCTCGCTGGTGCTGCTCGCCCCGAGCTGGGGCGGCATGATCAACGGCATCATGACCTTGAGCGGTGCCTGGCACAAGCTGCGCGATGACCCCATCCTGAAGTTCCTGATCGTCAGCCTGTCCTTCTACGGCATGTCGACCTTCGAGGGCCCGATGATGTCCATCAAGACCGTCAACGCCCTGTCGCACTACACCGACTGGACCGTGGGCCATGTGCACTCCGGCGCGCTGGGCTGGGTGGGCCTGATCTCCATGGGCTCGCTGTACTACCTCATTCCCAAGCTGTTCGGTCGCGAGAAGATGTTCAGCGTGCGCGCCATCGAGCTGCACTTCTGGATCGCCACCATCGGCATCGTGCTGTACATCGCCGCGATGTGGATCGCCGGCGTCATGCAGGGCCTGATGTGGCGCGCGGTCAACCCCGACGGCACCCTGGTCTACAGCTTCGTCGAAAGCGTCAAGGCGACCTACCCCTTCTACGTCATCCGCCTGTGCGGTGGCCTGCTCTACCTGAGCGGCATGGTCATCATGGCCTGGAACGTGGTGATGACGGTCAGGAGCGGCAAGTCCGCCGACGCCCCCATCCCCCTGGCCCTGGCCCACGCCTGAGACGGGAGCACACACCATCATGGCAAACGCACACCACGCCCCCGCCGGTCACGAGCGCATCGAGACCAGCAACTTCCTCATGATCGTCCTGACCCTGGTTGCCGTCCTATTTGGCGGCCTGGTCGAGATCGTGCCGCTGTTCTTCCAGCGGTCCACCACCCAACCGGTGGAAGGTCTCAAGCCCTATACCGCGCTGCAGCTCAGCGGCCGCGACGTCTACATCCGCGAAGGTTGCTACAACTGCCACTCGCAGATGATCCGCCCCTTCCGCGCCGAGACGCTGCGCTACGGTCCCTATTCGAGCGCCGGTGAGTTCGTCTATGACCACCCCTTCCAATGGGGCAGCAAGCGCACCGGTCCGGACCTGCACCGCGTGGGCGGCAAGTACAGCGACGAATGGCACCGCATCCACCTGAACAACCCGCGCGACCTGGTGCCCGAGTCCAACATGCCGGCCTACCCCTGGCTGGCAGCCACCCAGCTCGCGCCGGCCGATGTGGCCCCGAAGATGCGTGCGCTGCGCACGGTCGGCGTGCCCTACAGCGACGACGAGATCAATAAGGCCGGCGACGACGTCAAGGGCAAGAACGAACTCGACGCCGTGATCGCGTATCTGCAGGTGCTGGGCACCGCGCGCAAGTGAGCACGAAAGGCACACCATGGACTTCGACAACCTCAACCTGCTGCGCAGCGTGGTGACCGTGGCCTCGTTCGCCCTGTTCATCGCCATCATGGCCTGGACCTTCCAGCGCAAGCACCGCGAATCGTTCGACGAGGCAGCCGCCCTGCCCTTCCTGGACGACGCTCCGTCATCTGCCCAAGGAGGCACGCATGAGTGATTTCATTTCCAGTGGCTGGTCGCTGTATGTCGCCGGCATCACCATCGTCGGGCTGGTGGCCTGCCTGGCGCTGCTCATCATTGCCAGCCGCCGCAAGGTGATGGCGGGCGACAACACCACCGGCCATGTCTGGGACGAGGATCTGCGCGAGCTCAACAACCCCCTGCCGCGCTGGTGGATGGGCCTGTTCGTCATCACCGTGGTGTTCGCCGCCCTGTATCTGGCGCTCTACCCCGGTCTGGGCAGCAACGAAGGCACGCTCAAGTGGAGCAGCGGCGGACAGTATCAGGCCGAGCAGGACAAGGCGGCGGCGGCCATGCAGCCCGTCTACGCCCGTTTTGCCAACATGCCGGTCGAAGCCCTGGCCGCCGACGCGCAGGCCATGGGCATGGGCGAGCGCATCTTCGTCAACAACTGCGCCGGCTGCCATGGCTCGGACGCCAAGGGCAGCAAGGGCTTTCCAAACCTGACCGACGCCGACTGGCTGGGCGGCGACGGCAGCCTGGACTACATCGCCAAGACGGTCACCAATGGCCGCCAGGGCATGATGCCGCCCATGGCAGCCGCGGTGGGTGGCCCCGAAGACGTCAAGAACGTCGCCAACTATGTGCTGAGCCTGTCGGGCAGCGCCCACAACGACATCGCCGCCCAGCTCGGCAAGTCCAAGTTCGGTGCCTGCGCCGCCTGCCACGGCCAGGACGGCAAGGGCACACCCGCCATGGGCGCACCGAACCTGACCGACAAGGTCTGGCTGCACGGCTGGGGCGAAGACGCCATCATCGCCATGGTCAACGGCGGCAAGACCAATGTCATGCCTGCCTTCGGCGCGCGCCTGTCAGCTGACCAGGTCCGCGTGCTGGGCGCCTACGTCTGGAGCCTGTCGCACAAGGACGGCAGCAAGACAGCCCTGACCACCACGACGCAGTAAGCTGATCCGGGCTGCGCCTGGCCTCATCCGTCGACGCAGCCCCTCCTCCATGAACCGTCCCACTCCCCCCGCTTCCACCACGCCCGCAGACGCCGCCCAAGCCGCGCCGGCTGAACTGGTGTCGCTCTACGAAAAGACCCGGAAGATCTATCCCCGGGCCGTCAGCGGTCTGTTCGCCATGTGGCGCTGGGGGCTGGTCTGGCTGACCCAACTCGTTTTCTACGGCCTGCCCTGGCTGACCTACAACGACCGCCAGGCGGTGTTGTTCGATCTGGGCACCCGCCGCTTCTACATCTTTGGCCTGGTGCTGTACCCGCAGGACTTCATCTACCTGACGGGCTTACTCATCGTCTCGGCCTATGCCTTGTTTCTCTTTACGGCGGTGGCCGGTCGCCTGTGGTGCGGCTACGCCTGCCCGCAGACGGTCTACACCGAGATCTTCCTGTGGTTCGAACGGGTCTTTGAGGGCGATCGGGCGCAGCGCATGCGCCTGGACAAGAGCCCCTGGTCCGGCGAGAAGTGGCTGCGCAAGAGCGGCAAGCAGTTCGTCTGGATTGCCTTCGCACTCTGGACCGGTTTCACCTTTGTCGGCTATTTCACGCCGATACGCACCCTGGCCGGCGAAGCGCTCAATCTGGGCTTCGGTCCCTGGGAATGGTTCTGGGTGCTGTTCTACAGCTTCGCCACCTACGGCAACGCGGGCCACATGCGCGAGCAGGTATGCAAGTACATGTGCCCTTACGCGCGCTTCCAGAGCGCCATGTTCGACAAGGACACGCTGATCATCAGCTATGACAGCGAACGTGGTGAACCGCGCGGCGCACGCGGCAAGAAGGTTGATCCCAAGCTGGCCGGCCTGGGTGACTGCGTCGACTGCGGCCTGTGCGTGCAGGTCTGCCCGACCGGCATCGACATCCGCAAGGGACTTCAGTACGAATGCATAGGCTGCGCTGCCTGTGTGGACGTGTGCGACGGTGTCATGGACAAGATGGGATATGCGCCCGGCCTGGTGCGCTACGCCACCCAGAACGGCTTGGCGGCGCGCTGGAGCACCCGGCAGATGTTGCGCCGCGCATTGCGGCCTCGCGTGCTGGTCTACACCGCCATCCTGGTCCTCATCGTGACGGCACTGGGCGTGAGCATCGCGCTGCGTTCACCGTTCAAGGTTGACGTGGTGCGGGACCGGGCTTCGCTGGCGCGGGTGGTCGAGGACGGCCTGGTCGAGAACGTCTATCGCCTGCAGGTGATGAACACCACCGAGACGACCCAGCGGTTCCGCATCGGCGTCACCGGACTGCCGGGCCTTTTCGTCAACGGCACGCGCGAGTTGAGCCTGGGGCCAGCCGAGGCACGCTGGGTGGCGGTGGACGTCAGGCTGCCGCCCGAACACGCACGGCAGGCAGGCAGTGGCGTGCGCACCATCCACTTCGAGATCGAACGCCTTTCCGACGGCCGCGACAGCAGTGCCTTGGTCAGCGAGAAGTCCACCTTCATGATTCCACGCTGACAGGCAGCCCGCCCTGGGCCACGGCGCGCTCCTTGCCACCCAGGGCCCGACCAACGGCATCCGCAGACCTTCAGCACTGAAAGCAGATCGACATGAACCCTCAGCCCGTTCCCGCCATGACAAGCTCGACATCCAAGGAGGCCCCGGCGTCACCGGTCTGGTGGCGTGTGCGCATGGTGTGGCTGGTGGTCGGCGGGCCGGCTGCCGTCGTGCTGGCCAGCTTCGTGACGCTGTACCTGGCGATCAGCCATCCGGATCCGGTGTTACCGGCACTGTCGGTGGCATCGGCCGACGGCGACGACACTGCCCAAGCGAACCCGGCGAAGGCCGCATCCTTGCAGCCGGCGCTGGTCGGGCGCAACCATTCCGCTACTGCAGGGCAGACGCGCTGAGCCCAGCTTCGTGTTTCTGACTGGCCGTCGCCATACACACCATGACCCAACGCCCCTCGCAACAGCCGCCCTCCTCAGACGCCACGAATGACGGTGACGACGCTGGCCAGCAGGGCCATGGAGTGGTGACTATCACGCGATTCAGCCACCGCGTGCTCGCCATCCTGTGGCCGGCCTTCATGATGGCTGGCGTGCTGGAGATGCTGGTCTTCGCTCTGGCCGACCCGGACGAACTGCACTGGATGGGCGGCGCACCGATCGACCTGTCACGCTCGGCGGTCTACACCCTGGCGTTTCTGGTGTTCTGGGGAGTGATCTCGACCGCCGGCGCCTTGACCCAGTTGCTGCTCGCCGACCCTGGCGACCTCAACACGGTGCGCCACCGCCGCAGTGCGCCGCATTGGCCACGCTGATTGAGCACCCGTCGGGGCCATCGGGGCCCCCCGCGTGCGAGTTCAACAATTCGCGCTGCTGACCAGTCCCTGCAGCGCCCCGAGGTCCAGGATCCGGATGTCACGCTGCTTGACTTCGAGCAGGCCGTCATCCTGGAACTTGGAGAAGGTGCGGCTCACGGTTTCGAGCTTGAGGCCGAGATAACTGCCGATTTCCTCGCGCGTCATCCGCAACACCAGAGCCGACGCGGAAAAGCCACGCGCCTGTAGCCGCTGGGTGAGATTGAGCAGGAAAGCCGCGAGACGCTCCTCTGCGCGCATGCTGCCCAGCAGCAGCATGACGCCATGGTCGCGCACGATCTCTCGACTCATGATCTTGTGGAACTGGTGCTGCAGCAGCGTGAACTCGCGCGACAGAGACTCAAGCTGGCCGTAGGGAATCATGCAGACCTGCGAATCCTCAAGGGCCACCGCGTCGCAGGTGTGCTGGTCGGTGCCGATGCCATCCAGGCCGATGAGCTCGCCGGCCATCTGGAAGCCGGTGACCTGCTCGCGACCGTCGGCCGCCGAGATGACGGTCTTGAAAAAGCCGGTGCGCACCGCATACAAGGCGCCGAAGGTCTCGCCCGCATGAAACAGGGCTTCGCCGCGTTTGACGCTGCGCCGCGTGCTCACCATGGTGTCAAGCGCGTTGAGCTGGTCGGAACTCAGCCCGACAGGCAAACACAGTTCGCGCAGATTGCACGACGAGCAGGCGACCTTGAGCGCGTCGATGCGGATGGGGGCTTCAGACATGGATTGCATTATCGACGGACCGACAGGCGGCGCGGCAGGTGGATAAAACTTGACCCGGCGCAGCGCAAGAACATGCGCTGCGGACAGGCCTCGATTCTTTGTCGGCGCCGCGTTTGACGCTTGAGGCAGATCAAGCTGCACATTCTGACCCGAGGCACAGTGGCGACCATGGACAAGATCTCCACCGCCGATCAGCCCGCCCGTCGGTCCGCCGTCGTCATCCCGATACACGGCAGCGACTGGATGTCGCCTAGCTGCCCTTCGCAGGTTCTGGATAGCCCAGCGCCTGGCGAGGTCGGGCCACAGGACCCTCACCTTGTCTGGGGCGGTACCAGCGCTGATGACCCGGCCGCCGGCCTGACCACCGAACTTGTCCAGCGCATGGATGTCCCGGGGCCGCGCTACACCTCCTACCCGACCGCTGACCGCTTTGTCGAGGCATTCGACGCCTCGGCCTATCGCCAGGCCCTGCAGCAGCGCAGCATCGGCGCGGCGTCCGGCCAGCCGTTGTCGATCTACGTGCATGTCCCCTTCTGCGAATCCATCTGCTACTACTGCGGCTGCAACAAGGTGGTGACGCGCGACCACAGCAAGTCCGAGCCTTACCTGAGCGCGCTCGAGCACGAGCTGACCCTGGTGGCGGCCGAACTGGGGCCACGTCAGACCGTGTCGCAATTGCACTTCGGTGGCGGCACGCCCACCTACCTCACCGATGAACAGCTCGCGCGCCTGATGGGCAGGCTGGCGCAGACATTCAAGCTTGCCGAGGGTGGCGAGTTCTCCATCGAGATCGACCCGCGCACGGTGACCATCGATCGCCTGCGCCATCTGCACTCGCTGGGCTTCAATCGCGTCAGTTTCGGCGTGCAGGACTTTGACGCCGACGTTCAGGAGGCCGTCCACCGCATCCAACCCTTCGAGCAGGTCGAAGCGCTCATGAAGGCGGCCCGCGAGTGTGGCTTCCTGTCCATCAATGTCGACCTGATCTACGGTCTGCCCAAGCAGACGCCGGAAAGTTTTGCCCGCACCATCCGCCAGGTGGCTGGACTGCGCCCCGACCGCATCGCGATGTACGGTTACGCCCACCTGCCGCAGCGCTTCAAGCCGCAACGCCGCATCAACGACGCCGATCTGCCGACTGGCGCCCAACGCATCGAGATGTTGTCCGGGGCCATCGCCGGATTCCTAGGTCACGGCTACCACTACATCGGCATGGATCACTTCGCACTGCCGGAAGATCCGCTCGCCATCGCCAAGCGTCAGGGCAGACTGCACCGCAACTTCCAGGGCTACAGCACCCACCCGGACTGTGATCTGGTGGCATTGGGTGTGTCGGCCATCGGCCGCATCGGCGCGGTCTACAGCCAAAATGCCAAGACGCTGGACGAATATTACGAAGCGCTGCACCGCAACGATCTGCCGGTGGTGCGCGGTCTGGCACTGACACGCGACGATGTGCTGCGCCGCGCCGTCATCATGTCCATCATGTGCCACGGCAGCCTGAACTACGAATCGATCGAGTTGGCGCACCTGATCGACTTCAAGACCTATTTTGCGCAGGAACTCAAATCGCTCGACGCGCTGGTGGCCGACGGAATGGTGGACATCCTGCCGGACGGGTTCGAAGTCACACCGCGTGGCTGGTACTTCGTGCGCTCGGTCGCCATGCTGTTCGACCGGCACCTGCAGGCAGACAAGACGCGCGAGCGCTTTTCCAAAGTCATCTGAACTCTGCGCCCAACGCCAGGATGACCGGCTCGCTGTTGCTCACGATCACGCTCATGGGGGCAGCGGCAGGCCCGCATTGCGCCAGCATGTGTGCGGGCATGTGCCGCTTGATCGTGGGACCCGTCGAACCGGGCCGACGAGCGGCGCGATGGGGGCTATGGCTGACCGGTCGAGTTGCAGGCTATGCCGCTGGCGGCGCGGCCGCAGCAGGCCTGGGTGGCACGTTGCAGTGGTTGTCGCAAAGTCAGTCCTGGGCGCGCCCAGTTTGGCTGATGTTGCAGGCAGCGACGTTGCTACTGGGCTTGACTTTGCTCTGGCGTGGACGCATGCCGCCGGCTCTCGAACGCTGGCTGCATTCGCTTGGTCGCCCGCCACAGCTTGAGCCCAGCGCTGGCGTCGTGCAGGTTGTTCGATGGAAGTCAGATCTGAAACTCGCTGGCAGTGGTGCGATGTGGGTTGCGCTGCCATGCGGAGTGCTGCAGGCCGCATGGGTGGTCGCGGCGTTGGCGTCAACTCTGGCGGAAGGTGCGGCCGCGATGGCCTTGTTCGCAATGGCCAGCGCACCCGGACTAGTGTTCGGTCAGATACTGTGGCGCAAAGTCTTGCGCCGGCACTCTAAATCGCCCGCTGACGGACACGCGCCGTTGCCCGATACCACCTTACCCTTGCGCATTGCGGGCGCAGGTATCGCGCTGATGAGCGGCAGCGGAGTGATCATGGCCGCGTGGCACCCCCTCCAAGCGGCCTGGTGCGCTTGAGCTGTGACGCCCCTTTCTGCCCGACAGCCAGTCAAGCAGCCGCAAATAGCTTGATCAGCTAACGCTGTGCCAGCCGGCCGATGCTCTACGCGCAGCCGGACCTACCGCCCGGAAAGGCCGCCGCACAACAACAACCGTACTGCCTTGGAACGCATGGCCGGTTGACGCGTACTCAGCTCCGGCCGCGACAAGTATCGCGTGGTTCAAACGCTGAGAGCACACGCGGCAGCGCGACCTAAACGCGCCACTGCTGAATCGTAGCGCCTAGCGTCAGGCGTTTGCCGGCAGTGCTGGCGGAGCACCCTTTTGACGAGCAGCGGCAACTTCAAGTGCACAAATATTTTGGGCCAACTTGCCCTTGGGACCATCAATCAGGTCAAACTGCACCCGACTGCCTTGCTTGAGGGTACGAAACCCATCCATCTGGATTGCGGAGAAATGTGCAAAGACATCCTCGCCACCCTCTTCCGGTTCAATGAAGCCAAAACCCTTGACGTCGTTGAACCATTTCACGGTTCCTTGAGCCATTTCGCTCCTCCAATATTCCCAACTGTTTGCAAAGATTCTTCTGCTCGGGCTCGACGACTGTCAACAATGCATACCCGCAAGGCACCCGCCGAGCAACATCCGAGCAAACCCGCATCGCGCAGTGCATGACGAAGCACTACCTACCGCGCGCGACGCCGTCATGCCAGGCTGCGAGGCTTTGAGGCCACCGATAGAATGATTCACATGTCCACTGACCTGCCCGGCCAACCACCTGTGCCCGTTCGCCCAGAGGGCGAAGGGTCGGTCGTCGCCGAGCGTCAGACCTTGCGCGTCAAGCCCCCGCCGGTCTATCAGGTGGTCATGCTCAACGACGACTTCACGCCCATGGAGTTCGTCGTGATGGTGCTACAGGAATACTTTCACCGCGACATCGAGACCGCGACCCAGATCATGCTGAAGATTCACCATGAGGGCCGTGGTATATGTGGTGTCTATACGCGAGACGTGGCGGCCACCAAGGTCGAACTGGTTCAGGCAGCAGCGCGCCGATCCGGCCACCCGCTGCAGTGCATTATGGAGGTCGCATGATTGCGCAAGAGTTGGAAGTCAGCCTGCACATGGCGTTTGTCGAGGCACGCCAGCAGCGCCACGAGTTCATTACCGTCGAGCATCTGTTGCTCGCCTTGCTGGACAACCCCTCGGCGTCTGAGGTACTCAAGGCCTGCGCCGCCAACATCGAGGATCTGCGCAAGAGCCTGACGCAGTTCATCAAGGAGAACACCCCGACGGTTGGTGGCACGGATGACGTGGACACGCAGCCGACCTTGGGCTTCCAGCGCGTGATCCAGCGCGCCATCATGCATGTGCAGTCGACCGGCAACGGCAAGAAGGAAGTGACCGGGTCGAACGTCCTCGTGGCCATTTTTGGCGAGAAGGACTCACACGCCGTCTACTACCTGCACCAACAGGGCGTGACCCGTCTGGACGTGGTGAATTTCATTGCGCACGGCATACGCAAGTCTGATCCACCTGAACCGACCAAGCCCAGCGAATCCAGTTCATCTGAAGGTGAAAAGGAAGAGGGCGAAGGCAAGGGTTCACCGTTGGACCAGTACACGCACAATCTCAACGTAGCGGCGCGCGAAGGCCGGATCGATCCACTGATCGGTCGCGAACACGAGGTGGAGCGTGTGGTCCAGATCCTGTGTCGCCGACGCAAGAACAACCCGCTCCTGGTGGGTGAGGCTGGCGTTGGCAAGACTGCCATCGCGGAGGGCCTGGCCTGGCGCATCACACAGGGCGACGTGCCTGACATTCTTGGCGACGCGGTGGTTTATTCGCTCGACATGGGTGCCCTGCTGGCTGGCACCAAGTACCGTGGCGACTTTGAACAACGGCTCAAGGCCGTGCTCAAGCAACTGCGAGAACTGACCAGCGCGGTGCTCTTCATCGATGAAATTCATACCCTGATCGGTGCGGGGGCAGCTTCCGGGGGCACGTTGGACGCTAGCAATCTGCTCAAGCCGGCACTTAGTTCTGGACAGATCAAATGCATCGGCGCGACCACGTTCACGGAGTACCGCGGAATTTTTGAGAAAGACGCCGCTCTGTCGCGACGTTTTCAGAAGGTCGACGTGGTGGAGCCATCAGTCGAGCAGACCGTAGAAATTCTCAAAGGATTGAAGTCGCGATTCGAGGAGCACCACAGCGTCAAGTACGCGCTGGGCGCGCTGCAAGCCGCAGCTGAACTGTCGGCGAAGTACATCAGTGACCGCCATCTGCCAGACAAGGCCATTGACGTGATTGACGAGGCAGGGGCCGCACAGCGGGTACTGCCCAAGAGCAAGCAAAAGAAGACCATCACCCGAGCCGAAGTCGAAGACATCGTGGCCAAGATCGCGCGCATTCCGCCGGCCAGCGTCTCCAGCGATGACCGGTCCAAGCTCAAGACTCTGGACCGAGACCTCAAGAGTGTGGTGTTCGGCCAGGATGCGGCCATCGAAGCACTGTCAGGTGCCATCAAGATGGCGCGCTCGGGCTTAGGCAAACCCGATAAGCCTATTGGCGCATTCCTGTTCAGCGGGCCTACAGGTGTGGGCAAGACCGAGGTTGCTAAACAGCTCGGCTTCATTCTTGGCATTGAACTGATCCGCTTCGACATGTCGGAATACATGGAACGGCACGCTGTCAGTCGCTTGATCGGCGCACCACCGGGCTACGTGGGCTTTGACCAAGGCGGGCTGATGACCGAGGCCATCACCAAGAAGCCACACTGCGTGCTGTTGCTCGACGAAATCGAGAAAGCGCATCCGGACGTGTTCAACGTGCTTTTGCAGGTAATGGACCACGGAACCTTGACCGACAACAACGGGCGCAAGGCAGATTTCCGCAACGTGATCATCGTTATGACCACCAATGCGGGAGCTGAAACCATGAACAAGGCGACCATCGGCTTCACAACGGCGCGCGAGAGTGGCGATGAGATGGCAGATATCAAGCGCATGTTCACGCCGGAGTTCAGAAACCGCCTTGATGCCATCGTGAGTTTCCGGGCCCTGGACGAAGACATCATCCTGCGCGTGGTCGACAAATTTCTGCTTCAACTTGAAAGCCAGTTGGCAGAGAAGAAGGTCGACGTAACGTTTACTGACGCGCTGCGCAAGCACTTGGGCAAGAAGGGCTTTGACCCGTTGATGGGCGCTCGGCCCATGCAGCGCCTGATTCAGGACACTATTCGACGAGCCCTGGCGGACGAGCTGCTGTTTGGTCGGCTCATCGATGGCGGCCGGTTGAGCGTGGGCGTGGACGAAAGAGGCGAGGTGACCTTGGAAATAGACCCACGCAAGAGCGACAAGTCGAAGGCCGAACAGGCAACTGCCTGACACTACCTCTGTTTGGAACGTGTGATAGCGCTCGAGGCTCAGGTCTGGCCAGAGCTAACTTTTGTACTTCACCTGGGCAGCAGCCTGATGTCGCCTACAATCAACAGCGACGGGCCTCCCCGCATGGTGGCGCGGCCAACCGGGTCAGGTCGGGAACGAAGCAGCCCTAACCGTTAGCTGCCAGTGCCGGGGTCAAGGCTCGTCACCCCTAAAACCCAGGCGTTTTGGGGTCTACGCAGACAGTACCGTTACTTTTGGTTGCGCGCAGTTGCTGCCGAAGAAGGGGAGAGTGCTACGCGCGCCATCGCAGTGCGGATGCAAGGCGCGCGAACTCAACGCCCACCCGTGTCGCTTAAGTGCTTGCCCAACCTGTGGCGAGCTAGTACGTACTGGTCGCGCAGGCTTTCTACCGTCACACCAAGCAAACGCGAATAACGCATCGAGACGTGTGCCAACGCGCGTCCCTGCAGTGCAGGCTTGAGCGTTGACGTTTCTACCACTTCGTTCGCGCAACTGGCGATCACCCGCAGCCAGCCATTGACGCCATCGGGTACATGAACTGCAGTCGATCGAGGCAAAGGCTGCATCATTTCCTGCATTGCGTCATCCAGGCCCCAATATCTGGTCAGTGCGGCCGCAAGCGCCTCAAGGCTGACTCCCAGCACAGCCATTGCTGCTGCCTCGTGGCTGAGGCCCGGCGTCATGCGCGTAGGATCATCCGGATCTGGATTCGAGGCCACCAGACGATCGATCTGAGCCGCCTCTTCCGGAAAGTGATAAAGCGTCGTCAAACGTCCCAGGTGCTGCATCTGTGCCACCAATAAGGCGGCCTCACCATCAAGCCCAGCAGGAACCAGTAGTTCGGCCAGGTGACCCGCGAGCAGCGCAAGCTTGAGCCCCCGATCCAACGAACGCGCGGCCGCTGGGTTCAATGGGCCAGGCCAAGCACGGATATTGCCCGCTGCACGGCGAATTCCCGTTGTGCCAACGAGTTCGACCGCCCGTCGCACTGTCGTCACGGGCTGTTCGCGATGGCCCCCAAATTGCGCCGAATTCACCAACCGGAGGAGTTCGAACGAAAGCGCCGGATCCTCGAGGATTACTTCAGTCAATTCACCGATGCGCTGCGTGTCCATGCGCGCAACCTGAACAACTCGTTGGGCGAGCCCAGGCCTGGCCGGCAAATGACCATTGATATGCAGCTTATCCACAAGCAGCGCCAACGCACCTGCCTTGCCATCTTCCTCAACCTTGCACCACCCCGCCAGCGCACGTAGCAAGCTACGTGCACTGAGGTAGCGACGCGCCTCGTATCGATCGGTGGCGCGATTGACGATCGTTCGCAGCGCTTCGGGCACCGGCACTGGCAGGGTCCATGGCAGACGGGCGATTTCCTGTGTCAAGCGGCGCGCAGCGGCCGGCAAATCGGGCTCATCGAGGGCGGGCACTTGGGCCAGCAACTGATGTAAAAGCAACCCAACGCCCAACACATCTCGATCTCCAGCAGCGCGTTGCTGACGCAAAGTGGCCATCTCGCCTGGCATCACGATTTGCGCGCTGGCCTGTAAAGCAGCGCCCAAGCCCCAAACTCGAATGCGTCCATTGCGATCGATAACCAAACTGTGCAGGCTGATATCGCCATGAGCGACCCCTGCGTCATGCGCGTAGGCCAAGCCGTCCAATGCATCTATGCACCAGCGGGCTGCTTCAAGGGGATTGGGCGGGGCTTGTGCAGCTAGCCACAGAGTCAGTGGCATCGCCCCAGAGGGACACTCACATACGAGGTAGGGCCAACCCTCATGCTCGGCAAACTCGCTCAGCGCCAAGAGATGGGGATGATCCAGTCGAGCTGCTCGACGCACAGTCTCCAACCACCTCGACAACCCCTGCACGTCGGGAACCGCGCCACGGGGCAACATGAGCATCGCGTCATTTCCGGTCCGCCCATCATTTGCCAACCACGCCATCGTCAAGGAACTGCGGCCAATCAACTGGCGAAGCACGAAACGACCGATGCGACGCTGCGCAGCAGCGAGCGGCATTGGCCGCGACTGACTGGCCGCGTAGTTGGCCAACGACACTGGTGAAGTCGCGGAAGGATTGGACATGCGAGTGGGAATCGGTCGCTACTGACAGCGAAGCCGATTGGACTCCGATCAATGTCGGGTTCAACACTGGAACAGGCCAAAAAAGAGCTGTCGTTTGTCCTGCATCCCCTGGCTCAAAAGCTGAGCATCGGAGCTTCGTGACAGAATCTCGAAAATTAGCGATCGATCTTCATCTAACAAGTTCGTTTCGTACATCGGGCTGAAGCAACTCGCAGCCTTAATCCTGGAAGCCACCATGAGCAGTGATCTCATCAAACACATTTCCGACAGTTCGTTCGACGGTGACGTTCTGCAAGCCGACAAACCCGTGCTCGTCGACTACTGGGCCGAATGGTGCGGCCCTTGCAAAATGATCGCCCCCATCCTGGATGATGTGGCCAAGAGCTACGAGGGCCGGTTGCAGATTGCCAAGATGAACGTTGACGAGAACCGAGATGTGCCAGCCAAGTTTGGCATCCGCGGCATTCCGACGCTCATGTTGTTCAAGTCGGGCCAACTGGCTGCAACCAAGGTTGGCGCCTTGTCCAAGTCACAGTTGACCAGCTTCATCGACGCGAACCTATAATCGCGGTTGAGTCGCATCGAATCGATACGACGCGACATCTTGCCTCTGTGCGCGGCAGCTTGCTGTTCGCAACAACGCTCCATCCTTCCAGGATCCACAGCGCACAGCATCGGCCCGCATCTCCCTGAACACACAGTAGGCAAAAACGGGCCCACTTGACCCGTCACAGCTTGTCGTTCCAGGCGAGCCGAGCTCTACTTTCCTCTGGCCGTCCACGTTGGCAGCGTGGCTGGCTCATCTCTTGGCACGCCCGCATGCATCTATCCGAACTCAAGGCCCTACACATCTCTGCCCTTGTGCAGATGGCGGACACGTTGGAGATTGAGAACACGACCCGCATGCGCAAGCAGGAGTTGATGTTCGCGATCATGAAAAAGCGGGCACGCCAGGGCGAGCAGATCTTTGGCGACGGCGTGCTTGAGGTTCTGCCCGACGGCTTTGGCTTCCTTCGTTCTCCTGATACGAGCTTTCTGGCCAGCACCGACGACATCTATCTGTCTCCCAGCCAGATTCGTCGCTTCAACCTGCATACCGGCGACATGATCGAGGGTGAGGTGAGAGTGCCGAAGGACGGTGAGCGCTACTTTGCGCTGGTGAAGGTGGATCACGTCAACGGCCTTACCCCCGAGGAGACCAAGAACAAGATCATGTTCGAGAACCTCACGCCACTGTTTCCGAAGGAACAGTTCAAGCTTGAGCGAGAGAACATCCGCAATGACGAGAACATCACCAGCCGCATCATCGATCTGGTGGCGCCCATCGGCAAAGGCCAGCGTGCCCTGCTCGTGTCACAGCCCAAGAGTGGCAAGACGATCATGATGCAGCACTTTGCGCACGCTATCGTCGCCAACTTCCCCGAAGTCCACCTCATCGTCTTGCTGGTCGACGAACGCCCCGAGGAAGTGACCGAGATGCAACGCACGGTGCGCGGGGAAGTCATCAGTTCCACATTCGACGAACCAGCCGCGCGCCACGTTCAGGTCGCCGAGATGGTGATCGAGCGCGCAAAGCGCCTGGTTGAACTGAAAAAGGACGTCGTTATCCTTCTCGACTCCATCACTCGCCTGGCGCGTGCTTACAACAATGTGCTGCCCAGCTCGGGCAAGGTGCTGACCGGCGGTGTTGACGCGAATGCATTGCAGCGACCGAAGCGCTTCTTTGGTGCGGCACGCAATGTCGAGGAGGGCGGCTCGCTGACCATCATCGGCACCGCATTGATCGACACCGGCAGCCGCATGGACGAGGTGATCTACGAGGAATTCAAGGGCACCGGCAACAGCGAGATCTATCTCGACCGCCGCATGTCCGAAAAGCGCGTTTACCCCGCCATCCTGCTCAACAAGAGCGGCACGCGGCGCGAGGAACTGCTGCTGAAACCCGAGATCCTTCAGAAGACGTGGATCCTGCGCAAGCTGCTTTACAACATGGACGAGATCGAGGCGATGGAGTTCATCCTCGACAAGATGAAGGCCAGCAAGACCAACATCGATTTCTTCGACATGATGAGGCGCGGCGGCTGACGTTACTGCCACCGTATAATCCGAAGTTTTCCTCTTCGGCAAGTGCAGTGCACAGGGCATTGTGGCTGCCGGCTCAACAGCGTAAGGCATCCCATGAAAGACGGCATCCACCCCAACTATCGCGACGTCTGCTTCGTCGACCTGTCCAACGGCTTCAAGTTCGTGACGCGCTCCTGCGCTGGTAGCAAGGAGACCATCAAGCTCGATGACGGACGGGAAGTGCCTCTGTTCAAGCTGGAAACCACCAGCGAATCGCACCCCTTCTACACGGGAACGCAAAAGAGCATTGACAGCCTGGGCGGCCGCGTCGAGAAGTTCCGCAACAAGTTTGCCCGAGTCGGTACACCGGCCAAGAAGTGACGGCTGCGGGACGGGCGTTCATTCATTGCGACGTTCCTTGTCCAGACGGTACAAAAGGCAGCTAGGGCTGCCTTTTTTCATGTGACATCACTTAATCCAGCCCTCGTTTCGCAACGCGCGGTAGAGAGCCTGCCGCGTCCGGCGCTGCTCCTGCTCTGCGCGGCCTATGTGCTGCCGGGCATCTTCGGTCGTGACGCTTGGAAGAACGCGGACATCATTGCCGTGGGCTACATGCGAAGCTTGGCGCACGGCGACGCCTCATGGTTCAGTCCGTCTATTGCGGGTGTAGTGAGCGACAACGGCGTGCTGCCCTACTGGTTGGGCGCGCTTTGCATGCAGGCATTGCCGTGGCTCGATCTGAGTCTGGCCGCGCGTCTACCCTTTTGCCTGTTGCTGGCGGGTATGTTGGCGTTGCTCTGGTACGCGGCGTATCACCTAGCGCGCACGGACGCAGCCCAGCCTCTGGCGTTTGCCTTTGGTGGCGAGGCGCGGCCAACTGACTACGCACGCGCCATCGCCGACGCCGCTCTGCTCGCGTTGATCGCCAGCCTGGGATTGCTTCAGCTCGGCCATGAAACCACGCCTGAACTTGTTCAACTCGCTGGCTGCACTTTATTTCTCTATGCCCTGGCAGTGAGTCCGTTCCGACGCGGCAAGAGTCGAGTCGCCATGCTGGTTGCATTACCCGTGCTGGCGGCTAGCGGCGCCGCGAGTACTGCTCTCTTGCTGGGTGTGGGTGGCTTGGTGGTCTGCCTGCGCTCCCGCTTCGACGGCGCACGCACCCTGGCGAAGTGGATTGCCGCATCGGCGCTGCTTGCGGTTGTTGTCGCGTCAGCGCTAAACGCCTGGGCCTGGCGCATTGAGCGGCCAGAAAAGGTCCTGGGCCTGCTGCGCCTGTTGATCTGGTTTCCCTGGCCAACGCTGCCTTTGGCGGTGTGGACAGTCTGGCGCTGGCGCCACAGCCTGCTGGACCGCCATCTGGCCATACCTCTGACCAGCGGAGGCGCTGCGCTGGGCGTGAGTCTGGCCATGGGCGGCTCGGACAGAGCCCTCATGCTCGCCTTGCCAGGCCTGGCTGTGCTGGCCGCCTTCGCGTTGCCCACGCTCAAGCGCGGCATGAGCGCGGCCATCGACTGGTTTTCTGTCTTTTTCTTCAGCACCTGCGCGCTGGCCGTCTGGATCATCTACTTGGCCATGCAGACCGGCGTGCCGCCCAAGATTGCGTTCAACGTCACCAAGCTGGCGCCAGGCTTCGTGCCTCAATTCAGCGCGGCTGAGTTGGTCGCTGCGGTATTGGGCACTATCGCCTGGCTATGGCTCGTCCGCTGGCGCACCGGCAGACACCGACAGGCGCTGTGGAAAAGTATGGTGCTGCCGGCCGCCGGGGTCGCCCTGAACTGGTTGCTGCTCATGAGCTTGTGGCTGCCATTGCTCGATTACGCGCGCAGCTACCGCCCGCTCATCGTGCGCCTGAGCTCTCATGTGCCGGCTGGCGCCTGCGTTTACGCGCCTGAACTGGCGCGCAGCCAGCTCGCTGCGCTGGAAGTCATGGGCGGCTGGCGTGTTGAGCTGAGTGACAGCGGCCACTGCGTCTGGCGGATCGCCAGTGTGCCCCTGGACAAACCGGCTGCCAATTTATCCGGCTGGACCCTCGTCGTGCGCGAACGTCGTCCCGCGGATCGCATCGAGACGATGGCGGTATACCGACGCACCTGATTGCGCCTGACTCACTGCTGGCAGTGTCAGATGCTCACACCGCCATGCCCAGCTCAGTGGACTCCGTGCGACGCACCCGCGCCGCGGGCAGCAACATGGTGAACGTCGACCCCCGCCCCAGCTCGCTGCTAATCTGCAATTCGCCGCCGTGGCGTTGTACAACGTGTTTGACGATGGCCAGTCCAAGCCCTGTGCCCCCGGTTGCGCGCGACCTGCTGCCGTCGACCCGGTAGAAGCGCTCGGTCAGCCTTGGCAGGTGTTCGGCTGCGATGCCGATGCCGTTGTCGCTCACTCTCAGCAGCAGACGACCATCGTGGCGCCACTGCAGTTCGCAATGAATGGCACCTGCGTCAGGCGTGTAGCGCACCGCGTTGCTCAGCAAGTTGGTCCACGCAGAGCGCAATTCGCCCTCATCGCCCGCCAGTTCCAGGCCAGCGGGCGTGTTGCCGCCCCAACTAAGAATGTGCCGCCCACGCGAAAGTCCCTCAGCCTCGACCCTCACCTGCGACAGCAACTCGTCCAGGTCGATCCAGCGGTCCGGCGATGGCGCTGAGCTGCCTTCGATACGTGCCAGCGTGAGCAGGTCGTCCACCAGCATCTGCATGCGTTGCGATTGCTGACGCATCAGGCCGATGACGCGAGCACGTTCAGCCTCGCTCAGCGGAAGGTCGGCCAGCGTGTCGATGAAGCCCACGAGCACCGTCAGCGGCGTGCGGATCTCGTGCGACACGTTGGACACGAAATCTCGCCGCATGGCTTCATTGCGCTGACTGTCGGTCACATCCTGCGACACCACCAGCCGCAGATCGGGGCCGTAGCTCACCGCCAGCACGGACAGCTTGAGGTTGCCGGCCGGCGAGGTCATCAGCACGGGCTCGCGCAGTCCAGCCGGCGCCGCCGCTGCGGTTGAACCTAGGGTCGCGACCGGGTGCAAGGACTGCAGGTGGGCGACAAATGCTGGCGCCCGCACAAGATTGGTGATGCGCTGGCCGACGTCGCGCAGCGGGTCGAGCGTGAAATGACCGGCTGCGACGCGGCTGCACCACAGGATGTGGTCGCCAGGATCGAGCAACAACACCCCGTTGGGCGACGCTTCTATCGCCGAAAGGAACTGCGCCAGGCGTTGAGCTTCTTGATCGATGCGACGTTCGCGCTCGCGCAGGGCCGACTCGAGGCGATAGGCCAGTTCACGCCAGAAGGCCGGCAAGCGCGGCGCCTCCGGCGTTCGGGCATCGGCCTTGGCGCGATGCAGCCACGACTCGAGCTTGCGGTTGGCCCATGCATCGCGCACGGGCTGCACCGCCAGCCCCAGCGCCGCACCACACCACGCGCCCAACAGCGGTACGCCCAGGTGCTGACTCAAGAAGTAACCCGCGGCTGCGCCGACGCTGGTTTCAACCGCATGGCGCAAAAGTCGCAGCAGTTCGGCAGACATGGCGAAAAGACAATGGTGTACTGGCCGCTTAGCCCAGCGCGGACGCCGCCAGTCGATAGCCTGCGCCGCGCACGGTTTCGATCAGTGCGCCGCACTGGGCCGGCGCCAATGCCTCACGCAGACGTTTCACATGCACATCCACCGTGCGCTCCTCGATGTAGACATGGTCGCCCCACACCTTGTCGAGCAACTGGCCGCGGCTGTGCACCCGCTCGGGATGGGCCATGAGGAAGTGCAACAAGCGGAACTCGGTCGGCCCGAGCTTGAGCTCGACGCCGGCGCGCGACACGCGGTGGGTGGTCGGGTCCAGGCGCAGCGCGGCGATCTCGATGGCCGCGTCATGCGCTTCAGGCAGCTTGCGACGCAACACCGCGCGGATGCGAGCCATCAACTCGTTGGTCGAGAAGGGCTTGGTGAGGTAGTCGTCCGCACCAGCGTCGAGACCAGCAATCTTGTCGGTCTCCTCAGCGCGCGCGGTCAACATGATGATCGGCAGCGCCTGGGTGCGCGCTGCGCCGCGCCAGCGCCGCGCCAGCGTGATGCCGCTCTGGTCGGGCAGCATCCAGTCCAGCAGCACCAGATCCGGCAGTTCACCGTCGACTGCCTGCTGAGCCGCGTTGCCGGTTGCCGCCAGCGCCACCTCGTGGCCGGCGTGACGCAGATTCATCGCAATGAGCTCGGCGATCGCCGACTCGTCTTCCACCACCAGGATGCGGCTCATGGGATCCAGGCTCCAGTACAGCGAGCGTGTGCGGTCATGCCCCGGTTCTCAGCGGACCATCGATTCGACCTTGCCGAGCGGGTTATGCCGCACGTCCGTGCCCTTGACGATGTAGATGACCTGCTCGGCCAGGTTCTTGGCATGGTCACCGACGCGCTCGATCGCCTTGGCGACAAACACTAGGTCGATCGACAGGCTGATGGTGCGCGGGTCTTCCATCATGAACGTGATGAGCTTGCGCATCAGGCCGTCGAACTCACGGTCGATGGCGTTGTCCTCCTTGATGACCTGCAGCGCCACCTGAGCGTCCAGACGCGCAAAGGCATCCAGGGCGCGGCGCAACGACGCGGTAGCCAGATCAGCCTCAAAGGCCAGGTCAGTGAAGGGCAAGCGACCCGGCGTCAGCACGCCTGCGGTCCGCAGCTTGTGCACTGCGCGGGCGATACGGGCCGCCTCGTCGCCGACACGTTCGAGATTGCCGATGGTCTTCGAGACCGCGATGAGCAGCCGCAGGTCGCGCGCGGTCGGTTGGCGACGGGCGATGATGCTGGATAGATCGCGGTCGATCTCCACTTCCATGGTGTTGACCCGGTCCTCCACCTGGATGACCTCGTCGGCGGCGTCGCCGTCGAGCCGAATCAGGGCAGCGACAGCGTGCGCCACCTGGGTCTCGACCAGCCCGCCCATTTCAAGCACACGGGTGGAGATGGCGCCAAGTTCGCTGTCGAACTGGCTGGAGAGATGCTTGTCACTCATGGATCTGTCCTTTCTCAAGGGCGTGATCAGCCGAACCTGCCGGTGATGTAGTCCTCGGTCTCTTTCTTCTGCGGCTGCATGAAGAGTTGCTCGGTCGGGCCGAACTCGATCAGATCACCCAGATACATGTAGGCGGTGTAGTCGCTCGAACGCGCCGCCTGCTGCATGTTGTGGGTGACGATGACCACGGTGTAGTCACCCTTCAACTCGGCGATTAGCTCCTCGATCTTGCCGGTCGAGATCGGGTCCAGGGCCGAGCAGGGTTCGTCCAGCAGCAGCACCTCGGGCTTGATGGCGATGCCGCGCGCGATGCACAGCCGCTGCTGCTGGCCGCCCGACAGGCCGGCACCGCTCTGGTCGAGCTTGTCCTTGACCTCGTTCCACAGCGCGGCCTTCTTGAGTGCCCACTCGACGCGCTCATCCATGTCGGTCCGGCTGAGGCGCTCGAACAGCTTCACGCCGAAGGCGATGTTGTCGTAGATCGACATTGGAAACGGCGTGGGCTTCTGGAACACCATGCCCACCTTGGCACGCAGCAGGGCGACATCGAGCTGCTTGTGCAGCACGTCCACGCCGTCGAGCCGGATGCTGCCCTCGGCACGCTGCTCGGGATAGAGCTCGAACATGCGGTTGAAGGTACGCAGCAGCGTCGACTTGCCGCAGCCCGAAGGGCCGATGAAGGCGGTCACCTGGTTGGCCGGAATATCCAGGTTGATGCCCTTGAGGGCACGGAATTGGCCGTAGTAGAAGTTGAGATCACGCACCGCAAGCTTGACGGCGGCCGGTGGCAGGGAAGACGTGGCGTCCATGGATGTCGCGTGTGGCGCTCAGGGCTGCAAGCCGCTCAGCGCTTGTTGCCCGTGAAGAAGGTGCGCGCCACGATATTGAGCAGCAACACACCCAGCGTGATGAGAAAGACACCCGCCCAGGCCAGCTTTTGCCAGTTCTCGTAGGGGCTCATGGCGAACTTGAAGATGGTCACCGGCAGGCTGGCCATGGGTTCGCCCAGATTGCTGGTGAAGAACTGGTTCGACAGCGCCGTGAACAGCAGCGGCGCCGTTTCGCCCGAGATGCGGGCGACCGCCAGCAGCACACCGGTGAGAACGCCAGCGCGGGCCGCCTTGAGCGTGATGGACAGGATGACCTTCCACCTGGGCGTACCCAGCGCATAGGCCGCCTCGCGCAGCGCGTCAGGCACCAGGGCCAGCATGTTCTCGGTGGTGCGTATCACCACCGGGATCACCAGCAGCGCCAGCGCCAGCACGCCGGCAAAGCCCGAGAAGCTCTTGAATCGCGCCACCCACACCGTGTAGATGAACAGGCCGATGACGATGGACGGCGCCGACAGCAGGATGTCGTTGATGAAACGCGTGGTGCGGCCCAACCACGTGGCGCGGCCGTACTCCGCCAGGTAGACGCCGGCCATCACTCCCACCGGCGTACCTATGGCGGTCGCGAGCCCGACCATCAGCAGCGAACCGACGATGGCGTTGGCCAAGCCACCACCGTCTTCCTGCGGCGGCGGCGTCATCTGCGTGAACAAGGCCAGGTTCAAGCCCACCAGGCCCAGCCGTGTGGTCTCGACGAGGATCCACACCAGCCAGAGCAGGCCAAAGCCCATTGCGGCGAGTGACAACGTGAGTGCGACTGCGTTGACCCGCTTGCGCCGACGGTGAAGCGCAAGGCGCGCGGAATCGAAGGCCAGAGTGGCAGCAACGGCCGCGACCGCCGGCACATTAGGCGCTGGCTTGCTCATGTGCGTCCTTCGCCTTTCTTCAAGCGCGACAGCAAGAGCTTGGAACAACTCAGCACCACGAAGGTGATAAAGAACAGCACCAGGCCCAGATAGATCAGCGAGGCCTGGTGCAAGCCTTCGCCCGCTTCGGCAAACTCGTTGGCCAGCGCCGAGGTGATGGAGTTGGCCGCCTCGAACACCGAGATGGAATTGAGTTGGTTCATGTTGCCGATGACGAAGGTGACCGCCATCGTCTCGCCCAGGGCGCGGCCCAGGCCGAGCATCACGCCGCCAATGACGCCAGTCTTGGTAAACGGCAGCACCACCTGACTCACCACTTCCCAAGTGGTGGCGCCCAGGGCATAGGCCGACTCCCTCAGCATGGGCGGCGTGACCTCGAAGACATCGCGCATCACCGAAGCGATAAAGGGAATGATCATGATCGCCAGGATGATGCCGGCCGACAGGATGCCGATGCCCACCGGCGGCCCCGACACTAGCGCACCGAGCACCGGCACGCCCTGCAGCAGGGCCTGCAGCGGTTGCTGGACGAATTGCGCCAGCAGCGGCCCGAACACCAGCAGGCCCCACATGCCGTAGACGATCGAGGGCACGGCCGCCAGCAGTTCAACCGCGATGCCGAGCGGACGCTTGAGCCAGGCCGGTGACAGCTCAGTGAGAAACAGCGCGATGCCGAACGACACCGGCACCGCTATCAGCAGCGCAAGGAACGAGGTCATCAGCGTGCCGTAGATCATCACCAGGCCACCGAAATGCTCCTGTACCGGGTCCCATTCGCTGCGCCAGAGAAAGCTCAGGCCGTATTCGCGCAGCGCAGGCATCGCACCGACGATCAACGATCCCAGGATGGCCAGCAACAGGCCGAGCGTGAGCAACGCCGCCGCACGGGCGGCGAGAGCAAACAGGGCATCGCCCACCGCAGAACGCGGGCGCGAAGTGCTCAGAGTTGGCAACGCCTTGGCATTGCGCCGCCCTTCGGTTGTATTGGCAGACAAGGAAACAGCCATCGGCAGCATGCAGAAAGTGGGGCAGGCACGACGCATCGGCCGCCTGCACCCTGTCATCATGCCCGCAAGCCGGCTGGTCTCGCCGGCCCAGGATGAAAAAAGCCGAGCTTACTTGTACGCCACCGGCTTGCCGGCGGCGTCCTTCACCTCGCCCCAGAGCTTGCGCACCTGGGCCTTGAGCGCGTCGGGCAGGGCCACGTATTCGAGGTCGGTGGCCATGGCGTCGCCATTGCCGTAGGCCCAGTCGAAGAACTTCAGGCTCGACGCCCCCTGGGCCGGCTTGTCCTGCTGCTTGTGCATCAGGATGAAGGTCGCGCCGGTGAGCGGCCAGGCGTCCTTGCCGGGCTGCTCGGTCAGCACCTGGTAGGTGGTCTTGCTCCAGTCGGCGCCGGCGGCAGCGGCCTTGAAGTTGGCATCGTCGGGCGCGACGTAGTTGCCGGCAGCATTCCTGAGCTGCACATAGCTCATCTTGTTCTGCTTGGCGTAGGCGTATTCGACATAGCCAATCGAGTTGGGCAGACGGCCGACGAAGGCCGACACACCCTCGTTGCCCTTGCCGCCCGCGCCTGTGGGCCAATTCACCGCCGCGCCTTCACCGACCTTGCTCTTCCACTCGGCGTTCACCTTCGAGAGGTAGTTGGTGAAGATGAAGCTGGTGCCAGAACCGTCGGCGCGGCGCACCACGGCAATGGCCGAATCCGGCAGCGGCACGCCGGGGTTCAGGGCGGTGACTGAAGCATCGTTCCACTTCGTCACCTTGCCCAGGTAGATGTCACCCAGCACGGCGCCGGTCAACTTGATCTGGCCCGGGGTGATGCCCTTGATGTTGACCACCGGCACCACGCCGCCGATCACGGTGGGGAACTGGATCAGGCCCTGCCTAGCAAGCTCCTCGTCCTTGAGCGGCATGTCGGTGGCACCGAAGTCGACCGTCTTGGCGCCGATCTGCTTGATGCCGGCACCCGAGCCGACCGACTGGTAGTTCACCTTGGCGCCGCTGGCCTTGTGATAGGCATCGGCCCACTTGGCGTAGACCGGGGCCGGGAAGCTGGCGCCTGCGCCGGTCACGTCCTCGGCCTGGGCCAGACCGGTGGCCGCCAGTCCGAAGGCCAGGGCACTGACCTGCAGCAGGGCATGGATGGTGCGGGCGGGCGTCGTGCTGAGGGTGGTAAGGCCGCAGTCCAGGGAAGGCTGGGCGGGGCGGCGGGTCATGGTGATGGTCATCGGCATCCTGGTCCGGTTGATGTTGCTAATCTTGTTCACGTGCCGCCATGCTAGACAGCAACTGTGACACTTTGATGGCAACCCGGACCGCCTGACTGACGCGGCTGCGACCTGCAGGCCGGAGGTGCGCCGGCCCTTGCGCAGCCAGCCTCAGGCCTGTACGGCGGCGGCCAGCCGCTCGGCGCAGGCCTGGGCCTGGGCGGCGTCGCGCGCCTCGACCATGACGCGCAGCAGCGGCTCGGTGCCCGAGGCGCGGATGAGGATGCGGCCATTGCGGCCCAGCTCGGCGTTTACGCGCTCCTGCTCGGCGGCCAGGGCGCTGCTGGTCTTCCAGTCCTGGCCGGCCTTGAGGCGCACGTTGATGAGGGTCTGCGGGAACAGCTCCACACCGTCGAGCAGTTCGCTGAGCGACTTGCCGCAGCGCTGCTGGGCCTGCAGCACCTGCAGGGCGCTGATGATGCCGTCGCCGGTGGTGTGGCGGTCCAGCGCCAGCAGGTGGCCCGAGCCTTCGCCGCCGAGTTGCCAGCCACGCTTCTGCAGCTCTTCCAGGATGTAGCGGTCGCCCACCTTGGCGCGCACAAAGCCCAGGCCGCGGTCGGCGATGGCCTGCTCGACGGCCATGTTGGTCATCAGCGTGCCGACAGCGCCCGGGATCGCCTCGCCCTGGGCCAGACGATCCAGCACCATGACATAGAGCAGTTCGTCGCCGTTGAACAGGCGCCCGGCCCGATCGACGAGTTGCAAGCGGTCGGCATCGCCGTCCAGCGCGACACCGTAGTCGGCGTTGTGTTCGCGCACCGCAGCAACGAGGGCAGCCGGCGACGTCGCGCCATATCCCTCGTTGATGTTGAAGCCATCGGGCGCACAGCCGATGCGGATGACGTCGGCGCCCAGTTCGTGGAAAACGGCAGGCGCAACTTGGTAGGCCGCACCGTGCGCCGCATCGACGACGATCTTGAGCCCCTTGAGCGACAGGTCGTTGGAAAACGTCGACTTGCAGAACTCGATGTAGCGGCCCGAAGCATCGTCAAGTCGACGCGTGCGGCCCACCGAATGGCTGTCAACCCACTGCGGCGCAGTGGCGATGCCGGCCTCGACTTCCAGTTCCCAGGCGTCAGGCAGCTTCTCGCCCCGCGCAGAGAAGAATTTGATGCCGTTGTCGTCGAACGGGTTGTGCGAGGCGCTGATCACCACACCCAGACTCAGACGCAGCGCCCGTGTCAGGTAAGCCACGCCGGGCGTGGGCAGCGGCCCGGTGAGCAGCACATCGGCACCGGCGGAATTGAGGCCCGCCTCAAGTGCCGACTCCAGCATGTAGCCTGACACACGCGTGTCCTTGCCGATCAGAACCAAGGGACGATCATGCGTGCCGCGCAGCACCCGGCCCACCGCATGCCCCAGCCGCAGCACGAAATCCGGCGTGATCGGCGCCTCGCCCACAGTGCCACGAATGCCGTCGGTGCCGAAATACTGTCTGCTCATGATGGTCTGCTTTGAGGGCGCCCTGTGCAGGCGCGTTGAACTCGAATCGAGCGATGTCGGGCCGGGCGGCAAGCATTGGACTTCCGTCGCTTAGCACCAGCCAGGATCGACGACGACTGTACATTGCGCCGACGCGACACCTGTTCGGTCGTCAATGCGGGTTTGTCTGGTCTCACGGCACTTGCACACGGTGGACGTCACCGAAGCAACTGCTCACACAGGCCGCGGTCAGCGTGCAACGGCGGCTGCGGTGCGGCTGCCTGGGCGGGGTCCAAGCGCTCGCTGCCGTCAAACCCGGGCAGGCAAACCCGCTGCAGCCCAGACCTTCAACGCATCGACCGTGGGCGCCACGTCGTGTACGCGCACGATGCGAGCGCCCCATTGCACAGCCGCCAGAGCGGCGGCAATGCTGCCCGCCAGGCGCTCGCTCACGGCCCGCCCGGTGACGGCGCCGAGCGAGGACTTGCGTGACCAACCTGCCAAGACCTCGTAGCCAAGGTCGAGCAGCGCCTGTTGCCCGGGCAGCAAAGCAAAGTTGTGCGCAGGGGTCTTGCCGAAGCCTATGCCGGGGTCAAGCACGATCCGGTCGGCCTGCACGCCGCGAGCGCGAAGTCGGCCCGCGCGCTGGGCCAGGAAAGCCGTGACCTCGGCCACCACATCGCCATAGACCGGATCAGCCTGCATGGAGCGCGGCTCACCCCGCATGTGCATGAGGCACACGCCGCAGCGCGGATGCCCGGCGACGACGTCGAGTGCGCCCGCGATCTGCAGCGACTGGATGTCATTGATGATGTCCACGCCCAGGTCCAGCACCGCTTGCATCACCTCGGGCTTGCAGGTGTCCACACTCACCGGCACACCCAGCGCAATAGCACCGCGCACCACTGGGAGCACGCGCTGCAATTCAGTTGCGGTATCAATGGCCGCAGCGCCAGGGCGGCTTGATTCAGCGCCAATGTCCAGCAGGTCGGCGCCTTCAGCTAGCAGCCGTTCGCAGAGCGCCAGCGCAGCGGCGGCATCACGTCCACCGTCAGAAAACGAATCCGGTGTGACATTGACGATGCCCATCACCCGTACCCGGGCGGCGAGGTCGATCTCGTAGCGGCTGGTGCGCCACAGCCTTGGGCCGGCAGGGGGAGTCGCCGACACCGGCGCAGGCCAGGCCGACGAATCAGCGGATGGGTTCACGGTATCGCCTACCTGTTGAATGCGGAACAGGAACGAAAAAGCCCTCGGTGCGAGGGCTTTCGAAGACTTGCCCAGGCGACAGATGGGTCGCCTTGACATCGGCTGGCGGCAGGCTGCCTGCCGCCGCCACATTCAACGTTCTGCGACCGGCTTGACGACGCGCGGCGCGGCACCAACGAACAGCTGGCGCGGGCGGCCGATCTTGTACTCCGGGTCGCCGATCATCTCGTTGAGCTGGGCGATCCAGCCCACCGTGCGGGCCAGCGCGAAGATGGCCGTGAACAGGCTGACCGGAATGCCGATGGCGCGCTGCACGATGCCGGAGTAGAAGTCCACGTTCGGGTAGAGCTTGCGCGAGACGAAGTATTCGTCTTCAAGGGCGATCTTCTCCAGCGACATGGCCAGCTTGAACAGCGGGTCGTTCTCCAGCCCCAGGGCGCCAAGCACTTCGTGGCAGGTCTGGCGCATGAGGGTCGCGCGCGGGTCGTAGTTCTTGTAAACGCGGTGACCGAAGCCCATCAGCTTGACGCTGGAGTTCTTGTCCTTCACCTGGCGAATGAAGTCGCCGATCTTCTCCACGCCGCCCATCTGCTGGATATCACCCAGCATGTTCAGGCAGGCCTCGTTGGCACCTCCATGCGCCGGGCCCCACAGGCAAGCCACGCCTGCGGCGATGGCTGCGAAGGGGTTGGTGCCCGACGAGCCGCACAGGCGCACCGTGGAGGTGGAGGCGTTCTGCTCGTGGTCGGCGTGCAGGATGAAGATGCGGTCCAGCGCGCGTTCGATGACCGGGTTCACCACATAGTCCTCGCAAGGCGTGGCAAACATCATCTGCAGGAAGTTGCCCGCGTAGGACAACTTGTTCTTGGGGTACATGTAGGGCTGGCCAGCCGAATACTTGTACGCCATCGCCACCAGCGTCGGCATCTTGGCGATCAGACGGATCGCCGCGATGTCACGGTGCTGCGGGTTGTTGATGTCGGTGCTGTCGTGATAGAAGGCCGACAGGGCCCCCACCAGGCCGGTCATGACCGCCATCGGGTGAGCGTCACGGCGGAAGCCACGCAGGAAGAACTGCATCTGCTCGTTGACCATGGTGTGGTTGGTCACACGGGCGGTGAAGTCGGCCTTCTGGGCCGCGTTGGGCAGGTCTCCGTACAGCAGCAGGTGGCAGGTCTCAAGAAAATCGCAGTTCACCGCGAGCTGCTCAATCGGGTAGCCGCGGTACAGCAGTTCACCCTTGTCGCCGTCGATGTAGGTGATGGTCGAGTTGCACGACGCCGTGCTCAGGAAGCCCGGGTCATAGGTGAACTTGCCGGTCTGGGCGTAGAGCTTGCGGATATCGATGACATCCGGGCCCACGGTGCCCTTGTACAGGGGCAGGTCCATGGTCGGGCTGCCGTCTGAAAAGGAGAGCGTGGCCTTCACGTCTGAGGGGGTCATCATGGCGGTTTCCTCGGGTGTCAAATCTGGACTGCAAAACAGGGCTGCGAAAACGACCGGCAGGGCGTCAGGCAGGGCTTCAGGCGGTCGATGGCGGTTGGCGCATCAGGGCCAGCAGAGCATGCACGTCAGGACGATCAAGTCCGGCTTCAGGCGACTTGCGTGCCAACATCAGATCGAGCAGGTCGTTGTCGGCCAATTCCATCAAGGCTGTCAGTGCGTCGGCCTGTTGCACAGTGAGCGTGGCCTCGTGGCGCTGGAAGAAACGTTCGATGAAGAGGTCGTTTTCCAGCAGGCCGCGGCGGCAGCGCCACTTGAGCTTGCTCAGGGTACGGGCATCGACCAAAGTGTCCATGAAGTGACTTTCGAGCGGCTGACCACCACGCACCGAGACAAGTCCGGGACGACGCACCCTGAGGGTGAATGGCGCCCCGCGCATGCACTCAAACGGCGCGACGCACCATCAGTTCCTTGATCTTGCCGATCGCCTTGGTCGGGTTCAAGCCCTTGGGGCAGACGTCGACGCAATTCATGATCGTGTGGCAGCGGAACAGGCGATAGGGGTCTTCTAGGTTGTCCAGACGACCGGCGGTGTCCTGGTCACGGCTGTCGGCGATGAAGCGGTAGGCCTGCAGCAGGCCGGCCGGGCCGACGAACTTGTCCGGGTTCCACCAGAAGCTCGGGCAGCTGGTCGAGCAACTCGCGCACAGGATGCACTCGTACAGGCCGTTCAGCTCGTCGCGCTGCTCGGGTGACTGCAGACGCTCCTTCTCGGGCGGCGTCTCGTCGTTGACCAGGTAGGGCTTGATGGAGTTGTACTGCTTGAAGAACTGGGTCATGTCCACGATCAGGTCGCGGATGACCGGCAGGCCCGGCAGCGGCTTGAGCACGATCACGCCCGGCAGGTCGCGCATATTGGTCAGGCAGGCCAGACCGTTCTTGCCGTTGATGTTCATGGCGTCCGAACCGCACACGCCTTCGCGGCACGAGCGGCGGAAACTCAACGTCGGATCGGCGGCCTTGAGCTTGATCAGGGCGTCGAGCAGCATGCGCTCATGGCCGTCGAGCTCGATCTCGAGGGTCTGCATGCGCGGCTTGGCGTCGACGTCGGGGTCATAGCGATAGATCTGGAAAGTACGCTTGGCCATGTTCTTGTCCTCGGGCGATCAGAAGGTGCGGACCTTGGGCGGCACGGAATCGACGGTGAGCGGCTGGAGCTGCACCGGCTTGTACGACAGCGTGTTGGTGGCACTGTCCCACAGGGTGTGCTTCATCCATTCCTTGTCGTTGCGGCCCAGCGGGAACTCGGCATCATCGGCACCGCGCTCGTAGTCCTTCACTGTGTGGGCACCACGGCACTCTCGGCGCGCTGCAGCCGAAGTCATCGTGGCCTGGGCGGCCTCGATCAGGTTGTCGACTTCCAGCGCCTCGATGCGCGCGGTGTTGAAGACCTTGGACTTGTCCTTGAGCGTGATCGCCTTGACGCGCTCGCGGATGGCGTTGATCTTGACCGTGCCTTCGTCCATCGCCACCTGGGTGCGGAACACGCCGGCGTGCTGCTGCATCGCAGCGCGGATGTCGCCCGCCACATCCTGGGCGTATTCGCCGGAGTTGCTGCCGTCCAGGCGGGCCAGGCGGGCCAGCGAGAAGTCGGCGGCATCCTTGGGCAGGGGCTTATGGGCCGAGGCGGCGTTCTTCACGGCGTCGACGATGTGGTTGCCGGCGGCGCGGCCGAACACCAGCAGGTCGAGCAGCGAGTTGGTGCCCAGGCGGTTGGCGCCGTGCACCGACACGCAGGAGCATTCGCCCACGGCGTACAGGCCGTTCACCACGCTCCTGTAGTCGTCACCCTTGGGCGTGACGACCTGGCCGTTGATGTTGGTGGGGATGCCACCCATCTGGTAGTGAATAGTCGGCACCACCGGGATCGGCTCCTTGGTGATGTCGACGTTGGCGAAGTTGTGGCCGATCTCGAACACCGACGGCAGGCGCTTGAGGATGGTGTCGCCGCCCAGGTGGGTCATGTCGAGGTTGATGTAGTCCTTGTTCGGACCGCAGCCGCGACCTTCCTTGATCTCCTGGTCCATGCAGCGCGAGACGAAGTCGCGCGGCGCCAGGTCCTTCAGCGTGGGCGCATAGCGCTCCATGAAGCGCTCGCCGTTGACGTTGCGCAGGATGGCGCCTTCGCCGCGGCAGCCTTCGGTCAGCAGCACGCCGGCGTTGTGCACGCCGGTGGGGTGGAACTGCCAGAACTCCATGTCCTGCAGCGGGATCTGCGCACGCGCCGCCATGCCCAGGCCGTCACCGGTGTTGATGAAGGCATTGGTCGAGGCCGCGTAGATGCGCCCGGCGCCGCCGGTGGCCAGCAGCGTGGTCTTCGCTTCGAGGATGTAGACCTCGCCGGTCTCCATCTCGAGCGCGGTCACGCCCACCACGTCGCCGTCGGCGTCGCGGATCAGGTCCAGCGCCATCCACTCGACGAAGAACTGGGTGCGCGCCTTCACGTTCTGCTGGTACAGCGTGTGCAGCATGGCGTGGCCGGTACGGTCGGCCGCGGCGCAAGCGCGCTGCACCGGCTTTTCGCCATAGTTGGCGGTGTGGCCGCCGAAGGGGCGCTGGTAGATGGTGCCGTCGGCATTGCGGTCGAAGGGCATGCCGAAGTGTTCGAGCTCGTACACCACCTTGGGCGCTTCGCGGCACATGAACTCGATGGCGTCCTGGTCACCCAGCCAGTCCGAACCCTTGACGGTGTCGTAGAAGTGGTAGTGCCAGTTGTCCTCGCTCATGTTGCCCAGCGAGGCGCCGATGCCGCCCTGGGCCGCCACGGTGTGCGAGCGTGTCGGGAAGACCTTGGAGAGCACGGCCACCTTGAGGCCGGCGCGCGCCAGCTGCAGCGAGGCACGCATGCCCGAACCGCCCGCACCAACGATGACGACGTCGAACTTGCGACGTGCAACGGAAGAAGCCACTTGCATTTTCAGAGTCTCCAGAGGACTTGGACGGCCCAGCCGGCGCAGCCGACCAGCCAGACGATGGCAAAGACATGCAGCGCCAGGCGCACACCGACGGGCTTGATGTAGTCCATCCAGATGTCGCGCACACCGATCCAGGCGTGCCAGGCCAGCGCCAGCACGATGACCATGGTGAAGCACTTCATCCACTGCGCCGAGAAGATGCCGGCCCAGCGGTCATAGCCGAGCGGGCCGCCGAACAGCACCTGGGCCAGCAACACCAGGGTGAACAGCGCCATGAGGGCGGCGGTGATGCGCTGCACGAGCCAGTCGCGCAGACCGTAGCGCGCACCGGTGACGATGCGCTTGGATCCGAAGTCTTGAGCCATATCGGGCCTTCTAGTGGCAGGAATGGAAGGGGGAAGGAAAGTGGAAGCGTCGGGACGGCGTCGGCGTTGCGGCGGGCTGCCCCGGCTCAGAACAAGCCGAACAGCTTGGCGCCCAGGATCACCGTCAGCGGCAGGCTCACCGCCATGGTGACGATGGCCGAACTGTGGCCCTGCTGCTTGGTCACGCTGTGGGTGGCATCCATCCAGAGGTGGCGCAGACCGGCAATGAGGTGATGAAGGTAGGCCCAGATGAGCGCCAGTGCGACCAGCTTGACCAACGGACCGGGCAGCCCAAGCCCACCGTTGAAGGCCGCAGTGAACACGCCGAACGAGATCTCGGTGCTCAGGCTCGTGTCGAGCATCCAGACGATGAAGGGCAGCAACAGGAACATCAGCAGACCACTGATGCGATGCAGGATCGACACGATGCCGGCAATCGGCAGTCGGTATGACGCCAGATCGGTGACATGGATGTTGCGAAAGACGGGACGTGGGGAGCCGGTGGTGCTGGTGTCAGCCATGGTGCGCCTTCTTGGTTTCGCGATGGATGCATGCGGGGCAGAACTTCTGCGCCGGACAACCTGATGAGTTTATTGCAACGCAGCAGGGGTTTGATCCGCATGCGGACGGTCTGGACAGGTGGAATTCGCAAGCGTTGCGAGCTGGCTTCAGGCCGCACCGACGGTCAGTTTCAGCTCAGTTCGTTGCGGTAGTGATGTCGGCTGGTGCAGTACAGACCGCGGCGCAGTTCGACCGGTTTGTCGCCGTAGGTGAAGGACAGTCGCTCCACGCTCAGCAGTGGCTGACCCGGCTCGACCGCCAGAATCTCGGCGGCCATGCCTTCTGCCGCCACGGCACGAATCTTTTCCTCGGCGCGAATCATGCGCACGCCGAACTCGGTTTCGAACAGGCCATACAGCGGGCCGCGCAGGTCTTCCAGCCGTTCCTGGGTCAGCCCCTTGAAAAGCGTGCCTGGCAACCAGATGTCGTCATACACCACCGGCCGGTCGGCGTGCGCCAAGGTGCGACGGATCTGCAAGGCGCTGTCGCCGCCGCGCAGATCGAGCGCGCGAGCCACGTCAGCCGGCGCGCGCATGCGCCTGCATTCAAGAATGCGGCGCGCCATCGGCGCCACCATGGCTGCATCGTCGGGCTGCAGGCGCAAGAAGCGGTACTGCACCTTTTCCTCGCTGTGCGTGGCGACAAACGTGCCCTTGCCCTGCCGACGCACCAGCAGATTTTCGGCGGCGAGCTCGTCGATGGCCTTGCGCACGGTGCCCTGGCTGACTCGAAAGCGTGCGGCCAGTTCGAGCTCGCTCGGGATGGCCTCGCCCGGACGCCACTCGCCTTCCTGCAGGCTGCGGGTCAGCAGCGCCTTGATCTGCTGATAAAGCGGACTGAAGGCCGGCGCCAGATCAGCGGACGGCTCAGGGCCTGCCGTGGACGCAGCAGTGGACAGGGGCATCGACGATGACGCAGTGGGCGGCATGGAGCACATTGCAGCACAGCGTGCGCGCGGCTGGCAACGCTTTTCAAGCATGTCTTATATAAGACATAAGATCATTGACAGACCCAGGGTGAACCCCTAGACTCGTCCGCGCCTTTTTGCACACCCACCCCCGAGGAGCTACTCCATGAGCAAGAAACCCGTTCGCGTCGCAGTCACCGGTGCCGCCGGCCAGATCGGTTACGCCCTGCTGTTCCGCATCGCCTCGGGCGAAATGCTGGGCAAGGACCAGCCGGTCATCCTTCAACTGCTGGAAGTGCCGGTCGAGAAAGCCCAGGAAGCCCTCAAGGGCGTGATGATGGAGCTGGAAGACTGCGCCTTCCCCCTGCTGGCCGGCATGGAAGCGCACAGCGACCCGATGACCGCCTTCAAGGACACCGACTACGCCCTGCTCGTGGGCGCCCGTCCGCGCGGTCCGGGCATGGAGCGTGCGGACCTGCTGGCCGCCAACGCCCAGATCTTCACCGCCCAGGGCAAGGCCCTGAACGCCGTCGCCAGCCGCAACGTCAAGGTACTGGTGGTCGGCAACCCGGCCAACACCAACGCCTACATCGCCATGAAGTCGGCGCCCGACCTGCCGGCCAAGAACTTCACCGCCATGCTGCGCCTGGACCACAACCGCGCGCTGAGCCAGATTGCTGCCAAGACCGGCAAGCCGGTCGCCAGCATCCAGAAGCTGGCCGTGTGGGGCAACCACTCGCCCACCATGTACGCCGACTATCGCTTCGCCACCATCGACGGCGCTTCGGTCAAGGACATGATCAACGACCAGGTCTGGAACAAGGACACCTTCCTGCCCACCGTGGGCAAGCGTGGCGCGGCCATCATCGCTGCGCGCGGCGTGTCCTCGGCCGCCTCGGCCGCCAACGCCGCCATCGACCACATGCGCGACTGGGCCCTGGGCACCAATGGCGCCTGGGTCACCATGGGCGTGCCGAGCAAGGGTGAATACGGCATCCCGGCCGAGACCATGTTCGGCTACCCGGTCACCTGCGAAGGCGGCGAATACAAGATCGTCGAAGGCCTGCCCATCGACGCCTTCAGCCAGGAATGCATCAACAAGACCCTGGCCGAGCTCGAAGGCGAGAAGGACGGCGTCAAGCACCTGCTCTGATCGATCCATCGATTGATGCACGGTCCGCAGCGGCACCAGCCGTTGCGGGCCAGAATGAGGGCCTGTCGCTCGCCGACCGGCCCTTTCTTCATTCCAGTTGCGCTCTTGATGCGCCCACCGCCATGAACCGCCCTGCCGTGCACCCGAAAGACGCCTTGTTTGAAGCCGGCGAGGTCGCCCCGTCGCTGCCGGTGTGTGACCACTACTGCGGCGTCGAGCCGCGCATGAGCAAGAGCCTGGAACTGCAACGCAATCTCGGCCCTGTGTTTGACGTCACGCTCGACGCCGAGGACGGCGCACCGGTGGGCGGCGAAATCGAACACTGCCAGCTCATTGCCAGTCTGGTCAACTCCAGCGCCAACCGCTTTGGCCGCGTCGGAGCCCGCGTGCAGGCGGTCGAACACCCGCAATTCGAAGCCATGGTCGATCTGCTCGTGCGCGACGCTGGCGAACGGCTGGCCTACCTCATGCTGCCCAAGCCCAACAGCCTGGCCGACGTCAAGCGCGGCGTCGCCGCCGTCGACGCCGCCGCCATGCGCCACGGCCTGACGCGCCGCATTCCGGTGCACACGCTGATCGAGACTCACGGCGCGCTGCGCGACGTGCACGCCATCGCAGCACTCCCGCGCATCGAGTCGCTGTCCTTCGGTCTGATGGACTTCGTCTCCGGGCACCGCGGCGCCATTCCTCAAACAGCCATGGGTGCCAAGGGCCAGTTCGAGCACCCATTGGTCGTGCGTGCCAAGCTCGAAATCGCTGCCGCTTGCCATGCCGAAGGCAAGACGCCGTCGCACTGCGTCGTCACCGAGTTCAAGCACCGCAGGGCGCTCGAGGAAGCCGCCACCAAGGCCGCCCGCCAGTTCGGCTACACACGCATGTGGAGCATTCACCCGGACCAGATCCAGGCCATCGTGGATGCCTTCGCCCCCAGTTCAGCCGAGGTCGATCTGGCGATCGAGATCATCCAGGCGGCACAAAATGCCGGCTGGGCGCCGATCCGTCATTCACACAACGGCCAGGATCAGCTGCACGACCGCGCCAGCTACCGCTATTTCTGGCACGTGTTGGAACGCGCGGATCGCACCTCCTTCGCGCACGGCTCGCAGCTGCCGGCCGAGGTGCGAGCCGCCTGGTTCAGTGCCGAGCCGGCCTGAGCATCCATCCCCCTGAAAAGACTAGCCAAGTCTTATATAAGACATATAATTCAGGGGTTTCCCCAGGACCTACTCGGCGTGATGCGTGTCACGCGCGCGGCGGTCCTGCGTCAGCATCACACCTCCCCATCGACTCATTCATCCGGAGCCTCTCCATGCTGCAAGCCTATCGCCAACATGTGGCCGAACGTGCCGCCCTCGGCATCCCCCCGCTGCCGCTGACCGCCCAGCAGACCGCCGAGGTGATCGAGCTGATCAAGAACCCGCCGGCCGGCGAAGAGGCCTTTCTGCTCGACCTCATCACCCACCGGGTGCCGCCGGGCGTGGACGACGCCGCCAAGGTCAAGGCCAGCTTCCTGGCCGCCGTGGCGCACGGTGACGTCAAGGTCGGCCTGGTGAGCAAGGCCAAGGCCACCGAGCTGCTGGGCACCATGGTGGGCGGCTACAACGTGCATCCGTTGATCGAGCTGCTGGACGACGCCGAAGTCGCCGGTGTCGCCGCCGAGGGTCTGAAGAAGACCCTGCTGATGTTCGACTTCTTCAACGACGTGGCCGACAAGGCCAAGGCCGGCAACGCCAGGGCCAAGGAAGTCATCCAGAGCTGGGCCGACGCCGAGTGGTTCACCAGCCGCCCCGAAGTGGCGACGAAGATCACCGTCAGCGTCTTCAAGGTGCCCGGCGAGACCAACACCGACGACCTGTCGCCCGCCCCCGACGCCTGGAGCCGCCCGGACATCCCGCTGCACTACCTGGCGATGCTGAAGAACACCCGCCCGGACGCGGCCTTCAAGCCCGAGGAAGACGGCAAGCGCGGCCCGATGCAGTTCATCGAGGACCTCAAGTCCAAGGGCCACCTGGTGGCCTACGTCGGCGACGTGGTCGGCACAGGTTCGAGCCGCAAAAGCGCTACCAACTCCATCATCTGGGGCTTCGGCGAGGACATTCCCTTCGTACCGAACAAGCGCTTCGGCGGCGTGACCCTGGGCGGCAAGATCGCCCCCATCTTCTTCAACACCCAGGAAGACTCCGGCGCCCTGCCCATCGAGGTGGACGTGAGCAAGCTGGAGATGGGCGACGTCATCGACGTGCTGCCCTACGACGGCAAGATCGTGAAGAACGGCGAGACCGTCGCCGAGTTCCAGCTCAAGAGCGACGTGCTGTTCGATGAAGTGCGCGCCGGCGGCCGCATCAACCTCATCATCGGCCGCAGCCTGACGGCCAAGGCACGCGAGTTCCTGGGCCAGGGCGCCTCCACCGTGTTCCGCCTGCCTACCGCCCCGATCACCACCAGCGCCGGCTACACCCTGGCGCAGAAGATGGTCGGCCGCGCCGTCGGCCTGCCGGTCGTGGAAGGCAACCAGCAAGGTGTGCGCCCGGGCACCTACTGCGAGCCCAAGATGACTACCGTCGGCAGCCAGGACACCACCGGCCCGATGACGCGCGACGAGCTGAAGGACCTGGCATGCCTGGGCTTCAGCGCCGACCTGGTGATGCAGAGCTTCTGCCACACCGCGGCCTACCCCAAGCCGGTGGACGTCAAGACCCATCGCGAGTTACCCGCCTTCATCTCCAGCCGCGGCGGCGTGGCCCTGCGCCCAGGCGACGGCGTGATCCACAGCTGGCTCAACCGCCTGCTGCTGCCCGACACCGTCGGCACGGGCGGTGACAGCCACACGCGCTTCCCCATCGGCATCAGCTTCCCGGCCGGCTCGGGGCTGGTGGCCTTCGGCGCGGCCACCGGCGTGATGCCGCTGGACATGCCTGAGTCCGTGCTGGTGCGCTTCAAGGGCAGCCTGCAGGCCGGCGTCACCCTGCGTGACCTGGTGCATGCCATCCCGCTGTACGCCATCAAGGCCGGTCTGCTGACCGTGGCCAAGTCGGGCAAGAAGAACATCTTCTCCGGCCGCATCCTGGAAATCGAAGGTCTGCCCGACCTCAAGGTAGAACAGGCCTTCGAGCTGAGCGACGCATCGGCCGAGCGCTCGGCCGCCGGCTGCACCATCAAGCTCAACCCCGAGCCGATCAAGGAATACCTCACCAGCAACATCGTGCTGATGAAGAACATGATCGCCGATGGTTATGCCGACGCCAAGACGCTGGCCCGCCGCATCGAGAAGGTCGAGCAGTGGCTGGCCAACCCGCAGCTGCTGGAAGCTGACAAGGACGCCGAATACGCCGCCGTGATCGAGATTGATCTGGCCGACATCACCGAGCCCATCGTCTGCTGCCCGAATGACCCGGACGACGCCAAGACGCTGTCCGAAGTCGCCGGCACCAGGATCGACGAGGCCTTCATCGGCTCTTGCATGACCAACATCGGCCACTTCCGTGCCGCCGCCACCGTATTGGGCGGCGCACGCGACATCCCGGTCAAGCTGTGGGTCGCCCCGCCGACCAAGATGGACCAGACCGAGTTGATCAAGGAAGGCCATTACGCCAACTTCGGCGCCGCCGGTGCTCGCACCGAGATGCCCGGCTGCAGCCTGTGCATGGGCAACCAGGCCCAGGTGAAGGAAGGTGCGACTGTGATCAGCACCAGCACCCGCAACTTCCCCAACCGTCTGGGCAAGAACACCAATGTGTTCCTGGGCTCGGCCGAACTGGCCGCCGTGGCCTCCAAGCTCGGCAAGCTGCCCAGCAAGGAAGAATACCTGGCGGCGACCGGCGTCATCACCGCCAAGGCCGACCAGATCTACAAGTACATGAACTTCGACCAGATCGAGGAATACGCCGAGACCGCCAAGGGCGTGACCGCCTGACGCTGAGCCAGGGACGGCGGCGCGCAACACGCTGCTGTCCCATCCATCTCAAATGATGAAGGCCTGCCAGGGCTAGCCGGCAGGCCTTTTTGACGCATGGCGCGGATGCCCTTCAGGGCAGCTCCTGCACCCGCCAAAACGTGGCGAACCGCGGCAGGCCGGTCGGTGTCAGCCCGCGGTAGCGATAGACCACGGTGCTGCCCACCGGCGGCGGCAGTTCGCGTTGCGCGTCACTCAGACCCGAGCCCAGGGCGAAGACACGGCCGTCGTCACGCCGCACCTGCAATGCACCAAGCCGCCCGGCGTGGCGTCCCTTGCCTGGCAGATGGGCAATGACCACAGCCTCGGCGTCCGCCAGCGGCTTGAGTTTGAGCAGCACCTCGCTGCGGCCGGTCACGTAGGGCGCATCGGCGCGATGCAGCATCAGGCCTTCGCCCCCTCCAGCGACGACCTCGTCCAGCCAGCGTCTCAGCGCCGTCTGGTCCGCCAGTCGACGTTGCGTGCTCACTCGCAGATGGGCCGCGCGGCGTTCCGCAACCAAGGCCTGCAGCATCTGAACCCGTCGCTCGAAGCTGCCAGGCGCACCGGGCAACTCGAACAGGTGATAACTCACCGCGCGCCATAACGGATCGTCCCGGCCCTGAGTCTGACGCAGCAGGCCCGACAAGACATCGAATTGCCCGCGCGCCAGCCACAATTCGCCATCCAGCGCCTGCCCGGGCGGCAGCGCGGCGACAAACCAGTCCGGCGCCGCCAACAGCGCACCGCTGCGAAAACGCAGGTGCATGCCATCCCAGTAGGCGCGCACGCCGTCGAGTTTTTCGCTCACCAGATAGTGCTCGATCCTTACCTGGGGCCCGGCCTCGCGGGCCAGCAGCAGCGCCGGCGCGGCCGGCTGCGCCGCTGCGGCGGCAAGTGCAGACACACCACTCAGGCCGGCCGCGCGCCGGGTCGTCCAGGTGATCAGAGCACAGGTCTGGCGGATGAGCCAACGCCGGCGAGCCGTCGGTTCGGCCTGAGCGCTGTATGGGTGATCCATGTTCCGCTCCACGTCAAGATGGGGGCGCCCCTGCACTGCGCCGGGTGGCCGGCAGCCCCTGCGCCGGCCTTGCATCCGCTGTCCCAGCCAACCCGGCGCTGGCCGCCAGTGACACTGAAGTCCAGTCTAGTGAGCCCAGCCCAACTTGGGTACGGTTGCTATCCGTGATGCGGGGGAGAGCACAGCCGGCTCGGTTCATCGAGATCGTGGGCCGTCACGCCGCAGCATGGCCGTGATGCGAGGGCGTTGGGCATGACAATGCGCCGGCGTGTTGGTGCTGCCCGCCCGCGTCGGGCGGACCGCCGACGTTCAGCCGCATCCGGTTTGCCGAGGAGAAAGCCATGCCCAAAGGTGTACAGCGCACCAACAAGGAATCCAAGAAGCCGAAGAAGGACTCATCGCCCGCCAAGCCCCTGTCGCCAGGCGCGGTCACACCAACCATCGTCACTCAGGTGATCGAACGCGGGAAGAAGAAGGACAAGTGAGCGATCGGGCCGCAGGCCGGCGCGCGACGCGAACAGGCCTGCGCGCCAGCCGCCTGGTCCAGCTGCGGTAAGTTCGGGGAATGAGCACCACGCCCCGCGATTCCGTCCCCCGTTCCACCGCTCCGACCGTCTGGAAGCTGGCCCTGCGCCAGCTCAGGCGCGATTTCCGCGCTGGCGAATTGCGCCTGCTGTTGATCGCCATTGCGCTGGCGGTGGGTGCGCTCAGCGCCGTCGGTTTCTTCGCCGACCGCCTGCAGGCCGGCCTGCAGCGCGACGCTGCGGCCTTGCTCGGTGGTGACCTTGTCGTCGCAAGCGACAAGCCGTTGCCGACGGAGTTTCTCGCTACCGCGCGCAACATGGGGCTGAAGGTCGCGACCACCGCGAGCTTTCCCAGCATGGCACGCGCCGACGACGCCCAGGGCGGCGCCGCGCGCCTGGTGGCGGTCAAGGCAGTGAGCGATACCTACCCGCTGCGCGGAGCACTCCAGGTGAGCAAGCCGGCCGTGACCGGTGACATCCGCGCCGTGGCCGCGCCCACCGCAGCATCAGGCGCGAAAGGCGCTACAGGCGCACAGGGCGACGAGTTCACTCAGCGCCTGCCCGTCCGCGAGGGCCCGCGCCCCGGCGAGGTCTGGGTGGACCCAGCTGTGCTGGACGCCCTGGCGCTGCGCCCAGGCCAGGCGCTGCTGCTCGGCGATGCCCGGCTCCGTATCAGCCGCCTCATACATATCGAGCCGGAAGGCGGGGCGAGCTTCGTCAACTTCGCGCCCCGAGTGATGCTCAACGAGGCCGATCTGGCTGCCACCGCGCTCATCCAGCCGGCCAGCCGGGTGACCTGGCGGCTGGCCTTGGTAGCCCCTGACGCCAGGCACCAATCCGCCGGCACCGCGCAGGCGTATCTGGCCTGGGCTCGGCAACACATCGAAAGCCAGCACCTGCGCGGCGTGCGCATCGAGACCCTGGAACAGGGTCGCCCCGAAATGCGCCAGACGCTGGACCGCGCCGGCCAGTTCCTGCACCTGGTGGCGGTACTCGCTGCGCTGCTGGCTGCGGTTGCCGTAGGCATCGCGGCACGCAACTTCGCCCAGCGCCACCTGGACGCCTGCGCCATGCTGCGTGTGCTCGGACAGTCGCAACGACGTATCGCCTGGGCCTATGCGCTGGAATTCGGAGCGGTTGGCGTGTTGGCCAGTCTGTGCGGCGTCGGCCTGGGACTGCTGGTGCACGAGGTCTTCGTGCAACTGCTGGGCGGCCTGCTGGACGCGGCCCTGCCGCCACCTGGCTGGGCGCCGGCCGGCTTCGGACTGGCGGTGGGGTTGACGCTGCTGATCGCCTTCGGTCTCCCGCCTATCCTGCAATTGGCTCAGGTACCACCGCTGCGCGTCATCCGGCGCGACCTGGGCAGCCCGCGCGCCGCCTCGGCCGGCGTGCTGCTGGCCGGACTGGCGGGTTTTGCTGCGCTGCTTGTGGCGGCGGCCGATGACCTCAAGCTCGGCGCCATCACCGTGGGCGGATTTGGCGCCGCCTGGGCCCTGTTCGCCGGCGTCGCCTGCTTGGCAGTGCATGTGTTGCGCAGGCTGGTGCCACAGGCCGGCGCGCCGCGCTGGCTGCTGCTGGCCACGCGCCAGCTCGCTTCTCGGCCTGCATTTGCAGTGCTGCAGGTCAGCGCTCTGGCGCTGGGCCTGCTGGCGCTGCTGCTGCTGGTGTTGTTGCGCACCGACCTGATCGACAGCTGGCGCAACGCCACGCCGGCCGGGACGCCAGACCGCTTTGTCATCAACATCCAGCCCGACCAGGCCGACGACTTCCGCGCCACGCTGGCGCGCGCCGGCGTGACCCACTACGACTGGTACCCCATGATCCGCGGCCGACTGCTGACGGTGAACGGTCGCGGGGTCAAACCCGACGACTACGCCGACGATCGGGCGCGGCGACTGGTCGACCGCGAGTTCAACCTCAGCCACAGCGCTGCAGCGCCGGGCCATAACCGCGTGGTGGCCGGACGCTGGCTGGCCGAGGAGGCCAACAGCCTGTCGGTCGAGGAAGGACTGGCCCAGACCTTGGGCCTGAAACTGGGCGATGCGCTGGGCTTCGACGTCGCCGGTGTGCCGCTGCAGGCTCGCATCACCAGTCTGCGCAAGGTCGACTGGGCGTCGATGCGGGTGAATTTTTTCGTCATGCTGCCGCGTGCCGAACTGCCGGGCTTGCCGGCCACGCAGATCGCCGCCTTCCGCATGCCGCCAAGCGCGCAGCGCGGCGCCGGCCAGATCGGCCTGGACAGCGAACTGGCGCGCCGGTTTCCCAATCTGACGACGGTGGACGTGTCAGCCCAACTGCAGCAGATCCGGCAGGTGCTGGACCAGGTGGTCGCCGCGGTCGAGTTCCTGTTTGTCTTCACCCTGGCGGCCGGGCTGCTGGTGCTGTTCGCGGCTGTGAGTGCGACACGTGAGGGCCGGTCGCGCGAATTCGCCCTCATGCGGGCCATGGGCGCCAGCGGACGTCTGCTGGCGCAGGTGCAACGCACGGAACTGCTGGGTGTCGGCGCATTGGCGGGCGCGCTGGCGGCCGGGCTGTCGCTGGTCCTGGCTTGGGCCCTGGCCCGATATATTTTCAGTTTCGACTGGCGGCCCACACTCTGGGTGCCCCTCGGCGGCACCATCGGCGGCGCACTGCTCGCCTTGCTGGCCGGCTGGTATGGCCTGCGAGAAATCCTGCATCAACCAGTTTCTGCCACGCTCAGGCGCGCCACCGCACAATAAGTTCGACCGACAGACATATTTCGGACATAGGTTCAAGAAAACACCCGGCAAAACCGACGCGGCGAGATCTTTTCCCATCCGAAGTTGATCGGTGATCGGCCAAAAGGCTCGTCACGACGTATGGCGAGCCAGGGCGCGTCGGGACGGATGGGCCGCGCCATCACTCCGGGTCGTCGCGCACCAGCCAACTCCATCGCCCAGAGCGCACGACGCGCTGACACATATCGGCCATCCGCCGTGACAAGGCCACCGCCTGGCCCCGCACGGCCGATCCCTCGACATCCCTGTCGAGACTTATTCCCGCAGCGACGTTGCACCCCAGCAACTTCACCGTACTTCGCATTGAAGTGGCGATTCTTTTATCAGTGTAGCTACGTAAATGGGGGATTTTCCCATTTACTTCCTGGCAATTGTTGGTGGGAGTTTTTTCCAGCCCCTGCTCGACCAGCGAGACTTATCACACATTACGTCGACAGCAGTCTTACCCAGACATCAGCCAAGGCCGCAGCACTCCGCGCCGTCTGTGAAGATAGTTTTACGTCGAACGCCGACGCCTGACCCAGGCGGAATATCCAGTGAACTTCAGGCCATTGTTAGCCTGAATTAACTCGCTTAAATTTGCACCAAGGCAGTCGAACACCTCCTCCACCACGCATGACAAGGCCACGTGAAAACGTGGCCCAGGGAATGTCTTTGCATGAATGGATGTGAATAACTACCTCAGAAAACGCCTGACATATAGGCGTCTTGACCCTGAGTACCAAGACGAACGAAAGGCTCACAAATGACTAATGAAGTATCTGCAGTGCGTGCAGGACGCACGCGCAATTCGCAGCGATGGATCAAGCGCAGCGTTTATGCCGCTGCCGCGATGGCCGCGGTCGGTGGATCGGTTGCCGTCACGGCTGCCGTCATCGGCCTGCCCACCATCACGCCCTCCACCACCAACGGCGTCTCGAACTATGTCGGCCCGAACGACATGTCCCGCGGCACGGTGCCCGTGACCGGTGTTGCCGGCGACACCATGTTGTCGGTACAGCAGCCCGCCAACATGGGCGCCCTGCAAGTGCCCGGCGCCAACGGTGCCGTGGCCTATGGCAGCAAGGACGCCACCCCGACCATGGAAGGCACGCCGCAGTCACAGATGGGCTCGCAGTCAGTGCCGGTCGGCGCGCCGCCCAGCCCGCTCTTTGGCGCCCAGCCCTGGACCCAGGATCTGCTGCTGTTTGAAGAGTTCGGCCCGGAAAAGCTCAGTTCCTCCGCCTACGCCGACCCTGCACCCCTACCCTCGCCGATGAGCGCGAAGTACGGTCCTGAAGGCAGCGCGTTGAATACCTTCCTCGGCCAGGACGGCATCTTCCCCTATCCGACCCGTCTGGCGAACACGACGGACAAGAATCCCTGGGCACCTGAAATCAAGGCCTTCCTGGGTCGCCCGGTCGACACCTCGCCGGCTGAAGGCCGCGCCCCTGGCGAAGGCTGGGCGCACCAGCGCTGGGACGAATTCACGCCGCAGACCTACTTCAAGACCGCTCAGGCCGCTGCGCACTCCAACAGTGGCTTCCGCGACAAGAAGCAGATGCACGGTTTCGCCGTCGGCGAATGGGCCGAAGGTGGCCTGTATCACCACGCCGGTACCAATGCCGGCACGCAGGTGCAGTTCCACCCAAACTTCCCGGTGCAGACCGGCAACTCGGTGTGGACCTTCGACGGCACCATGCCGCCCAAGCTGCTGATGGCACGTTATGGCGAGCCAACCATGATGCGGCACTACAACGCGCTGCCCATCGATCCGTCGGCCAACAAGGGTTTCGGCCTGCACACCATCACGACGCACGAGCACAACGGCCACAACCCGGCCGAAAGCGACGGCTTCGCGAACGCCTTCTTCTTCCCCGGCCAGTTCTACGACTACCGCTGGCCGATCCAGCTCGCCGGCTACGACACCATCAACACCAACGCCACCGATCCGATGGCGGCATATCCCTGCAAGTCAGGCGAGACGCTCAAGGTCAAGGGCGTGGTGCAGAACTGCGTGGTGGGCAAGGACGGCGTGAACGGCACCATCCGTATCCCGGGTGACTGGCACGAAACGATGAGCACGCACTGGTTCCACGACCACATGCTCGACTTCACATCGCAGAACGTCTACAAGGGCAATGCGGTGATGATGAACTACTACAGCGCCATCGACCGCGGCAACGAGGCGGTGGACGACGGCGTCAACCTCAAGCTGCCCAGCGGCAGCGCCCTGGCCTGGGGCAATCGCGACTACGACATCAACCTCGTGCTCGGCGACAAGGCCTGGGACAAGGACGGCCAGCTGTGGTTCAACCCCTTCCAGAAGAACGGCTTCATCGGCGACCGCCTGCTGGTCAACTGGGCCTGGAAGCCCAACCTGGACGTCCGCGCCCGCCGCTACCGCTTCCGCATCCTGGACGGCGGCGTGGCTCGCTTCCTGGCGCTTGGCCTGGTGCGTGAATGCGTCGCCCCGGTCAAGTGCGAGTACCCCGGCCCGGCCAGCAAGCCCGGCGTGAGCTACGAGCGCGTGCCATTCCACATGATTGCCAACGACGGCAACATCATGGGTTACGCCGTGCCCTTCGACGGCAAGCATGACCTGGATGCCAACGGCAACGCCGACGAGCACAAGGGCACCTTGCCCGAGCAAGGCATTGCCGAGCGTTATGACATCGTGGTCGACTTCGCCGCCAATGGCATCAAGCCCGGCGACAAGCTGTACTTCATCAACACCCTGGAGCACACCACGGGTGTGGCCGTCGGCAAGAAGATTCGTGTCGCCGACATCGTCTCGGAGCGCTACAAGGCGGTGGAAGGCCCAACCGGCTACTCCGGCGGCGACCCGGCCGTGGGTCCCTTCATGCAGCTCACCGTCAAGCCCTACGCGGGCAAGGACCTGAGCATGAATCCGGTCGACTACGAGCCGGGCAACAAGAAGGGCGTGAACGGCACTGACAAGACCATGATCCCGCTCGTGATCGACCGCACCAAGCCGGCCGACCAGAAGCTGGTCAACGCGGCGCGTCATCGCACCTTCACCTTCGGCCACTCGAACGGCAGCGATGCCGAGCCCTGGACCATCAACACCGATGGTGGCCGTGGCTACAACGCCGACATGCGCCGCATCTCTGCCGCGCCTCGTCTGGCCTACGACCCGACCTACAAGGACGCCAGCGGCAAGGTGATCGTCAACTCGGTCAACAACCCGAACGCGGCCGGCACCTCCGGCACCACAGGCGAGTTGGAAGTGTGGAAGATCGTGCTGGGCGGCGGCTGGAGCCATCCCATCCACATCCACTTCGAAGAGGGTGTGATCCTGCGTCGCGGTGGCAAGCTGCCGCCGGATTGGGAAAAGTGGGCCCGCAAGGACGTGTACCGCATCGGCCCGGGCACGGACAGCGACAGCAGCGTCGAAGTGGCCCTGCACTTCCGCGAGTTCGCCGGCACCTTCGTCGAGCACTGCCACAACACGACGCACGAAGACAACGCCATGCTGCTGCGCTGGGACATCGAGCACCCTGGCCAGTTCGTGGTGATGCCCACACCGCTGCCCTCGTGGGACGGCGTGAAGTACACCGGCTCTGCGGCGCTGGCAACCTACCGCAGCGGTGATGCCGTCGGCCCGTCGTTCAAGTTCTGAATGACTCGGTCCATCTGATCCGACCTTGACCGGAGGCGGCGCGCAAGCGCCGCCTCTTTCCCGTTCAAGCGACGGTGCCTGAACGCCGAAACGCACCAGGTCCGGCCTTCGCCCTTCCCTCAAGACTGTCACTCTTCCAAGGCGCCACCATGTCCGTGCTCAGCCGCATTCCTCGACTTCCTCTGCTTGGCGGCGTCGCCGCCGTGCTGGTGGCGCTTGCCCTGGCCTGCTGGACGGGCAGCGGCAGGGCCGCCTCGGACCATGGCAATGACATCTGGGGCGCCAGCTACTTTCCCAACGCCGTGCTGACCGACCAGGACGGCAGGCAATACAAGTTCTTCGACGATCTCATCAAGAACAAGGTCGTCTCGGTCAACTTCATCTTCACCAGTTGCGCCGCCAGCTGTGGCCTGGAAACAGCCCGCCTGAAGGAAGTGCAAAAGCTGCTCGGCGACCGCGTCGGCAAGGACGTGTTCTTCTATTCGATCAGCATCGACCCGCTCAACGACACGCCCAAGGAGCTCAAGGCCTACGCTGCCAGGTTTGGCGCCGGCCCAGGCTGGAAATTCCTGACCGGCAAACCGGCGGACATCGAACTCATCCAGCGCAAGCTCGGACTGTTCGATGACACCGACGCCGGCAAGAGCCTGAACGACCATAACCTGGACAGCATGATCGGTAACCAGGGCACCGGCCGCTGGATGAAGAGTTCACCCTTCGAGAGCCCGGAAGTCACCGCCGCACAACTCGGCAGTTGGCTGCACAACTACAAGATCGAGGACAAACGGGCCGAAACCGACTACGCCAATGCACCGACCCGCTTGCGCACCATGTCCAGCGGCGAAAGCCTGTTCCGCAGCCGCTGTTCGTCTTGCCACACCATTCGCGGCGACAAAGCAGGTGATCAAGCGATCGGTCCCGACCTTCAGGGTGTGCTGCAACGTCGTAGCGCCCGCTGGGTGGGACGCTGGATACAAGAGCCCGACAAGATGCTGGCTGAGAAGGACCCGCAAGCCCTGGCCCTCTACGCCCAGTACAAGCAGGTGCTCATGCCCAATATGCGCCTGAACCGTATCGAGATCGACGCATTGCTCGATTTCATCGCCGAAGAAAGCGCCCTGCCGGACAACGCCAAGCGTATTGCCCGTCGATAGGCTGCTGAAAAGACACGGAGAGATCGGCGCCAGCAAGCCCAGCCGGTATTGCCGCGCCGAACTGCCCTCCCGCCGCCCACACACGCCCGGACAGCGCAAGCTGCCGGGCTTTTTTTTGTTTGCCGCCCGATCTCGCCGACGCGTCTCGGGCACACAACACGCCGGACAGATTCCGGATCAATTGCCAACAATTCACGGACAGGTTGCACACCAAGACAGCCGGCATTTATTGGCGTTATTGATGATTCATGTGGGCCTTTTTCCCATTTTACGAATACAAACCGTGTACCGAGTCACGGCACTCTCGATTTGCGCGTTTGAAACCTTAAGCGTCTATTCGGACGGCAGTCGTGGCCGTTGCAAATTCCCGCCGTTTCACGAGTTGGGCGGCGGATTCACGGCGCGTGGACGCCGGTCACTGATCTTGTGGCACCCACACTCTTAACGTATCTTTGCATTAACTCAGCTTGCTTCACGTTTTGGACTCAAAGGCGTGGATTCAGAAATGAATCCCAGGGAACGCCTTGTCCTCTTCGGCGGGTTTGCTGAACGGCAATGACACCTCCGCAAGACGGAGCGTGGCTACGAAAAGAGCGATGCAAACGAGAGGACTCAATATGTCGAAAACTCACGCAGCCGAGCACGAACACTGCCCGGCGCTGCCTGCCCCGGACTCGGGGAGCATTGAACACGCCAAACCGGCGCACACGGTGTCGCGTCAGTGGATCCGTCGCGGCACGTATGTCGCCGCAGCACTCACCGTGGCTGGAGTCTCCGCAACGGCCACCGCGCTGGTGGCGGGCGACGCCTTCCGCGATCCGCTTCCCACCGACCAGTCCCACCTGGTGCTGCCCAACGCCACCACACAGGCCAATGACGCGCTGCTGCAGATGCTGCCGACCAACGAGGGCTCGTTCGAGAACAACAGCGGACCGGGCAGCCACTTCGACACACGCGTCGACACGTCGGTGCCCCCAGCGCTGCAGACCGGCAACGCCATCCCCACTGGCGGCAAGCCCAGCCCCTTGAAGTTCACGGACAAGGCCACGGGCATTTCCAAGTCGGCGACTTCGTTCACCGCCGCCATGCTGATCTTCGAAGAGTTTGGCGCCGAGAAATTTGACGCCAACGTCAACGTCAACGCAGGACAGGACCCCTTCCCCGCACCAACCACCGGCCCGGCCCCCGAGCAGGATCCGGTCAGCGTGGCGCGCAGCGCGCCCAACGGCGTTGCGCTCGAGAATTTCCTGGGCCAGGCCGGCTTGCTGCCCCTGCCCACGCACTTCTCCAACACGATCGACAAGAATCCCTGGCAGCCTGAGATCAAGGGCTTTCTCGGTCGCAACGTTTCCAGCGCTCCTGCCGAAGGTCGCCCGCCCGGCGAGGGCTGGTCGCACCAGCGCTGGAACGAGTTCTATCCGCAGGCGTATTTCAAGACCGCCCAGGCCGGCGCGCGCAAGAACAACGGCCTGCGCGACCGAAAGCAGCTGCACGACTACAAGAAGGGTGAATTCGCCCCGGGTGGCCTGTACCACAACACCGGTGGCCCGGTGCCCGGCTCGACCGCCGGCATCGACATCCGATTCCACCCGAATCTGCCGGTGCAGAACCACAACTCGGTGTGGACCTTCGACGGCACCATGCCGCCCAAGCTGCTGATGGTGCGCTACGGCCAGCCCATCCTCATGCGCCACTACAACGCGCTGCCCATCGATCCGTCGGCCAACAAGGGTTTTGGTCTGCACACCATCACCACCCACATGCACAACGGCCACAACCCGGCCGAGTCTGACGGCGTGGCCAGTGCCTTTTTCTTCCCCGGCCAGTTCTATGACTATCGCTGGCCCATCCAGCTCGCCGGCTACGACACCATCAACACCGGTGCCACCGATGCCAAGGCCGCCTTCCCCTGCGCGCCTGGCGAAACCCTGTGGGTGAATGACGCACGCCCGGGCCTCAAGACCTGCGTGAACGGCAGCATCAAGATCCGCGGCGACTACCGCGAGACGATGTCCACCCAGTGGTTCCACGATCACATGCTCGATTACACGGCCCAGAACGTGTACAAGGGCAACGCGGTCATGATGAACTACTACAGCGCCCTGGACCGCGGCAACGAGGCCCTGAACGACGGCGTGAACCTGCGCTTCCCGAGCGGCAGTGCCATGCCCTGGGGCAACCGCGACTACGACATCAACCTCGTCATTGCCGACAAGGCCTGGGACAAGGACGGCCAGCTCTGGTTCAACGTGTTTAACAAGAACGGTTTCCTCGGCGACCGTCTGCTGACCAACTTCGTCTATCACCCCTACCTGGACGTGCGTGCACGCAGCTACCGCTTCCGCATCCTCAACGGTGCCGTGTCGCGTTACCTGTCGCTGGCTCTGGTCAAGGAACGCAACGACCTCAAGGGTGAACTGCCC
>JBEEJN010000043.1:0-48754 GCA_041169165.1 Pseudomonadota bacterium
ACGACACCTTCGTGTTCGACACCGCGCTGAACGCGGCGACCAACGTCGACACCATCGCCGACTTCACTGCGGGCGACCACCTACAACTGGCCGCAGGCATCTTTGGTGCGCTGACGGCAGGCGGGGCACTGCAGGCCGGGCAGTTCTTCAGCGCTGCGGGGCTGACGGGCAGCACCTCGGCGGCCCAAGGTGCGGGCATCTACTATGACCTCACCAGCGGGGCGATGTACTACGACGCCGACGGATTCAACGGAGGCGCAGCCGTCAAGTTTGCGGTGATCACCGGCCACCCTGCCGTGCTGCCCACGGACATCCTCGTCGGCTGATCAAAGCTGCCTGAAACACAAGGGCCCGAGGCGCCGTGAGGTGCCTCGGGCCTTTTTTCTTGTCGTGCGGACCTTAGCAGCGGGCAATCAAAACGCGTGATTCGGGCAGGAAGTCGCCGACACCTGTGGCACACGCGCTTCATGTGCCGTAAGCACTGCGCATCGTGGGCTACAACGCCGAGGTCATATCGTTCAGATCTGGAGAGTGTTCATGCCCAAGCGCCTTGCCGTCATCGACGTGGAATTGCAGGAATTGGCAGCGAGTTATCTTGCAGCAGTCCCTGATGGCTCGGTGCTGCAACTCAAGCGGGGTGAAGAGCCTTTCGCGCAGATTTCATCCCGCCTTGCGTCCGAGCCTGTATTCGACGTTCTTGATATTTTCTCGCATGGTGAGCCCGGGTCCTTGGTGATGACCGGGTATACCGTTGATGCGGGCCATCTGCAGTCGGTCGACAAAGAATTGCGGCATATTTCCGCCTCCTTGTCACCAACGGCCACAGTCCATCTATATGGTTGCCGCGCAGGCGAAGGAACTGCGGGCCAGACACTGCTGGAGATCTTGTCGACTACATTGGCTTGCGGCGTCAGCGCCGCGAGCCGTGTGGTGGGTGGCGCGGGTGCGCAGGCGAACTGGGAACTCGATTGCGTAAGAGGCCCGGTCCATCATCCGGCGGTCGCGTTGTCCAGCTATTCCGGCACCTTGAATCTCATCACCGGCACGGCAGGCAATGATGTACTCGACGGTACTGATCTGGACGATACATTGCAGGGCAGTCTGGGCGTTGATGTGGTCCACGGTGGCCTGGGCCTGGATGTTTTTCAGGCTGACCTTGATCTCTCGATGCTAGCAGCCGATGGCAATGGGCTGAGATATTTGGTCGATGGGGTAACGCTCAATACCAGTTCATCATTTGCTGCGATCCAGCAGCAGTTGCAGTTTCTTGCCCTGGGTACGCTGTTTTCACTCGGGACCGGTGGTGCGACATTTTCGACCACGCTGGACGGCGTGGAACAATACCAGATCAATCTCACGGGTACCGCCAACAATGATCTGTTGATCGCCCAGGGTGGAACGATATATTGGGGCGGAGCCGGCATCGATACGCTTTATCTCAACCTGTCAGCTGATATTGCAGGCATCCATTGGGAAAATGACCCGACACAGAGCCAGACCGTCGCCACGATCTCGGTATCGGGCATCGAGCGCTTGTTGATCAAGACCGGTGCGGGTACAGACCTGATTGCCAATGACCAACCCGGCAACAATTCGGGGGATTACATCGAGACCGGTGCTGGCAACGACACGGTGCGTGGCGGGGATGGCAATGACACCATCCTGTCTGGCGATGGTGACGACTTGGTGGTCGCCGGGCGTGGCAACAATACCGTCGCGCTAGGGGCCGGCAACGACACGGTGGTGGTGGATGGCGTTAGTATCGACCAGATCGATGCAGGCACGGGCGTAGATCTGTTGACGGGGCGTATCGATTATTCAGCGAACAGTGGCGCCAGCACCGGGCCGGGCATGGTGTATCGCTTCCTGACCGGCGGTTCCATCTTCAATGCGAATTCGAGTTTCACCAGCATCAATGCGGAACGGGCCTTGGGGCCGAGTACCTTCACGATAGCCGACCAGAGCGTGTTGTCGGCAAACCGTACGTCGGCGATTGGCATCGAGTCGGTGGTGCTCGACCTGATCGGTTCATCCCGCGACGACCTGCTGGTGCAGACGGGGGGCCACGAATACCGCGGTGGCGGCGGCACCGATGCCTTGTACGCCGACTTCTGGTATATCTCGACGGACTTTACATTTGTCAATTCCATCAGTCAGGATATCTTGGTGGACGGTGTCACCTATTCAGGCATCGAGCGTCTGCTGTTGCAGACGGGGTCGGGTAACGACCATATTGACAACACGGCAGTGATCGCGACTTCGGATTACATCAGTACCGGAGCTGGCAACGATACCGTAGACGGTGGTGGCGGGAATGACGTCATCATCACCGACCTGGGCGACGATCTGGTCACGACCCATGGTGGCAACGACAACGTCAATCTTGGTGACGGCAACGACACGGTCATTGCCAGCCTGGGTTTTGATACCCTGAACGGCAGTACCGGAACGGATCTGCTGCAACTGGATCTGGATTATTCCTTTGTCGCGCAGGGTCCAACGTCCGGCCTGCAATATGCCACAGGCACCTCCGTCGGGCGCTTGAGCGCTGTCTCTGACTTTATTGCCGTCCAATCTAGTTTGAGCGGTACGACGGCAGGCTTCTACATCGGCGTCGACCTGAACGCTGGAACGACAGCCTTCGGCATGGAGCAGATCCAGACCAATATCGTTGGCACCATCAATAATGATCTCGTCATTCTGCTGGGCGGTACACATTACGATGGCGGCGCTGGCATCGATACCTTTTATGCGGATTGGAGTCGTGCGGTCGCGCCCGTCCGATGGGTGAACGACCCAACGAAGATTCAGGTTGTTCAGGGTGTATCGATCGCGGGCATGGAAAATCTTCTGGTGTCAGGTGGTTCTGGTAATGACCTGCTAGATAACTCTGTCTCGACGCTGGCGACTGCTGACCAACTCTACGGTGACGCAGGCAATGACACGCTCAACGGGGGCTTGGGCGCCGACACACTGACTGGCGGCTCGGGCAATGACGTGTATGCCGTGGATTACGCCGGCGACAGCGTTGTGGAAGCGTTTAACGAGGGCATCGACACTGTTTACAGCAGCGTGAGCTTCACGCTAGGAGTCAACGTAGAGAACCTGACGCTGAGCGGCGCGGCTGCGATCAGCGGCACGGGCAACGCATTGGCCAACGTGCTCAAGGGCAACGCGGGCGCGAACGTGCTCAGCGGCGGGTTGGGCGACGACACGTATGTGGTGAGCAGCGGCGACAGCGTGGTGGAGGGAGCCGGCGCGGGCACGGACACGGTGTGGTCGGACGTGAGCTACACGCTGGGCGCCAACGTGGAGAACCTGACACTGAGCGGCGTGGGCGCCATCAACGGCACGGGCAACGAATTGGCCAACCTGATCAAGGGCAACACGGCTGCGAACGTGCTCAGCGGCGGGTTGGGCAATGATCAGTACATCGTGAGCACGGGCGACAGCGTTGTCGAGGGCGTGAATCAGGGCGTGGACACGGTAGCGTCTGACGTGAGCTTCATGCTGAGCGCCAACGTGGAGAACCTGACGCTGATCGGCACAGCGGCGATCAACGGCACAGGCAACGAATTGGCCAACATACTCACGGGCAACGCGGCGGCCAACGTGCTCAGCGGTGGACTGGGCAATGACACCTATGTGGTGGGCGCGGGCGACAGCGTGATCGAGGCTGCGGGTGCGGGCACGGACACGGAGCAGTCGTCGGCGAGCTACACGCTGGATGCCAACGTGGAGAACCTGACGCTGACGGGAACCGGAGCGATCAACGGCACGGGCAACGAACTCAACAACGTGCTTCGCGGCAACACGGGCGCGAACGTGCTCAGCGGCGGGTTGGGCGATGACACATATGTCGTGAGCGCGGGCGACAGCGTGGTCGAAGCGGCCGGCCAAGGCGTGGACACGGTGTGGTCAGACGTGAGCTTCACCTTGGGCGCGAACGTGGAGAACCTGACGCTGCTGGGCACGGCGGCGATCAACGGCACGGGCAACGAACTCAACAACGTGCTGCGAGGCAACGCGGGCGCGAACGTGCTCAGCGGCGGGTTGGGCGACGACACGTATGTGGTGAGCACGGGCGACAGCGTGGTGGAGGGAGCCGGGGCGGGCGTGGACACGGTGTGGTCGGACGTGAGTTACACGCTGGGGGCCAACGTGGAGAACCTGACACTGAGCGGCGTGGTGGCGATCAACGGCACGGGCAACGAGTTGGCCAACCTGATCAAGGGCAACACGGCTGCGAACGTGCTCAGCGGCGGCTTGGGCATTGATGTCTTCATAGGCGGAGCAGGCAACGACACCTTCGTGTTCGACACGGCACTCAACGCGGCGAGCAACGTCGACACGATCACCGACTTCACGGCGGGGGATCACCTGCAACTGGCAGCGGGCATCTTCAGCGCGCTGACAGCAGGCGGGGCGCTGCAGGCCGGACAGTTCTTCAGCGGCGCGGGGCTGACAGGCAGCACCTCGGCGGGCCAGGGGGCGGGTATCTACTACGACACCACCACGGGCAGCCTGTACTACGACGCCGATGGCTTCGGCAACGCGGCGGCCACCAAGTTCGCGGTGATCTCGGGCCATCCGGCCGTGCTGCCGACGGACATCCTGGTGGGCTGATAAAACTTAACGAAACACAGTGGCCTTCTGCGCTGTGAGGTGCATCAGGCAATTTTTTATCATTGCAACGATACTGCGCGCAATCAAACTTTGCCCACAATAGAAGTCGTCCACCGCCTTGTTACTCAGGCGGTACCGCTTCCGGCTGCGACAGATTTGGAGCCCAGAGCGGCATAACATATGATTTAATGAAGCTCGGACTGAGTACTGCGGACTTTTAACGCCGGAGAGCTTGTGCCATAAATCGATTCAAATATTCTCTCGCAGTACTTAACTTAGTGGTTATATATTTGCCCGCCAGAAATGGTATTCAGCCGAGATGGCTTGTGAATTTTAACGATTATGGATGTTGCGCTGCTTTTCTTTCCAAAAACTTTTTGATTTAATAGAATGTCACCTTTAATGTCGGTCAAGAGCAATATTTTTTTTTCTCGATCCAAGGGTTTTATAATCGCTCGAATCACAGCGGACCCAGATTGTGTAGTGATAATTTCGCCTTCCATTAAGTCATTTGACTGGTCGACTGTATGTACTGCAATGGTATCAAGCTTGTCAAATGACGTGTTGTAGGTCGTGATGTTTGATTTGAATGCGTTAATATTTGATTGCCCGCTGTTGGAAATGGATCCATTCGATAAGGTTACGTCATTCGCGTCATCTGATACGTTGACTCCGAATCTCCCGGCGTTTGTGATGGAGAAGTTGCTTATTTTGAGACCATGGGTGGATGCTGCAATGCATATACCATCAAGTTCCGTGCGATCGACCGTGATATTGGATAAGACTGAGTTTGTCGCAGGGTAGCTGGGGTGGCCACAGTTTACGCCGTGTTTTTTTCTGGAATTCGTGGAGACCACATTAGACATTTCACCGAATTCAGTATCGAACCCTACGCCGGACGCACCAGCAGAATCTACGGAGGCTCGAAGTATTTTGTTGTATTTTCCGGATACTTGAAGTCCGGAGTACTCTGAATTGCCTGTTCCTTGAGCGTGTCCGAGTGATACCGTTGATCTCAAGCATTCTCTCAATTGAATGCCCTCCCGCCCCCATCCTCGCAACTGTGAAATGCTAACTAAAGCGTTAGTGCAACGATAGAGAAAAATTGCACCTGTACTTGTGTCACGAATTGCATCCGGTGCTGCCACTTGTCCCACGGGTCGAGCATAGTGGTCACGGGCGAGCTTCACGTTCACGACAGGGCTGTCGCAATTTGTTAGGTAGATTAAGTGTGTGCCTATGATGCCGGATTGACCGGCCGAATTCCCGTCAACTTCATTGATGTCTATCACTAAGCCACTTTTGTTCACAGCCAAAAGTATTTTGTCGTTGTCGCTGCATCCCTTTGGTAGTTTAATCGCCCCATCCACTGTTACCTTTGTATTGTCAAGTAGCTCGATATTTTTGCACGTAAGTGTCATCCCTGCTGGGACATGTAATTTGTTTTCTGCTGAAATCATCTGCATGACGAAAGATGACTCATCTGTCCCATCGCCTCTTGCGCCGTATGAAATGATTGAGTTGTACGATAGTCCGATCGGAGCGTCTGATACTGTGTCAGCAGCGTGCGCCGCGTTTCTGGTCAATAAACTAAGTGGACCGCTGAGTGCCGCGAACAGTGCATTTTTTAATGAGCGGCGGCGCGATGCAAGTAACATGATGACAAGCTCGACTAATAATGCCGGACGCTGGGGCGCCGGGTAGATGACTGGTAGAGTGATGTTTTTTGTTCGATCTATGGTTCGATATATTAACCAGCTGTTCTTTGATGAGAAACGGCCGCTGACGATATGGCAGATACGATTTGCCGAACTGCTGCTTGTGAACTGAACTGCTCATGCGCCAGGCGGCGGCATCGCTCGCTCATATCCGGGTCAAGCGCAATGCGGTCCAGCAATTCTCGCGCGGAACTGGTCACGCTGTCTGCTTCCCGGTTCGTCAGTACTATGCCAACGTCCTTCTGGGTAATCAACTGCACGAGGTCGTTCCCGTTGTTCACAATGGCAAGCGTGGGCAAGCCGCAATGCATGTAAGAAATAAACTTGCCTGGAATGTTGTGGGTCTTGTGTCGCGGGTCCAGTGCGACCAGACCAACGTCACACTGGGCATAAAGACCAGGTATTTCATCCGGCTCGATCTCGTCAAAGAACGCGACATTGTCTAGACCGAGTTCAGCGGTATCCTGACGCAGTTTTGCCGCATCACTGCCGCGCCCCACAAAAACGAAACCTAGGTCGCGCCTGGACTGTAGGCGTTGCGCCAGTTCGATCAGGATGCCCATGCCTTGGGCGATGCCCATGTTGCCCGCATAAACAAAGATCTTGCGGCCGGCGAGGGCGGTGTCCTTGTGAATATCGATGCTGCAGCCGGTATTGGCGGCCTGCATCAACCAGTTCTGCAGCACCTCGGTCTGGCGCCCGGTGTGCCCGGCCTCCCACTCTGCCAGATAGGGCAGATTGCCGGGCGTCTGCACGCCGATGAAGTCGGCCACTGAATATTGATAGCGCTCCACCGCCTTGAAGAAGCGGTAGGGCAGGCCACGCCCCATCAGGCCCATATCGACCGCCCATTCGGGAAAGATGTCGCGCACGATTAGATAGCTGCGGCAGCGGCTGCGACGTTTCAATGCAGCAGCGATGGGCCCGAGGAAGATCGTCGGGGCGTACCAGACCACGCCGTCCCAGGTTTCCTCGGCCAGGGAGCTGGCGCGCAGCCCGCGCAGCATGGCATAAGGCATGAGGAATTCACCCAGCGTGCGGCGCACGTAGTTCACGTCCTTGGTGCGGGGTGATTTCAGCCTGACGATACGCACACCATGGCTGTGCTCGATGACAAATGGCTCGGCTTGATCGGGAGCCGGCGTCAGCATGGTGACGTCATGGCCCTGGGCCGCAAACTCGCGGGTCAGGTCACGCAATTGCACCGCACCGGACGATCGCAGGGGTGGATAGGCGTCGGCGATCAGGACGATGCGCATCGAGGATGTCTCCTTCTATTGTTCTAGTTCTTCAGGTGTATTTTTTCCAAACCACCCGGTTCACATAGTCGGTGTAGCTGTGGATGATGCGCAGCACCTTGTCCGACACATTGGGCATGCTGTAGTCACCCACCTGGCGCAAGGTGCGTTCATCGTCGCGGCCCTGGCTTTCCAGGATGGCCAGACCTTGCATCACTCGCTCCACCTCCAGCCCCACCATCATCACGGCAGCTTCTTCCATGCCTTCAGGTCGTTCGTGCGCCTCCCGCAGGTTCAGGGCCGGAAAGTTGAGGATGGAGGACTCTTCGTTGATCGTGCCGCTGTCCGACAGCACGGCCTTGGCATGCAGTTGCAGCTTGTTGTAGTCAGTGAAGCCCAGCGGTTTCATCAGCCGCACCAGCGGATTGAAACTGGCGCCAGCGGCCGTGATGCGCTTTTGCGTTCGTGGGTGGGTCGACACGATGACCGGCAGGCCATATCTGTCGGCCACGCCATTGAGCACCGCGACCAGCTTGTTGAAGTTGAGTTCGGCATCAATGTTCTCCTCGCGGTGCGCGCTCACCACGAAGAATTCACCACTGCGCAGACCAAGCCGTTCCAGCACCGGTGCGGCCTCGATGCCGGGCCGGTAATGGTTCAGCACCTCGAACATCGGGCTACCCGTCTTGATCACCATGTCGGCCGGCAAGCCCTCGCGCAGCAGGTATTCACGGGCGATGCTGCTGTAGGTGAGGTTGATGTCTGCCGTGTGATCGACGATGCGTCGGTTGATTTCCTCGGGTACGCGTAGGTCGAAGCAGCGGTTGCCGGCTTCCATGTGGAAGACCGGAATCTTGCGCCGTTTGGCCGGTAGGGCAGCCATGCAGCTGTTGGTATCGCCCAGCACGAGCAGGGCTTGCGGCCGGACGTCGGCCAGGACACTGTCCACCCCGATGATGACCTTGCCTATGGTTTCCGCGCCGGTCTGACCGGCAGCATTGAGGAAATAATCCGGCTTGCGGATGCCCAGATCGTCGAAGAAGATCTGGTTGAGTTCGTAGTCGTAGTTCTGGCCGGTATGCACCAGCACGTGCTCGCAGTGTTCATCCAGCCTAGCCATCACGCGCGATAGGCGGATGATCTCCGGCCGGGTGCCGACCACGGTCATCACCTTGAGTTTCTTGACCGTGCCGGGGCTGGGCAGGGTGTTGGTGGGCGTCGTCATGGGTCAGACCTTGCAGGCGATGGTATCGGGGCGTTGGCGGTCGAAGATCTCGTTGGCCCACAACATCACGACCATCTCGTCGCTGCCGATATTGGTGATGTCGTGGGTCCAGCCGGGCACGGTTTCCACGATGGTCGACTCGCCGCCGCGGGTGGTGAGTTGGTGGGTTTCACCGCTGAGCATGTGACGGAAGCGGAACAGGGCCTCGCCCTTGATCACCAGGAACTTTTCGGTCTTGCTGTGATGGTAGTGGCCGCCACGCGTCACGCCGGGGTGGGCCGTGAAGAAGGAGAACTGGCCACAATCCGGCGTCTTGAGCATCTCGACGAACATGCCGCGCGGATCGACGTGCTGGGGCACGCTGTAGCCGAATTCCTGCGTCGGCAGATAACTCACGAAGGTGGCGTACAGGGCGCGCGTCAGGCCGATGCCGGCGCGCGGCGTCACGAGTGACTGCCGGCTGGCCATGAAGCCTTCGATCTGCGCGGCCAGGTCCCCGACGGTAGTGGTGTAGACCGGTGCCACCTGGGCAAAGCCATTGCCGTCCAGGGCGGCGTGACCACCATCGAACACATCCAGAAAGGTCCGGACGACATCGTCCACATAGACCAGCGTGAGGGCTGCGTCGGCCTTGTCGATGCGGATCGGCAAGCCCCGTGCGATGTTGTGACAGAAGGTCGCCACCGCCGAGTTGTAGTTGGGCCGGCTCCATTTGCCGAACACGTTCGGCAGGCGGAACAGGTGTACCGGCACACTATGGGCTTCCTGCAATTGGCGCAAGGCTGTTTCAGCGCTGCGCTTGCTCAGGCCATAAGCGTTGTCGCGTTCGGCCTGGGTGGACGAACTGAACACCACCGGCACTTTGCGCCCCTGCTGCTGCGCCACTACAGCGAGTTCGTCGCACAGGACGCGCGTCAGGCCGGCATTGCCGCTTTCGAATTCTGCGGGATCCTGGGGGCGATTCACGCCGGCCAAGTGGAAGACGAAATCTGCCTGGCGCAGACGACCACGCAGTGCGCCCGGGTCGGCATCATCGCTGCGCGTATAGGTCAGCACCTCGACGCCGGGACGTTCGGACAGATGCAGGCCCAGATTGCGGCCCAGAAAGCCGTCTGCACCGGTGATCAGAACCTTCACCTGTCACTCCTCGGCGGTAGCGTGTTCGCCATTGGCGATGCGCTGCATGAAGTCGAGTTTGAGCAGCAGTTGCACCATGCCGTTGACATCCAGACGGTGGGTGTTGTGCGAGTTGTATTCCTCGCCGTGGGTGGCCTGGGTAATGCTTTGCTCGCCCTTCTCGAAGTACTTGTCGTAGTTGAGGTCGCGCCCATCCGGCGGAACGCGGAAATAGCCTTCGAGATCGTGCGAACGGGCCCGTTCCTCGCGGCCCAGCAGCGACTCGAACAGCTTCTCGCCGTGGCGGGTACCGATCACGTTGACGGGGTGATCTGGTTTGCCCATCAGGCGCAGGATCGCCTGGGTCAACACCTCCACGGTCGCTGCCGGGGCCTTCTGCACGAAGATGTCACCGTTGTGGCCGTGTTCAAAGGCATACAGCACCAGATCCACGGCATCGGCCAGTGTCATCATGAAGCGGGTCATGGCCGGGTCGGTAACCGTGATGGGTTTACCGGCAAAAACCTGTTCGACGAACAGCGGAATCACTGAACCGCGTGATGCCATCACATTGCCGTAGCGCGTGCCGCAGATCACCGTGCCAGTGCCTTCCAGATTCCGGCTGGCGGCCACCATCACCTTTTCCATCATGGCCTTGCTGATGCCCATGGCGTTGATGGGGTAGACCGCCTTGTCGGTGCTCAGGCACACCACACGCTTGACACCAGCGGCAATGGCAGCCTCCAGTACGTTCTCAGTGCCCAGCACATTGGTTCGGACTGCCTGCATGGGGTGGAATTCGCATGACGGCACCTGCTTGAGTGCCGCTGCATGGAACACATAGTCGACCCCGCGCATCGCGGTCTGCACGCTGCGCTCATCCCGCACATCGCCGATGTAGAACTTCAGCTTGTCGCTGTTGTAGCGCTTGCGCATGTCGTCCTGCTTCTTCTCGTCGCGACTGAAGATGCGGATCTCGCCAATGTTGGAACTGAGGAAGCGCTTGAGCACGGCATTGCCGAAAGACCCGGTGCCGCCAGTAATAAGAAGCGTCTTTCTTTCAAACATTATAGATTCGTCCTATCTGTTCTGTGTTGCTACACAGGTGAATGTGTGCTTGAGCGAACATTGCCAATTGTGTTCATGGGGTAAGCATCAAGCAGGCTTTCAGGGGTTAAATTGACAATATCAATATTGTTCTGCTTTGCGTACTTTCGGATGAGGTAATGAAATTCTGTAGTCAGGTGATAGTACTTTAGGTAGAAAGCCAAATTGTATTTTGGGAGTTCTTCTATTTCATCTGTATCGTCATAGCAGTGAGTGCCGATACGGGAGCAAAATAGATTGTAGTCGCACCCAAGAAGATATATCCTTTTGAATCCCATGTAGATGGCGCACAAAATAGCGGTACTTATAACATTCATTGTTATGGATAGATTTGACGATATATCTGTGCGAATGGATTTTAGCGGATAGTGTTTGGAGTATATAGAGATTAATTTGCGTATACCTAAATTCATCACTATATGAGATGCTCGTATGTCTGTGATAAATATAGGGGGTGTGTTGCTATATTTTTCAAATACCTCTCTGAATGTGTATGATGCGACACCCCAGAAGTTATTGTCTAGAAGGCAATAATATTTTGGTGTTAATTCATCTAGTATTTTTGCCTTGTAGAATGAGTTAACTGCAATTAATGTCTTTGATTTTAGAAACAAAATATCTTCGAGGGATAGTTGTGCAAGCGATGGTCCAGTGCCAAAAATAAAGCAGTCTTGGTCCTGATGGGTATTGTGAAAGTGCTTGTTTTCTCCTATGGTTCTCCGAAGAGATGGCTGTGCAAAAAAAGCTACGTCGCTTGCAATATTAAATGCGGATATAACGTTATGATCAAGTTTATCCTTGAGGTGAAAAAGCGACATATTTATTCGGATGTGTTGATTACGAGTTGGGCTAGTTTATTAATATCAAGGATGGGTGTCTGAAAGAGAGATATATTATCTCGCAAATATTCTTCGGGATAGTCCCACCATTTAATTTCCAGGAGCTGTCTAATGATTTCAGAGGGGAATCTGTATTTTATGACTCTGGCTGGAGATCCAACCGCAATTGCGTAAGGTGGTATGCTGCGTGTAACGATCGATCCTGCGCCGATAACGGCGCCATCGCCAACTTCAATGCCGCCAATAATCAATGTTCTGGCGCCAATCCATACATCGTTGCCAATCCTAGTCCTGTTTTTGGGGGGGCTACTCTGATTTGATGTCCACGAGGATCCGGTGCCGTTCGTGGTTTCGGTAAAAAGAGGTGATGTGGATAATAAGGCGTGCTGATGATTTTCTAGGCCTACATCGCAATCCCAGCTGATCGAGCAGTATTTTGATATATCTGTTTGATATATTTTTGAGCTTGGTCCGATATATGAGTATTTATCAATGCTGCTTTTTTGTATTTTGCAAAATCTATTCACCTTCGCCATTGGGTGGATATAGGTTGAATTGTCTATCCAGGTAAGTTTTGACGCGCCCTTGCGTCGTAGGGCATTGATGATAAAATCTAGTGATTTCATTTGATGTTTTGTCCTGAATGGCTTTTGGTGGCGAAGGCTTCGAGTATGCAGTATATGATGACGAAGTCGAGGGGGCCATAAAAGGCGGCGCTATCAACCGCACTCCGAAACAAAACTATTATCAACACAAGTGCTGTTATGTTTCTGCCTTTTCTGGATAACATAATTAATGCTGCAATTATCAATGCTGCGGTGGATATAACGCCGACTATGCCGAAGCTGATGTGTAGGCGGATGAATGAATTGTGTGGGTTTCCATCAACATCAATGATTGCTTGAACTGCGGATAGTGGGGCGCCGAATAGTATGTATGTTGGGCTTTTTATTGCCAAACTTATATATTCTTCGTTGATGAACGATCGCTGTCCTCCGCCTCCTAGTCGTTCAAATCGCTCGATTCCGGTTAGAAGGGCGTCAATTTCAGTGCCAAATGTTAGCAGGAAGAATAAAATAGGTGTTAGTATTATGGTGCTTACAGAATAAGTCTTTATTTTGTTTTTAGATGATAATATTGCTATTATAAGTAGAAGGGCTCCGGATATAATTCCGGCTCTGCCTATTCCGTATAGGAATGGAAGTTGGCTGAATAGCGTGATGGATAGAGATGGTGGCGTGTTTGATTTTTCGCATGATACGAAATACCCGCTCAGAATCATTAACATTAGTACCGATATGAAATTACGGCTGACTGTAAATATGTTCTCCGGGTTTACGCCGAGGATCATGTGTGTCGTAAAAAAAAACGAAAACACTATGGCGAGAATTTTATAGTGTAATTGATTTTGTGGGGTATTGTGGAATATTAGTCCGAATCCAATGTTTGAAATTAATGCTATGCTTGCTAGTTGGGTGCTGTTAGAGTTTGTGCCGATGCACGCTATGTTGCCCGCGAGCATGATAAATAGCCAAATTCCGATTGCTGATTTGCTGAATGATTTTATTATGTATTGCGAGCATATTATAAGTCCGCTGATAATTATTAATATAGATAATAGGCTAGTTATTATTTCTTTCTCCGCATAAAACCGGAAGAAAGTGAGTACTATAAATGCTGGGGTTGCGTATTGCGCCCAACAAAGTGATCTGGAATTCATGAAAATTATTTTTTTAACGATTCCCATGTCACGGGCGTGTTTTTTGTGATGTCTCTTGCTGTTGTGGAGCCTATCAAATTGTCAAGCTCTTTAGGGGGTAAGCCAAAGCCAGGTCGCACACTTCGAATTGAGTCAGGGCTCACTAGTTGGTTGGCTGGAATATCTTTAACGAAATATAGTGAACGACGATATTTTGCGTTGCCCTGTTCGCTGGACTTTCGGCCGTAATCAACTTGGCCAAGCGCGCGCCATGCAGTCCTTGAGCCTGAGCACAAAAGAGTCATTTCGTTTGGCTCCAGCGAAAAGCTGTCGTCCGGGCCTCCGCCGCTTCTATCCAATGTGAAGTGCTTTTCGATGATGGAGCAGCCCAGAGCGACGCTTGTAATGGCCGTGGTGTTATCCAGGGTGTGGTCGGAAAGCCCGGTGACCAGTCCATAGCGGTTCATCATGTCGGGTATCGTGCGGAGGTTGTAGTCCTCTGCAGGGGCTGGATAGCCGCTGACACAATGCAGAACCGCCAGTTGTTTGCAGCCACCGCTTCGCGCTGCGTCGATCGCTTCCTGGATTTCCTCTGCATCCGCCATGCCAGTGGAAATGATCATGGGTTTGCCAGTGCCGGCAACGTACTTGATGAGGGGAATATCGACGGCCTCGAACGAGGCAATCTTGTAGGCCGGTGCATTCAGGTCTTCAAGCAGGTCGACAGCGGTGTTGTCGAACGGTGAACTGAAGATGGTGATGCCGACCTTGGCGGCGTGTTCGAAGAGCGGCTTGTGCCAGTCCCACGGCATGTGGGCTTCTTCGTACAACTGGTAGAGGGTTTTGCCATCCCACAGGCCACCGTGGATCTGGAAGTCTTCGCTATCGCAGTTCAGGGTGATGGTGTCGGGCTTGTAGGTCTGCAGCTTGACAGCGTCTGCGCCAGCAGCTTTTGCTGCTTCGATGATGCGGCATGCCTTGTCGATGCTGCCGTTGTGATTTGCGGACATTTCCGCGATCACATAGGGGGCGTAATCGATGCCGATATCGCGTCCGGCGATGCTGATGTGCGGGTTGGTCATGATGGTGCGGGTCTCGTCAATCGGGAAGGTAGTCGTTACTGAGCAGTCCGAACAGCACCACGTCGTGGTATGAGCTGCCGTCGTAATGTTCATCGCGGAGCCGGCCTTCCAGCTGGAAGCCGAGCTTTTCGTGAAAGCGGATGGAACGCTGGTTGAAGTGCAGGACATGCCCGCTGACCTTGTGCAGGGCAAGCGCGTTGAAGGCATATGACAGTGCAGTCTTGCCCATGCGCTGGCCGGTGCCGGGTGGGGCGTCCGGTGCGATATAGAACCCCCACTCGGCATTCCTGCTGTCGGCGTGCTCCGAGATATTGACGAAGCCCAGGCTGGTTTCGTCTTCGGTGTACACCAGAAGGTGGCGCAACGGGTTGTTCTGGTTCTTCGCAAACCACTCGCGATGCTCCTGTTCGGTGATCGTGTTGGTCGAGAACATCCAGCGGCGTACCGCTTCCGAATTGCGCCATTGCCGCACGAGGTCCAGATCGTCAGCCTGTAGTGGCCTTACCTGAGGAGAGGCTCTCATGGGGCGAGTGGTCCGGTGTTGTGCCTGTTGTGCCTGTTGAGCGGGCGATGGCAGTGCGGCCGTGCCTACTAGTTCATCGATGTCCTGCATGGCCTGTCGAACGGTTTGTGTGCCGGTGCCGTCGGTGATCGTCGCAGCCTGTCTGCCCATGCTGGCCAGGGTGTCGGATCCTGCTGCGTGGCAGCTTGCGATCACGGACTTGAGTTGTGTGGTCAGGTTCGGTTCGGCCAGATCAAGGATGAGCGCTGCGCCACATTCGTCCAGGGCGGTGGCGCCGCTTCGCTGGTTGTCTGCCAGCACCACCATGAGGGTGGGCAGGCCCAGGCAACAGCGCTCCCAGGAGGTGCTGCCTGCGGCGCCGATGGCCAGGTCGGCCTGGGCCATCCATTGCGCCATGTGGGGTGTGTTGACCAGCAGCTCGGTGCTGCAGGGCAGGTCGGCGGCGAGCTGTCTGACTTGTTCCAGCCACGGCGCCCGCGGACCCATGACGATGGTGATGCGGGTGGCCGCCGGCAGTGCCACGCGGGCCAGAGCCTGCAGCAGCGCACCGGTGGCGTTGTCCTTGTCCACGCCACCCAGGGTAATCAGTATGTTGTAGCCTAGCTGCGTGGGCTGCTGCTGGCGCCTGGCCAGGCTGGCGGCTCGCAGTGCAGCGAACTCGGGGCGCAGCAGGGCAAAGCGCGGACCGATCAGCCGTTTGGTGTGGCCTGGCAGCAGATCGTCGTAGTCGCGATCTGCGCGGCCCAGGTTCTGATCCAGCAGCAGGTCGACGTCGTGCGCGCGATCGGCCAGGTCATCGATGGCCAGGATGTGGTGCACATGGGGGCGTTGCAACTGTTCCCAGCGACGATCCAGGGCGTAGTGGTCGACGATCAGCCAGGCAGGCTTCAGGTCGGCCAGTACGGCTGCAGTTTCCGCCGCATCTTCGGCCGGGCTGCAACCTAGCCAGGCGGCATGGGCGAGCGGCGGCTCGCCGTCCGCGTCCGGACCACCTACCAGTGCCTGGGCCGGCTTGCTCAGCAGCTTGACGCCGTGTCCGCGCTGCTGGATGAATTCAGCCAGATGGCCAGGGTGTTCACGGCAGAGGAAGTGGCTGCGCCAGCCGCGTTCGTGCAGGGCATCGGCCAGGGTGAGGCAGCGCATGACGTGCCCGGTGCCGATCTGCAGCGAAGCATCGACCCGAAAGGCGACGGCAGCTGGTGCGCTCATGAGCCGGGGTCAGTCGTAGTGTGAGCTGGGGGCGGATGTGCCGTCGCCCTGCATGGCCAGGAACATCAGTTCGGCGCGCAGCCAGTCTTCCGGGGTGTCGATGTCCTGCACGCGGTGACGCGGCAGCAGCACCGGCGCGGCGTGATGCGAGAACAGCGGCATGCCGTCCAGCCAGGCATGGGTGCGGCCCCAGTAGAACTGGCCGGCGTCATGGAACGCTTCTTCCAGATCCTGAGAGCGGGTCCCCATGTGTTCGGGGTTGAACATGCCCAGCCGGCCTTGAGAGGTGCGGCGCAGGGCGCGCTGGATGGGAAAGGGGTAGCTGGTGACCGAGAAGGCGTAGGCCAGCGGCGTGTCGTACGGGCCTGCCGAGAAGAGTTGCAGGCCCGCGCGCAGGTCATCGGCCTGCAGGAAGGGGGCGGTGGCGTAGATGCAGCAGACCAGTTCGGGGGCTGTGCCGCCCTGGCGCTGGGTCATTTCCCGGATGGCGTGGGCGATGACGGGCACGGTGCCGGTGTGGTCGTCCGACAGTTCGGGCGGGCGCAGGAAGGGCACTTCGGCGCCGTGCGCCTGGGCGACGCTGGCGATCTCGGCATCGTCGGTGGAGACGATGACGTGATCGAAGCAGCCACTGGCGCGCGCCGCCGCGATCGACCAGGCGATCATGGGCCGGCCGCAGAAGGCCTTGATGTTCTTGCGCGGGATGCGCTTGCTGCCGCCGCGCGCCGGGATCACCGCCAGTCTCGTCATGCTCGTTGCCCGGTTGGCTTACGGCTGCAGGCCCATGGCGCGCTTGATGGCGGCAATGACCTCGTCCTGCTCGGCTTCGGTCAGGGTGGGATACATGGGAATGCTGATGGCCTCGTTGTAGTAGCGCTCGGCCTCGGGGAAATCGCCCGGCTTGAAGCCCATGCGGCGGTAGTGGGGCTGCAGGTGCACCGGGATGTAGTGCAGGTTGACCATGATGTCGGCAGCGCGCAGGGCCTCGAAGACCTGCAGATGGCTGCGGCTGATCTTGTCGAGCTGCAGGCGGATGACATACAGGTGCAGGCCCGAGTAGCCGTCCGGATGCTGCCAGGGCAGGGTGAGGGGCAGGTCGGCGAGCAGGCGGTCGTAGCGCCGCGCCAGCTCATGGCGGCGCGCCACATAGTGCTCCAGCCGGGTGATCTGGCTCACACCCAGGGCGGCCTGCAGATCGGTCATGCGGTAGTTGTAGCCCAGGGCCACCTGCTGGTAGTACCAGGGGCCGTGCATGGGTTCGGTCATCAGCTCGGGTTCGCGCGTGATGCCGTGGCTGCGCAGCAGGCCCAGCTTGGTGGCCAGTTCGTCGCTGTTGGTGACAGCCATGCCGCCTTCGGCCGTGGTGATGATCTTGACCGGGTGGAAGCTGAAGACGGTGATGTCGCTGTAGCGGCCGTTGCCGATGGGCTCACCCAGGTAGCTGCCGCCGATGGCGTGCGAGGCGTCCTCGATGATCCTGAAGCCGTAGCGCTGCGACAGGGCGTGGATGGCCCGCATGTCGCAGGGCTGGCCGCACAGATGCACCGGCACGACGACCTTGGGCAGGCGGCCCTGCTGTTCAGCCAGCTGGAGCTTGCGCTCCAGCGCTAGCGGGCACAGGTTGTAGGTGCGCGGGTCGATGTCGACGAAATCGACCTGTGCGCCGCAGTACAGGCCGCAGTTGGCGGAGGCGACAAAGGTATTGGGCGTTGTCCACAGCCAGTCGCCGGGCCCCAGGTCCAGGGCCAGACAGGCGATGTGCAGGGCCGAGGTGGCACTGTTGACCGCCAGCGCATGTCTGGCCTTGCAATGCGCCAGCACGGCCTGCTCGAAGCGCGGGATGTTGGGGCCCTGGGTCAGGTTGACCGAGTGCATGACCTCGACAACAGCGTCGATGTCGGCTTGGGTAATGTCCTGTTGTCCGTACCGAATCATGGTGTGTAACCTTGTGTTCTTGCGTGAACGCTGTCGGCGCCGTTGTTGTAGCCGCTTCAAGCGGAGCCAGTGTTGCCTAAATATTCGACTGGAGTGTGGCGGTACAGCATAGCTGTCTTCCATAGCAGCATTACAAGCATCGACAGGCATAGGGCAATTGGCACGGACAGCGCCCGATTCCAAAACTGCAGAAGCAGGCATGCTGGCAGGAAGGCAGCAAGGCTCACCAGATGGCTGACAATGATGGGCCGGTCCAAGTGTTGTGCATAGAGTGCGTAATGCGGGACCATGCTGAGTGCGTTCAGAGTATTGGCGGCCAATAGCCAGAAATACATAGGCATGTTTTCTGTGTATATTGGCTTTCCAATCTTGTCGAGCAGAGGAGCCAGTATGGCCAGGCTGATCACGGCGTATAGCGTAGAAAATATCGCTGTCTGTTGCCACAAGCGCCGAAGTTGCATGTTGAATCTCGATGCGTGGCGAGCGGTCGCGGCGCTAATGAGTTCAGGGTAGGTAAACGAAAACAGACCGGCGTCCAGAAACGCAAGCATTGAGCCGGCAATGCCGGCAAATAACACATAGACCCCAACCAATGAAAGCCCACCAAACATGTTGATAAGGTAGCGATCAAATGTGAATATGCCGCGCAACGCAAGCGTGGCGATCAGTAGTGGAAGGCAAATGTGCAACCCTCGACGGATCCACCGCCAATCGATCCGGCTGTTCCAGTCGCGAAGGCCCAACCTACGCAGACGCCAGATAGACATGATTGCTGCCAGCCCGCCTGCCATGGCCCAGGCAGTCAGTAAATAGTTGAGATGTCGGCTGCTGCGATCCAAAGCCATTAGGATCACGATGCCGATTGCCCAAGATCCGTGTCGCACGAAAAGGGTTACGCTGGCTACCAATTGATCGGAAATCGCAACGAGCAAACGGTTTAATTCTTGGTTGATGTGCTCCAGGGGTAAAATCAGATAGAACCAAAGGGCTAACTCCGCTGGTAGGGTCCGTGTACTGAACAACAGACCTGAAAAGGGGAGAAATAGGATATAGAGCACCCCCGTGAGAGCGAGCTGATTTTTCAGCAGTGCGCCCCAGTGGCTCCGCTCGTGCTTCAATATCTCTCGCGTGCTGTAGGTGTAGAAATCAAGGCCGATAAAAAAAAGCGAGTATCCTATCGTGGCGGTCAATAAGCCATACCGTCCCACAACTTCCGGCTCTACAAAACGAGCCAATAGCAAGATGAACAGAAACCTGCTGCCCATCGTGGCTGCACGGACGCCGGTATTTGCCCATTTGACGAAAGAGGAATGAGCCATGAGCAAGCGAGAGCACTGATTATCGCAGGCCGAATTAAGTTGCCTGTGCCATCTTTGAGCGTAAGCGCCCCAAAGCCGGTTCAAGCAAAACATAGAGTATGGTCAGTAGCAACGCGACTATAGTGCTCGTAACGGCGATGAGAGCCCTTTTGGGCGATGACTTCCATTCGGGTACCTGTGCTGCGTCCACGACCTGAACCAATGCGCCATCCCTGGCTTCGTCTGCCCTGGCTAATTCGTATTGTTTGGCCATCATCTCGAAGAGTGTTTCGTAATACTTGAAGTCGCGGTACTTCTGGACGTAGGCGGCACCATCACCTTGAGCTTGAATGTCACTGGCCTCGGCATTCCTAAGTTGCTGCTTGAGTGAACTCAGTTCAGCCGAGACCTGCTTGACGGCTGGACTATTGGCCGTCATCGAGTCTCGCAAGACGTTTAGGTTGACTTCGGCTGCAGCGATTCTTGCTTTAAGGTCGGCAACACCACTCAAGACGGCTTCGGGACTGGTCTTAAGCGCACTGGCATTAATGCCGCTGTTGCGTAGAGCAGTCTCAGCCTTGATCAGGTTATTCTTGGCATCGTTGAGCTGATTCTGAAAGTAAAGCCGGCGTTGTGAGGCTTCTGAAACAGCAAGTGAGTTGCTAAGATTCTGTAATTCCTCGATATAAGCATTTGCGAGATCTGCAGCCAATTTTGGATTTTTGTCCACGACCTCAATATCGATCAATGAATCCTTGCCCGAAGTAATCTTCGAGTTGTCATCGAGTTTCTTGCGTGTTTCGAAGTAGAACTCCTTTTCGTAGTAGTCTTTCAGATTGAAGCGCTTGATGAGAGCGTCTGCTACCGCTCTGCTCTTGAGAAGGCCGACCCATTGGTCACCTGGATTTTTCAGTCCAGCGGCTGCGCCGGCCATGCCGCCGGCCAAGCCAGAAAGCGACCCGAGCAATGCTGCCGCAGCGCCCTGCTGCTGCTGCGGCGGTAGCAACTGAGCCGAGGCCGTGAAAGTCGGGGTGATTAGGAAGGTGCAAGCGAAGCTTAGGACTCCAGCAGCAAGAGGCACCGCCAGAAGGAGTCTAGTGCGCCGCTTGAGCGCAATTAGGATCTCGGCCAGAGAGAGGTCGTCATCCGGTTGGTTGGTCTTTTGCATCTAGGAATATGATATGGCGGTGATACTTGCGCTGCGTTTGCATTTTTCGCGCGACTTGAGTCGGCATACGCAATTCTTAATCAATTGCGCAAGGTCTTGATGGCCGCAGCGCTCAAGCCGAATTGATAGAGGATCTGACTCCAATCCTTTAGGCCGCGAGTTAACGATGTCCAGAAGGTCTCGCGGTTTGATTTCTCCGGCACCACTACGGTATCGCCCGGCATCAGTTCGATTTTCTCGATGCTGTTGTACCAACTGCGGCGGTTGTTGTGCACGATGGATCCGTCGGCACGCTGCACGAATATATTGGCTTCGTCGGCGTCCGGCTCGACGCCGGCGTCATCCAGATACTGGCCGAGCTTGCGGCCGGCGCGCCAGATCTGGCCGTTGGTGTTGGCGACAGCACCCACGGTGAAGATGAACGCTGGGCGATGCGGAATGCGGACGCGATCGCCGTCTTCCAGTGTCAGTTCGGGCAAGCCGGTGATTGACTTGATGGTCGGCTCAAGTTCCAGCGAAATCCGGCCGTTTGGTTTGACGCTGCGGAAGTTGTTGAGTTGGGATTTTCTGTTTTCGAGTTGTGCGAGACGGAATTGCATTACTGATGCCGCATCGGTCGCGACCGTGTTGGCGATCTGGTCCGCGGAGCCGCTGGCCAGCTGGCCTTCCAGACGCCTGACGGCCTCGGCTATCGCCTTGGCCTGCGCACGTCGGGTTTCCTCGCGAGAGAAGTCCAGGCCGTAGAGATAGGCCTCGTCCGTGGTGCCGCCGGCTTTTGCGATGAGGTTCGGCAGGGTTTCGCCTTTGTTGACCGGGTAGATGCCTGGCGACTTCACTTCACCTTCCACGCGCACCAGACGCGTCTTGCTGTTGATCGGGTTGACGATATCGGTGCGGCTGAAGATGGTGATGACGTCGCCGGCCTGCAGATCCAGATCATTGCCCGGATCGTGTTCAATCACGGCTTTGGCGAGATTGAACGGGATCAGTTTCATGGTGATCCGGTCGGTATTCAGGCGCTCGATTGCCGCATATTCCCAGTTGGGCTCATCGATCAGGTTTCGAATGTCGCGTTCAAGCTTGTTTTCGGTGATGTCGCGTGTCTCGACAAACTGCACCAGTCGATTCTTGCGGATGTAGTAGTCCGGCGTGACGAGGGCGTCGCGGTCCGGGATGACGCTGCTGACACGCATACCTGGTGTGAACGGGTAGCGCAGCGGTGCTGCGACATTGCCGCGTAGGGTGACTGCGTTGGCAAACTGGGGGGCGACGCCGAACAGGGTAAGGATGTCGCCGTCGCGCAGCGTGGTGGTCGCTGCGGCGCTGAGGTCGACGCCGCTTACGGTTCTGGGCGCCTTGGCATTGCTGGCGTCGATTCGCTCCAGCAAGGCGGTCTGGGCGTTGGTCGAGGCATGAGTGCCGCCGCCGTAACTGAGCAGCTGGCTGATGTTCTCGGTCGTGCTCTTGAGTTCGTAGACTGCGGGCACGTCCAGCGAGCCGAGTAGTGCGACCTGCGGGCCGGTCGGCAGGTAGACCAGTGTGTCGTCGGGCTGGATGCGTACGTCGGCATCTTTATTGCCATTGACGATGAAGTCGTAGAGGTCGAGTTCGGTCACAACCCGGCCGTCGCGCTTGAGCTGGATGCGCCGCATGCTGCCGTTGGGGCCTGGGCCGCCGCTGGCGAAGACGACGTTGACGAGCGTCGACAGGCTGCTGACGGTGAAGTTGCCGGGGCGCATGGCCTGACCGACGACGAAGATCGGTACGCTGCGCAGCCGCCCCATGGTGACATTGAGGCTGAAGTTCTTGTAGATGCGACCGATCTGGGCACGCAGGATTTGTTCGGCGTCAGTGAACCGGGCGCCGGCGAGGCCAAAAGTGCCGACCTTGGGCAGGCTGACCTGGCCGTTGCGGTTGATCTCGACGCGCAGGTCTACATCAACGGCACCCCAGGCACGGACTTGCAATTCGTCGCCTGGGCCGAGCACGTAGTCAGCGGGCACCGGGCCGTTGTTGGACGGTGCGAAGGTGCGTGTTGAGCCGTTGTTGAAATACCGCGCGCCAAACAGCGGCAGGCGCTGGCCGGTGGAGGCCTGGACGAAGCGCTGAAATTCGTTTTGTGTGGCCCGCGTACGCAGGGTGCCCGCGCCAAGCGTGGGGTCGCCGTTGTCGACGTTGTCCGTGTTGGTGCTGTCCTGTTGCGAGGTGCTGCCGTCCTGATTGGTGATGGTCGAATTCGATCCGCCGTTGTTGCTGTTGCCGGTCGCATTTCCGGGCTGTTGCCCGCCGCGGCCGGAATTGCCCTGTAGGTTGCCGGAACCGAAAACTTGCCCTTGGCCCTGGCCCATGCCCCCAGTGCTGTCACTGATGCCGAAGCCGCCACCACCACCACCGCTGCCGCTGCCACCTATGCCGCCGGTGCCACCCCCACCACCGATGCTGGCGCCGCCGCCACCGCCACCGCCCAGGATCTGTGCCTGGGCACCACCGACGATGGAGATGGCTGCACAGGTCACAACGACCAGCTGTGCAAATCGGGACTTCATGGAGTGGTGAGCTGAGGAGTGCATCGGGTGCTGGGCCCTGGGTATTGGCCAGGGCACGGTTAAGGCGGCATGAGTGTAAGGCGGCGGTTTTGCGCGTCCCAGTGGAACTGGGGGGTAATCCTTAGGGTCCGCGAGGCATGTTTATCGGTCGCGTGGGGGCGTGTGGTCATGCCCTGCGGAGCGAGGGATGCACCTCTGGGGTGCCAGGGGCCCATCACTCCGGGGGCACTGGATGAGTCACCCGGGGGCAGTGGGCCTGGCTACCTGGGGCACGAGGTGGGCAACTTGTCCCTGAGGTGTCGACCACCCATGTCGTGTTGCCAGGCAGATGAAGGGCCATGGGCTCATCCCTCATGGGCACCGGGTTCGCACCCTGTGTCGACGGGCATGAGCCCCTGGGGTGTTGGGGTGCAGGCGTGCTGGGCCATGCCGGGTGTGGCGCGCTCTACCTCATACCCCCCTGAATGGGGTGTTTCCCCAGGGGTGTCCATCATTTTGCTGATGGCTTGTTAAGACCTGAGTCGGACACTGACCTCGACGGCCAGAACTTGATGATTGTTGTTGCAGAAACTCTGCAGCATCACTGTCTACGGGAGGAGCTGGTCGTCGTTGCCATGTTGATCCATCAGTTCCTTTTGCTTTGTTCAACTCAATCGCAGCAAGGAGAGTCATCATGTTCAGCAGCAAGCTCATCGTTTCTTATGCGGCATTCAGCGAATCGGATTTCCAGAGCACGGTCACGCCCATCCTGTTCGGCTTGACCAATCACCCCAAGATACCGGAGCCCTGGCCAGAGCCAGTGCCGCCGCTGGCGAAACTCAAAGAGCTCGACGCGACCTATCGCGCGGCGCATGTGGCGGTGTTGAGCCGCGACCTGCGCCAGATCCCGGCGCGCGACGAGGCGCGTGCGGAGTTGACGGCCGGCCTCAAGCTGGTGGCGGCCTACGTGGAGCTGATCGCCAATGGCGACCTCGCCGTGTTGCAGTCCACCGGCTTCGAGCTGCGCCGCGAGGTGGGCCGGCCTGCCAGCAGCGGAACGGTGGGTGGGGCGTATCTCAGCGCACCCGAGGAGTTCCGCGTTGGCCAGGGGCCGCGCAGTGGCTCGATCAAGGTCGACGCCACCAGCCAGCGGGGCGCCATCGCCTATGAAGTGCAGGCCACGCACGGCGACCCGGCGCTGGACGACGGCTGGAAACAGGCGGCCATCATCGGCTCGGTGCGGCATGTGGTGGTGGACCATCTGGACGCCGGGCCGACCTGGGTGCGGCTGAGGTCGGTGCGCCGCAATGGCGCCAGTTCACCGTGGACGTCGCCGATCAGCGTGATCGTGGGGTGAGAGGGCCCCCACCCTGGCCCTCCCCCGCTGGGGGAGGGGATGAAGAAGCCGAGGACGGTATCGCTCCGGGGACACTCGGGCCCTGACCCTGCCCCAACCCCAGTAGCTGGGCTAGCACGGCGATAGCGATGACTTCGGGTTCCTTGCCTTTCACGTCCGGCAGGCCGATGGGGCAGGTCAGGCGGGCGAGTTGTTCGGGCGCGATGCCGCGCTGCTCGTAGCGATGCATGAAGCGGGCGCGTTTGGTGGCGCTGCCGATGAGGCCGAGCCAGGCGAAGTCGGCGCGCCGCAGCACGGCTTCGGTGATGTGCAGGTCCAGCGCATGGCTATGTGTGAGCACGAGGTAGAACGCGCCGGGCGGGGCGCTTGCGACCTCGGCGGCCGGGTCGTCACTGGCCAGGTGCTCGATGTGGGGTGCAGCGGGGCTGGCAGGCGGAAATTCGGTGTCGCCCCGTTCGTCCACCCAGGTGACACGGCAAGCAATGCCTTCGAGCAGCTTGACGATGGCGCGGCCCACATGGCCCGCACCGTGCAACTGCAGGTGAAAACGCGGCGTGGGGGCCGGCCAGGCGGCCAGGGTGTCCGCGCCCAGTGCCTGATGCCTGAGTGTGAGGGCGCCACCGCAACACTGGCCCAGGCTGGGGCCCAGGGCGAAGTGCTGATCGACCACGGGCATGGGGCGGGCGTGCTGGGCGCCGTGTTCGGCCAGCAGCTGGCGCGCCTGGGCGATGGCCACTTGTTCGAGATGTCCGCCACCGATGGTGCCCGCCACCTCGTGCGCGCTCACGAGCATGTGAGTGCCCGCTTCGCGCGGCACCGAACCGCGGTGCTGCAGCACGCTGACATCGACGGCGGGCAGGCCCTCGGCTAGCCAGCGCTCGGCGGTGGCACGCAGGGCATCAGGCGTCATGGGCCGGACGCAGCGTGTTCGACGGTCGCGGCGGCCGCCAGGGCATCCAGCACCGCCTCGGGCGTGGCGGGTGCGCGCAGCGGTGGCGCCCAGCCGGCTGGGCTCGCCGCGGCGATGGCGTCGCGGATGGCCAGGAAGGCCGAGAAGCCCAGCAGCAGCGGCGGTTCACCCACGGCCTTGCTGCGGTGGATGCTGTCGGCTGGGTTGCAGTTTTCGAAGAGATGGGTGTTGAAGACGGCCGGGATGTCGTTGGCGGTCGGGATCTTGTAGGTGCTGGGCGCGTGGGTCATCAGGAGGCCTGCATTACGACCGCCCCCGGGTGTGCGGCCGTCGGCCGGCTGCCACCAGAGTTCCTCCATGGTCAGCCAGCCCATGCCCTGGATGTAAGCGCCTTCGATCTGGCCAATGTCCAGGGCCGGGTTGAGGCTACGCCCCACGTCATGCAGCAGGTCGGCGCGCAGCAGGCTGGTTTCGCCGGTGAGGGTGTCGACGATGACCTCGGTGACGCCCGCGCCATAGGCGAAGTAGAAGAAGGGCTTGCCCTTCAAGCGTTCGCGGTCCCAGTGCAGGCCGGGGGTGGCGTAAAAACCGTCGCTCCAGAGCTGGATGCGGGCCATGTAGGCGGCCATCACCAGGTCGACGAAGGTGGTCAGGACGACGGGGTTGAGGTCATCGCGCTCGTCGGCAACTCCCTCCCCGGCCCTCCCCCTGCCAGGGGGAGGGAGGAGGCCGCCGCTGGACGGGTGACGGGTGACCAGGCCGGCGTCGAAGTGGAGGGTCTCGGCCGGCACGGCGTATTTGGCGGCGGCGAAGTCGATGAGGCGGGCCTTGATCTGGCGGGCGGCGTCCTGCGCCGCCTTGCCGTTGAGGTCGGCGCCGGTGGAGGCCGCTGTGGCGCTGGTGTTGGCCACCTTGTAGGTGTCGGTGGCCGTGCAGCGCACGTTCTCCAGCGCGATGCCCAGTTCGTGCGCCACCACCTGGGCCACCTTGGTGTTGAGGCCCTGGCCCATCTCGGTGCCGCCGTGGTTCACCAGCACCGAGCCGTCGGTGTAGACATGCACCAGGGCACCCGCCTGGTTGAGGTGGCCGACGTTGAAGCTGATGCCGAACTTGATGGGCGTGAGTGCCAGGCCTTTCTTGAGCACCGGGCTGGTGGCGTTGAAGGCGGCGATGTCGGCGCGGCGCTGGGCGTAGTTGCTGCGCGCCACCAGGTTGGCCACCAGTTCGTGGATGACGTTGTCCTCGACCACCTGCTCGTAGGGCGTCACATTGTTCGTGGGGACGACGCCCGCCGCGGCGGCGTCGGGGCTCGGGCCGTAGAAGTTGGCCTGGCGCACCACCAGCGGGTCGAGCTGCAACTGGCGCGCAATGCTGTCCAGGATGACCTCGATGGCCAGCGCGCCCTGTGGCCCGCCGAAACCGCGAAAGGCGGTGTTGCTCTGCGTGTTGGTGCGCGCGCAATAGCCGTGCAGGGCCACATGCGGCAGCCAGTAGGCGTTGTCGAAATGGCACAGGGCGCGGGTCATCACCGGCGCCGAGAGATCGGCCGAATGGCCGGCGTTGCTCACCATCGTCACCTCGGCGCCGAGCACGCGGCCGGCGGCGTCATAACCGATGTCGAACTCGTATTCGAAGCCGTGGCGCCGGCCGGTGACGAGAAAGTCGTCGTCGCGGTCCAGCCGCAGCTTGACCGGCTGGCCGAGCTGCCGCGCCGCCACCGCGGCGATGCAGGCGAAGAGGGCCGACTGCGACTCCTTGCCGCCGAAGCCGCCGCCCATGCGCCGGCATTCCACCTGTACCTTGTTGGACGGGATGTGCAGGGCGTGGGCGACCGCGTGCTGCATCTCGCTGGGGTGCTGGGTGGAGCAATACACCTTCACCGCGCCGTCTTCCTGCGGCAGGGCGTAGCTGATCTGGCCTTCCAGGTAGAACTGCTCCTGGCCGCCCAGGCTGAAGCGGCTTTTCAGCCTGTGCGGCGCTGCGGCCAGGGCGGCGGCAGCGTCGCCACGCGCCAGGTGCATGGGCGGCACCACGTACTGCTGACGCGCATGGGCGGTGAGGGCGTCGAGCACCGGCTCCAGGGCCTCGGCGCGGATGGCCTGGGCGGCGAGGGCGGCGGCGCGGCGCGCCAGTTCACGGCTGCTGGCGACGACGAGGAAGACCGGCTGGCCGCGGTAGGCCAGGGTGTCGGCCGCCAGGATGGGGTCGTCGTGGATGATGGCGCCGCAGTCGTTCTGGCCTGGGATGTCGGCGGCGGTGAGCACCGCCACCACGCCGGGCTGGCGACGGACGAGCTCGACGTCCACCCCAAGCAGCTTGCCGTGCGCCAGGGGCGACAGGCCCAGGGCGGCGTGCAGGGTGCCGTGCAGCTCGGCGATGTCGTCGGTGTAGGGCGCGCGGCCGGCCACGTGCAGGTGGGCGGATTCATGCGCGCGTGCCACGCCCACCTGGGGCTGCTGGCGCGTGGCGGCGGGTGACGTGCCCTCGGCAGTGGCGAGGGGCGGCAGATCTAGGCGCTGGTTCATGGGTGGATGTCCTGTGGCGTGCGCGGGTGCCGATCAAGCGCCGACCGCTGCGGGCGTCAGCAGCCCGCGCGCGACCCAGACCTGGGTGCGGCTGGCGTCCAGCGCGGGTGTGCCGCGTTCCAGCCACAAGCGCCACAACAGGTTGGCGGCCACCTTGAGGCGGTAGTCGCGGGTGGCGCGCAGGTCGGTGAGCGGCGCGTAGTCGTCGGGCAGCGCAGCCATGGCGGCACGCACGCTGGCCTCGCTCCAGGGCTGGCCGCGCAGGGCGGCTTCGGCGCGGCTGGCACGGCGCACAGTGGCGGCCATGCCGCCAAAGGCCAGGCGCACATCCGCCACCTTGCCGTCGCCGCCGAGTTGCAGCCACAGGCCGGCGCACAGGGCCGAGATGTCGCTGTCGTAACGCTTGCTGATCTTCCAGGCGCGCAGCAGGGTGCGCTCGCCTTGGGTGGCCGCGTTCGACGGCAGCGGCAGCTCGACATGGCTGACGAACTCGCCCGGCGCGAGCGCGTTCTTCATGTAGTCGAGATAGAAATCTTCCAGCCGCAACCGCCGCTCACTTTCGCCCTGGCGCAGCACTAGGCTGGCGCCCAGGGCGATGGCGACCGGCGGCGTGTCGCCGATGGGTGAACCGTTGGCCAGGTTGCCCACCAGGGTGCCGGCATGGCGCACCGGCGGCGAGGCGAAGCGGCGCCAGACCTCGGTCAGCTCGGGCCAGTGCCCGGCCAGGGCGCGCCAGGCGTCTTCCAGCGACACGGCAGCGCCGATGCGCAGGGTGGCGGGTTGCTCGTCGGCCGCAGGCACGGCCTCGATGCGGCCCAGGTCGGCGGCGCGGCCGATGTAGGCGATGTCGCCCAGGGCCTTGAAGCCCTTGTTGACCCACAGGCCGACGTCGGTGGCGCCGCCGAGCAGGCGGATGCCGGGCCGGGCGGCGCGCAGGGCAGCGAGTTCGGCGCTGCTGCGTGGGGCGTGGAAATTGTCCGGAGCGGCGGCGGGGGGCTGGCCGACGGCGGGTGCGGCGTAGTGCAGCGGGGCATCCTGAGCCAGCGTCGTCAGGGCTGCCGCCAGGGCTGCGCGGTCGACCAGGGGGCGGGCGGCGGGCAGGGTGAACATGCGCTCGCCCGCGTCCAGGATGGGGCGGTAGCCGGTGCAGCGGCACAGGTTGCCGGCCAGGGCGTCGGCCAGTTGCTGGCGCAGGGCGGCAGGGGCGGCGCGGCCTTGTGGCGGGTTGGTCGGTGCGTCATTGGGGGCGCAGCGGGTGGCGTGAAAGGCAGCCAGGCTGACGGCAAAGCCCGGGGTGCAAAAGCCGCATTGGCTGCCGTGGCAGTCCACCAAGGCCTGCTGGCCGGGGTGCAGCGCGGCGCCGTGCTGCAGGTCTTCCACCGTGTACAGGGCTTTGCCGTCCAGCGTGGGCAGGAACATGAGGCAGGCGTTCATGGCGCGCAGGCGGATGGCGGGCGTGGCCGCGGCCTCGCCCAGTGCGGCTGGCAGCAGGTCGGCGGCGCTGGCGGCGGGGTCGACGGGCAGGTCGGCCACCATCACCATGCAGGCGCCGCAGTCGCCCTCGTTGCAGCCTTCCTTGCTGCCGGTGCAGCGGCGGTCCTCGCGCAGCCAGTCGAGCACGCTGCGGGTGGCGGGTGCGTCGTTCACCTCGGTGATCCGGCCCTGGAAGTAGAAACGGATCGGCCGGTGGGCGGGCGGGGTCGTGGGCACGGGGCGTCCTTGGTCGGTGCTGCGCGATGTGGCTGGAACATAACGCGCCGCGAGAGTCTTGTTATACGCTCATGGACATGCAAGACATGGGCCGCAGCGTATGACGGAGCGAGCGCTTTTCGACAAGACTGAGCTGTACCTCGTCAGGGTTCTGCACACCGTGATCACCGAACGCAGCGTGTCGCGTGCCGCCATGCGACTGTCCTCCACCCAGCCGGCCGTTTCGGCCCAGCTCAAGCGCCTGCGCGAGCTGGTGGGCGACCCCTTGCTGGTGCGTTCGGGCACCGGCATGGCGCCCACCGAGGTGGCGCTGCAGTTGCTGCCGGCGGCCGAGGCCATGCTGACGCATGCCCAGACCTTGTTCGGCGGCAAGTCGGCCGCTGCGCTGGCGTTTGCGCCCAAGGCCAGCGCGCTGGAGTTCCGCATTGCCGTGAGCGACTACCTCGACCCGCTCTTTCTGCCCGCCCTGGTCGAGCGGCTCAAGAGTGAGGCACCGCTGGCGCGCCTGACGCTGCACGCCCTGTCGGCTGAATTCGACTACCGCGCCCGGCTGGCGCGCGGCGAGGTCGACCTGGTGATCGGCAACTGGCTGCAGCCGCCCGAAGAACTGCACCTGGGGCGGCTGTTCAGCGATGACATCGTCTGCCTGGTGGCGGCCGATCACCCCGCGGTACGCAACCCGCGCGCCTGGACGCCCGAGCGTTACCTCCACGCCGACCATGTGGCACCCACTCCACTGGCGGCTGGCGCACCGGGCGTGATCGACGAACACCTGGCGCGCTCGGGGCACCAGCGCCGCATCACGGTGCGTTGCCCGCACTTTGCCGTGACGCCGTTGATGGTGGCGCGCTCGCATCTGGTGCTGACCACCGGGCGACAGTTCTGCAGCCGCTATGTGGACCAGCTGCCGGTACGGATCGTGCGATGTCCGATGGAATTCCCGGCCCTGACCTACTACCAGCTGTGGCACGAGGTGACGCACAACGCCGCCTCACTGCGCTGGCTGCGCGAGCAGGTGCGCGAGGTGGCCCGCGGCCTGGCCGAGGGGCGCGCCGGCGCCTTGGCATCCGTGGATGATCGATGATCGAGCCCATCGTCCAGCGTGGGGCTCATCACATCGTGCCGACCGAACCGACCACTGACGCCGCCTTGCCCGCCACTGCACGCACCGCCGAACCCGCCGCCGATGCCAACGTCGATCACGGCGCCACCGTGCTGCCGGCGACCGCGCGTGGCCCGCAGCGCCTGGCCTTGCGCGGCGACCTGCTGGACTTCGTGGCCGACCCCGGCTGGGCGGCAGCCGGACCGACGCCGCCGGCCGCTGCCCGTTGGCGGCCCGAGCACTGGCTGCTGATCGAGGACGGCCGCATCGTCGGCGCGTTGCCGGCTGCCGAACACCAGCCCGATGAAGCCTGGCACCAGGTGGACCACAGTGGCCAGTTGCTGCTGCCCGGCTTTGTCGACAGCCATGTGCACAGCCCGCAGATCGACGTGATCGCGAGCTACGGCACCGAGCTGCTGGACTGGCTGGATACCTACACCTTTCCGGCCGAGCAGCGTTATGCCGACCCGGCGGTGGCGACGGCCGGGGCCGCGCTGTTTCTCGACGCACTGCTGGCGAATGGCACGACGACGGCAGCGGTCTTCCCGACCGTGCACAAGGTGTCGGCCGAGGCGCTGCTGGCGGCGGCGCAGGAGCGCGGCATGCGACTCATCGCCGGCAAGGTGCTGATGGACCGCCACGCGCCGCCCGCGTTGTGCGACGACGTGGCGAGTGCCGAGCGCGACAGCCGCGCGCTCATCGAGCGTTGGCACGGCACGGGGCGGCTGGCCTACGCCATGACGGTGCGTTTTGCGCCCACCAGCACGCCGGCCCAACTGGCGATGGCCGGCCGCTTCATGCGCGAGGTGCCGGGCTTGTACATGCAGACCCATGTGGCCGAGAACCGGGCCGAAGTGGCCTGGGTGGCCGAGCTGTTTCCCGAGGCGCGCAGCTATCTGGATGTGTATGCCCGCCACGGCCTGCTGGGTCCGCGCGCGGTGCTGGCCCACGGCATCTGGCTGGACGAGGCCGACCGCGCGCTGCTGGCCGACACGGGGGCGCAAATCGCGCACAGCCCGAGCTCCAATCTCTTTTTGGGCAGCGGGCTGATGGCCTGGCCTGAGCTGGAGGCAGCCGGTGTGGCGGTCAGCATGGCCAGCGATGTGGGCGGCGGAACCAGCCTGTCGATGCTGCGCACCCTGCAGGATGCCTACAAGGTGCAGGCGATGCGCGGCGTGCGCCTGTCAGCCTGGAAGGCGCTGCACAGCGCCACCCTGGGCGGGGCTACCGCCCTGCGGCTGGACGACGAGATCGGCAGCTTCGAGCCCGGTCGTGTGGCCGATGTGTGCGCCTGGCGCTGGGCGTCGGGCCCGGTGGCCGAGGCGCGCGACGCCCGCGCAGCACGCCCGGGCCAGTCTGTGCATGAGCGTTTGTTCGCATTCATGACATTGGGCGACGAGCGCAACCTCGCGGCCACCTATGTGGCCGGTCAGCTGCGGGTGGCGAATGCCCCCGCCTGCCCAGGCCTGCCGGTGGCCGGCGGCCCGCACCATGTGCTGGAGTGATGGCAGGCATGCCGGCCGGCGCGATGAGTTGCCGCAGCGCTGCACCGGCGCGGCGGACCGCCGAGTCGTGGTGTGCGGCAGACAAGGACGTGAGGACGTGAGGACGACAGGATGAGCATGAACGACGCGATGACTGACCGGACGACGACCCAGCGCCCCGGCGCCGGCGCCCCGCTGCGCCTGGAGCTGGCCGGCATCACCAAGCAGTACCCGGCGGTGCGAGCCAACGACAACGTCAGCCTGCGGGTGCAGCCGGGCGAGATCCACGCCGTGCTGGGCGAGAACGGCGCCGGCAAGTCCACGCTCATGAAGATCATCTACGGCGCGGTGAAGGCCGACGCCGGCGAGATGCGCTGGAACGGCCAGGCCGTGCAGGTGGCCAGCCCGGCACAGGCACGTGCCCTGGGCATCAGCATGGTGTACCAGCACTTCAGTCTGTTCGACACATTGACCGCGGCGGAGAACGTCTGGCTCGGCCTGGACAAGCAGCTGACCATCGGCCAGGTGATCGACCGCATCGTGGCGGTGTCGGGGCAGTACGGCCTGGAGGTCGACCCGCTGCGGCCGGTGCACACCCTGTCGGTGGGCGAGCGTCAGCGGGTGGAGATCGTGCGCGCACTGCTGACGAAACCGCAGCTGCTCATCCTGGACGAGCCGACCTCGGTGCTGACGCCGCAGGCGGTGGAAAAGCTCTTCGTCACGCTGCGCCAGCTGGCCGACGGCGGCTGCTCCATCCTCTACATCAGCCACAAGCTCGACGAGATCCGCGCCCTGTGCCACCACTGCACGGTGCTGCGCGGCGGCAAGGTGACCGGCGAGGTGGACCCGACGAAGGAAAGCAATGCCTCGCTGTCGCGCTTCATGATCGGCAGCGAGCCGCCGGCCCTCCAGCATCGCCCGGCCAGGCTGGGCGAGCTGGCCTTCGAGGTGCAGGGGCTGGCGCTGGAGAAGGAGGACCAGTTCGGCACCACGCTCAAGGACGTGGCGCTGTCGCTGCGCACCGGCGAGATCCTGGGCATCGCCGGCGTGTCGGGCAACGGCCAGCAGGAGCTGATGGCCGCGCTGTCGGGCGAGGACAGGCGCGCGCCGGCCGGCAGCATCAAGCTCTTCGGCGCCGACATCGCCGCGGCCAGCCCGGCGCACCGCCGCAAGCTGGGCCTGCACTTTGTGCCCGAGGAGAGGCTGGGCCGCGGCGCCGTGCCCACGCTGAGCCTGGCGCACAACGTCTTTCTCACCCGGCGCGAGGCGGTCGGCCCCATGGGCTGGCTGAAGATGGGCCAGGTGCAGGCGCAGGCGGCCGGGCTGATCGAGCGCTTCAAGGTCAAGGCCGGCGGGCCGGGCGCGGCGGCCAAGTCGCTCTCGGGCGGCAATCTGCAGAAGTTCATCGTCGGGCGCGAGATCGAGGCCAGGCCCAAGGTGCTCATCGTCTCGCAGCCCACCTGGGGCGTGGACGTGGGCGCGGCGGCGCAGATCCGCGGCGAACTGCTGGCGCTGCGCGACGCCGGCTGCGCGGTGCTGGTAGTGAGCGAGGAGCTGGACGAACTGTTCGAGATCTGCGACCGGCTGGTGGTGATCGCCCAGGGCCAGGTGTCGCCCCCGGTGCCCACGGCCCAGGCCACGGTGGAGATGCTGGGCGAGTGGATGAGCGGGCTGTGGCATCAGGACAAGGGCACGGCGGGTGCAGCCGCTGCCGCAACAACGAAAGCCACGACGGAGACGAGTCATCATGTTCAAGCTTGAAGCGCGGCCGCAGCCCTCGCAGGCCATGTCCATCGGCTCGCCGCTGCTGGCGCTGGGCCTGACCGTCATCATCGGCGTCATCCTCTTCGTTGCGCTGGGCAAGGACCCGCTGCGCGGCCTGCAGGTCTTCTTCGTCGAGCCCTGGCGCAATGCCTACGCCATCTCCGAACTGGCGGTGAAGGCGGTGCCGCTGGCGCTCATCGCCCTGGGGCTGGCGGTGTGCTTTCGCGCCAACCTGTGGAACATCGGCGCCGAGGGGCAGTTCGTGCTGGGTGCCATCACCGCCTCGTGGGTGGCCATGCAGGCCGGGCCGGACAGCTCGCGCTTCATCGTCGTGGCCATCCTGCTGGCCGGGTTGGTGGGCGGCATGGTGTGGGCCGGCATCGTGGCGCTTCTGCGTGACCGCTTCAACGCCAGCGAGATCCTGGTCAGCCTGATGCTGGTCTACGTGGCCGACATGGTGCTGAGCTACCTGGTCTACGGGCCGTGGAAGGACCCCAAGGGCTACAACTTTCCGCAGACCATCAGCTTTCTGGCGGTCACCAAGATACCGCGCCTGTTCGACGGACTGCGGGTGAACATCGGCGCGCTCATCGCGCTGGGCGCGGTGGGCCTGAGCTGGGCCTTCCTGTTCCGCACCTACCGCGGCTTTGCGCTGCAGGTGGGCGGGCTGGCACCGGCGGCAGCGCGTTATGCGGGCTTTTCGGCGCGTTCGTCGCTGTGGGTGGGCCTGCTGGTGTCGGGCGCCATGGCCGGGCTGGCTGGGGCACTGGAAGCCGCCGGGCCGCTGGGCCAGCTCACGCCGCATGTGCCGGTGGGCTACGGCTTCGCGGCCATCATCGTGGCCTTCGTGGGGCGGTTGCATCCGGTGGGCATCGTGTTCTCTGCGCTCTTGATGAGCATGTTCTACATCGGCGGCGAGCTGGCGCAGTCGCGCCTGGGCCTGCCCAAGTCGCTCACCGGCGTCTTTCAAGGCCTGCTGCTGTTCACGCTGCTGGCCTGCGACACGTTGATCCACTACCGCCTGCGCTGGGTGGGCGCCGCGCCGGCGCCGAAGGCGTCGTCCTCCAACGGCTCGTTGGCCACATCCACCGTCAAGGAAGCCTGAGATGAACCCCCCAAGCTCCCTGCGTTCGCTGCCCCCCGAGGGGGCTTTCATCAGCTTCGGAACGGCCGTGCGGTACTGACATGGAACAACTTGCCCTGCTGCTTGCAGCCACCCTGAACGCCGGCACAGTGCTGGCCATCGCCGGTCTGGGCCTGCTCATCAACGAACGCTCGGGCGTGCTCAACCTCGGCGCCGAGGGTCTGATGCTGGTGGCGGCCATCGCCGGCTTTGCCACCGCGGTGCACACCGGCAGCGACCTGCTGGCCTTTGCCGCCGGCATGGGCGCGGGGGCGCTCATGGCCGCGGCCTTCGGCGTGCTGGTGATCTGGCTCAACACCAACCAGTACGCCACCGGCCTGGCGCTGAGCCTGTTCGGCAGCGGCTTCTCGGCCTTTGCCGGCATCCAGTACACGCAGGCCAAGCTGGCCGAACGCGGCAAGTTCGAGATCCCGCTGCTGGCCGACATTCCCTTCATCGGGCCGGCCTTCTTCAAGCAGCACCCCATGGTCTACCTGACGCTGGCGCTGTGTTTCGGCCTGAGCTGGTTCCTCTACCGCTCGCGCGCCGGGTTGGTGCTGCGCGCGGTGGGCGAGTCGCCCGAGTCGGCCCATGCGCTGGGCTACCCGGTGCGACGCATCCGTCTGGCCGCGGTGATGGTGGGCGGTGCGCTTTGCGGGCTGGCGGGGGCCTATCTCTCGATCATCTACACGCCGCTGTGGGTGGAGGGCATGACGGCCGGCAAGGGCTGGATCGCCCTGGCGCTGACCACCTTTGCCACCTGGCGGCCGGGGCGCATCCTGCTGGGTGCCTACCTCTTCGGCGGCGTGACCATGCTGCAGTTCGCGCTACAGGGCGAGGGCGTGCAGATCGCCAGCCAGTGGCTGACGATGGCGCCTTATGTGGCCACCATCGTGGTGCTGGTGCTGATTTCGCGCAATCCGACCTGGATACGCACCAACATGCCGGCGTCGATCGGCAAGCCGTTCTTTCCGGGTTCTTGATGTGCTGCGGTTCCGGACGGGCTGCGGTGGTCCGGGCCTGAACCTTGCTGGCCGCTGTTCCACGCTGGTGCCATCACCGGCGACGGCTGTGGCGGGTTTGCCGACGAAGCACCTGTGCGCCGCGTTAGTCCGGTGGATCGCGCAAGCGCTGTTCGTGATAATCCGCCGGTTGTCTGTCTCACGTATTGATTCCCTTGTTTGCCTTTGTCACGGAGATCCACGCATGAAGAGTGCTCAAAAACGCCAACTGCTCAAGCTTGCCGGCCTGGGTTCACTGCTTGCCACCGCCGCCCTGGTGGGCTGCGGCAAGAAGGAGGAGGCGCCTGCCGCGGCAGCGCCTGCGTCCGCTGCTGCCGCGTCGGCGCCCAAGGCCGAACCGCTCAAGATCGCCTTCGCCTACGTCGGCCCGGTGGGCGACGGCGGCTGGACCTTTGCGCACGACAACGCCAGGAAGGCGGTCGAGAAGGAGTTCGGCGACAAGGTGGTGACCAGCTTCGTCGAGAAGGTGCCCGAGGCGGCCGACGCCGAGCGCGTGTTCCGCGATATGGCCGGCCAAGGCAACAAGCTGATCTTCGGCACGACCTTCGGCTACATGGAGCCCATGCTCAAGACCGCCGCCGAGCTCAAGGACGTGAAGTTCGAGCATGCCACCGGCTACAAGCAGGCCGAGAACATGCGCACCTATGACTCGCGCACCTACGAGGGCGCCTACATGGCGGGCGTGATCGCGGGCGGCATGACCAAGTCCAACACCCTGGGCGTGGTCGGTTCGATCCCCATCCCCGAGGTGATCCGCAACATCAACAGCTTCACCCTGGGCGCGCAGAGCGTGAACCCCAAGGTCAAGACCAAGGTGGTGTGGGTTAACGAGTGGTTCAACCCGCCCAAGGAGACCGAGGCTGCGACCTCGCTGATCAACGGCGGTGCCGACGTCCTGATGCAGAACACCGACTCGCCGGCGGTGCTCAAGACCGCCCAGGAAAAGGGCAAGCGCGCCTTCGGCTGGGACAGCGATATGACCGCCTACGGCCCCAAGGCCCACCTGGGTTCGGCCGTCATCAACTGGGGCCCGTACTACATCAAGGCCACGCGTGACGCGCTGGAAGGCAAGTGGAAGGGCAACGAGGCCTCGTGGTGGGGTGTCAAGGAAGGCGCGATCGACTTCGTGTCGGTGGCCGAGGACGTGCCGGCCGACCTCAAGACCAAGCTCGACACCGTGAAGGCTGGCCTGAAGGACGGCAGCTTTGCGATCTGGAAGGGCCCGATCAGCGACAACACGGGCAAGGTCGTTCTGGAGAAGGACAAGGTCGCCGACGACGGTTTCCTCAGCGGCATCAAGTTCTACGTCAAGGGCGTGGAAGGCAAGGTGCCCGGCGACGGCAAATAAGTCAGCTGTTGCTGCATCGGACCCGAGCGCCGTGAGGCGGCGGGTCTGAGACTGTGTCTCGAAGGCCGCATGGGATTCCTGCGGCCTTTTCGTCTTTTCAGGCCTGCGGTGTCCCGGTCAGCGGGTGTGCCTCGTCAGCCGTCTCGTCGTTGGTTATACTCGCGGGCTTTTCCGCCTGGACTGCGCGGAAAATGTGTCCGCTGTAGCTTCGTCAGAGGTGCCGGCGGTGTCAGCCGGATGCGAGAGGCCGCCCTTGTTCGAGAAGCGGTTCCGAGCGCCCGGTCTGCAGTCGAACTCAACTCATTGAATCCCATGAAAACCTTCAGCGCCAAACCGGCCGAAGTGGTGCATGAGTGGTTTGTGCTTGACGCGACCGACAAGGTCCTCGGACGGGTGGCCAGCGAAGTCGCTCTCCGTTTGCGTGGCAAGCACAAGGCCATCTACACGCCCCACGTCGACACCGGCGACTTCATCGTCATCGTCAACGCCGACAAGATCCGCGTCACCGGCAACAAGGCCGAGGACAAGGTGTACTACCGTCACTCGGGCTTCCCGGGCGGCATCTACGGCACCAAGTTCAAGGACATGCAGGCCAAGCATCCTGGCCGCGCGATCGAGAAGGCCGTCAAGGGCATGCTGCCCAAGGGCCCGCTCGGCTACGCCATGATCAAGAAGCTGAAGGTCTACGCCGGCGGCGATCACCCGCACAGCGCCCAGCAGCCCAAGCCGCTGGAAATCTAAGGAGTTGCGATGATCGGTAATTGGAACTACGGCACGGGCCGTCGCAAGTCCTCGGTGGCGCGTGTCTTCATCAAGAAGGGCACGGGCCAGATCACGGTCAACGGCAAGCCGGTGGAGCAGTACTTCGGCCGCCAGACCTCGATCATGATCGTCAAGCAACCGCTGTTTCTGACCAACAACGTCGAAGCCTTTGACATCAAGGTCAATGTGCACGGTGGTGGCGAGTCAGGTCAGGCCGGTGCGGTGCGTCACGGCGTGACGCGTGCGCTCATCGACTACGATGCGGCGCTCAAGCCTGAACTGAGCAACGCCGGCTTCGTGACGCGTGATGCGCGCGAAGTCGAGCGCAAGAAGGTTGGTCTGCACGGCGCTCGCCGTCGCAAGCAGTTCAGCAAGCGCTGAACACGGGCTGTACGCCGCTGGGGCGGCTGGCCGATCCAGGACAAGGGCCACGCGAGTGGCCTTTGTCATTTGTGGGCCGGGCTGCTGAGCCCTGTTGAAGCGGGTTTGTGGCACCGCAAGGTGCGCGTGAAGGAGTGAGGTTCGATGCGCTGGAAGTTGTTGAAGCGACGCCTGTCCGTGAGTGCGCCGCGCATGCACGTGCGCAGCCACATGGCGTGGCCACTGCGCTGGCTGATGTTGGCGCTGGTGCTGGGCTTCTCAGCGGCGTTGGCCCTCTGGGCCTTTGACTTTGGCCGCGAGATTGCTGGATTGGATACGGGTGCGCGCAGGGAACTTGCCAAGTTGCGCGACGAAGTCGCCAAACTCACCGCTGAACGCGATCGCCTGTTGTCCGTGGCCAATTCAGCCGACTCCTTGCTCAAGACCGAGAAGGCCGCGCAGGAAAAGCTCGCCTCGCAACTCAAGCAGCTGGAAGAACAGAACCTGACCCTCACGCGGGACCTTGGTTTTTTCGAGCGCCTGTTGCCCAATGCCGGCTCGAACGCTGGCAACAAGCTGATCAACGTGCGTGGCTTGCAGGCTGAGTTGCAATCTGCCGGTCGATTGCACTATCAGACGCTGGTGATGTATCGCGGTGCACGTAACGCGGAGTTCCGCGGCAGTGTCGAACTCACGATCAGCGGCACCCAGGAAGGCAAGCCGTGGACGCTTACACCGCCAGTGGCTCAGCAAAAGCTGGTGTTCAAGCAGTACCAGCGCCTTGAAGGTGAGATCGAGGTCCCGGTCAACGCTGTGGTGAAACAGCTTCAGGTCAAGGTGCTCGACGCTGCAGGGGCAGCGCAGGCCACTGAGCAGGTGCGCCTGTGAGCCAGCGATTGAGAGGTCCTGCACAGCATCGCAGGGCTTGTCCCCTTGGACTCAGGGTTGCTTGCATGCCACACTGGGAAGATCATCGAATTCCCTGAACCGAAAGACGCACATGTTTGGATCCACGAAGAAGCAACCCACGATACGCAGCCTCATCGGTGAAGGCACAGTCATCCACGGCACCCTGCGGTTCTCGGATGGCCTGCGCATTGATGGCGAGGTGCAGGGTGACGTGGTGTCGTCGGCTGATAACACCAGCATCCTGGTGATCAGTGAAAAGGCCAAGATCCTGGGAGCGGTGCGCGCCGGTCACGTCATCATCAACGGCACGGTGATCGGTCCGGTGGTGTCATATTCGCTGCTCGAGTTGCAGCCCAGTGCCAAGATCCAGGGCGATGTGCATTACGAGTCGCTCGAAATGCACCAAGGCGCGACCATCGAAGGCGGGCTGCAGAAGCTGCAGCAGGCCGACAAGGCGGCTGCCTCGCTCAAGGTTGCCTCCAACCAGCAGCCGCCTGCGTTGCCGCCCATGGCACAGGGCAAGCAGGCCTGAAATAACGCCGAGACGAGGCGAGCGGGCTGGGCAGCAGGCCCGCAATCTGAAGGGGCGCATTGCGCCCCTTCGGCGTTCGGTGCGTCCAACGGGCACAATGTGTGCTCAGCGCTGTCGGTATTGCCGCTCGACGCGCAACAGCATCCCAGGAGCCCCCGATATGAGCGCAGTTGCCGAACACATCCACCATCAAGCCAATGCCGCAGACGCTGCGCCGCCGGCCCCCATCCTCTTCACCGACAGCGCCGCGGCCAAGGTGGCCGATCTGGTGGCCGAGGAAGGCAACCCTGACCTCAAGCTGCGTGTCTTCGTGCAGGGTGGTGGCTGCTCGGGTTTCCAGTACGGCTTCACCTTCGACGAGATCGTCAACGACGACGACACGCAGATGTGCAAGAACGGCGTCACCCTGCTGATCGACGCCATGAGCTTGCAATACCTGGTCGGCGCCGAGATCGACTACAAGGAAGATCTGCAGGGCGCCCAGTTCGTCATCAAGAACCCGAACGCGACCACCACCTGCGGCTGCGGTTCGAGCTTCTCGACCTCCTGATCCTGAGCCGTCCGCCCCGGTGCAAGGCCGGGGTCTGTCTACTCGGTCATCCCTCGGGCAGACGATCTACCTGGGGTAGATCGCGCCCAGCACCCGCGGGCCACGCGCACCGGTCACGCCGGGTTCGCCGGCAGGTTTTCCCGCCATTGCCATGCAGGCCAGCCATGCGAAGGCTGCGGCTTCCACCTGGAGCGGAGGCAGCCCGCGTGTGCTGCTGCGCAGCACCTGCGTACCCGGCAGGCGGGCCTGCATGCGGCGCATGAGGTCGAGGTTGAATGCCCCGCCACCACACACCAGCAACTCGTCGCAGGGCGACGCATGGCGCAACACGTCCTGCGTGATGACCGCAGCCGTGAGTTCGCATAAGGTGGCCTGCACATCCACAGGCGCCAGCGATCGGCCCGGCGTGTGCAGGGCGCTGTCCAGCCAGGGCAGGTGGAACTGGTCGCGGCCGGTGCTCTTGGGCGGCACGGCGCTGAAATAGTCGTCGGCCAACAGGTCGGCGAGCAGCGCCTCATCGACCCGGCCCTGGGCCGACCAGGCGCCTTCTGCGTCATAGTCCCGGCCCATATGGCGCTGGCACCAGCTGTCGAGTAGCGTGTTGCCGGGCCCGCAGTCGAAACCTAGCGTGGTCCGACCGGGGGCGAGCACGGTGAGGTTGCTGATGCCGCCGATGTTGACCACCGCCACTGCCGCGTCGGCACGGCCGAACACCGCGCGATGGAAAGGCGGCACCAGCGGTGCTCCCTGGCCGCCGGCGGCCACGTCGCGGCTGCGGAAGTCCGCCACCACCGTGATGCCGCACAGTTCGGCCAGCAGGGCCGGCTGGTTGATCTGCAGCGTGTAGCCGGTGCAGTCGTGCAGGCCGGGCTGGTGGCGCACGGTCTGGCCGTGGGCGCCGACGCAGGTGATGTCCTGCGTCGTCACTCCTGCCAGGCGCAGCAGTTCGGTGCAGGCCTGGGCGTAGGCGCGCACCAGGTCGTTGCCGGCCAGGGCGGCGCGGTGCAGTTCGTCGGGTCCGCTGGCCTGCAAGGCCTGGAAGGAGGCGCGCAGCGCCGGGCTGAAGGGCTGGTGCACATGGGCCTCGACCCCCAGCCAGCTGCCCTGGGCGTCGAAGCGGCACAGGGCGGCGTCCACGCCGTCCAGCGAAGTGCCGGACATCAAGCCGATGAACCGTTGCACCGGCTCTGTGGCCGGTGGCATGGGGCTCACTCCATGCGCGCGAACTGCGCCGTCTCCACCGGTGGCAGCTCGGCAGCCGCAAGCTGGGCCTGGGCATCGCGGAGCTGCAGCTCGAAGCCACGCCGGCTCGCGGCGGCTAGCGCCTGAGCCTGGGAGTTGCGTGCCATCTTCACCGGATCCATTTGCTTGCCGTCGAGCTTGAACTCGAAGTGTAGATGCGGGCCGGTGGCCCAGCCGGTCGACCCCACCTGACCGACGGTCTGGCCCTGAGCGACCTTCTGCCCCTTGTGCACGCCGATGCGGCTCAGGTGCGCGTACAGCGTGCTGCGGGTGGCGTCGTGGCGGACCACGACGACGTTGCCGTAGCCGCCCTGGTTGCCGGCGAATTCCACCGTGCCTTCGCTCACCACGCGCACCGGTGTACCGCTGGCGGCGGCGTAGTCCACGCCGAGGTGGGCGCGCCAAGTGTGGTGGATGGGATGCATGCGCATGGCAAAGCCGGAACTCACGCGCGAGAAGGCCAGTGGCGAAGCCAGGAAGGCACGCGCCTTGTTCTGCCCGTCCGGTGCGTAGTAGGCGCCGCGCTCGGCGCCGTCCTGGTACCACAGGGCGTCGTGGGTGCGGCCCTGGTTGATGAAGCGCGCCGCCAGCACGCGCCCGGCGCCACTGGCCCAGCTGACCGGCTCGCCGTCGGCCGTGGGTGTCTCGAAGACGATGGCGAACTGGTCGCCCTTGCGCAGCTCGCGGCGGAAGTCGATGTCGCTGCCGAAGATGTCGGCCAGCTGCAGGATGATGGGTTCGGGCACGCGCGCGTCGTCGGCGGCGGCAAACAGGCTGGTGCGGATATAGCCCGAGGCGCTGGCGAGCTGGCTGCCCAGGGGGCGCTGCTCGGTCGTCATCTGCCAGCCCTGGCCACCCTGCGCGGGGGTCATGCTGATGCGGGTGTAGTGGCTCTCGACCTGTTCGGCGCTCATGGCCGGACCCAGGGTCACCAGGCTCCTGAGCCTGGTGAGGCCGCCGGCGCCGGTCTCGTAGCTCACCCGCACCGACTTGCCGGCACGGCCCTGCAGGATGCGCCGTGCCTGCAGGTCGCGACGCAGGAAGGCGGCCGCCTGCAGATCGTTCACGCCCAGGCGCGCCAGCAGGCTGTCGACCGTGTCGCTGCTGCGCGTGACGGTCTGGGCGCTGAGCGTGAGCGAGCGCGCCTCCAAGGCGTCGAGCTGCGGTGCCAGATCACCCGGGGTGACGGCCTCGGTGACGATGCGGGTGAGCAGGGGCGGCTCGTCGGGCGCCGCGCTGTCGGGCACCAGGGCCACGGCGGTCACTGCGCTGCCCAGCAGCAAGATGCCGGCTGCTGCAGTCAGGCGGCGAGGGTGGTGGTGGATCAACAACGCGCCACGCTCGGCAGCCTGTTGCAACAGCAGGGCAAGGTCCATGGACAGGGGCAATCGGTTCGGGCCTGGAACGACGGCGGGCACCGGGGTGCCGGCATCGGGGCCGGTGGATCCGGTTGCCTGAACCGGTGGGAGATGAGGCGACGCGCAGAGGGCTCAGGCGGAATTCAGGCACAGGGGTGGCTTAAAGCGACGCCCTAGAATCCCGACCACCACGCGACAGAGTCAGTATAGCGATGCAACTTTGTCACGGATTTAGTAAAAACCTGTAGCAATCTGTCACATGTCCAGCCCAGCTTCCGTCAGCACCGTCACCTCCACCGGGACCGCCCCCCCCGCCCATCCGGTCACCGACGCGGTGCGTGCTGCGATGGAGGTCAGCCTGCGCGGCTGCGAGGAACTGCTGCCGCAGAACGAATGGCAGGCCAAGCTGGCGCGCAGCGCGGCCACCGGCGTGCCGCTGCGCATCAAGCTGGGCCTGGACCCGACGGCGCCGGACATCCACCTCGGCCACACCGTGGTGCTCAACAAGATGCGCCAGCTGCAGGACCTGGGGCATCAAGTGATCTTCCTGATCGGGGACTTCACCTCGATGATCGGCGACCCCTCGGGCCGCAACACCACCCGCCCGCCGCTCACCCGAGAGCAGATCGAGGCCAACGCCCAGACTTATTACAAGCAGGCCAGCCTGGTGCTCGATCCGAGCAAGACCGAGATCCGCTACAACAGCGAGTGGAGCGACCCGCTGGGAGCGCGCGGCATGATCCAGCTGGCCAGCCGCTACACCGTGGCGCGCATGATGGAGCGCAACGACTTCCACGACCGCTTCAAGGCCGGCACACCGATCAGCGTGCACGAGTTCCTCTACCCGCTGATGCAGGGCTACGACTCGGTGGCCTTGAATAGCGACCTCGAACTCGGCGGCACCGACCAGAAGTTCAACCTGCTTGTCGGCCGTGCCCTGCAGGCCGAATACGGCCAGGAGCCGCAGTGCATCCTCACCATGCCGCTGCTGGTGGGGCTCGACGGCGTCGAGAAGATGTCCAAGAGCAAGAACAACTACATCGGCATCACCGAAGAGGCGAACTCGATGTACGCCAAGCTGCTGTCGGTGAGCGACGAGCTGATGTGGACCTACTACAACCTGCTGAGCTGGCGCAGCCTGGCCGAGATCGCGGCGCTCAAGGCCGAGGTCGACGCCGGGCGCAACCCCAAGGACGCCAAGGTGCTGCTGGCCAAGGAGCTGACCACGCGTTTTCACAGCGCGGCGGCGGCCGAGGCGGCCGAGGCCGACTTCATCAACCGCTCCAAGGGCGGTATTCCGGACGAGATCCCCGAGGTCACGCTCGCCGGCGCGCCGCTGGGCCTGGGTGCCCTGCTCAAGCAGGCCAACCTGGCGCCGTCCAGCAGCGAGGCCATGCGGCTGGTGGACGGCGGTGGCGTGCGCATCGATGGTTCGGTGATGAGCGACAAGGGCCTCAAGCTCGGCGCCGGCACCTATGTGCTTCAGGTGGGCAAGCGCAAGTTCGCGCGCGTCACGCTGAGCTGAGCACAGACGCGGGATCGTCGCCGTGCTTGCCCTCGTCCAGCGTGTCAGCCAGGCCCGGGTCGAGGTTGATCTAGGGGATGGTCTTGAGGTGGTGGGGCGCATCAGCCAGGGACTGCTGGTGCTGGTCTGTGCCGAGCCGGCCGACAGCACGACCCAGGTCCACAAGCTGGTCGACAAGCTGCTGAAGCTGCGTATCTTCAGCGACGCGGCGGGCAAGATGAACCTGAGTGTGCAGGACGTGGCCGGCGGTCTGCTCATCGTCTCTCAGTTCACCCTGGTGGCCGACTGCTCGGCCGGCAACCGGCCCAGCTTCACCGGTGCCGCCGGTCCGGAGCGCGGCCGCGCCCTGTACGAGGCGGTGCTGGACCGCGCCCGCAGCCTGCATCCGGACGTGGCCGCCGGCATCTTCGGCGCCGACATGAAGCTGCACCTGGTCAACGACGGACCGGTGACCATACCGCTCACGCTGCGCTGAGCGCAGGCAGCCATGAAAAAGCCGCCCGAGGGCGGCTTTGCTCAAGCTGGCGTCAAGCGTCGGTCTTTATGCGGTCAGTCGGCGTACATGCCGGCCGCCTTGATGGCCGGACCCCACTTGGCGATCTCGGCCTCGACGAACTTCTTGTGCTCGGCGCCACCCAGGCGGGCATCGGTCACTACCACGGCGCCCAGGGCTTCCTGGTGCTTGATGAACTCGGGGTCCTTGAGCGCGTTGCGCAGGGCGGCGTTGACCTTGTCCTGCACCGCCTTGGGCGTGCCCTTGGGCGCGTACAGGCCGTGCCAGATGGTGACGTTGAAGCCCTTGAGGCCGGCCTCGTCCAGCGTCGGCAGCTTGGCCAGCGCCGGGGTGTGCAGGCGCTTGAGCGTGGTCACGCCGTAGGCCTTGACCTTGCCGCTCTCGATCTGCTGGGTGGTGTTGGTGGTCTGGTCGCACATCAGGTCGACCTGGCCGCCCAGCAGGTCGGTCATGGCCGGCGCCGTGCCCTTGTAGGGCACGGTGGTCATGTCCACCGCCATGGCCTGCTGGAAGAGCAGGCCGCACAGGTGCGAGGCGGCGCCCAGGCCGGCATTGGCCAGGTTGATCTTGCCCTTGTTGGCCTCGACCCACTTGCGCAGCTCGGCGAAGTTGCTGGCCGGCAGACCGGGCTTGCCGATTACCGTCATGGGCACGTCGTTGACCATGCCGAGGTACTCGAAGTCCTCCAGCGTCTTGTAGGGCAGGTTGCGGTACAGGGCCGGCGAGGTGGCCATGCCGATGTGGTGCAGCAGCAGGGTGTAGCCGTCCGGCGCGGCCTTGGCGACCTTGGCCGCACCCAGCGTGCCGCCGGCACCGCCGACGTTGTCGATGATGATGGTCTGCTTGAGTTCGCGGCGCAGGGCGTCGCCCAGGTCGCGCGCCACCTTGTCGGTGGGGCCGCCGGCCGCGAAGGGCACGACGATGGTCACAGGCTTTTCCGGATAGCCCTGGGCCATGGCTGCGGGAGCCAGGAGGGTGGCGAGTGCGGCAACAGCGGCACAAACGAGATGTTTCATGGATGACTCCTGGAACGGGAGAGGTCAGGTCGCCTGACCGGTACGGAAAGAAATCGTAGGGCCCGCACAGGCGCGCCATATCGCGGGAAACACGTAAACCGCGGGTAAAGGCATCACGCGCTCGCCCACAATGGACGCATCCGGCTTCCGCCCTGCCGCCCAGTCCGCTGCGCCATGCCTGCCCTCATCCGTCGGGGGGGGATGTGCGCACCGGCCAGGGCGCGGTCATCCCGGGCGGCTGGCCTACTTGTAGCTGCGCGCGTCCTCGATCACCTTGCCGTCGTTGGGCAGGCTGCCGGCGGCGACGAACTCGACCGCGCCGCGCAGCTTGGTGAGTTCGCGGATGCTGTCGGCCACCCGGGCGGCCAGGCCCTCGGGCGCCGCGGCGGACAGCTCGGCCTTGAGCGTCATGCGGTCCTCAGCCATCTCGCCTTCGACGACTAGGCGGCCCCGGCCCAGCTCGGGGTGGCGTGCCAGCACCGCGGCGACCTGTTTCGGATGCACGAACATGCCGCGCACCTTGGTGGTCTGGTCAGCCCGACCCATCCAGCCCTTGATGCGGGTGTTGCTGCGGCCGGTCGGGCAGTCGCCAGGCAGCACGGCCGAGAGGTCGCCGGTGCCAAAGCGCACCAGCGGGTAGTCGCCATTGAGCGAAGTGACGACCAGCTCGCCCACCTCGCCCTCGGGCACCGGGTCGCCAGTGCCGGGGCGCACGATCTCGACGATCACCCCTTCGTCGATGACCAGACCCTGGCGAGCGCTGGTCTCATAGGCGATCAGGCCCAGGTCGGCGGTGGCGTAGCACTGGTAGGCGGCGATGCCGCGCTCGGTCAGCCAGTCGCGCAATGACGGCGGAAAGGCCTCGCCGCTCACCAGGGCCTTGGTGAGGCTGCTGATGTCGGCGCCGCTCTCGGCCGCCTTCTCGACCGCGATCTTCAGAAAGCTCGGCGTACCGATGTAGCCGTCCGGACGCAGCTCGACCATGGCCTGCAACTGCAGCTCAGTGTTGCCCACGCCGCCAGGGAAGACGGTGCAGCCCAGCGCATGGGCGCCGGTCTCCATCATCGAGCCCGCGGGTGTGAGGTGATAGCTGAAGCTGTTGTGGATGAGGTCGCCGGTCCGAAAGCCCGCGGCGTGAATAGCGCGCGCCATGCGCCAGTAGTCGCTCGCCTCGCCCTCGGGCTCATAGATCGGCCCGGGCGACTGGAAGACGCGTTTCGCACCGCGACCGCCACCACCGCGCGGCTGCCTGCGCCAGCCGATGGCGGAAAAGCCGCCGAATACGTCGCCGCTGCCGCCGGCCGCACGTGCGGCCTGTTGCCGTTCCAGCAGCTCGCCCTTGCGCAGCACCGGCAGGCTGGCCAGGGCAGCGCGGCTGGTGATGGTGGCGAAGTCGACACCGGCCAACTGTTCGGCCAGCGCCGGCGCACCGGTCGCAGCCCGTGTCAGCACGCCGGGCAGCGCGGCCATCAGGGCGGCCTCACGTTCGGCCGCGGGGCGGGTCTCCAGTCGGTCGAAGTGGCCGCCGCAGCGGTCGGAGGTGTCGTGGGCGTCGGTCATGTCGTTCGGGTGGGCAGCAGGTCACACGGGAAAGGCCGACGCCGGGATGGCAAGCAGGCGCTGCGCGGCGCTGGTCGGCGCCGGTCCCAGCCGATGCCGCAGCACGCGCGAGCTCACTCGTCGCCGTCGTCGTTCCAAATCCTGATCTTCTTGGTCGCTTCGGCGAGGAAGTCGCGCAGGTCGCCGTTGTTGCGCAGCACGCGTTGTTTCCACTGCGGGCTGCGCATGGGTTCCCTCACCATCTCGGCCCTGATGGTGGAGCCGTCCGCGCTCAGGCGGATCACCGGGTCGCCGGCGCGCTCGTACACACCTTCGCGTTCAGCCAGGCCGAGCGGGCGCAGTTCACGGGCAGCACGGCGCAGGCCTTCCTGGACGTTGAAGGGCGGGGGGGCAAAGAAGTCGTCACTCATGGCGGGGCTCCGGCTCGTCGGTACAGACAAGGGCGGGAGTGTGTCAGACGCCGGTACCGCTGTGCTCAGGCCAGCCAGCGCTTGCGGCGCTTGTAGCTCTTGACGTCCTTGAAGCTCTTGCGGTCGCCGCCACCCATGCCGAGGTAGAACTCCTTGACGTCCTCGTTCTCGCGCAGGTCGGCGGCCTCGCCGTCCATCACGATGCGGCCGTTTTCCAGGATGTAGCCGTAGTCGGCGTACTTCAGGGCGATGTTGGTGTTCTGCTCGGCGAGCAGAAAGGTCACCCGCTCCTTGGTGTTGAGGTCCTTCACGATCTCGAACACCTCCTCGACGATCTGCGGCGCCAGGCCCATGCTGGGCTCG
>JBEEJN010000044.1:0-48294 GCA_041169165.1 Pseudomonadota bacterium
TGGGCCATTTGGCCGCCTGGAACTACTTCATGTCGGTCAAGAGCCCGGCCAACACCGAGTTCGTGAAGAAGTGGAGCGACTACGCCAAGGCCAAGGGCATCGCCGGCCACAAGGACAAGCCGCTCACCAACGACCCGATGGAAGCCACCTACATCGGCATCAACATGTGGGCCCAGGCCGTGACCAAGGCCAAGTCCACCGACACCGACAAGGTCATCGCCGCCATGGCCGGCCAGACCTACAAGGCACCGGGCGGCTTCACCTCCACCATGGACCCCAAGAACCACCACCTGCACAAGCCGGTGTTCATCGGCGAAGTGAAGGCTGACGGCCAGTTCAACGTGGTGTGGAAGACCCCCGGCCCGGTCAAGGCCCAGCCCTGGAGCCCCTTCATTCCCGAGAACAAGGGCAAGAAGGACGAGCCGGTGGTCGCCGCCAAGTAATCGGCGCCTCTGATCGAGATGGCCGGCCTGTGCCGGCCATTTTTTTGCACTCCGAACACCCCTCGACGGGCTGGTGGGCATGTCACCGAACGACCTGAGTTCTACACCGCGACGCAGCTGGCCTGCGGGTCGCACGATCCTCACGCTGCTGCTCGCCCTGGGCGCCTTGGCGGCCTGGCTGGGCGCACCCGGCCAGGCGCTGGCGCTGTCCGCCCCCCAGGCCCACGCCATAGCCGCGGGTGACACCGATGAACGCATCGCCGCGCTCGGCACGGCGCTCAAGGAAGGCGACGCCACGCTCGCGGCCTTTGTGCAGGCCCTGCTGGACGACGCGGTGAAGACCAGCGCCGACGGCAGGACCTTCATCACCCAGGGCGGCAAGGTCGTCGACGCCAGCACCGGCGCCGAGACTGCGCTGCCCGAGGGCGCCGAGGACGTGGTCAACAACAACCGCATGCGCGGCGCGCTCGAAGCCGCCCTGGGCAGCCTGAAGCTGGTGTCGCCCGATGCCAAGCTGCGCCGTGCCGCCCTGGCCGAACTGGGCAAGACCCAGCTGCAGGACAGCCAGCTGCCGCTGATCGACAAGGCCCTGGCCATCGAGAGCGATCCGGCGCTGAAGGCCCAGCTCGAAGGCATGCGCGCCACCATCCTGGTGTCCGGCCCCGACAAGGCCAGGCGGCTGGAGGCCGCCAAGGCGCTGGGCGCCAGCCAACTCGCCACTGTCAAGAGCCTGATCCAGGAACGCCTGGCGCCGGGCGTGGAGCCCGATGCCGACGTGCGTGGTGCGCTGATGAGCGCGCTGGCCGCGGTCGAGTCGCGCCTGGCCTGGGGCGAACGACTGGGCGTGATCTTCACCGGCCTCAGCCTGGGCTCCATCCTGCTGCTGGTGGCCCTGGGCCTGGCCATCACCTACGGACTCATGGGCGTCATCAACATGGCGCACGGCGAGCTGATGATGGTGGGCGCCTACGCCACCTATGTGGTGCAGAACCTGTTCAAGGCGCATCTGGGCGCCTGGTTCGACTGGTACATCGTCGCGGCCATCCCGATCTCCTTCCTCACCGCCGCGCTGGTGGGTGCGGCACTGGAGCGCAGCGTCATCCGCTGGCTCTACGGCCGGCCGCTGGAGACACTGCTCGCCACCTGGGGCATCAGCCTGGTGCTGATGCAGGGCGTGCGCTCCATCTTCGGCGCGCAGAACGTGCCGGTCGAGAACCCGGCCTGGCTGTCGGGCGGCATCGCGGTGATGAGCAACCTCACCCTGCCCTACAACCGCATCGCGCTGATGATCTTCGCCCTGCTGGTGCTGGGTGGCGTGGCGCTGATGATCGCCCGCACCCGCCTGGGCCTGTTCGTGCGCGGTGTCACCCAGAACCGCCGCATGGCCGCCTGCATGGGCGTGAACACCGCACGCATCGACATGTATGCCTTCTCGCTCGGCGCGGGCATCGCAGGCCTGGCCGGCTGTGCGCTCAGCCAGGTCGGCAATGTCGGGCCGGATCTGGGCCAGGGCTACATCGTCGACAGCTTCATGGTCGTGGTGCTGGGCGGTGTGGGGCAACTCGCCGGCACGGTCTACGCCGCGCTGGGCCTGGGCGTGCTGAACAAGCTGCTCGAAGGGGTGGCCGGCGCGGTGCTGGCCAAGATCATGGTGCTGGTCTTCATCGTCGTCTTCATCCAGAAACGCCCGCAAGGCATCTTTGCCATGAAGGGCCGGAGCGCAGAAGCATGAGCACCCTCACCATGAACTCAACAGATACCTCGGTCTCCACGCTGTCCTCGCGCCGCAGCCTGCTGCTCGGGCCCAGGGGCTGGTCGGCCGTGTTCAGCGCTCTGCTGGTCGTGGCCGTGCTGGTGCCGCTGCTCAACCTGGCGGTGCCGCAGGGCAGCTGGCTGCACCTGTCGGACTACTACGTGGCGCTGATCGGCAAGATCATGTGCTACGCCATCTGCGCCCTGGCCATGGACCTGATCTGGGGCTACACCGGCATCCTGTCGCTCGGCCACGGCCTGTTCTTCGCCCTGGGTGGCTACGCCATGGGCATGTATCTGATGCGCCAGATCGGCCGCGACGGTCAGTACCACGCCGACATGCCGGACTTCATGGTCTTCCTGAACTGGAAGGCCTTTCCCTGGCACTGGGCGGTGTCGGACAGCTTCATCGCGCAGATGCTGCTGGTGGTGCTGCTGCCCGGCGTGATCGCCTACGTGTTCGGCTACTTCGCCTTCCGCTCGCGCATCAAGGGCGTGTACTTCTCCATCATTACCCAGGCCATGACCTTCGCCGCCATGCTGCTGTTCTTCCGCAACGAGACGGGCTTTGGCGGCAACAACGGCTTCACCGATTTCAAGCGCATCCTGGGCATCCCCATCGCCCAGCCGAGCACGCGCATGGTGCTGTTCGTGCTCACCGGTCTCACGCTGATCGGCTTTTTCCTGATGGCGCGCGCCATCGTGCACAGCAAGTACGGCCGGGTGCTGCAAGCGATTCGTGATGCCGAAAGCCGCGTCATGTTCACCGGCTACAACCCGCTGGCCTACAAGCTGAGCATCTGGACGCTCAGCGCCGTGATGTGCGGCGTGGCCGGTGCGCTCTACGTGCCGCAGGTGGGCATCATCAACCCGGGCGAGATGAGCCCGGCGGCGTCGATCGAGATCGCCATCTGGGCCGCGGTGGGCGGGCGCGCCACGCTGATCGGCCCCATCGTTGGCGCCTTCTTCGTCAACGGAGCCAAGAGCTGGTTCACGCAGGTGTTCCCGGAGTACTGGCTGTACTTCCTCGGCGCGCTGTTCATTGCGGTGACGCTGTATCTGCCGAACGGCATCATCGGCCTGCTGCGCCAGCCGGGCGACGTGCTGCGACTCTTCACCAAGCGCCGGGAGGGCAAGGCATGACGCCCGAGATCATGAAGGAGCGTGCCGAGGCACGCCAGCGCCACGACGACAAGGTGGCGCGCGCATCGACCAGCACGGCCTCGGGCGGGCGCAGCGCCAGTTATGGTCGCCATGTTCGCCAAGGCGAGCCCGACTTCACCCAGGGCGTGGCCCTCTACCTCGAAGACGTCACGGTCAGCTTCGACGGCTTCAAGGCCTTGAACAAGCTCAGCCTGGCCATCAACGTGGGCGAGCTGCGCTGCATCATCGGCCCCAACGGCGCCGGCAAGACGACCATGATGGACGTCATCACCGGCAAGACCCGGCCCGACCTGGGCAAGGCCTCCTTCGGCTCGACCATCAACCTGCTGCGCCTGCGCGAGAACGAGATCGCCCAGATCGGCATCGGCCGCAAGTTCCAGAAGCCCACGGTGTACGAGGAGCTGAGCGTGTTCGAGAACCTCGAACTCGCGCTGGCGGCGGATCGGCGAGCACGCGCCAGCCTCTTCCACCGGCTCTCCGGCGAGCAGCTCGACCACATCGGCGAGATCCTCAGCCTCATCCACCTCAAGCCCGAGGCCCAGCGCACCGCCGGCCTGCTCAGCCACGGCCAGAAGCAGTGGCTGGAGATCGGCATGCTGCTGATGCAGGACCCGAAGCTGCTGCTGCTCGACGAACCAGTGGCCGGCATGACCGACGAGGAAACCGAGCGCACCGCCGAACTGTTCCTGTCACTCGAGGGCAAACATTCACTCGTGGTGGTGGAGCACGACATGAAGTTCGTCGACCAGCTCACCGAAGGCCGCAAGACGGTCACCGTGCTGCACGAAGGCAGCGTGCTGGCCGAAGGCAGGCTGGCCGAGGTGCAGGCCAACGAGAAGGTGGTTGAGGTCTATCTGGGGCGGTGATGCTGAAAGTATCCGGACTGAATCAGTTCTACGGTGGCTCGCACATCCTGCGCGGGCTGGATTTCGAGGCCAAGGTGGGCGAGGTCACCGTCGTGCTCGGCCGCAACGGCGTGGGCAAGACGACCTTGCTCAAGAGCCTGATGGGTGTGGTGCCGATCCGGGCCGGCGACATCACGCTCGACGGCGCGGACATCAGCCGCGACGCGCCGTATGCGCGTGTGCGCAAGGGCGTGGGTTATGTGCCGCAGGGGCGCGAGATCTTCGGCCGCCTGACGGTGGCGGACAACCTGCGCATGGGCCTGGCCTACAAGAGCGGGTCGACACCCATCCCGGACGAGTTGTTCGAGCTGTTTCCTATCCTCAAGCATTTCATGCACCGGCGCGGCGGCGACCTGTCGGGCGGGCAGCAGCAGCAGCTCGCCATCGCGCGGGCCTTGGCTGCGGGGCCCAAGCTGCTGATCCTGGACGAGCCGACCGAGGGCATCCAGCCCAGCATCATCAAGGACATCGGCCGTGTCATTCGCATGCTGGCCGAACGCGGCATGAACGGCCAGCGCATGGCCGTGGTGCTGGTGGAGCAGTACTACGACTTTGCCGAGGAACTGGCCGACCAGTATCTGGTGATGGAACGCGGCGAGATCATCGCGCGCGGCCAGGGGTCGACGATGCAGGCCGACGGGGTGCGGCAGCTCATGTCGATCTGAGCGCTGGCCTCGGCGCTTAGACTCGCGCCGCCATGATGCCCAGCACCGCCGCCGCCCCCGCCCCTTCTGCCGACGCTGTCGTCCGGCCCACCTTGCGCGTGGCCGTGATCGGGGCCGGCCCGGCCGGACTGATGGCGGCCGACACCTTGCGCGCCGCTGGCGCCGAGGTCGACCTCTACGACGCCATGCCGTCGGTCGGGCGCAAGTTCCTGCTCGCCGGCAAGGGCGGGCTCAACCTTACCCATGCCGAGCCGCTGGACCGCTTCATCAGCCGCTACGCCGAACGTGCCGGCGCGGTGGCGCAGTGGCTGGCCCGTCTGGGCCCGCAGGATCTGCGCGACTGGGCCGAAGGCCTGGGCGTGCCGACCTTTGTCGGCAGCTCGGGCAAGGTGTTTCCGCTGGAGATGAAGGCTGCGCCGCTGCTGCGCGCCTGGTTGCACCGGCTGCGCGCCAGCGGCGTGCGCCTACACATGCGGCATCGCTGGACCGGCGGGCTGCAGCGCGCCGCGGCGGACGGCGCCAGCACGGACACCGGCCCGGTCTGGCAGATCGACTTCGACGCACCGGCCGGGCCGGTGCCGGTGCGCGCCGACGCCGTGGTGCTGGCGCTGGGCGGGGCGAGCTGGCCGCGCCTGGGCTCGGACGGCGCCTGGCAGCCCTGGCTGGCGCAGCAGGGCGTGGAGGTGCGAGCGCTGGTGAGCGCCAACTGCGGCTTCGACATCGCCTGGAGCCCCTATCTGGTCAAGCGATTTGCCGGCACGCCGCTCAAGAACGTCGCCATCGAGTTCACCGACCTGGCCGGCGCGCGCTGGCACCGACTGGGCGAGGCGGTGCTGAGCGCACACGGGCTGGAGGGCAATCTGGTCTACGCCGCCTCGGCCGGCCTGCGCGAGCTGATCGCGGCGCAGGGCCGGGCCGCCATCACCCTGGACCTGCTGCCACACCGCAGCCTGGACGATCTGACCCGCGCCCTGGCCAGTGGCCGCGGCGCACGCTCGCTGCCCAACCATCTGCGCGAACACGCCGGCCTGCACGGCGCCACCGCGGCCCTGCTGCGCGAGGGGCTGGACGCCGCCGCCTGGGCTGCCCTGGTGGCGAGTCCGCCTGCGCTGGCTGCACGCATCAAGGCCTTGCCGCTGGAGCTGCTGGCGCCGCGCCCCATCGCCGAGGCCATCAGCAGCGCCGGTGGAGTGCGGCTCGAAGCCATGGACGAGGGTTTGATGCTGCGTGCGCTGCCTGGCGTCGCCTGCGCCGGCGAGATGCTGGACTGGGAGGCGCCCACCGGCGGCTATCTGCTCACGGCCGCCTTGGCCAGCGGCCGCGTGGCGGGTGAAGGCGTGCTGCATTGGTGGCGCAACGGTGCCACGTTCCAGCCTGCCGCTGTGTCGGCTTGAGCCGTGGTCTGAACCGCAGTCGGTCAGGTTGGCGCAGCACCTGTCCTCCCGTCGCACGCCTGTCCTGGCGCACCTGCTTCCCGTCCTCGCAATCCCACCATGATCACCGTCCACCATCTGAACAATTCGCGCTCGCAGCGTGTGCTGTGGCTGCTCGAGGAGCTTGGCCTGCCCTATGAGGTGAAGCGTTATGAGCGCGACGCCAGGACCCTGCTGGCGCCGCCCGAGTTGCGCGCCGTGCACCCGCTCGGCAAAAGCCCGGTGATCTCGGACGACGGCCTGGTGGTGGCGGAATCCGGCGCCATCGTCGAATACCTGCTCGACCGCCACGATGCCTCGGGGCGGCTCAGGCCGGCGCTGCACACACCCGAGCGACGCCGCTACACCTACTGGCTGCACTTTGCCGAAGGTTCGGCCATGTCGCCGCTGCTGATGAAGCTGGTCTTCGACCGCATCGCCAACGGGCCGATGCCCTTCTTCGCCCGGCCTTTTGCCAAGGCGATTGCGGCCAAGGTGCTGCAGGGCTTTGTGCTGCCCACGCTCAAGGCCCAGCTCGACTTCATGGAAGCCGAGATCGTCAGCCACGGCCCGTGGTTCGCCGGCGCCGAGTTGAGCGCGGCGGACATCCAGATGAGCTTCGTGCTTGAGGCGGCCGCGCAGCGTGCCGGCCTGCGTGCAGATCGTTATCCGCGCCTGGCGGAGTTGCTGCAACGCATGCAGTCCCGCCCGGCCTATCGCCGCGCCCTGGAGCGCGGCGGGCCTTACAGCTTCGCGAGTTGAGGTGCGGGTTCCGGATCGGCGACCCGGCGGCGCCGGCCGAGCCAGGCGATGGCGCCCAGGCCGGCCAGCAACATGGCCGCGCCATGCGGCTCGGGCACGGCGGTCACGTTGACCACCAGCTGCTGGTGCGTGCTGGCGGTATTGCTCACGCCCACCGCGGTGTTGTCGCTGAACGAGAAGGTGTAGGTCGCGTTGCCGCCGCCGCCCAGATAGGCGATGTTGCCGCCCTGCGCGCCACCCGCGACCAGGTCGCCAAAGCTGGTGAAGTTGAGCTGGTAGTTGGCGCAGGCGCCCGAGCAGCTCACGCCGGTCATGTCGAGCAAGGTGGTGTTGCCGGCCGCGCTGACGCCTGAGACCTTGCCAGCCAGCGCGTGGATGGACAGTGCCTGGCTGCCCGCCTGGGCAAAGTTCAGGTTGAGCGTGTCCTGGTCAAGTGCCTGCGCAAACGAGGCGTTGGAGTGCAGCAGATAGCTGTAGCCGATCGACAGCTTGACCGGCAGGGAGGTGACGATGGTGTCCTGCGACAAGCTGGGCGCGTTGGTCAGCGACGTCTGGGTGAACTTCTTGGAGTAGTCGATGGAGCCATCGCTGTTCTTGCCCTTGATCGGGGCATCCAACGTCAGCGTCGTGTTGAGCTTGCTGGTCACCGCGCCCTGGTCGACAAAGGCCGCCAGACCGGAGGGCGCAAAGGTCAGGGACTGCCAGGCGTTGCCGCTGGACTGGGTCGAGTCCTTGGCCGTGCTGAAGGTCATCAGCGTGCCATTGAACGAATTGGCGGCGCTGCCCAATTGCCAGGTGGTGGTCAATCGGGTGGTGACGTCGGAGTTTTCCTGGTTGTTGGCCAGGAGAAAGCGGCTGCCGGGATTGGGATTCTTGGCGTCGTAGGGGGGATTGACGACCTGCAGACTGGCCTGCACACCGGTCAGAACGCCGAGGCTGGACTGGAAGCTGGCAAAGCTGGCCGTGGACGAGTCGGCGATCGACTTCGCCACCATCCCGCCATCGGGCATGACCACCGCCGGCTGAACTGTGTTGAACGTGTCCTGAGTGAGCGTGACCGTGGGCGCGGTCAGGGCCGATTGCGCCAGCGCGGGGCCGGCGAACAGGGTCGCAACTGCCAGCGCCAAAGCCGAAATCTGAACAAACCGCATGGTGAGCCTCTTGTCTGACACAGGCCCGTCCTTTGTCGGCGCGGCCAGGCGTGTGTCTGCTGAACTTGTCTTAGGGGGAATTGAAGGGGACTCGGTGCTGTCTGTCGAATCCCCTGTATCAGAGGGTAACAAAATCTTAATTGTGCGAAAGGTGACATTTCCCATCTCAAGGGCGACGTCGTTCTGCGGCGACATCCAAAAGTTGCAAAACCGCACCTGAAGGGCTGGACTGAGGGCTGTTTCAGGGCGCAATTCGTGATCTGGTTCACGAATCCAAGGAATGGCTGCGTCAAGTACCCCAGATGCGGGGGGTGTGGTCGGCAAGCGACCAGGCGGCGCGTCGCCAGGCCAGACGCACGCCCCGCAGCAGGTTCTGCACCGGTTCGACACGCTGCGCCAGCACGCGCAGCACCACGAGTTCGTCTTGGGGGCGGCTTACGCCCGCCAGTAGCGTTGCCGGCGACGCCGTTTCAGATGCATCGATCAAGGCGCGCGCTGCGTCAAGCAAGGTGGTGGCCAGATCAGCGCCCAGGCTGGCGCCGCGTGCGAACCACAGGCTGGCGAGCACGCCGTGCCCGGCCCAGCCCGGCCCGGAGGTGTGCAGGAGTTGGTCATCGGCCCGGATCAAGGCACGGTCCAGCCAGATGCCGGGGATCTCGACCTGCTGCTGGTAACGGCCGGTCGACCAGGCTGCGTCGGCAGCCGGCAGGCCGAGTGCCAGGATGTCCCACCCCATCATCTCGGCCGAGCCCTGCAGTTCGAAGCGCAGCTGGTTGTGTGCCACGCAGCCGGCGTAGGCGATGGTCTCCAGCGGCAGCCATTCCAGTCGCGCCCCGGGGCCGACCTGGAGGTCGACCTCCTGACGCGCCTGGTCGCCCGCGCTGCGATAAAAGCGTGTCGCGCCCGGCGTGGTGATCAGCGCATGGCTGCCGGGTCCGAGCTCACCGCTGATGCGCAGCACGTCGCCGCCGACGATGCCGCCGGGCGGATGCACCAGCACGTGATGGCAGATGGCATCGCCCTCGGGGTAGAGCCGCTGCAACACCCGCAGCGGGCCGCTGTGACGGTCATGAGCGACCGTGCGCGGCAGGCAGACGCCACCCGCTGAGGGGGTGTCGTCCAGGCGGTAACTGAGTTGCAGATGGCCGAGCCAGCTCATGGATGAGGCTAAAGATGAAAAAGCGCGGCAGTTTAGGGTGGGACCGGGCGGACGGGCTGGCGGCCAGCCGGCGGTTGTTCGCCGCTGACGCCCGATGCGGGATGTCGGCGGCGCGCACGCGGACTTGATGTCGCTGGCCCCCTGCAAACAGGGGGTTCAGATCAGTCGCGCGTAGTGGATGTGGGATGTGTCGCGCGTTGGCGTGCCTGCGCCGCACGGCCGTGCACAGGGCGGCTGGCCTGCCGCCGCGCAGCTTGCTCGCCCGTCAGCCCACCAGCGTGGTGCGGCGGTACATCTCGACGATGTGTTCACCGGCGGTGATCGGCAGGTAGCGTGCCGGCCGCTCTGCGCTGCTGCAGCCGGGCAGCACCTCGACCCGGGCATGGAAATCGATGTCGTAGAAGTAGGCGATCGAGTAGCGGTCGGCGCCGCTGTGCCGGTTGACGACGCGGTGCAGGTTGGAGCGATAAAGGTCGTTGGTCCAGCGCTGCATGAGGTCGCCCAGGTTGACGACCAGGCTGCCGGCGATGGGCGGCGCGTCCAGCCATTCACCGCCGTCACCCTGCACCTGCAGGCCGCCGGTGTTGTCCTGCGCGAGCAGGGTGATGCTGCCCCAGTCGGTGTGGGCGCCCGAGCCGATCTGTCCTTCCAGGGCGCTGGCCGGTTGCGGCGGGTAGTGCAGCAGGCGCAGCACCGGCATGGGGTCGCGCACAAAGGGGTCGAAATGCCTGCGCGGCAGCCCCAGGCCCAGAGCGATCAGGCCCAGGAGGTGGCGTCCCAGCCGATTCAGCGCGGCGGCATAACTGGTGCACGCCTGGTGGAAGCCTGGCAGCAAGGTCTCGTCCGGCCACTGGTTGGGCCCATGGTTGGGTGTGCCGGCGCGCACCAGCGGGTCGTCGACGCCGCGCTCCACGCCCAGGTAGAAGCTTTCCTTCAGGTCTGCCGGCCTGCCCTGGTCCAGGCTTTGCCAGCCGATCGGGTCGTAGCCGCGCTGCAGCCCGCCGGAGCGGTCGATGTGCAGGTGCTGCTTCACCACCTCGGGCAGGGCGAAGAAGCGCCGGTTCATCATGAACTGCTGGGCGATGAGCGACAGCGGCACGCCGTGTCCGCAGACGTAGAAAAAGCCGTGGCGCCGGCAGGCGGCGTCGATCTTGCGCGCCACCTCGAGGGTGTCATCCAGACTGCTGCCGAAGCTGGGTGCCAGATCGATGAGGGGCAGGTCGGCGTTCATGGCGGCGATGATCCCGGGATGAGGGGCGGGGCTTAGGGTGAACGCGCGTGTGATGCCGGTGCGCCGGCCTGACTGCCCGCCAGCCCGCCCCGTCAGCGCCGGCGCCAGAAGTCGCGGTGCAGCGCGACGATCTCGGCCTGCATCTCTGCGACCGGGCCCAGCACCTGCATTGGCTTCTGGCCGCGCGCGTAGACCTCGCGGCAGGGCAGGTCCAGCGTCGGGTTCTCGCTGTGGTTGCCGGTCAGCGCCAGCAGCTCGGCCTCGCTCAGTCCGTAGACCAGGCGGCCGATGTGCGCCCAGTACTGCGTACCGGCGCACATGCAGCAGGGCTCGACCGTCGTCACCAGAGTGCAGCCCCACAGAAAGGCTGGCGGGTACAGCCGGGCTGCCTCGCGCGCCAGCACCGCCTCGGCGTGGTTGACGCTGTCGACGTTGCCCTGGCGCAGCAGCACGGTGTGACCGTCCGGAGCGATCAGCACCGCGCCGAAAGGATGGTGGCCGGCGTGCTGGGCGGCCCGCGCCACCGCGTTGGCCTCGCGCAGCCAGCCGGCGATCTGTTCGGCCGGCAGGCCGGCCAGGTCGGGGCTGGGCGTCGGTGTGTCGGGCGGGGTCATGGCTGGCAGCTCAGTGTCCCTGCGAGCCGCGGTGTGCCCAGGCCGTGGTGCGTTTCTCGATCAGCGAGAACAGCTCGTACATGGCCATGGCCATGGCGCCCACCACCACCAGGCCGGCGAAGGCCAGGCTCATCTGCATGGAGCTGCCGGCCGAGATCAGCAGATAGCCGATGCCCTCATTGGCGGCGGTCATCTCGCTCACCGTCGTGCCGACGAAGGCCAGGGTGATGGCGACCTTGAGCGAGCCGTAGAAATAGGGCATGGAGCGCGGCAGGCCCACCTTGATCAACACGTCCCAGCGTTTTGCGCCCAGCACGCGCAGCACGTCTTCCAGCTCGGGCTCCAGCGTCGCCAGGCCGGTGGCAATGTTGACCATGATGGGAAAGAAGCTGATGAGAAATGCCGTCAGCACCGCCGGCCCCACGCCGATGCCGAACCACACCACCAGGATGGGCACGAAGGCCGCCTTGGGCAGGGCGTTGAAGGCCGTCATGAGCGGGTAGACGGCCGTGTAGGCCAGCCGCGAGCTGCCGATCAGGAAGCCCAGCAGCACACCCACCACGATGGAGATGCCAAAGCCCGCCATCGTCACCCAGAAGGTGCGCCAGGCATGGCCGGCGACCAAGCGGGCCTGGTCACCCAGCGCCTTGGCGATGCCCAGCGGGCTGGGGAAGATGAACTCCGAGACGTTGAAGCCGCTGCACACCAGCTGCCACACGAGCAGGGTGAGCACCAGCAGGATCCAGGGTGAGGCCTGTTCCATGCGCTTGGCGCGAAGGCGGGCTGACGTGCTCATTGCGCCACCTCCACGCCCGGCGAACCGGCCCCCACACCGCGCATCGCACCGATATGCCCGCGCAGTTCGTGCACGATGTCGGTGAACTCGGGCGTGTAGGTCACCTCCAGGTCGCGCGGGCGCGGCAGGTCGATCTCGCGCTTGACCACGAAGCGCCCGGGGCTCCTGCTCATCACATAGACCGTGTCGGCCAGGAAGACGCTTTCGCGCAGGTCGTGCGTCACCAGGATGACGTTGAACTTCTGCGTCGCCTGCAGGTCGCGCAGGATGCACCACAGCTCCTCGCGCGTGAACGCGTCGAGGGCGCCGAAGGGCTCGTCGAGCAGCAGCATCTTGGGCTCGTGGATGAGCGCGCGGCAGATGCTGGCGCGCTGCTGCATGCCGCCCGAAAGCTGCCAGGGGAACTTGTCGGCATAACCGTCTAGCCCCACGCTCTTGAGCAGGGCGCGTGCCTTGGCCTCGTATTCGGCCTTGTACTTGGACTTGTTGGCCTTGAAGTTCGAGCGGTAGGGCTCGACGATCTCCAGCGGCAGCAGCACATTGGCCAGCGTGGTGCGCCAGGGCAGCAGGCTGGGCGCCTGGAAGGCCATGCCGGTGATCTTGAGCGGGCCCTTGACCTCCTGCCCGCCGATGATGACCGTGCCCTTGCTCGGACGCTTGAGCCCGGTGGCCAGCTTCATGAAGGTCGACTTGCCGCAGCCCGAGGGGCCGACGATGGCGATGAACTCGCCCTCGCGCACCTGGAGGTTGATGTCCTCGACCGCGAAGTGGCCCTGCGCCAGCAGTTCCTCGTTGTAGGCCAGCCAGACCTGGTCGAACTCGACGAAGGCGGTCACTTCTTGGCTGCCGCGAAGATGTTGCGCTCGGCCGCGCTGGGCAGCAGGCCGCCGTTCCAGACCGCCTCGGGCTTGACGCGCTCCTTGGTGCCGAACGCGTCAGAGACCTGGCTGGCCATCAGCGACAGGCGCGGGCCCTTGACCTCGCCAAAGCCCTCGGCCTTGGCGTCGGGCGTGAGCACGGTGGCGTCCAGGGCCAGCTTCAGGCGCCGCACTTCCAGTTCGGCGTTGATGATGCCGTCGCGCTCCTTCACCGTCGCAACCGCCGCCGTGGGGTCGGCGATCACGTCCTTCATGCCCTTGCTGAAGGCGCGCAGGAAAGCCTTGATGGCATCCGGATTCTTCTTGAGGAATTCCTCGGAGGTGATGATGGCGTTGCCGTAGAGCTTCACGCCGAACTGCGGGTAGGGCAGCACGACGATGTCCTCGGCCTTGACGCCGCGCGCTTCCAGATTGAGCAGCGAGGTGAAGGAAAAGCCGGTGATGGCGTCGATGTCCCCGCGCGCCAGCATGGTCTCGCGCAGCGGCGGATCCATGGCGGTCCAGGCGACGTTGCCGATACCGTTGGCCTTGGCGAAGATGGGCCACGCCTTGCGCCCTGCGTCGAACACCGGCGCGCCGAGCTTCTTGCCGTTCAGGTCAGCGGGCTTGCTGATGCCGCTCTTCTTGAGCGCCAGCACCGCCGCCGGCGTGTTGTTGTAGACCATCATCACCGCGATGGGCTTGTTCGGCGCGGTCGGGTTGTTGGCGTGGAACTCCATCAGCGCGGCCAGATCGGCAAAACCCATGTCGTAGCTGCCCGAGGCCACGCGGGTGACCGCGCCACCCGAGCCGTTGCCGGCGTCGATGGTCACGTTGAGCTTCTCGGCCTTGAAGTAGCCCTTGGCGGCAGGCACCAGAAACAGCGCCGCGGGGCCTTCGAAGCGCCAGTCAAGCTGGAACTTGATGGCGGTCTCCTGCGCCTGGGCGGGCATGAGGGGCGCAGCGCCCAGCAGCAGGCTGGTGGCCAGGGGGAGGAGTGAGCGGCGGGTGAGGGTCATGGTCAGGGTCTCCGGATGGCTAGGTCTCTGGGCGCTATGGAGCAAGTTCCGTGCGCAAGGCGGATCGAATGGGGTCAGTGGCTCAACATGTCGGCCAGGGTACGGGCCACCACCTGGGTGGCGCGCCTGAGGTCCTCGAGCACGATGTGTTCGTCGGCGCGCTTGGCGTTGCTTTCAAGCACCGTGCGCGGGCCCGCGCCGTAGATCACGGCAGCCACGCCATGTTCGCCGTACAGGCGCACATCCGTATAGAGCGGTGTACCCGAGGTCGGGATCTCGCAGCCGAAGACAGCCTGGCCATGGCGTTGCAGCGCCGCCACCAGCGGCGCGTTGGTGGTCTGCGGCTGCAACGAGCGCGCCAGCAGGATGCGACGCACGTCCACCGTCACACCCGGGCAGCCGGCCACCACCTCGGCGATCAGGGCGCGCACCTCGGCCTCGACCGCGCCGGCATCCTCCTCGGGAATCATGCGGCGGTCGAGTTTCAACACCACCTTGCCCGGCACCACATTGGTGTTGCTGCCGCCCTCGATGCGGCCCACGTTCAGATAGGGGTGGGTGATGCCTTCCACCTGCGAGAGGCGGCCGGCCAGCACGCTGTTGTGGGCGTACAGGGCGGTGAGCAGTTTCGTGGCAGCCTGCAGCGCGTCCACCCCCGTGCTGGGGTAGGCGGCGTGTGAGGCCAGGCCGTGCAGAGTCACCTCCAGCTGCAGGCAGCCGTTGTGCGCGGTCACCACCTGGTAGCTGAAGCCGGCGGCGATGAGGTAGTCCGGCTTGGTCAGGCCGTTCTTGAGCAGCCAGCCCGGGCCGAGCTCGCCGCCGAATTCCTCGTCATAGGTGAAGTGCAGCTCGATGGCGCCGCGCAGCGGTTGTCCGGCTGCCGCGGCCACCGCCTCCAGCGCACGGGTGGCGTAGATGAAGGTGGTGAAGTCGCACTTGCTCACCGCCGCGGCGCGGCCGTAGAGCTTGCCGTCCTCGATCTCGCCGCCATAGGGCGCGTGGCTCCAGCCCTCGCCGGGCGGCACCACGTCGCCGTGGGCGTTGAGCGCCAGGGTCGGGCCGCCGTCGCCGTAGCGGCGCCGCACGATGAGGTTGGTCAGGCTTTCCAGGCCGTAGTCGCGCACCAGCTCGGCGGGCACGGGATGACGCTCGGCCTCGATGCCCATGCCGGCGAGCAGTTCGGCAGTGCGTTCGGCATGCGGCGCGTTGTTGCCGGGCGGGGTGTCGGTGGGTACCTGCACCAGGGCCTGCAGGGTGGCAACCTGTTCATTGAAGTGGGCGTCGATCCAGGCGTCGAGCTGGGAGTGGAAGGTCATGTGGGGCCTCGGGGTCGGTGTGGCGGGTCTCGGTCGGGCGGGTCAGCCCGCTCCAGAGGGCAGGGTGCGTCGTGCCGGGGCTCAGCCGGCGGTATCGGCGGCCAGCTGTTCGATCAGGGCGGCGAAGGCGCGCACGGCCAGATCGGCGTCGTGGTTGCTGACCTCTTCGAGCGAGTTGTGACTGATGCCGGCGTTGCCGCCGCGCACGAAGAGCATGGCCTGGGACATCAGTTCGTGGATCTTCATGGCGTCGTGGCCGGCCCCGCTGGGCAGCCGCACCAGGGGCAGGCCGAGGGCGGTGACGGCGGTCTCCCAGCGCTGCTGCCAGGCCGGGCTGCTGGGCGCGGCGCTGGCGCGCATGGTTTCCTCCAGCGTGAAGCTCAGGCCGCGGCGCCGGCAGAGGGCGCCGAGTTCGGCCAGCACGTCGGCCGCCAGGGCGTCGCGGGCGGCGTCGGTGGTGGCGCGCAGGTCCAGGCTGAAGCGGCAGCGCCCGGGCACGACGTTGATCGAGCCGCCCGGCACCTCCAGCATGCCCACCGTGCCGACGCAGGGCTCGGCGCCTCCGGCGGCGGTGTAGGGCTCGGCGGCACGTTTTTCCACGTACAGCGCCAGTTCGGCCACGGCGGTGGCGGCGTCGCGGCGCCGGTCCATGGGCGTGGTGCCGGCGTGGCTGGCCATGCCGGTCATCTCGCCAAGGTAGCGCACGCTGCCGTTGATCGACGTGACGACACCCAGCGGCTGGCCCAGTTCGTTGAGCACCGGGCCTTGCTCGATGTGCACCTCGACAAAGCCGAGATAACGCGCCGGGTCGCGCTTGAGCGCCGGGATGGCGGCGATGTCCAGCCCGGCCTGGGCCATGGCGGCGCGCAGGGGCACGCCGTCGGCGTCGAGCTGGTCCAGCCAGGCGGCGTCGAACTGGCCGATGAGTGCGCCCGAGCCCAGGAAGGTGGCCTTGTAGCGCTGGCCTTCCTCCTCGGCAAAACCGACCACCTCGATGCCAAAGGGCAGGCGCCGGCCCTGGCGATGCAGCTCCGCGATGCAGGCCATGGGCACGAAGATGCCCAGGCGGCCGTCGTACTTGCCGCCGTTGCGCACGGTGTCGTAGTGGCTGCCGGTGAGCAGGCGCCGGCCCGACGGATCGGCCGCGCCGGTCCTGGCATCTGCGCCGTGATAAACGCCGACGACATTGCCGACCGCGTCGATGTCCACCTCATCGAAGCCGCACTCGTCCTTCATCCAGCCGGCCAGTTGTGCGGCGCAGGCGCGGTGGGCGGCGGTCAGATAAGTGACGGTGAGCTGGCCCTGCTCGGCATAGCCCGGGTCGCTGTGGGCGGCGAGTTGCTCGGCCCAGTCCCACACCCGGTTGCCCTGCTCGGGGTGGACGCCGAAGGCATCGGCCAGGCGGATCTCGGCGATGCGGTGGATGTTGCGCAGGCACTCGGCCAGCTCCCAGTCGGGCTGGCCGGCCAGGCGGCGCTCGAAGGTGGCGATGATCTGATGGCGGTTCAGCCCCAGGCCGCGCGGGCCGCGCACGGCCAGGATGAAGGGCCAGCCGAATCGGGCGTTGTAGTCGGCGTTGAGCTGCTGGATGTGGGCGAACTCCTCGGCCGTGCAGTCGGTCAGGCCGGCCTTGCCCTGCTCGTTGGTGGATTCGGCGGTGAGCGTCTTGCTCACCATGGCCTTGCCGGCCAGCTCGGGGTGGGCGCGTACCAGGGCGATCTGTTCGTCGCGCGGCGCGCGGTTGACCACCGCGATAAGGGCCTGCTTGAGGCCGTCGAGCGACGTGAAACCGCCGGCCGGACGGTCGGCCCAGGCGCGCTCGGCGATCCATGGGCTGTGTTCATAGGTGCCGTGCAGCAGGGCGACGAAGCCGGCCGGGTCGGCGGCATTGATCTGGGCAAGGGTAGGCATGGCGGAGGGCGAAGGGGTAATGAGTCGGCCGGTGGGGGCGCCGGCCTGGATGTGCGTGCGTCGTGGCCGGCCGAGTGCGTCAGCGGCGCCAGACGAAGGCGCTGGTGGCATCGAATGGGTGCTCGGCCTTCCAGTGGCGGGCGATGTCGACCCGGCGGCAGACCCACACCTGGTCGTGTGCCTGGATGTGGTCCAGAAAACGCTGCAGCGCCTTCATGCGGCCGGGCCGGCCGAGCAGGCGGCAGTGCATGCCGATGCTGAGCATGGACGGGCGCTCGGCGCCTTCGGCGTACAGGACGTCGAAGCTATCGCGCATGTACTGGAAGAACTCGTCGCCGTGGCTGTATCCCTGCGGCAGGGCAAAGCGCATGTCGTTGCAGTCCAGCGTGTATGGCACGACCAGGTGCGGCGCCAGGCTGCCATCGCTTTTTTCGACCTGCAGCCAGAACGGCAGGTCGTCGCCGTAGTAGTCGCTGTCGTACTCGAAGCCGCCGTGGTCGACCACCAGGCGGCGGGTGTTGGGGCTGTCGCGGCCGGTGTACCAGCCGGCCGGCGTCTGGCCGGTCAGGCGCTGGATGATCTCCATGCCCTTCATCAGATGCTCGCGCTCGGTGGCCTCGTCGAGGTTCTGGTAGTGGATCCAGCGCCAGCCGTGGCAGGCGATCTCGTGGCCCAGTTCGACGAAGGCCGCCGTCAGCTCGGGGTGGCGCTCCAGCGCCATCGATACGCCGAAGATGGTCAGCGGCAGGCCGCGCCGCTCGAACTCGCGCAGCAGGCGCCACACGCCGACCCGGCTGCCGTATTCGTAAATGCCTTCCATGCTCAGATGGCGGGCCGCAAAGGCCGGCGGGCTGAACATCTCGGACAGGAACTGCTCGCTGCCGGCGTCGCCATGCAGCACCGAGTTCTCGCCGCCTTCCTCGTAGTTCAGGACGAACTGCACGGCGATGCGCGCGCCGCCGGGCCAGCGCGCATGCGGCGGGTTGCGGCCGTAGCCGACGAGGTCGCGGGGGTAGGCGGGCAGGGATGCGGTCATGGCGGGTGGGGCGGAGGTATGGGGCGACAAACAGGGGGCGGGCAGCGGATGGGCGGGTGCGCCGGCAGTCGCAAGCCGCCGGCCGCTGTGACCGGCTCAGGTCAGGGCTGCGGCGGGTTGCAGCACGGCGGCCAGGTCATTCACGCGCGGATTCAGGCTCAGGTTGCGTTCCACATTGCCCAGGTGCTGGTGCAGCAGGGCGACGGCGGCCTCGGCGTCGCCGCGCTCCAGCGCGCTGACGATGGCCTCGTGTTCGACCTGGCTCTGTTCGGCCGAATGCGAGCTCTGGTACATGAGCGAGATGAGCGAGCTGCGGCTGAGCAGGTCGGTGAGGATCTGCGCCAGCACCTCGTTGCCCATCAGCCGGGCCAGCACGATGTGGAAGTCAGCCAGCAGGCGGGTGCGGCCGGGCACATCGGTGCGGCTGATGGCTTCGCGTTCGGCCTCCAGGTGCTCGCGCAGCGTCGCCACCTGCGCCGGCGTGATGCGCCCGGCCACCTCGCGCACCATGGCGGCTTCAAGCATGAGACGCACCTCGAAGACCTGGCGCGCCTCTTCGACGCTGGGTTGGGCCACGCAGGCACCGCGTGCCGGTTCCAGCGTCACCAGGCGGTCGCGGCTGAGCTGGTTAAGGGCCTGGCGCACCAGGGTGCGGCTGACCTTGAAGATGTCGGCGATCTGCTGCTCGACCAGCCGGGTGCCGGGCATGAGGCGACGCTCGACGATGGCGGCGGTGATGGCGTCGGCGATGCGTTGCGTCATGCCGCCGTGCTCCAGGGCGTCGGCGCGCATGGGCTGCACAGCGGCCTGCATGGCGGGTGAACTCACGGCAGCTTTGCGCGGCATGGGCATGGTTCTCCGGGGTGACGCGGTGGCGCTGCGCGCTCGACATCCGCCTGGCCAGGCCGACGGGTGCCTGCGGGCCTTCGGGTATCTGCGGGGAGGCTGGGCCTTGTCATGGAAACCAAAGTGTATACACTGAAGAAAACCGCGCAAGCCCCGGGCTTGCCCACCCCCGCCGCCTGGCCCAGCCCCGAGCCGTGCCGCGCGCTCACACCCGACGACGAGGATGTCCCGATGCCGACCGGCCGACTCACCACCCATGTGCTCGACACCATGAACGGCTGCCCGGCGGCCAGCATGACGGTGCGCCTGTACCGCATCGGCGCTGACGGCGGTGCGCAACTGCTGGCCGACCTCAGCCTCAACGCCGACGGCCGCGCCGACGCACCGCTGCTGAGTGGCGACACCCTGGCGGCCGGGCGCTATCGGCTGGTATTCGGTGTCGCGGCGTATTTCCGTGGCCGCGGCGTGGCCCTGCCGGAGCCGGCCTTCCTGGACGAGGTGCCGCTCGATTTCGGCCTGGCCGATACGGCCGCGCATTACCACGTGCCCTTGCTGGTGAGCCCCTGGTCGTATTCGACCTATCGCGGCAGCTGATGCTGCGCCGTGGTGGCTGCCGGGCCGCCACAGCAGGCACGCAGCTTGCACTCTCCGTGACCGGCCTGTTCCTTTACCTTGACCCGCCAGGAGCCTGACGATGACGTTTTCTTCTGCCCGCCGTAGCGCCGTCGCGCTGCTGGCGCTGTCTGCCGCCGTGTTGGCCACGCCGGCCGCCCAGGCAGCCTGGCCGGACAAGCCCATCCGCATCGTCGTCACCTTCGGCGCCGGCGGTGCCAGCGACATCGTGGCGCGCACCATCAGCGAGCCGCTGGGCAAGCTGCTCGGCCAGCCGGTGGTGGTGGACAACAAGCCCGGTGCAGGCGGCACCATTGGCGGCACCGAAGTGATTCGTTCGGCGCCGGACGGCTACACGCTGATGCTGGCCAACTCCACGCCGCTGTCCATCGGCCCCTACACCGTGCCCAAGCTGCCCTATGAACCGGTGAGCGGCTTCACCCACATCACCATGCTGGGCACGGCACCGGTGCTGTTCATGGCCAACCCGAAGACCGGTCCGGCCACGCTCAAGGATGTGGCCAAGGCGGCAGAGACGCCGGGCTACACCTTCGGCTCCGGCGGGCCGGGCTCGATCGGCCACATCATGGGCGAGATACTCAAGGACACCCTGGGCTTCCAGATGGTGCACGTGCCCTATCGTGGTGGTGCACCCATGACCACTGATCTGGTGGCCGGCACCATCCCCGTGGGTATCGATGTGATCACCGCCTATGTGCCGCTGCTCAAGTCCGGCCAGATCAAGGGACTGGCCGTCACCAGCAAGACGCGCTCGCCGCTGGCGCCCGACGTGCCCACGGTTGGAGAACTCGGCTTGCCCAGGCTCGAACACGAGAACTATTTCGGCGTCTCCGGCCCGGCCGGCCTGCCCAAGGACGTGGTGGACAAGCTCACCAAGGCGATCGGCGAGGTGCTGGTGCAGCAAAACGTCATCGATCGCTTCAAGGAGCAGGGCATCACCCCGCTCAAGCTCGGTTCGGCCGACTATGCCGCCTACGTGGCGCGCCAGGTGGCGGAGTGGGCGCCGGCAATCAGGAAGGCCGACCTGAAATGACGGCCCCCAGTTCACTGCGTTCGCGCCCCCCGCGGGGGTGCTTGAGCCGGCGGCTTCCTGCAGCTGTTTGCGCCATGGGCTGACGCCGCAACAAGCCCGGTCGCCGTGGGCAGAAACGCGAGGGGTCACCCCTCGCCGCGACCGGCATGACATCCCGACCGCGCTCACAGCGCCCGCTGTGGTGAGCCGTGAACCGCGCCAGGTCTCGTTGGAGACCGGGCGCGGGAGTACTCATCACCACTGAGCACCCACCACGGAACACGCGAACGATCGTCATGGAAACCTACCTGCTCGACTGGGCCAATCTGCTGCTGCGCTGGCTGCACGTCATCACCGCCATCGCCTGGATAGGCTCGTCCTTCTACTTCGTCTGGCTCGACAACTCGCTCGTGCCGCCCACCGACGACGCCGCCAAGGCGCGCGGCGTGGGCGGCGAGTTGTGGTCGGTGCATGGCGGCGGCTTCTACAACGCCCAGAAATACCCGGTCGGGCCGCAGAAGATGCCGCCCAACCTGCACTGGTTCTACTGGGAGAGTTATTCCACCTGGCTGTCCGGCTTCGGCCTGTTCACCCTGCTCTATCTTTGGAACGCCGGCAGCTTCCTGGTCGACAAGAGCGTGCTCAATTGGTCGCCCGTCGCGGCGGGCGCTGCGGCGCTGGGTTTCCTGGTGGCGGGCTGGCTGGTCTACGACGCCATCTGCCGCTTCGTCGGCCAGAAGAAGCTGCCCGACGGCAAGCTCGCCACCGGCAACGACAGCCTGGTGCTGGGCCTGCTCTTCGTCTACACCGTGGCAGCCACCTGGCTGGCCTGCCAGCTGTTCGCCGGCCGCGCCGCCTTCTTGCTCATGGGCGCCATGCTCGCCACCATCATGAGCGCCAACGTCTTCTTCTGGATCATCCCGGGCCAGAAGATCGTCGTGAAGGAACTCGAAGCCGGCCAGCCGCCCACTGCCATCTACGGCCAGCGCGGCAAGCAGCGCAGCGTGCACAACACCTATTTCACGCTGCCGGTGCTGATTGCCATGCTCAGCAACCACTACGGCATGCTCTATCAGCATCCGCACAACTGGGCCGTGCTGGCGGCGCTGATGCTGGCTGGCGCCTTGATCCGCCAGTTCTTCGTGGCCCGCCACAAGGGCAAGCAGATGTGGCCGCTGGTGGGGGCCGCCCTGGCCATCCTGGCGCTGCTGGTGGTGTGGTTGGCACCGGCCGCTCGCCCGGCTGCCGCAGCCCAGGCCCCGGCCAGCTTCGCCCAGGTGCAGGCCATCGTCGCCCAGCGCTGCGTGTTGTGCCACAACGAGCAGGTGCAGCAAAAGGGCGTGGCCCTGCACCAGCCCGAACTCATCCTCAGGCACGCTGCCCAGATCCAGCAGATGGTGGTGCTGCAGCGGCTCATGCCGCTGAACAACGCCACCGGCATCACCGAGGACGAACGCGCCCTCATCGGCCGCTGGTTCGCCGCCGGCGCCAGCGCTCAATAAGGCCAGCCGGGCCCCTACGGCAATACAACTAGACCGGAGACTTTTGTCCATGTCCACCTCGACCACCTCGGCCGTTCACCCGGTCGACGAAAAACTACCCACCCCGCGCCTGGCGGCGCTGGGCCTGCAACATGTGCTGGTCATGTACGCCGGCGCCGTGGCGGTGCCGCTCATCGTCGGCCGGGCGCTCAAGCTCAGCCCCGAGCAGGTAGCACTGCTGATCTCGGCCGACCTGTTCTGCTGCGGCCTGGTGACCATCATCCAGTCGCTCGGCCTGGGTGGCCTGTTCGGCATCCGCCTGCCGGTGATGATGGGCGTGACCTTCGCGGCGGTGGGCCCCATGGTCGCCATGGCCAACGCCACGCCGGGGCCGGACGGCGCGCGCGCCATCTTCGGCGCCATCATCGGCGCGGGCATCGTCAGCATCCTCATCGCGCCGCTGGTGAGCCGGCTGCTCAAGCTGTTCCCGCCGGTGGTCACCGGCACCATCATCCTGGTCATCGGCATCAGCCTGATGCGTGTGGGCGTGGGCTGGGCCATGAACGGCCAGCCCTTCCAGGCCCAGAACGTCGACGTGCCCAAGCTCGTCGCCATGGTCGACAAGGTCAAGGCCGATGCAGCCGCCGCTGCGGCCAGCGCCGCGCCGGGTGCGTCCGCGCCGGCCATGAAGCTGCCTGGCCCGGTGCCCATGGTCGACAACCCGGGCTACGCCGCGCTGGACGGACTGGGCATCGCCGCCTTCGTGCTCGTCGCCATCCTGCTCATCACCAAGTTCGCCAGGGGTTTTGTCGCCAACATCGCCGTGCTGCTGGGCATCGTGGCGGGCTGCGGCCTGGCCACGGTCATGGGCCGCATGAACTTCGACAAGGTCGCCAAGGCCGGCTGGTTCGACGTGGTCACCCCCTTCGCCTTCGGTATGCCGACCTTCGACATCGTGATGATCCTCACCATGGTGCTGGTGATGATCGTGGTGATGATCGAGTCCACCGGCATGTTCCTGGCCCTGGGCGACATCACCGGCAAGCGCATCAGCCGCACCGAGCTGGCCGCGGGCCTGCGCACCGACGGCCTGGGTACGCTCATCGGCGGCATCTTCAACACCTTCCCCTACACCAGCTTCAGTCAGAACGTCGGCCTGGTCGGCGTCACCGGCGTGAAGAGCCGTTTCGTGTGCGTCGCCGCCGGCCTCATCATGGTCGTGCTGGGCCTGCTGCCCAAGATGGCCGCGCTCGTCGAATCCGTGCCCCAGGTGGTGCTGGGCGGCGCGGGCCTGGTGATGTTCGGCATGGTGGCCGCCACTGGCGTACGCATCCTGTCGGGCGTGGACTTTAAGGCGCGCCGTCACGAACTCTACATCGTCGCCATCTCCATCGGCTTTGGCCTGCTGCCCCTGGTCGCACCGCGCTGGACGCAGCAGATGGCCAAGAGCCTGCACCCGCTGATGGAAAGCGGCATCCTGCTCGCCGCGCTGTCGGCCGTGCTGCTCAACCTGTACTTCAACGGCATGAAGGGCGGCGACGAGGCCGAGGCGGTCGAAGCGGCCAAGGCGCAGGACGGGCACGCCTGAGGCCGGGCGCGCTGAGCGGCGCCAGCCCGCCGGGGCTGGCGGTCGACCACAGCCTGGGTGTTCCAGGGCGGCGGCGATATAGCCGCGTTTCCACGGGGCATCGGGATGTCGGGTCCGGGGTCGGTGACACTTGCTGTCCAGACCCACAGCCCGAAGGACTCTCCCATGGCGACGCCTCCACCGCTCCACCCCGTCGACCGCAACCTGCACCTGTCGGTGCTGACGGTGCTCGGCCTGCAACACGTGCTGGTGATGTACGCCGGCGCGGTCGCCGTGCCGCTCATCGTCGGGCGGGTGCTGCACCTGAGTGCCGAGCAGGTCGCGATGCTGATCTCGGCCGACCTGTTCTGCTGCGGTCTGGCCACCATCGTGCAGTCCTGGGGCGTCGCCGGAATATTCGGCATCCGGTTGCCGGTGATGATGGGGGTGACCTTCGCGGCCGTCGGGCCGATGGTCGCCATCGCCCAGAACACACCCGGTGTCGAGGGCGCGCGCGCCATCTTCGGTGCGGTCATCGGTGCGGGTGTGGTCAGCGTGTTGATCGCGCCGCTGGTGAGCCGCATGCTGCGCTACTTTCCGCCGGTGGTGACCGGCACCATCATCCTGGTGATTGGCGTGTCGCTCATGCGCGTCGGCGTGGCCTGGGCCATGGACGGCCAGCCCACCCAGGCACAGCAGGTCGATGTGCCCAAGCTCTACGCCATGATGGACAAGGCGCGTGCCGACGCGGCCGCGCTGGCGGCGTCCGATCCGGCGGCGGTGCCCAATGTCACGGCGCCCAAGCTGCCCGGCCCGTTGCCCATGACCGACAACCCCGGCTACGCGCGCCTGCAGGGCCTGGGTCTGGCGGCGCTGGTGCTGGGGTCCATCCTGCTCATCACCCGCCTGGCGCACGGCTTCGTTGCCAACATCGCCGTGTTGCTGGGCATCGTCTTCGGCTGCCTGATGGCGGCGGCCCTGGGTGTCATGCATTTCGACAAGGTGGCCAAGGCGCCATGGTTCGACGTGGTGACGCCCTTTGCCTTTGGCATGCCCACCTTCGACCCCTTCATGGTGCTGACCATGGTGCTGGTGATGGTGGTGGTGATGATCGAGTCGACCGGCATGTTCCTGGCGTTGTCGGACATCACCGGCAAGCCGCTGACCCAGGGCATGCTGGCCAATGGCCTGCGCGCCGACGGCCTGGGTACGCTCATCGGCGGCATCTTCAACACCTTTCCCTACACCAGCTTCAGCCAGAACGTCGGTCTGGTCGGGGTGACCGGCGTGCGCAGCCGCTATGTCTGCGTCACCGGCGGCGTCATCATGGTGTTTCTGGGCCTGCTGCCCAAGTTGTCGGCCCTGGTCGAGTCCGTGCCGCAGGTGGTGCTGGGCGGTGCCGGGCTGGTGATGTTCGGCATGGTGGCCGCCACCGGCATCCGCATCCTGTCGAGCATCGATTTCCGCACGCGTCGTCACGACCTCTATATCGTCGCCGTGACGGTGGGTTTTGGCGTGTTGCCGCTGGTCGCACCGCGTTGGAGCCAACACATGGACAAGGCGATCCGCCCCTTGATGGACAGCGGCATCCTGCTGGCGTCGATCTCGGCGGTTGTGCTCAACCTCTGGTTCAACGGCGCTGGCGCCGGCAGTCGCCCGACCTCGGCCGGCCGGGCCCAGGAAGGTCACGCCTGAGCCTGAGCCGGCACGGCGTCAGCGCTTGCTCTCCGCGCCGCCCAGGCCGACCGTCTGCATGTAGACCTCGACGCTGATCTTTTCCAGCGTCGAGCGCGGCAGTTCACCGACCAAGGCGTAGCCGAACAGGCCTTCGGTCCAGTAGAAGCTGTTGGTCTTGTCGCGACTGGCGTAGCTGAAGGCGGTGCTGGATTCGGCCTTCTGCGCAAGTTGCACCTGAGCCGCATCCCCTGCCGACCCCTTGGTGGCAGCACCGTCGGGTGCTCCGGCCTTGCGTTTCACGACGGCCGGGTCGAGCACGCTGAGGTAGAGCGTGAGGCGCTGGCCGGCCTTGTCCTGGTACATGAACTGCGCGCGAGCGGCGCTGGTGCCGCCGGTGTCGCCGGGCAGCAGTCGCCCGCCGACCAGATCCCAGCCCAGGTCAGCCAGGGCCGGCATCTGCAGCGGGCGGCCCAGGCGGCGCGACAGCCAGCGCACGAGCTGTTCGTGCTCGTTGGCCGGCACCTCCACCGGCCGCCTGGCGTCGCTGGTGTAGACCACATGCGCCACCATGGCGTCACGCATCAGGCTGTGCGCCACAGTGGCCGGGGTGATGCTGGCGCCGCCCGTGGCCGCCGCGCCATCGGCGCCAGCTGAAAGCTGAGCCACTGCGCCTGCGCCGACGCCTTCGCTGCTGATGGCGCGCGCCAGCTCGGCGCGTTGATCGCGGTCGGCCCAGGCGCGATGCCCGAACCAGCCTGTGCCCAGGCCCAGCAAGAGCACCAGCGCGATGGCCACCGCCTGCGGAATGACGCTGTGTTCGGCCGGTGCGCCGAACACGCGTCCGATCAGGCGCTCGAAGTTGTGGGCCAGCTGGGCCAGCACCCGATCGATGGCCCGCATCGCCTGGCTGCGGTTGCCGCGGCGCTCACGCCGGTTGACGAGGATCTGCGGGCTGGCGCCGCTCTCGGTGACCCGCGGGTCGGGCGTGGCGGCCGCGATCAGGGCCAGCGGGACGGGTTCGTCCAGCGTGGCGCGCTCCAGGGCGCGCAGGCGTTCATTCTGGATCTGCCAGGCGGCCACTGCCGCGCGGGCCGCGTCGTCGCCGGACAGGCTGGCCTCGACCTGGGCGTGGGTGACCGGGTCGAGTTGTCCGTCGGCATAGGCATGCAGCAGTTCCTGCTCTTGCATGATGCTGTCCTTGTTCGGTCCGGTGTCGGGTGCTGCGGGTGAAGGGTTCGGGTGTCGCCCGCGTCAGCGCGATCGGCTGTATGAGCCGCCGACCACGCGCAGTCGGGTGCCGGTGCCTGGCGCGTCGCCGGCAGCGTCCTGCTCGGCGGCGTCCTGCTCACGTGCGCCTGGCGACGCCCCGATCAACGGCAGGCCGGCCGCTGCGGCACTGCCAGGCGATCCAGGGCCATTTTTAGCAGCGCTTCCACGCTGGTTTGTAACAGCGTTCGCCGGTGCGTCCAGATGCTGGCGCATGGCCGCACGGGCCCGCGACAGCCGCGACATCACCGTGCCGACCGGCACGCCGAGCACCTCGGCCACCTTGGCATAGGCGAGTTCTTCCACCACCACCAGCAACAACACCGCGCGCTGCGGGTCGGGCAGGCTGGCCAGGGCGCGCTGGGTGTCCAGTCGCACGGCGGTGCGCACGCTGGGGTCGGAGGCTGGGTCGACCAGGACCACACCTCCTGGCCCGGCACTGTCGCCGTCGCTGTATCCGCCGGGGTGATCGACCTGTTCGGCCAGGGCGTCCTGCGGGCGCTCGCCGCGGCGCTGGCTGGCCCAGAGGTTGTGCATGACGGTGAGCAACCAGCTGCGCAGGGCGGCGCTGCGGCCGTCGTCGGTCGGCGCGGAGGCGCCGCCGCCCGTCGGCCGGGGCGTGGCAGCGCCGTGCGCCACCGCGCCGCCGCGGGCCGGGTCGAACAGGTGCAACTTGCGCAGGGCCCGTTCCAGCGTGTCCTGCACCAGATCGTCGGCGCGCGCCCGGTCACCTGTCAGCAGGCGGGCGTAGCGGCGCAGGCCGGGGATGTGGGGGACGAGCTCGCTCACCGGCAGGCGGGATGCAAGGACGACGGGCAGAGCTTTGAGCCGTGCGGCAGCTGGGCCCGGGCCGGCTCAGGGCTTGGCGATGCGCCAGACATTGTTGAAGCCGTCGCCGGTCTTGTCGCCGGCCTTCATGTCCTTGATCCAGTAGTACAGCGGCTTGCCCTTGAAGGCCCACTGGCGGGCGCCGTCGTCGCGCGTGATGACCTTGTAGCCGCCAGTGTCGCGGGCATCGGCACCGGCCATGAGCGGGGGCCAGTTGGTCGCGCAGGCGCCGTTGCACACGCTCTTGCCACTGTCGGCCACGTCGCGGTCGAAGGTGTAGAGGGTCATGCCGTTCGGTCCGACCAGCATGCCATCGGCCACCTTGGCCGGCGCCATGGCAGCGCCGCCGCCACCGCCCATCATGGAGCAGGCCTGCAGGGCGATGAGGGAGGCCGTGGCGGCCAGGGCGAGGAGGGGGCGGGTGTTCATGGCTAAGTGCTCCGTGGTTCGCGTGGATGACAGGCGGTAAACGCAGCGCAAGGCGTGTTTATTCCACGCCTGGACATATCCATGTGTAAAGACGGTGTTCGCCAGCCAGGCAGCGCGGATGTGGATGGCCGCAGCTCGGGGCAGCGCGCCCGCGCGCATACTGCCGCCCGCCGCCCCTGAGTCACAACCATACGCACCGGCCGTCGCGCTGACGGGCCGCTGTTGGAGATCCGCCGATGCCGCGATTTGCCGCCAACCTCAGCATGATGTTCAACGAGGTGCCGTTCCTGGACCGATTCGAGCGCGCTGCGGCGGCCGGTTTCAAGGCAGTGGAATTTCTTTTTCCCTACGCCTGGCCGGCCAGCCAGATCCGCGATCTGCTCGACCGCCATGGCTTGCAGCTTGCGCTGCACAACCTGCCGCCAGGCGACTGGGAGGCCGGCGAGCGCGGCACGGCCGGCCTGCCCGGGCGCGAAGAGGAATTCCGCGCCGGCGTGGCCCAGGGCATTGTTTATGCGAAGGCTCTGGGCCTGAATCGGCTGCATGTGATGAGTGGCAAGCTGCCCGACGGCCTGGACGCCGACAGCCGTGCCCGCGTGCGCCGCACCCTGGTGGCCAATATGCGCTACGCCGCGGCGGAGTTCGCCCAGGCCGGCCTGACGCTGCTGGTCGAGCCCATCAACCACTACGACATGCCGGGCTATTTGCTCAACACCAGCCGCGACGGCATCGCCCTGCTCGACGAGATCGCCGCACCCAACGCCAAGCTGCAGTACGACCTGTATCACATGCAGCGCATGGAAGGCGAGATCGCCAACACCATCAGCCGACTGCTGCCGCGCATCGGCCACATGCAGATCGCCGACACGCCCGGCCGCCACGAGCCGGGCACGGGCGAGATGAATTACAGCTTCCTGTTCGAACACATCGACCGGGTCGGCTACGACGGCTGGATAGGCTGCGAATACAAGCCCGCCGGTCTGACCGAGGACGGCCTGGGCTGGTTGCGCGCTGCACAGCGCCCTTGAACGACCGGTGCCGCCCTAGCACTGTGTGCCCCGCCGTTGGCCCGGTGCGATGCCCGCCTTGAACACCCTCCGATGATCGCTATGCCCACCGACATGCCTGTCTCTCTCGCCGATCCGCGCGCCCTGCTGCGTGCCTTGTACGACGCTGCGGTGCAGCGCGCCCTGCCCGCCGCCACGCTGGCGCCGCATCTGCCCAGCCCGCCGCGCGGTCGTACGCTGGTGATCGGCGCCGGCAAGGCTGGCGGCGCCATGGCCGCCGCTCTGGACGCTGCCTGGCCCGCGGACGCACCGTTGTCCGGCCTGGTGATCACGCGTTACGACCATGTGCCACCGGCCTACCGCGCCCGGCCCGGGCGTATCGAGGTGGTCGAGGCCGCCCACCCGGTGCCCGACGCCGCCGGCCTGGCTGCCACGCAACGCATCACCCAGCTCACACGCGGGCTGAGCGCCGACGACCTGGTCATCTGCCTCATTTCCGGCGGCGGCTCGGCGCTGCTGTGCGCACCTGCAGCCGGCATCAGCCTGGCCGAGAAGCAGGCGATCAACAAGGCGCTGCTCAAGAGCGGCGCCAACATCGGCGAGATGAACACGGTGCGCAAGCACCTCTCGGCCATCAAGGGCGGCCGGCTGGGGGCGATGTGTGCGCCGGCGCGGGTGCTCACCCTCACCATCAGCGATGTGCCGGGCGACGACCCGGCAGTGATCGCCAGCGGACCCACGGTGGGCGACGACACCACCTGCGCCGACGCACTGGCCATCCTCGATCGTTATCGCATCGAACTGCCGCCGGCCGCCCGCGTCGGGCTGCAAGGCGGCGCTTTTGAAACCCCTGGCGCGGACAACCCGGCCTTCGCCGGCCACGAACTGCGCATGATCGCCACGCCGCAGCAAAGCCTGGAGGCGGCCGCCGCGCTGGCGCGCGCGCAGGGTCTGGCGGCGCACATCCTGTCGGACGAACTGGAGGGTGAATCAGCCGAGGTCGGCAAGGTGCATGCCGCGCTGGCGCGGGCGGTGGCGCGCCACGGCCAGCCCTTCGCGCGCCCGTGCGTCATCCTCTCGGGCGGCGAGACCACGGTGACGGTGCGTGCCGAGCCCGGCCTGCAACTCGGCCGCGGCGGTCGCGCCGGCGAATTCCTGCTCGGCTGCGCCCTCGCGCTGCAGGGCCAGCCCGGGGTGTGGGCGCTGGCGGCCGATACCGACGGCATCGACGGCATGGAGGACAACGCCGGCGCCCTGGTCACGCCCGACACCCTGGCACGCGCCGCGGCGCTGGGTCGCTCGGTCACCGATCACCTGGCGCGCCACGACGCCTACGCCTATTTCGAGGCCCTGGGCGATCTGGTCGTGACCGGGCCGACCTATACCAACGTCAACGACTTCCGCGCCCTGCTGGTGCTGTGACGCCGCCCGGGGGCATGCCCGGGCCGCTCGACCTTCATGCCAGCGCCGCCGCGCCCGGTCAACGCCGTGGGCGGTCGCTGGGCTGCACCGGGCCGGGACGGGCGTCGGCGGTGTCGACCCGCGATCCACCGCTGGCCTGCTCGATGGCGGCATTGGCCAGGGCGATGGCGTCCAGCGGCGCCGGTGCGCTGGACTCGAACATGGTGCAGAAGCGGTCACCCATCTGGCGTGCGGCGTCGCAGATCTTGCGGCCTTCGGCGCGTGCGCGCGGGTCGGCGTGGGTGTCGCGCAGCGCCTCGGCGCGCTCCAGGATGGCCTGCATGGGCTCGCGCATGCCGTCGGCGAGGTCGAGCAGGAAACGCGAACGCAACTCATTGGCCAGGTCGGCCTTCTGTCGGCTCAGGCTGAGTGCCTGCAGCAGTTCGGCCTGCTGGCGCGCGCGGTGCAGCGCATGCATGGTCAACACGGCGATCACCACGGTCACCAGCCCCCCCACGGCCAGCCAGGTCTGGGCGCGCAGACGGCTGTCGGTGTAGATCTCGTCCTGACTGCGCGCGGCGACGGCAAAGGCCTGGAAGTCGTTCAGCGACCGGTAGGCGTACAGGCGCTCGACACCGTCGACCGGGCTGGTGGCGCTCACGGCGCGTGGCGCCTCGTCACGCTTGTGCAGCGTCATCTCGCGAAACAGCGCGCTGCTGCTCTGATCCAGCCCGCCGATCTGGCCGTTGGCGGCGGCACGGGCGCGCACCTGGCCGTCGTGCCCAATGAGTGCGATCAGGCCCTGACGGCCCAGGCTGGCCTCGCCGAAGAAGCGTGACACGAAGGACGGCTGCACCGTCACCAGCACCACGCCGGCAAAGCGACCTTCGCCATCCTCGAGACGCCGGCCGACATGCATCACCCACTGGCCCAGGCTGTCGTCGAGCTGGGTGCGGCTGAGGTAGGGGGTGTCGTCCGTGCCACCGCGAGCCAGGGCGGCGAAATAATCCTTGCCGGTGGCCGGCTGCTGTGGCGCGCCATCACTGCTGCGACCGCTGCGGGCAGCGGTGGGCGCTCGGCCGCCACTGCCCTGGTTGCCGCCGGTGCCGAGACTGCTGGCCAGCAACTGGCCGTCGCTGCCGAGCACGCTGACCTGCAGCAGCGGGCCGGCAGGCACGTTGCCGGTGTAGGCGTGCAGGCTGGCCGCAAGGTCGATCGCCTTGCCCTGGCGGCGCCAGTCGCTGCGCACCTGGCGCGCCAGCAGATCCGCCTGGCTGAACACCCGGCTGGCATGTTCGGCAAAGGCCAGCGTCATGTGGTGCAGGCTGGCTTCGGCCTGGTGGGTCTCGGCCGCCTTGTCGCGCTGCAGCACCAGGCCGACGGTGACCCACAGCGCCAGCACCACGAAGCCGGCCAGCGCCAGCACGCCGGTGACGGCGCCACTGGCAGCCGCGCGGGCGTTGTCAGCCAGCTCGGCAGCGCCGAATCCGGACAGGCGCCAGACCCGGTCGGCCTGCAGGGTGTCGGCACCTGGCACAGCTTGGTTCATGCGTGTGGGTGGAGCGGGCGAAACAATGGACGCCACCAAGTCAGGATGGGCTTTGCTTGTGCAGCGCAGCAAACTGGGGCGAGACGGAGACGGCGCGGGCCTTGTGGGCATCCGCGGCTCCGCCAGGTGCGCCGACGCAGGGCGCGGCACTGGCAGATGGCCGGCTCAGGATGGTGCGCCGGGTGCGATCGATTATGAAACAAACCGTAGCTAACGCGCTTTGAGCCGGCCGGCCGGCCATCGTCGGCCTGGGATCGGTCCCGGCTTGACGCTGGGTCGAGGTCTGGCTCACGACACGTCCTGTCGTGCGCCGTGGTCGGCTCATTCGCCTGCGACGAGGCGGCGAGCCAGACGGTTGTGGTGTTCGATCAGGCGGCCCAGCTCATGCCCGACGAGCTGGCCACCCCGCACCAGCACGCGGCCGTTGACGATGGTGCAGGCCGCCGTGGCCGGCTGACAGAACAGCAGGGCGGCGAGCGGGTCGTGCACCGCCCCGCCGGCAAACCCTAGGGATCCGAGGCCGGCGTGGTCGTCGACGCGGAACAGTGCCAGGTCGGCCGCCATGCCCGGGGCAAGGTGGCCAATGTCGTCGCGCCCCAGCACCGCCGCGCCGCCGCGGGTGGCGACCTCGAGCACATGGCGGGCGCTCATCTCGGCCGGGCCGAGGTCGCAGCCGTACACGGTCCTGCCGAGGGCGTCGATCTCGGGCGGCGCCAGGGCACGGCCCACACGCGCCAGCAGCAGGGCCTGCCTGGCCTCGGCGAGCAGGTGGCTGGCATCGTTGCTGGCGCTGCCGTCCACGCCCAGGCCGACCGGCACGCCGGCGTCCAGCATGCGGCGCACCGGCGCGATGCCCGAGGCCAGGCGCATATTGCTGCAGGGGCAATGCGCCACGCCGGTGCGGGTGGCGGCGAAGCGGCTGATGCCCTGGGCGTCGAGCTTGACGCAGTGGGCATGCCAGACGTCGTCGCCCAGCCAGCCCAGGCTCTCGGCGTATTCGGTGGGCGTCTTGTTGAACCTGGCCCGGCTGTAGGCGATGTCGTGGTCGTTCTCGGCCAGATGGGTGTGCAGCTGGATGCCCGAGCCGGTGCCGTAGCTGCGCGCCAGGGCGGCGCTGTCCCGCATCAGTCCTTCGCTGACCGAGAAGGGCGAGCAGGGCGCCACCACCAGGCGCAGCATGGCGTAGCGGCCGTCGTCGTGATGGGTGTCGATGAGGCGCTGGGTGTCTTCGAGGATGTCGGCCTCGCGCTCGACCACGCTGTCGGGCGGCAGGCCGCCCTGGCTCTCGCCCACGCTCATGCTGCCGCGTGCTGCATGGAAGCGCAGGCCCATGCCGCGCGCCGCCTCGATGCTGTGGTCCAGCGTGCAGCCGTCCGGGTAGATATAGAGGTGGTCGGAGCTGGTGGTGCAGCCCGACAGCAGCAGCTCGGCCATGGCGACCTGGGTCGAGACCTCGATCATCTCGGGCGTCAGGCGGGCCCAGAGCGGGTAGAGGGTGCGCAGCCAGGTGAAGAGTTCGGCGTCCTGCGCGGCGGGCACGGCGCGCGTCAGGCTCTGGTACATGTGGTGATGGGTGTTCACCAGGCCGGGCAGCACGACATGGCCGCGTGCGTCAATCAGCTCGCCGCCCTGCTTCACCTCGTCGAGCAGTTCGGCCGGCACCGTGCCCGCCGGGTAGATGGCGGTGATGGCCGGGCCGCGCAGCAGCACGCTGGCGCCGCGCAGCTCGCGGCGCTGGTCGTCGAAGGTGGCAACCAGTTCGGCCTGGTGGATCAGCAGGGGGCGGGGCAGGGGCGGGGACGGGGACATGGATCGGGGCGCGACGGAGTCAGGGCGGGACGGATGGACGGCGCGGGCGGCGGCGCGCGGCCTGTGGTGCGCTGGTCACTGTAGTGCATACCGTGTTGCACGCAGTCCATGCGCGGGCAGGCCGGGCCGCGGCGCTGCGGCTGCCGTCCGGGTTGATCAAAGGGCTGACCACAGGGCTGACCACAGCACGGTCGCGCCAAGCCTGCCGATATGCTTGTGCCCATGCAGATCCTGCCCAGCGCCGCCGCAGCGGCTGAACTCATCCGCAGCGAGTGGACCGTGGCCTGTGCCGGCTTTGTCGGCGCCGGCCATGCCGAAGCGGTGACCCGGGCGCTCGAAGCGCGCTTCATCTCCCACGGCCTGCCGCGCGACCTGACGCTGATCTACGGCGCCGGCCAGGGCGACCGCGCCAGCCGTGGCGTCAACCATTTCGGCCACGTCGGGCTGGTGCGCCGCATCATCGGCGGGCACTGGATCAGCGCGCCGAAACTGGGCGCCCTGGTCAACGCCGACGCGGTCGAGGCCTGGAACCTGCCGCAGGGCGTGATGAGCCAGTGGTTCCGCGCCGTCGCCGGCGGCAAGCCCGGGCTGGTGAGTGCGGTGGGCCTGCACACCTTTGTCGACCCGCGGGTGGATGGCGGGCGTCTCACCCCGCGCACGGCGGCCTCGGCCATCGAGCCACGGGTGCAGCTCATCGAGCTCAACGGCCAGGAGCAGCTTTTCTACCCGTCGCTGAAGATCGACTGCGCCCTCATCCGCGCCAGCACGGCCGACGCGCGCGGCAATCTGAGCTGCGAGAACGAGCCCTTCCATCAGGACCTGCTGGCCATCGCCCAGGCGGCGCGCAATAGTGGCGGCATCGTCATCGCCCAGGTGCAGCGGGTCGTGCCGGCCGGCACGCTGGAGCCCAACGCGGTGCGGGTGCCGGGCATCCTGGTCGACCATGTGCTGGTGACCGAAGATCCGGACGACCACTGGATGACCTTCGCCGAGCCCTACAACCCGGCCTACACCGCGCCGGCCAGCCGGCGGCCGGTGCCAGCGCCGCCGAAGCAGGTGGAGGGCGCCGCACCGCCGCCGCCCGCACCGCTGGATGCGCGCAGCATCGTGCAGCGCCGCGCCTATCTGGAACTGCTGCGCGTGCAGCAGGAACTGGCGGCGCACGATCCGCCGCGCCGTCCGGTGGTCAACCTGGGCGTGGGCATGCCGGCCGGTGTGGCGGCGGTGGCCGCGGCCGAGGATGCCGCACTGGCCGCTGCGCGCGGCGGCCGGGCGGCGCCAGAGCCGGGCTTCACCCTCACCGTCGAGGCCGGGCCCATCGGCGGCACGCCGGCCGACCTGCTGAGCTTCGGCGCCAGCAGCTACCCCGAGGCCATCATCGACCAGGCGGCGATGTTCGACTTCTACGACGGCGGCGGTCTGGACATCTGCTTTCTCGGCCTGGCCGAGTTCGACCCGCTGGGCAATGTGAACGTGAGCCGCTTCGGCCACGGTGCGCACCAGCGCATCGCCGGGCTGGGCGGCTTCGTCAACATCAGCCAGAACGCCAGGCGCGTGGTCTTCATGGGCACGCTGCGCGCCGGCGGCCTGGTCGCCCACGGCCAGGGGGGCCGGCTGGTGATCGAGCACGAGGGCGCGCGCGCCAAGCTGCTGCCCGAGGTGGGCCACCTCAGCTTCAACGGCCCCTATGTGGCCAGCCTGGGCCGGCCGGTGCGCTACATCACCGAGCGGGCGGTGTTCGACCTGGCGGACGGCCGGCTCACCCTGGTGGAGATCGCCCCCGGCGTGGACCTGGAGCGCGACGTGCTGGCCCGGTGCGGTGCGCCGGTCGTGGTGGCGTCGGACCTGCGCCTCATCGACGCGGCGGTCTACACCCCCGGCCCGCTGCGATTGCCGCCACACGCCGAAGGCTGAGCGGCGGATCGGCGCCCATGTCCGTGCCCGGGCTGCGCCGCGGCACGGCCGGCAGGGCGGCGTCGCGACAGCGACGGTGGGAACGCTGTGCGCGCTGATTTCGAGCTGCGGCGGGATGTGATCGCACTGATCAGGGCGGCTGCAGGCCTGCTGTTCGCAGCTTCAGCGTGCGGCGGACCCACCTAGCATGACCTCAACATCCGTCGGTCCGTCCTTGCGGCCGTCCACCTGCGCGTCCACCCGCCCGTCTGCTTGTTCAGCCTGCCCTGCGGCGCCGGACGGCGTGAGGTCGCGCAGGCCCAGCCGGGCGCTACCTGATCTCGTCTGACGGATGGCCCGCCCCTCGGCACCAACCTGCGAGCCTGTCATGCCCGAACCGTCCACCCTGCCGTCACCGGTCCCCTTGGCGCCGCCGCCTGCGGCAGCGCCTGCACGACCGGCAGCGCAGGGTGCACCTGCCGCAGGCAGCACCCAGGGCAACGCTGCGAGCGCAGCGTCGCCGGCGATCGGCAGTGCCGCAAGCGCGCCCGGCGGCGAAGTCCGGCGAGCCGGCGCTGCCGCCACCCGTTCGCCGTCCGCTCCAGCGTCGGTGCCGGCGGGTGTGTCGGCCGCTGGGCGCACGCCATCCTCGGCCAAGTCGTCGCCGGGCGGCGGCGCGCCGCGCCCCATCACACGTCGCACACCGCGCAGCCAGCCGCGCGCCGCCTTTGCCTGGCCCACCCCGCCGCTGGCCCATTACCCCCTGCCCGAACCGCTGGCGCCCGACGAGGCCTGCGAGGTGGAAGGCCTGGGCGGCAATCTGCTCAGCGGCAGCTTGAGCGGCTTCGATGCGGTCGAGGGCCAGATCCTGCTCACCCTGCCGACCGACGCCACGACCATGCCGGTGCGGCTGTCGCAACTGCGACGCATCACGCTGCGTACGCCGCTGCTGCCGCTGGCCGATGGCGAACCGGTGGCGTTGGACGCCAGCGGCGCGAGCCAGTCCGGCTTCATCACCACGCCCAGCCAGTTGCTGGCCGATCACGACCTGGGCGGCGCCTTGCTGAGCCAGGCCGAACGCCTTCCCTACGAGCTCAAGCTGCCGGGCGACGCCGTGCTGCGCGGCGTGACCCTGGGCTGTGTCGAGACCGATCTGGGCCTGTTCGTGTTCACGCCGATGGACGAGGCCGGCGCCTTGCAGCGCACCTTCTACCCACGCACCGCCTGGGAGAGCTACGAGATGGGCGAGCGCATCGGTGCCCTGCTGGTGGAGCACCAGGCGGTCAGCGAGGACGCGGTCGAGGACGTCGCGCGTGAGCAGCAGGCGCTGCGCTCGCAACGCCTGGGTGACTTGCTGCTGGCCCGTCAGGTGGTGACCGCCGAACAGCTGCTCGCCGCGCTCGACCAGCAGGCCCGCATGCCCATGGTCAGACTGGGCGAGGCCCTGGTCGCCATGGGCACCATCACCGACGCCCAGTTGCAGGACACGCTGCGCGCCCAGCAGGCCGACCGCAACCTCTCGCTGGGCGAGCTGCTGCTGCGCCGCGAGCTGATCTCCAGCGCCGACCTGCAGGGTGCGCTGGCGCGCAAGATGGGCTATCCGCTGGTTGACCTGGCGCGCTTCTCGCCGGACGAGAACGCCCTGCGCCTGCTCGACCCCAAGGCGGCCCTGCGCCTGCGCGCCTTGCCGCTCATGAAGCGCGGTGGTCGTCTGGTGGTGGCGCTGCAGGACCCTGGCAAACGCGCCCAGATCGACGAACTGCAGGGCCTCACCCGCTGCCCCATCGCACCGGCCCTGGCCAACGAGGCTGAACTGTTGCCGGCCATCGCCTCGGCCTACCGCCGGCTCGACCCGGCCAACGGGCCGATCGTGGCGGCTGCCCTGCGCGCGGTGCAGGACCGCAATATCGGCGGGCTGTCGCAGCCCTTGCCGCTGGCCGAGCTGCCCGGCGGTGCCAGCGCGGCCAGTGCCAATGACGCGGCGCCGGCGGCCCGTCCGGCTGCAGGGGCGCCGACGCTGGCCTTGCGCGGCGCGTCGAGCGGTGCCGGCGCAACGACCTCGCCGAGTGCGCCGGGCCTGACCACCACTGCGGCGCCGCTGGCGCCGGTGGTGCGCATCGAGACCACATCGGCGGCCAGCGGCCGACCCATGGTGGCCGTGGTGTCCGGCCTGGGCGCGCTGACGCCGACCACACCCGCCGGCCGATCGGACAACCCGCTCGTGTCGGCCCTGGGCCAGGTGTTGCTGGACGCGCTGCAGCGCGACGCCACGGCGGTGCACATCGAGGTACGGCCGGACAACGAGCCGCTGCGCGTGCGCATGCGCTGCGACGAACGCCTGCTGCCCCTGACCGAGCTGCCGGTGGCCTGGCGCGCCACGCTGGTGGCGCGCATCAAGTCGCTGTGCGAACTGGACGTGACCGAGACCCGCCGGCCGCAGCAGGGCCGCCTGCTGCTCTCGCGCGTGTTGCCGGCCGGTCTGCTGCCGCGCGATTTCAAGGACTGTGCTGGCGCCACCCTCAAGGTGGTCACACTGCCGACGGTGGACGGGCTGGAGGACATGGTGCTGCACCTGCCCACCCGCACGCGGGTGCTCAAGCTCGACCAGATCGGCCTGGCGGGCGACGATCTCGACCTGCTGCAGGGGCTGTTGGCGCAGCCCTCGGGCCTGATCCTGTGCGCCGGCATGCCGCGCAACGGCCGTACCACCACGCTGCATGCCATGGCGTCCAGCCTGCTGCGCCCTGAACGGCGGGTCTGGAGCGTCGAGGAGCGGGTCCACCTGCTGCAGCCCGAGATGCGCCAGAGCGAGTTCAACAGCCGTCAGCCCGGCGCCTGCGAGGCCGCGCTGCTGGCGCTGCGCGAGGCCGATCCGGATGTGGTGCTGATCGACGAGCTGCGCGACGCCGGCGCGGCGCGCGCGGCGCTGGAGCTGGCGCTCAGCGGCCGGCTGGTGCTGGCCGCGCTGCCGGCACGCAGCGCCTTCGACGCGGTGAGCCGACTGGTCGAACAGGGTCTGCCGGCGCATGACCTGGCCGAAGGTCTGCTGGGTGTGCATCACCAGCGCCTGGTGCGCCGCCTGTGCAGCCACTGCCGCATGAGCCGCAGTGCCAAGGACGGTGAGGTCGACGACTGGCTGGGTCTGGTGCTGCACGGCCAATATGCCGACGACCCGCTGCGATTCGAGCAGGCGCGCGCCGCGCTGCGTGCCGAGTGGATCGATCGTTTCGGCCGCGACGGCCGTTTGCGCCGCTACCAGAGCCCCGGTTGCGAACGATGCCAGCAGTCCGGCTGGCGCGGCCGGGTGGCCTTGCACGAGTTGTCGATCAACACCCGCGAGCTGCGCCGACTCATCCGTGCCAGCGCGCCGCCCTGGCATTTCGAGCGCCTGGCCGTGCAGCAGGCCGAAACCGAAGGCCGCCGCTCGCTGCGCCAGGACGCGGTGGAAAAGATGCTCGCTGGGCTCATCAGCCTGGAGCAGATGCGCGACATCGTCTGAATTCGCCCCCGGGGCTGACGTCAGCGTCGGCCAGGAGGGGGCACGATGTCTTCATCTGCCGCGCAGGAAGAGCGCGTCCAGCTCCTTCATCGTCACTTGGCGCCAGGTCGGGCGGCCGTGGTTGCACAGGTCGGCGCGATCGGTGGCTTCCATGTCGCGCAGCAGGGCGTTCATCTCCTCGATCGTCAGGCGGCGGTTGGCGCGCACCGCGCCATGGCAGGCCATGGTGGCGAGGATCTCGTCGCGGGCACGCTGCACCAGACGGCTGGCGTCCACCTCGGCCAGTTCACCCAGCACGGCGCGCGCCAGCGCCACCACGTCGCCGTCGCCCAGGGCGGCCGGCACGGCGCGCACCGCCAGCACGCCGGGCGAGATGGGCGCCACGTCCAGGCCCAGTGCGTCCAGCGTGGCCTGGTGTGCCTCGGCCAGCGCCACCTCGGTGGGCGTGGCGGCAAAGGTGAGCGGGATGAGCAGGGGCTGCGCCGTGATGCGCTCCTGGCCGACGCTGGCCTTGAGCCGCTCGTAGACGATGCGTTCGTGGGCGGCGTGCATGTCCACCACGATCAGCCCCTGGCGGTTCTCGGCCAGGATGTAGACGCCGGCCAGCTGGGCCAGGGCGCGGCCGAGCGGCCAGTCCTGCGGGGTGGCGGCGGCTTCATGAGGTGGCGTATCGGCCGCAGCGACGGCCTGGGGGGCAGGCGGGGTGATGGTCGAGGTGTCGGCCGGGTTGCTGGCTGGGTAGCTGGCCGGCGCTGTAGCTGCCGCGGTCGCTGCCGCAGTGCTGGCCGCGGGCCAGACGGGCGCAGGTGATGCCTGCACGGCCCGGGTCCAGTGGGCCGGGGCCTCGGCGGCCTGCAGCGGCACGACGACCTGTGGCGGCGAGATCTGCTGCGGTGCAGTCGGCGCCGCGGGGCGCGTCGCGGGCGCTGCAGCCGGCGCGATGGCCGGGGGCGCGGGCGGGCGTCCGGTCAGCCAGGCGGCGGTCTGCAGGGCCAGGGCGCCCTGGGCCGGCGGCGCTGCATGCCAGCGGGCGGCGCCCGGGGGTGGGGCCGCCACGGCAGGGGCGCGGCCGGCCGGGGTGGTCGCCGCCGGGTTCGGCACGGGGACGGGCGCGCCAGACGCAGCTGCCGCGGCGGTCTCCGCGGACGCTGCGCCCGCGCTGCGCGAGGGTGCGAGGGCGTTCTCGACCGCGCGTCGCACGGCCTGGTGCACCTCGCGGCTGTCGCGGAAGCGCACCTCGACCTTGGCCGGGTGCACGTTCACGTCCACCCGTTCGGGCGCGATCTCGACGAACAGGACGTAGCTGGGCTGGCGGCTGCCGTGCAGCACGTCCTCGTACGCGGCGCGTACGCCGTGGGCGACCAGGCGGTCGCGCACGAAGCGCTGGTTGACGTAGGCGTACTGCAGGTCGGAGCGGCTGCGCGCGGCCTCGGGCAGGCCGGCGCGGCCGCTGATGCGCAGCGGCCCGATCTCGGCGCTGACCGGCCGGCTAGCGGCCACGAAGTCGGCGCCCAGCACCTCGGCCCAGCGCTGCTCGGGCGCGCCGGCGCGCCACTGCTCGATCTGCCGGCCCTCGTTCCAGACGGTGAAGGCCACGTCCGGGCGCGCCAGGGCGTGGCGGCGCAGGGCTTCCAGGCAGTGCGCCAGCTCGGTGGCGTCGCTTTTCAGGAACTTGCGCCGCGCCGGCGTGGCGAAGAAGAGTTCGCGCACCTCCACCGTGGTGCCGCGCGCGCGCGCTGCCGGGCTGAGTTCGCCGCTGCGCGCGTCCAGCCGGGTGGCATGTCCGGCGTCGGCGCTGCGGCTGACCAGGGCCAGGTCGGCGATGGAGGCAATGGCGGCCAGCGCCTCGCCGCGAAAGCCCAGCGTGGCCACCCCTTCCAGCTCGACCAAATTGGCGATTTTGCTGGTGGCGTGGCGGCGCAGGGCGAGCACGAGTTCGTCGGCCGGGATGCCGACGCCGTCGTCTTCGACGCTGATGAGGCGTACGCCGCCGGCCGACAGGCGCACGGTGATGTGGCTGGCGCCGGCATCCAGGGCGTTGTCGACCAGTTCGCGCACCACCGAAGCCGGGCGCTCGACCACTTCGCCGGCGGCGATCTGGCTGATCAGCTCGTCGGGCAGCTCGCGAATATGGCGGCGCGGCGCGGCGTCACCCTGCGGGGCCGCCTGCAGGGCGCGCTCGGGCTGATCCTTTTCAGTCTCGGCCGCACGGGTGTCCGGCCGGGTGTCGGCGCTCGGGAGTTCCATCATCATGGGCGGAATTATCGGCAGCAGGTCGCGGGCCGATGTCGCAGCGCGCAAAGCGAGTTGGCGGGCGGGCCGGGCGGGGGCCTGCGCATCCGGATAATCGCGCCCCCATGGACATCCTGCCCCTGATCATCGACTTCATCCTGCACATCGACCGGCACCTGGCCGAGTTCGTCGCCCAGTACGGCGTGTGGGTCTACGCGCTGCTCTTTCTCATCATCTTCGTCGAGACCGGGCTGGTGGTGATGCCCTTCCTGCCGGGCGACTCGCTGCTCTTCGTGGTGGGCACCATGTGCGGCACCGGGCTGATGAGCCTGCCGCTGTCGCTGGCGCTGCTGCTGGTGGCGGCGGTGGCGGGCAACCAGACCAACTACACCATCGGCCACTATTTCGGGCCGCGCGTGTTCCAGTGGGAGAACTCGCGCCTGTTCAACAAGCAGGCCTTCGAGCAAGCCCATGCTTTCTACGAGAAGTGGGGCGGGCTGACGCTGGTGCTGGCGCGCTTCATGCCGTTCGTGCGCACCTTCGCGCCCTTCGTGGCCGGCGTGGCACGCATGACGCGCGCGCGCTTCACCTTCTGGGACATCACCGGCGGCACGCTGTGGGTGACGAGCCTGGTGCTGGCCGGCTACTTTTTCGGCAACATCCCCTGGGTCAAGGCCAATCTGGAAAAGATCATCTGGGCCATGATCCTCATCCCCGGCGTGCTGGCCCTGGGTGGGGCGCTGCGTTCCCGGCTGCGCGGGCGCGCAGCGACCTGAGTTCCTTCTCGCCGTCGCGGCGGGCTGTCCGGCGGCTGGGCGTGGGCTGACTTGTTCAGAGCGTGCCGCCGCGGGCGAGCGGCGGGTTGCGCGCGAAGTAGCGGGTGATGCCACCCTCCATCGCGTTGACCAGGCTGCTGCGGTAGGCCTCGCTGCGCAGGCGTTTTTCTTCCAGCGGGTTGGAGATGAAGGCGGTCTCGACCAGGATGGACGGGATGTCCGGCGCCTTGAGCACCGCAAAGCCGGCTTGCTCGACCCGGCCGGTGTGCAGTTGGCCAACCCGGCCGATATGGCCGAGCAGCTCGCTGCCCAGTTTCATGCTGTCCTTGATCTGGCGGGTGGTGCTCATGTCGAGCAGGGTCTGCAGAAAGGCGCGGTCGCGGCTGTCGACGATGTTGATGCCGCCGATGGCATCCGACAGGTTCTCGCGCTGGGCCATCCAGCGCGCGGTGGCGCTGCTGGCGCCGGATTGCGACAGCGCGAAGACCGAGGCGCCGCGCGCGTGCGGGCGGATGAAGGCGTCGGCGTGGATGGACATGAAGAGGTCGGCCTGCGCGCCACGCGCCTTGCGCACACGCTCGAACAGCGGCACGAAATAGTCGGCGTCGCGGGTGAGCACGGCGCGCATGCCCGGGCGGGCATTGATGCGTTCGGCCAACTGGCGGCCGATGGCGAGCACCACATCTTTTTCGCGCAGGCCGGTCGGACCGGTCGCGCCCGGGTCTTCGCCGCCATGGCCCGGGTCGATGGCGACGATGAGCAGTCGTGCGGCCGGCCGTACCGGGCGGCGCGGATCGGCGCGCTGGGCGGTGGCGGCGGGGTCTGCCGCGGCTGGGGGCGGGGCTGGGCCACGCCGCCGGCCGGTGGCGGGTGCGTCGACACGGGGTGGTGCAGATGGGTCCAATCCGGGTGACGCGGCGGGGGGCGTCAGGGGCGGCGAGATCGGCGAGGTGATCGGTGACGCTATGGGTGAGGCGATGGATGAGGCGCCCGGTTGGGCGTAGACCGACGCGGCATCTGTCGCGCCGTCGGCCCCAGGTCCGCCCGGCCCACGCTGTTGGGCCAGCAGGCTCATCACGTCATCGTCGCTGCGCGGCAATGTGGCGTCACCGCCGCGCAGGGGCGTGCTGGCCGCCGGTGCCGTGTCAGCGCCGGCCGGACTGGGCGGGCGGGGCGACCCAAGCGGGGGCACGGCGGGGCCGGGGCTGCTGGCCGTGGGCGACGCGGCGGCGAGCGGGGGGCGCAGTGCGGCAACGGCGTCTGCCGCCGCACCTGGCGCAGCCGACGGGTAGAGGTCGAACACCAGCCGGTGCCGATAGGGTGCGATGGGGGCGAGCGCAAACACCTGCGGGCGGCTGACCTGCTTCAGGTCCAGCACGATGCGCACACGATTGGGCTGGCTCTGGCCCAGACGGACGCGGGCAATGTGCGGGTCGTCCGGCAGCACCTTGGCCACCAGTTCGCGCAGGGTGTTGTTGAGTTCCAGGCCGTCCACGTCGATGACCAGGCGTGGCGGGTCGGCGGTGACGAAATGCTGGCCGATCAGATTGGTGTCCGATTCGAGCGTGACGCGGGTGTAGTCCGCTGCCGGCCACACGCGCACCGCGACGATGGTGGTGCCATGGGCGAGCTCGGGCAGACCCAGGCTGAAGATCAGTGCGCCGGTGCCGTGCAGAAGGGCGCGCCGGGCGATGGCGGGCGGGTCGCCGGCGTCAGGGGACGCCGATGCGCAGGCGTCGGCGAGCTGCGGCAAGGCGGGGTGGCGGGGTGTGGAGGTCATGTGAAGGCGAGCAACAGGTCGAGGCCGCGCGGGCTGTGCGCGCGCACTGCCAGCACGCGCTCGTCGCCGTCGGCCCGAATGGTCAAGGTGAGTGTCAGGTCGGGCTGCGGCAGCAGGCCAGCGGCGCGGTCGGGCCATTCCACCAGCTTGAGACCGGGGCTGGCGAACAGATCACGCAGGCCGGCGTCCTCCCATTCCTGCGGGTCGACGAAGCGGTAGAAGTCGAAATGCCAGGCATTCGCTGCTGTCGTGGCCCCGGTGCCGGGCAGATCGTAGGGTTCGACGATGGTGTAGCTCGGGCTCTTGATGCGCCCGGCCACGCCCAGCGCGCGCAGCAGGTGGCGGGTGAAGGTGGTCTTGCCGGCGCCGAGCTGACCGTGCAGGTCGATGTGGGCGCCGCGCAGGCCGGGCCGGGCGGCCAGGCGCATGGCGCAAGCGGCCGCAGCGGCTTCGTCCGCCCATCGCAGCTCGATTGCTGGCACCGAGGTGGGCGGCGATTCGAGCGCCGATGTGGGCGCTGATGTTGGCGCCTGGGTGCCGCTGCGGCGCGCGGCCGGCGCGCTGGATGAGGATTCGGTCGAATCGAGGGCGGTCAATGGGGGCTTTCTACAATCCGGGCATGTCGTGTGGTCCCCCTCGCCCTGAGCACCCGGCGCCCATCTCAGTGGCAGCGCCCGAGGCGGGCCGGGGTGGCGGACACGGGGTGACGTTGCCCATGGCGGCCGGGTTGTCGGCCAGGGTGTCGGCCGAACTGTCGGCTGACGAACTGATGCAGCGGCTGCGAGCGTGGGCCCATGAGCTGGGATTTTCCCAGATCGGCGTGGCCGGGGTGGACCTGGCGAGCGCCGAGCCTGGCCTGAGCGCCTGGTTGCAGGCTGGCTTTCACGGCAGCATGGACTACATGGCGCGTCACGCCCTCAAGCGTGCGCGACCGGCTGAACTGGTGCCAGGCACGATCAGCGTGATCACCGCACGCATGGACTATCTGCCGCGCGACCGGCTGCTCGCTGCGCGTCCGACGCCCGCCGCCGCCAGTGCGCTGCATGCTGCAGATGAACCGGAACAGGCCGAAAGGTCAACCTGCGCGACAAGCGACTGGCGTGCGATCGAACACGCTCGCAGCGCTGTGCCGGGCGCGGCGGTGGTGTCGATCTACGCCCGCGGCCGGGACTATCACAAGGTGTTGCGCCAGCGTCTGCAGGCTCTGGCCGACCGCTTGGCCGGCCTGGTGGGGCCGTTCGGCCACCGCGTGTTCTGCGATTCCGCCCCTGTGCTGGAGGCTGAACTGGCGACACGTTCGGGTCTGGGCTGGCGCGGTAAACACACCCTGGTGCTGGCGCGCGAGGGCGGGTCGATGTTTTTCCTCGGCGAGATCCATGTCGACCTCGCCTTGCCACCGACGGCGCCAGTCAGTGCCCACTGTGGCCAGTGCAGCGCCTGCCTCACGGCCTGCCCGACCGCTGCCATCGTGGCGCCCTACAGGCTCGACGCGCGGCGCTGCATCAGCTATCTGACGATCGAGTCGGACGCGCCCATCCCGCTACCCTTGCGCGCTGCGCTGGGCGCACGCATCTACGGTTGCGACGACTGCCAGTTGGCCTGCCCCTGGAACAAATACGCCCGGCCGGCCACGCTGGCCGATTTCGACGTGCGCCCGGCACTGGATACGCCGCAACTGCTGGCGCTGTGGCGCTGGAGCGAGGCGGACTTCCTGCGCCTGACCGAAGGCAGTGCGATCCGCCGCATTGGCTGGCGACGGTGGCGGCGCAATCTGGCGGTCGCATTGGGCAACAGCTGGCGCGAGCATGCCGACCCGGCCGTGGCGCAGGCCTTGCACGAGGCGCGGGCACAGGCCGACGAACTGGTGGGGGAACACATCGACTGGGCCTTGGCGCAGCGCGGCTGACCGGGGTTGTCGACCGCTCCGATCACGCCGGACGAAGCGGCCGCGCGGCGCCGGGTCAACGCAGCCAGCCGAAGGCGGCCAGTGTGAGCGGCAGGCTCAGCATGCCGATCAGGGTGGATGCCGTGACCAGGCCTGCGACATAGGGGCCATCGCCGCCCATGCGTGCCGCCAGCACGTAGCAACTCGATGCCGTGGGCATGCCGGCAAACGTGGCCAGCACCAGCGCCTGGCCGTGCGGCAAACCCAGCAGCAGGCCCAGCGCCAGTCCGATGGCTGGCAGCGCCAGGTGGCGGATGCCCAGCAGCGCACCCGCCAGTCGGGGCGCCACCGCCAGGCTGCCGAGTTGCAGCCCGGCGCCAACCGCCATCAAGCCGAGCGGCAGAGCTGCCGAGCCGATGCGGGTGAGCGTCAGGTCCACCACCGGCGCCAGGTGCAGGCCGGCAAGATTGGCCAGCAGGCCGCTCAGAGTGGCCAGGATCAACGGGTTACGTGCCAGTTCTCGCCAGGTGTCCTGGCCACCATGGCGTGCCAGCGACCAGACCGCGCCGGCGTTGCACAGCGGCACACACACGGCCACCAGCAGCGCGATCCAGGCGAGCGACTGGGCGCCGCCGATCCGCTCGGCCATGGCCAGAGCGACATAGGAGTTGAAGCGGAAGGCGACCTGAGCGCCACTCGCCTGACGGTGGGCATCCACGCCGGGCAGGTGGCGCAATGCAGCGGCGAGCAGGAAACCTGCGACCGTGACGATCATGCCGGCGCCTGCCAGTGCCAGGTCGGACTGCAGTGCCAGCGGGCTCTTGACGATGGAGGTGAAGAGCAGCACCGGAAATAGCAGCCAGTACACCAATCGCTCGGTGCCGGACCAGACGCTGCGGTCCAGCGATGTGTATCTGCAGACCATGAACCCGAGCACGATGAGCAGGAAGTCGGGCAGCAGGGCCAGTGCGGGGTGAGACATTGGGGGAAGGCTAACGTATGGCCGACGTGGCGACGAGGTGGTGTCCATCCGGGTCGCACCGGCTGTTGGTCCTTGCGGGGGGCGCTGTAGCATGGATTCATGGACCTGCCTGCCGTGGGTGGGTCGCCGATCCGGAGTGTCTTGTCATGCATCGTCGTTTTCTTGTGCGCCTGCTCGTCGGGGGCGTCGCAGTCGCCGGCCAATTCGTGGCCGCCGTGCCGGCCAACGCTCAGGCCTATCCCAGTCGACCGGTGAAACTGGTCGTGCCGTTTGCGCCGGGCGGCACGACGGACATCATTGCCCGCACCGTTGCCGACAAGATCATGCAGAACCTGGGGCAGCCCATGGTGGTGGAAAACAAGGCCGGCGGTGGCGGCATCGTGGGCGCCAATGACACCGCCAGGTCCGCGCCGGATGGCTACGCGCTGGGCGTAGCAACGGTGTCGACCACGGCAGCCAATCCGGCGATCAATCCCAAGACGCCTTACAACCCGCTCACCGACTTCACGCCCATCATCAACATGGCGGCCACACCCAACGTGATCGCCGTGCATCCGGGATTTCCGGCGCGCGACTACAAGACCTTTGTCGAGATCCTGAAGAAGAGCCCGGGGCGCTACAGCTACTCGAGTTCCGGCACAGGCGGCATCGGCCATCTGCAGATGGAGCTGTACAAGAGTCTGGCGGGCGTGTTCGTCACCCACATCCCGTATCGCGGGGCGGGCCCGGCGCTCAACGACACGGTGGCCGGCCAGGTCCCGATGATCTTCGACAACCTGCCCTCGGCCCTTCCCTTCATCAAGGATGGCCGTCTCATCCCCATCGTGGTCGCGGCGCCGCAGCGGCTAGCGGTGCTTCCCAACGTGCCCACCTTCAAGGAAGTGGGCCTTGAGCCCGTCAATCGCATGGCTTACTACGGGGTCTATGGACCCAAGGGAATGCCGCGCGAAGTCGTCGACAAGGTGTACGACGCCGTGCGCCGGACACTCGAACTGCCCGACGTGAAGAAGCGCATTGATGACACCGGTTCAGTCGTGGTGGCCAATACGCCGGAACAGTTTGCGGCTCAGATCAAGGCTGAATTCGACGTTTACAAGAAGGTCGTCGACCAGCAGGGCTTGCGGCTCGAGTGAGACCGTCGCGCCGTCAGTGCCCGCAAGCATGCGGCAGCCTTCGGGACTGCCGCTCGATCACTCGGGGTGGCGACCGCCGACGCTGTCGTGTTGCGGCCGAAACTGCATAGACCAAACTGGTTGGTCTTCGTAGCGTGTGGGAGCGACTGAGAAAAACTCCTCACGTCTCAAATACCTCTTGCGCCACCCGAGAAAGTGCTGCTAAGATTGCGGGCTCCGCTGATGACGCAGGCAATATGAATGCGGCGCAGCAGAGAAATGAAATCAAAATCCGCTGGGTTTTGGTGTCAAAAGCTCTTTAACAAGTAACAGCCGATAAGCGTGGGCGTTGGAAGGCGGGAAGCCTGGATGATGTTCTGATCCGACAGGATTGGGATGTTGCAACGCTCACGGTAAGAAGTGAAGTTCACTTCGAT
>JBEEJN010000045.1:0-48052 GCA_041169165.1 Pseudomonadota bacterium
GTTCATCGAGGGCCACAACTCCCAGAAATCAGCGCCTATTACAGCTGACTTCGGGAGTTCTGGCCATCGGCATTCACCCACATCGCCCCGTCAAGACGGGCCTCTTTGCAATTTGCAGCTCTGACTACTGACACTTCCCATTTCAGGGCACAGCGCTGCCCGGACAACTTGCAAGGAGCAAGCATGTGGTATTTCGCCTGGGTGCTGGGGGTCGGCTTCGCCGTCCTGCTGGCGGTTTTGAACGCGATGTGGGGTGAGAACGAGGACGGCCGCCTGGCCGCCGGTGGGGGTGCTGGGCCGCAGGAGCGCCAGCCGTGAACCACCCACCTCCGCTGCTTGCCATGGACGACAACGCCGCTTCGACGACGCACTCCGCCCGGTCGCCAGCCACCACCGTGCATCTTCCCAGTCTCATGGTTGCAGTGGCCATCATGCTGGGGGGCACGGCCTGGCCCTGGCTGATGGTGCGGGCGGGGGGCGCAAGGGCTGATCATGGCCTGACGCTGCTTCTGCTGTGGGCCATGAGTGCCGGCTTTGTGCGAGGCGTGGGGTTTGTTCCCGGCCGGCTGGTCTGGCGCTGGCTGTTCTCGGCCCGGGCCTGCGCGTTGGCCCTGCTGGCTGCGGCTTGCCTGCGCGGAGGCTTGATTTTTGGCTGATACAGCCACAGGTATGAAGTGATATTTCGCCACGCCGATGGAGTCATCGTCATGAACAACAGCGCTCGTCCTGCCACCACCGTCTGCCCGCACTGTCAGGCGACCAACCGAGTCGGCGCGGGCGCCGTGGCGCAGGCCCACTGCGGCCGGTGTGGCCAGTTGCTGTACACCGGCCACCCGCTGGCGCTGGACAGCAGCACCTTCGAATGTCATGCGGCGAATGCAGATACCCCTTTGGTGGTCGACTTCTGGGCCCCTTGGTGCGGTCCGTGCCGCGGCTTTGCGCCGGTGTTCGAGCGGGCTGCACGGGAACTGGAGCCCGCGATGCGCTTTGCCAAGGTCAACACCGACGAGGCGGTCGACCTGGCGACACGTCACGCGATCCGCAGTATTCCCACGCTGGCGATCTTCAGGGGCGGGCGCGAGATTGCCCGCGCCACGGGGGCCATGGACTACGCCCGCTTCACGGCTTGGCTGCGCCAGTCGACCCCGGCTTGACCAGCGGCCAGCGGCGGCGGGCCCACTCGCTCATGCCGCCCTCGACAAACCGCACGTTGGTGTAGCCGCGCTCACGCAAGGCAGCCACCACCTTGCCGGAGCGGTTCTGGGTGTTGCATACCAGCAGCACCGACTGATCCCTGGGGATTTCACCCAGGCGTTGGCGCAATTGGCTCATGGGCAGCAGGTGTGCGCCCTCTGCCACGCCGGTGGCGTGTTCTTCGGATTCGCGGATGTCGATCAAGGTCACACGGCCAGCGGCGTGTTCTTTGCGGGCGACGTCCAACGTCACCGACAAGCCACCTTGAGCCTGCGCCTTCCCGGCGAAAGCGACCAGACCCAGCAAGGCCAAGCTTGCCGTGAATGTGGATTGCAGGGCGAGTCGGCGTGTGGCGATCTGATGGTCAAGGCGCGAGGTGTGGTTCATCGGCTGGTCAAGGGCTTGAGTGGAGTCGTCTGGACTGGAGGGCAGGTTCAGGCTGACTGGCGGCGGCTGCGTTCTGCATCCTCCTGGATATGGCGCAGGAAATATCTGATGAAGAACACGGCCATGCCCAGCATGAAGGCGATACCCGAGAGGCTCATCAGACCGACATCCGAGGTGAAGAGATCCTTGAGTGCGTGCATGTCGGGCTCCGGAGTTGAAGTGGGAGCACACATTGCACTGCCCGGATCGCTGGCCTGCATTGTCATACCTCAATGGGTATTGATGCGAGGGGACGTCAGGCAATTGGTGTTTGTACTGTAATTTACTACATGAATGTTTAATAATATTCGTCATGACGAATGTGATTGGGCGGCGCCCTCGCGCATCGTCTCCCGCGGCGGGGTGCATCATCACTGCCACTCTGCCCCACCGACTCACACGCCAGCTTGAGGAGTCCCTCTTGTCATCCCGGTCCGATCATTCCGTTGCCGGTCGCCTGCAGAAGGCGCCCGAGAACTTCATCGACGCCCAGGGAGTGCGTACGGTCTTCGCGGAAGCGCGCGCAGGCCGGCGCGACTTCATCCGCCGCGCCTTTGCTGGCGCTGCTGCTGCCGGTGCCGCGCCACTCGCCCTGGCCCAGGGCAACCCGGTGCCTGCCGAGGGAGGCGATCCCAACATCCTGGAACTGCCGGAACACAGCAGGGGGTTGGGTCAGGGCGTGGCAGCAGACAGCGGCTATGGCAAGCCGTCGAAGTACGAGTCCAACGTTCAGCGCCGCCAAAGTCCCGGCCTGACCCAGACCACTCAGGCGTCGGTCTCCTTCTGCCCGCTGCAGTCGCTGTTCGGCATCGTGACGCCCAGCGGCCTGCACTTCGAGCGTCACCATCAGGGCTGGTGGGACATCGATCCCTCCAAACATCGCCTGATGCTCAATGGCTCCGATCCCTCGCTGATGAAGACCCCCAAGGTCTTCACGATGGACGAGATCATGCGGCTGCCCAGCGTGTCGCGTTTCCACTTCATCGAATGTGGTGCCAACACGGCGGTCGAATGGGGCAATGTGGCCGTGCCGACGGTGCAGTACACCCACGGCATGGTGAGCTGCAGCGAGTTCACCGGTGTGCCGCTGAAGATCTTGTTCGACATGTGTGGCGTCGACTACAAGAAGGCCCGCTATGTGCTCGCCGAAGGGGCCGACGGTTCTTCCATGACCCGCACCGTGCCGATGGAACTGGTGGAGAGTGGTGAGGTGTTCATCGCCTATGGCCAGAACGGCGAAATGCTGCGCCCCGAGAACGGCTATCCGCTGCGTCTGGTGGTACCCGGCGTGCAGGGCGTGAGCTGGGTAAAGTACCTGCGCCGCATCGAGGTGGGCGACATGCCCTATGGCGCCAAGGACGAGGCGGTGCACTACATCGACCTGCAGCCCAGCGGCCTGCATCGGCAGTACACCTCGCTGCAGGAATGCAAGAGCGTCGTGACCACGCCCTCGGGCGGCCAGGTGCTGCTGGACAAGGGCTTCTACAACATCACCGGTCTGGCCTGGTCGGGCCGCGGACGCATCAAGAAGGTCGACGTGTCGGTCGATGGCGGTCGCAACTGGCGCCCGGCGCGCCTGGAAGGCGCAGTGCACAGCAAGGCGCTGACCCGTTTCAACATTGATTGGGTGTGGGATGGTCGGCCGGCCATCATCCAGAGCCGGGCCACCGACGAATCCGGCTATGTCCAGCCCAATTACCGGCAACTGCGCGAGGTCCGCGGCACGCGCTCGATTTATCACAACAACGCCATCCAGTCGTGGATGGTGCAGGAAAGCGGCGAGGTGAAGAATGTCCAGGTCTCGTGAGATGGCCCGTGCGCTCGCTGCTGGGTCGCTGCTCGCCCTGACGCTCGTGCTGCCGGCCCTGGCGGCCGCCCCGGTCGTGCCTGCCGTTGACGCTTTTCCAGGTATTGGCCGTCCCGCCACGCCCAAGGAGATCGCAGCGTGGGACATCGATGTCCGCCCGGACTTCAAGGGCCTGCCCAAGGGGGCGGGCAGCGTGGCCCAGGGTCAGGATGTGTGGGAGGCCAAGTGTGCTCAATGCCACGGCATCTTTGGCGAGTCCAACGAGGTGTTCTCGCCGCTGGTCGGCGGCACCACCGCCGAGGACATCAAGACCGGCCGTGTCGCCAAGCTGCTGGATCCGTCCTTCCCGGGCCGCACCACGCTGATGAAGGTCTCCAGCGTTTCCACGCTGTGGGACTACATCAACCGCGCCATGCCCTGGACGGCACCCAAGTCGCTCAAGACCGACGAGGTCTATGCTGTACTGGCGTATTTGCTCAACATGGGCGGCATCGTGCCGGACAACTTCGTGTTGTCCGACAAGACCATGGCCGAGGCCCAGTCCCGCATGCCCAATCGCAATGGCATGACGTTGGACCACGGCTTGTGGCCGGGCAAGGCGCTCAAGACTGCGGGCAAGCCCGACGTGCAGTCCGTGGCCTGCATTAGCAACTGCGTCACCGAGCCCAAGGTGGCCTCCATGCTGCCGGACTACGCCCGCAATGCCCACGGCAACCTGGCCGAACAGAATCGCATGGTCGGCGCCCAACATGGTGCGGATACCACACGGCCTGCAGGCGCGCCGCAGCCGCCCGTCAAGGTGGCCGTGGCCAAGGCGGGTGGGAGCGACAACGCCTCCACCCTGGCCATGCTGGGCAAATACAGTTGCCTGGCCTGTCATTCAATCGATGCCAAGCTTGTGGGCCCGGCCTTCAAGGACGTGGCTGCCAAACATGGTCAGCGACCGGACGCAGTGGCCTATCTGGCCGGCAAGATCAAGTCTGGCGGCAGCGGTGTCTGGGGAGCCATCCCCATGCCCGAGCAGAACCTGCCCGAGGCCGAGTTGAACCAGATCGCCGCCTGGCTGGCCGCCGGCGCCAAAAAGTAGGCCTGCGCCATCGCCTTGGCACAGGAATCATTAAGCTCGCGTCCCTGATCAGGTCGGCCGACCATTGCCGGCCTGCATCCCGAATCCCTAGGAGAAACCCCATGCAATCTCGTCGCGACATGCTCGTTCGCAGTGCCGGAGTGGCCGGCCTGCTGGCTGGTCTGGGCCTGCTGCCCGAAGCCGCCCAGGCCGCCTGGTCGCAGGCCGCCTTTGATGCCAAGACCATGGCTGAAGCCATGAAAGCCCTGGGTTCGGCCGTTCCGGTCGAAAGCAAGGACGTCACCATGACGGGGCCGGACATCGCCGAAAACGGCGCCGTGGTGCCCGTGGGTGTGTCCACCAGCCTGCCCGGTGTGAAGCGCCTGCTCGTGCTGGTCGAAAAGAACCCCAGCATCCTGACCGCTGCCTTCGACGTGAGCGATGCGGTCGAAGCCAACTTCTCCACCCGCGTGAAGATGGGCCAGTCCTCCAACGTCTATGCCGTGGCCATCATGGCTGACGGCAAGGCGCTGTTTTCCGGCAAGGAAATCAAGGTCACCCTGGGTGGCTGTGGTGGTTGAGGCAGGACGGGCAGGCGTCCCTGCGGACGCCTGCCCGCCTGCCGAGCCGGCCGGGCCAGCAGGCTAGGCCGTGGTGGGATCGTCGAAGTACCCCTCCAACTCCTGATTTCATTCCCCTCAATTCAGCAGCATATTCAAAGGAAACACCATGGCAGATCCCATGCGCATCCGTGCCCAGGCCCAGGGCGACAAGTGCACCGTCCGCGTCCTCATGAGCCACGAGATGGAAACCGGCCAGCGCAAGGACAGCGCGGGCAAGCTCATTCCGGCCTGGTTCATCCAGGAAGTCAGTGCGGCCCTGAACGGCAAGCCGGTCATGACTGCCCAGTGGGGCCCGGCCGTGTCCAAGAATCCGTTCCTGCAGTTCTTCGTCAAGGGCGCCAAGGCTGGCGACAAGATCGCAGTGACCTGGACCGACAGCAAGGGCGACAAGCGCACCGACGAAGCCACGGTGTCTTGAGCTGGGCGGGCCGCGCGACGTCAAGGTGCGCCGGACTCGACGCCTGCTGCGCCATGGTTTATTGCAGGCACATGGGCCTGCTTCCAGCCGGCAGCTTGGTTTTTCGGCCTGACGGTAGCTTGCCGCGCTGACCTGTTCGCCAGGTTAGGCAGTATCTGGGTACACATACCAAACTTGGAGACGATCCCATGTCCCTGTTGAACGCCCGCCTCGCCGGCGCCCTGGCGTCTGCGGCGCTGGCCGCTGTCGCGGCCCCGGTACAGGCGCAGAAAAGCGCCGCCGATGGCATTGCCGAATATCGCGCCATGTTGGCTGATGGCAACCCTGCCGAACTCTTTGAAGCCAAAGGTGAAGACCTCTGGAAGCAAAAGCGCGGCCCCAAGAACGTGAGCCTCGAGCAGTGCGACCTCGGCAAGGGTGCGGGCGTGTTCAAGGGGGCATTTGTCGAGTTGCCCCGCTATTTCGCGGACACCGGCCGAGTCCAGGACCTGGAGTCGCGCCTGGTGAGCTGCATGGCCACCCTGCAGGGGTTCAACGCTGCAGAGATCGAGAAGACCCCGTTCGGACGTGGCGAGATGGCCAACGTGACCGCTCTGGCGACCTGGATCGCCGGTGAGTCCCGTGGGATGCGCTTCAACCTGTCCCAGGCCCATGCGCAGGAGCAGCGCATGTACGAACTGGGCAAGCGCGCCTTCTTCTACCGTGGCGGGTCGCATGATTTCTCTTGCGCCTCCTGCCATGGCGACGAAGGCAAACGTATTCGCCTGCAGGACCTGCCCAACCTGACCAAGAACCCGGGCGACGGCGTCGGTTTCGCGGCATGGCCGGCCTACCGGGTGAGCAATGGCCAGATGTGGAGCATGCAGCTGCGCCTGAACGATTGCTTCCGCCAGCAACGTTTCCCTTACCCCGGCTTCGGGTCGGACCTGACCATCGCCCTGTCCACGTACATGGGTGTCAATGCCAAGGGTGCGGCGTCGGTCGCGCCGGCCATCAAGCGCTGAATGTCGAGGGAACCCAGCATGACTGCACGTACCACTTCCAGCATCCGCAGCGCCGTCTCCCGTCGACCTTTGGTGACATCCGGCCTGCTCGGTCTCGCCGCCGCGGGCCTTGTGGCCTGTTCTTCTGCGCCCAGCAGCGCCGATCTCGACACTCAGGCCAAGGCCATGATCCACGCCGGCTTCCGCGACGAGGGCATCGCCAAGGTCGACCGTCTCAACCAGGACATGGCCAACCAGGTCTGTTCCGATCTGCTCGGCGCTCAGCCCAGCGAGGGTCAGACCAAGGCCATCGAGGCTGCTGCCCTGGCCACCATCAAGCCGCCGGCAGATGGCAAATACCTGGGTGATTTCAAGAGCGGTGAAAAGCTGGCCCAAGACGGCCGTGGCATGACCTGGACCGACAAGAGCGCCGAGCCCAAGGCCAATGGCGGCAACTGCTACAACTGCCATCAGATCAGCAAGGCCGAGATCAGCTACGGCACCATCGGCCCCAGCCTATACAACTACGGCAAACTTCGCGGTGTCACCAACCCCGACAGCGCCGAGGCCAAGCCCATCGTGGAATACACCTGGGGCAAGCTCGTCAATGCCCGGGCCTACAACGCCTGCTCAAACATGCCGCGCTTCGGTTACAAGCACTTGTTGGACGAACACCAGCTGAAGGACCTGATGGCTCTGCTGCTCGATCCGAAGTCGCCCGTCAACCAGTGATTCCTGTGGCCCCGGTGCATCACCCGGGCTACCTCTCCACCCGCACCAGTTTCATTTTGCGGGTTTTCTTGGCTTCTTTATATAAGTAGTCGCTGATTCATGAATCTGAGCAAACGCGAGTTCTTGCAGGTACTGGGTGCTGCCTCGGTGGCGGGCATGGGTCTGTCCCGCCATGCCACGGCGGATGCCGCCACAGCCAACAAGGCGATTTACGATCTGCCGCGCTTCGGCAACGTCAGCTTCCTGCACATGACGGACTGCCATGCGCAACTGCTGCCCATCCACTTCCGCGAGCCCAGCGTCAACCTGGGCATCAGCGGCATGAAGGGCCAGTTGCCACACCTGGTGGGCAAGCACCTGCTGGACAAGGCCGGCATTGCCGCGGGCAGCGATCTGGCCCATGCCTACACCTACCTTGACTTCGAGTCCGCCTCGCGTCAATGGGGCAAGGTTGGCGGCTTCGCGCACCTGGCGACGCTGGTCAAGCAGATGAAGGCGAGCCGCCCGGGTGCGCTGCTGCTGGATGGTGGAGACACCTGGCAGGGTTCGGCCACGTCGCTGTGGACCAACGCGCAGGACATGGTCGATGCCTGCAAGGCCCTGGGCGTGGACGTGATGACCGGCCACTGGGAGTTCACCTATGGCATGGAGCGGGTGAAGGAGATCGTCGAGAAGGACTTCAAAGGGAAGGTGGACTTCGTCGCCCAGAACATCAAGACCAACGACTTTGGCGACCCGGTCTTCGAGCCCTATGTGATCAAGACCATCAACGGTGTGCCCTGCGCCATCATCGGCCAGGCCTTTCCGTACACGCCCATCGCCAACCCTCGCTACATGGTCGCCGACTGGGGCTTTGGCATCCAGGACGAGAACATGCAGAAGATGGTCGACGAGGCGCGCGGCAAGGGCGCGCAGGTCGTCGTTGTCATCAGTCACAACGGCATGGACGTGGACCTCAAGATGGCCAGTCGCGTGCGCGGCATCGATGCCATCTTCGGCGGCCACACCCATGACGGCGTGCCGGTGGCCATTCCGGTAAAGAATGCTGGCGGCACGACACTGGTCACCAACGCCGGCAGCAACGGCAAGTTCCTCGGCGTGATGGACTTCGAGGTCAAGGGCGGCAAGGTCACCGACTTCCGCTTCAAGCTCCTGCCTGTCTTTGCCAACGCCCTGCCGGCCGACCCCACCATGCAGGCGCTGATCGACAAGATCCGTGCGCCCTACCTGGGCAAACTGAACGAGAAGCTCGCGGTCACCGACGGCCTGCTCTACCGCCGTGGCAACTTCAACGGCAGCTGGGACCAACTCATCTGTGACGCGCTGATGGACGTGCAGGGGGCCGAGATCGCCTTCTCGCCTGGCTTCCGCTGGGGTACCAGCCTGTTGCCGGGCGATGTGATCACGCGCGAGCTGATGATGGACCAGTTGGCCATCACTTACCCCTACGCCACTGTCACCCCCATGAGCGGCGACACCATCAAGACGGTCCTGGAGGATGTGGCCGACAACCTCTTCAATCCCGACCCCTATTACCAGCAGGGCGGCGACATGGTGCGTGTGGGCGGGCTCAGTTATGCCATCGACCCGACCGCCAAGATGGGCAGCCGCATCAGCGACATGCGCATCGCCGGCAAGCTGATCGAGGCGGGCAAGAGCTACAAGGTGGCCGGCTGGGCGCCGGTGGCCGAGGAGGCTTCGAAGGCCGGCAACAATCCGGTGTGGGACGTGGTCGAGACCTGGTTCAAGGCTCAGGGCGGCCGGGTCACTCCGCGCAAGCTCAACCAGCCGCGCCTGATCGGCATGGAAGGAAATCCTGGCTACGTCGCCTGAGGCCCAGAGCACTCGTCAGATCGCGCAATGAGCGAGCTGACGGTCGCGAGTGGCTGATGCAGGTCCGCGGAGAGGGCCGCGCCCTGACGGTTGGGCAAAGGTGGACCTCAGCTGATTCGTCGAGGAATTGCGGTTTGGCGTGGCGCTCTGCCGCCGGGTCGTCTGAGCCGCCGTCTCACGGTTTGGCATAACCAAGCTGCGGCTCGGGCGACTGCGCCGAGGCCAGCGCCGGTCCCTGGCCATGAAGCGGGGCGACCGGTTGTAGCTCGCTGCGCCGATCCATCAGCCAGTCGGTGGCGATGGCCGCGGCCCACATGCACGACAGAGTCACGTAGGCGGTGATGGTGAACACTGCCGCGCCGGACACGCCCGCACCGACGGCGCAACCGCCCGCCAGCATGCCCCCAAAGCCCATGAGCATGGCGCCGACGATGTAACGCCGCATGGCCTGGCCGCCTTGGAAGCCCTCGAGCTGGAATTCGCGCCAGACCAGGGCCGAAAACAGGGCGCCGATGAATACGCCGGGTACCAGTCCGAGGTCAAACTTGAGCGGCTGGCCCGGCGGGCTCAGCACCAGCATGAGTGTGTCGGCGGCTGGGCCAGTGAAGCTCAGGCTTTGCACGGGAACCACGCTGTCAAAGGCGCTGCGGTGCAACTGGAATGTGGCCAGCCAGGCGAAGGCCACCGTCACGCCCACGCCGATGGCGCCGAACCAGCCCCAGAAGCGCACCTGCTGGCGGAGCGCCCAGATGAACGCGGCCACCAACCAAAGGGTGGCGAAGGCCATGCCGGCGACGCGACCGAGGCCCGACCAGGCGAGCAGGTCGCGCGCGCCACCGCCGTCGACGGTCCAGAGCGCCGAAAGACTCTGCCGCAGCGGCGAGAGCAGTCCGCTGGATGCAGACTGAGCTGTCACGGCAAAGACCAGGCCGGACAGCAGCGCACGCAGATTGCCCTGCGCTGCCAGCACCAGCATGCGGCTGGAGCAGCCGCGGGCCAGGATCATGCCGGCACCAAAGAGCAGGCCGCCCAGGGCCGCGCCTGAGAGGCTGCCGCGCGCCGCGATCTGACGTGCCTCGCTCACGTCCAGCCAGCCCAGGGCGATGAATGCCTGGGTGAGCAGCAAGGCACTTGAGAAAGTGAAGAGCCAGACGGTGAGCTTGCCCTCTCGGCTGCCGCGCGCGAATTCGATGACGGCCGAGCGTAGGCAAAAGCGCGAGCGATGGGCAAAGAATCCGAAGGCGATGCCGATGAGTGTGCCCGCGAGTGTCACCGTGGGCATTTCGCCCCAGGCCTGCATCAGGGATTCAAGGCTCATCACACGGCTCCGCTAGGGGCACCGCAGTCCATTCGGTGCCGTTCATCATCATCAATTGCTGATATTGCAATGATGGCGATGTTGCGCCGGCACGAATTGATCTGGCTCAGGGCCGCGGACCGCGCCGGTGGGCGCACGGACGCGGCCCTGGGGGACATCAGGCCAGCATGTCGGCCCAGATGTTCTGCGCCCAGCCTTCGGCATAGGCCGCTTCGAGGTCGGACCGCACGTCAGACACGCCGCCTGAGCCGCCGATGGTGAAGAAGCTTTTCTTGGGCGCCTGGTACTCGTGCACGCTTGCGACGTGGATGACGTGCTTGTCGTCGACGAAGCTCATGCAGACATTGGTCAGCATCGGGTGCGGGTTGATCTCCAGGCCGGAGAGCTCGGCGACGATGGCGGCTGCCGTCACCTTGGCGTGCGAGTTGGCCATATGGCCCGACTTGGGCATGCCCTGCGCCACCTGGATCGAGTCGCCGATGACGTGCACGTCCTTGGCGACGGTCGACTCGAAATTCAGGAAGTTAGTGTGGCACCAGCGGCCGTTGGCATTCGCCAGGCCGGTCTGCACCGCCAGGGCACCGGCGCGCATCACCGGCAGCACGTTGAGCACGTCGGCCTTGACGTCGTCCTGCACCTCGAACTTGACGGTGCGGGTCTTGCCGTCGACCGCGGTGGCCTTGTGCTGCGGGCGGTATTCGATCATGTCGCCGTAGATCTCCTTCCAGGCCTTCTTGAACAGCGGACCCTTGGAGGTGACGTCCTGGTTGGCGTCCAGGATCAGCACCTTGGACCTGGGTTTGCTGCGCTTGAAATAGGCTGCGATCACGCTGGCGCGCTCATAGGGGCCGGGCGGGCAGCGGTAGGGTGCCTCGGGGATGCATATGGCGTAGGTGCCGCCATCACGCATCGCCTCGAGTTGTGCGCGCAGTGCCATCGTCTCGGGACCGGCTTTCCAGGCGTGCAGGATCTGTCCGTCGGCATGGGCCTGCTGCAGGCCGCTGATGGCGTCCCACATGAAGTCAATGCCGGGCGACATCACCAGCTTGTCATAGTTCACCGTGGTGCCACCGGCCAACGTAGCCGTGCGCTTGGCAGGGTCCACGCTTTTCACCATGTCGCGCACGATGCGCACGCCATGTTTGCCCGCCAGCTTGTCGTAGCCGCGCGTGATGTCCGCCATCGTCTTGGTGCCCGAGAGAACGAGGTTGCTGACCGGGCAGGAGACGAAGGCCGCGTTGGGCTCCACCAGCATCACGTCGATGCGGTAGTCGGACAGTACGCGGATGTATTTGGCCACGGTGCTGCCACCGTAGCCGCCGCCCACCACGAGCACCTTGGCGCGCGACGGGTCGCTGTTGCCCATCGACGCGCAGCCGGCCAGGCCGAACACGCCACCGGCCATCAGGCCTTGAAGAATCTGTCTGCGTTGCATGTGAAGCGCTCCCGCTGCTTACTTGGCCTGGGTCGAGAAGTACTTGGACAGGGCCTCGAGCTGTTCGACCGAGTAGCCCTTGGTGATCTGGTGCATGATGGTTGCGGGCCGTTGGCCGGCCCGGAACGCCATGAGCTGGGTCAGCAGGTAATCCTGCGGCAGGCCAGCCAGGTGCACGAGCGGCTGGCCCTGCACGGCGTTACCGTCTGTGCCATGGCAGTGAGCGCAGGTGGCGGCCAAGGCGCGCAGGCGCAGGCGGTCCTGCTGCTCGTTGGCAAGGCTAGGCCAGGCTGCGCAAAGCGCGGCGCCGGCCAATACTGTGACCGCCAGGCCACGTTGAATCTGGAACATGTATGCCTCCGCAGGAAGGTCAGGGGATATAGGTGTCGAGCAGCCGTGCTGGCGATTGACGCCGGTGCGGATGTAGGGACTGTGGTGGCGAGGCTCCAGCGCGTTACAGCGGCGGCTGCAGATCGTGCGTGAACCACTATGTGCTCGTCACCGGGATTTCTCGGTGGTGGAGCGGTTTGCCGTGGGCTATGCTACTCTGTACATCAATACATACTGATTTATCGTTATCCCGAGTTGCAACTCGGTTAGATGCGGTTCATCCCAGCACGTCATGACCATCGCTCGAATCTTGCGGAGACTCGTCCCTGCCATATTGGGGGTGTTAGCCCTGAGCGGGCAGCCGGCGGTGTCGCACGCTGAAGGTCGACCTGTCGTTGCTGCGTCCGAGATTGCGCAGGCCACGGTTGATCTGCGGCCGGTGGAGGTGGCCCCAGGCATCTGGTTTGTGCAGGGTGAAGCGGCCATGGGTTCTGCCGCAAACCAGAATTTCATCAGCAACGCAGCCTTCGTAATTGCCGATGGAGGCGTGCTGGTCGTCGATGCGCTGGGCTCACCGCCCCTGGCCGAACGACTGCTGGCCGAGATACGCAAGCGTACCGAGCTGCCGATCCGCTACGTCGTCGCGACCCACTACCACGCCGACCACATCTACGGCCTGCAGGTGTTCAAGGCTGCCGGAGCGCAGATCGTCGCTCATGAAGGGGCGCTGGACTACATCAACAGTGAAACGGCTCGTCTGCGACTCGAGGCCAGCCGCACCGAACTGTTTCCGTGGGTGGATGAACACACGGCCGTGCTGCCGGCTGATGTGTGGATCCGTGGTCAAGGTGACGTGGAGTTGCGCATCGGCACGACCCGGTTTGTGCTCCATCATGTCGGTCCGTCGCACACCGACGAAGACTTGGCCGTGCACATGCCTGATCGAGGTGTGCTGTTTGTGGGCGACCTGGTCTTTCGCGGCCGTATTCCCTTCGTCGGCAAGGCGGACAGCCGGGCCTGGATTGCGGCCATCGACCGGATCTCGGCGCTACAGCCAAGACTTATGATTCCCGGCCATGGGCCTGTTTCGGTGACACCTGCCGCCGATCTGCGCTTCACGCGTGACTATCTGGCGTATCTGCGCCAGACCATGGGCCAGGCCGCTCATGATCTCGACCCGTTCGACGAAGCCTATGCACGCGTCGATTGGTCGCGATTCGAAGGCATGCCCCTGTTCACCGCGGCCAACCGCATGAACGCCTACAACACGTATCTGCTCATGGAAGAGCAGGACGGGCGTTGAATGTCGATGGCCCTGCCACACCGTTGAAAACCTTCACACCTCTTGCTGGACCCTTCAACCAACATGTCCGCCTCCGTTGATCAGGACGACCTGGACACCAAGGACCGTGTCTTCGAGTCCGCCGCTGAACTGTTTGCGGTGTTGTCCACCCCGGTTCGACTGAAGATCATTAGTGCCGTGTGCGACCGCGAGAAAAACGTCACTGAGTTGTTGTCGCTTGTCCAGACCACCCAGCCCAATATGTCTCAGCACCTGGCCACCCTGTATCGCTGCGGCGTGTTGTCCAAGCGGCGCGAGGGCAATCAGATCTATTACCGGCTGCAAAGTGAACGCGTCGCGACCTTGTGCCGTGCGGTCTGTACGCAGATTGCCATCGAACTGGACAGCGAAGCCAGGATTGATCCTGCAGATCGTCTCGTTCCCTTCAGCCAGAGTTGAACTGCCGACGTCCGCGTTGGTTTTTTGCCATTTCCGAACGGCCAGCGCTTGGCCTTTGTACACACCGCCCACCTGACACATGCACATCGCCTGGAACCTCTTCACCCCGTGGAACTCCCTCATCGGCGGTCTGCTCATCGGCTTGGCTTCGGGCCTGTTTGTGTTGGGCAATGGCCGGGTGGCCGGCATCGCCGGCATCGTCGCCAGCCCGCTGCGTGCGGCACTGGGCAGCTTGTCGCTGCGACCCGAGGCGACGCGGCTGCTGTTCATTGCCGGTCTGCTGGCGGCACCCTGGGCCTGGCGCGTTGCGGCTCCGCTGCCGGTCGCGTCGGTCGACGTGGGTGTACCTGGCCTGATCGCTGCCGGGTTGCTGGTGGGCATCGGCTCGCGCATGGGCAACGGCTGCACCAGCGGCCACGGCGTGTGCGGACTGTCGCGTTTTTCGCCGCGGTCATTGGCCAATGTATTGACCTTCATGGCGGCAGGTTTCGTCACCGTCTTTGTGCTTCGGCACCTGTTCTGAACCGAGGCCAGACATGCGTTACTTCATCGCCCTGCTCAGCGGCCTGGTGTTCGGCCTGGGCCTGATTGCCGGCGGCATGACTGATCCCGCCAAGGTCAAGGCCTTTCTCGACCTGTTCGGCGCCTGGGATCCCAGCCTGGCCTTCGTGATGGGTGGCGCCATCGCTGTCGGTGTTGTTGCGTTTGCATTGGCCCGCCGTCGTACGCGTTCCTGGACTGGTGACGCGATGGAACTGCCGACCTCACGCGTCATCGATCGACGTCTATTGGGTGGCGGGGCTTTGTTTGGCATCGGCTGGGGGATCGGCGGCTTCTGCCCAGGCCCCGCCCTGGTCGCGCTGGGTAGCGGCCTGGGGTCGGCCTGGGTCTTCGTGCCGGCCATGCTGGCCGGCATGTGGCTGCACGATCGCCTGCTGACCCGCTGACCTGCAGCACGCGCCAGTCTGACCCTGCTCTGGCAACCCCGCCAATTGGCACCTGTGTCGCCGGACTGCATGGCCGCACGACGCGCGCCTGCGTCGCTTGGAACCATCTTCTGCTGCCCCGCTTGCCTTCACGTGAAGCGGTGGCGAGGCGCCTGTTACGTCTGAACGTTTTGTGGCCGGTCCTGGCTACTGCTCTTGTGTGAGGATACCCGTGCTCGTCTTTCGCCAACTCTTCGACTCTGCCTCGTCCACCTACACCTATCTGCTCGGTGATCGAGACCCACAAGGCGGAGGACAAAGCGGCCAGGCCGTGCTCATCGACCCAGTGTTCGAGCACGAGCGGCGCGATACCGCACTGCTGCGCGAACTCGGCCTGTCCTTGGTCGCCACCCTGGACACCCATGTACACGCCGACCATGTGACCGGTGCCTGGCTGCTCAAGCGCCGCCTGGGCAGCCGCATCCTGCTGTCCGCCGTGGCTGGCGCCGAGGCGGTCGACCAGGGCCTGAGCCACGGCGATCGCGTGAGGTTTGGCAACCGTTACCTCGAAGTGCGTGCCACACCCGGCCATACCGACGGCTGCCTGAGCTTCGTTCTGGATGACCAGAGCATGGCGTTTACCGGCGACAGCCTGCTCATCCGAGGCTGCGGTCGCACTGACTTCCAGCAGGGCAGCCCGGAGCGGCTGTTCGCCTCGGTCCGTCAGCAGATCCTCAGCCTGCCGGCCGATTGCCTGCTCTACCCCGGCCACGATTACCGTGGCCTCACTGTCACCAGCGTGGCCGAGGAACTGCGCTACAACCCGCGCCTGGGCGGCGACGCCAACGAGGGTGACTTCGCCGGCTACATGAAGCACCTGGGCCTGCCACACCCCAAGCTGATGGCCATTGCCGTGCCGGCCAACCTGCGCTGTGGCCGGCCCGACAGCGACGCCGCGCTGCCGCACGAGCCTGAATGGGCGCCGCTCAGTTTCGCTTTCAGCGGCCTGTGGGAGATCCTGCCCGCGACCCTGGTCGAGCGCCGCGCTGCGGCGGGGCAGGCGGTGGCGTCGAGCTCTGCCATCCAAGTTGTCGACGTGCGCGAAGCGTCCGAGTTCATCGACGCGTTCGGGCACGTCCCGGGCGCGCTTTCGATGCCGCTGTCGATATTGAACGAACGCATGGGCGAATTGAGTCGAGACCGGCCTGTGGTGACTGTGTGCCGCTCTGGGGCCCGTTCGGCGCAGGCGGCGCTGCTACTTCAGAAGTCCGGCTTTCAGGCGGTGGCGAATCTGGCCGGCGGCATGTTGCGCTGGCGCGCCGAGCAACTGCCGGTCGAGGGCGACGCGCACTGATCCACAGCCGCTGCACCGGTCGGCGCGCAGCGTGACTTCCTGGGCCGCGGTTCGCGGCCTAGCCGACCATGTCCTGCATCCACACCCACACAAGTCCACGAGGAGACGCCTGATGAACCATGCCACCTACCGCCACCGCGCGCACAAGTTGCTGCCGCTGGCTGCACTGCTCAGCCTGTTCAGCCTGCCGGCGCTGGCCACCAACGGCTATTTCGCCCATGGCTATGGCCTCAAGGCCAAGGGCATGGGCGGCGTGTCGCTGGCCCTGAGCGAGGACGCCATGGGCGGCGCCAACAACCCGGCCGGCATGGTGTTCGCCGGCTCGCGTGTGGACTTCGGCGTGGACGACTTCATGCCGCGCCGCGACGCCGAGCGCAGCGGCGCCAGCGGCCCGGCCGCCGGCCTGAACGGCAAGGTGGAGAGCGACCACACGGCCTTCCTGATCCCCGAGTTCGGCATCAACCGCATGCTCGACGCGAAAAGCTCGCTAGGCGTGTCGGTGTACGGAAATGGTGGCATGAACACCACCTACCCGCAGGGCAACTTCCAGTGCCCCGATTCCTTCACCGCGCCGACCACTGCCGTGCCCGGCAACGCCTTGTGCGGTGGCGGCACGCTGGGCGTGGACCTCAGCCAGCTCATCATTTCCCCAACCTATGCACGCCATCTCGACGAGCAGCACGCCGTGGGCATGTCGCTGCTGCTGGGCTACCAGCGCTTCAAGGCCGAGGGCCTGCAGGCCTTTGCCGCCATTCCCGGCTTCTCGGCCGCGCCGGGCCGCGTCACCAATCAGGGGTATGACAGTGCCACGGGCGCCGGCCTGCGCCTGGGCTGGCAAGGCCGCTTCAGCCCACTGCTGAGCGTGGGCGCGGCCTACGCCACGCGCATGAAGATGGGCAAGTTCGAGAAGTACCAGGGTCTGTTCGCCGAGCAGGGCGGCTTCGACATCCCGTCCAACGTGGGCCTGGGCCTGTCCTACTCGCCGTTGCCGGCGCTGACGCTGGCGGCCGACTACACACGCATCAACTACAGCGAAGTGGCGTCGATCGGCAACCCCAGCTCGGCCCAGGCCCAGCTGGGTGCGGACAAGGGCCCGGGTTTTGGCTGGCAGGATGTGAAGGTGGTGAAGATCGGCGTTCAATGGCGCAGCAGCGACACGCTCACCCTGCGCGCCGGCTACAACAAGGGCAGCAACCCCATCCGCCCGGCCGACGTGAGCTTCAACATCCTGGCTCCCGGCGTGACGACCACGCACTACACCCTGGGCGCCACCTGGCGTGTGGCCGGTGGCGAGCTGACCGGCGCCTACATGAAGGCGCCGCGCCAGACAGTGACCGGCGCCTCGCTGTTCAACGGCTTCAACATCCCGGCCGGCAGCGAGACCATCGGCATGGGCCAGTCCTCCTTCGGTCTGGCCTGGGGCTGGAGCTACTGAGCCGCGCCCCCGCTGCGGCCGAAGGCGGTGAAGGCACGCGCAAAGGCCGGCTTCAGGCCGGCTGCGGCCTTGAGCACCTGTTCGGTGCTGCCCAGGCGCTGCGCCTGGGTCAGGCGGTCCAGGGCGGCGGATTCGTCGGCCAGGGCCTGGCGCAACTGGGCCTGACCTGCCGGCGGCAGGCCGTAGGCGGCCATGTCGAGCGTGTGGCGTTCGATGCCGCGCCACAGCGCCGCGGCATGCAGCACCGCCTGTTCCAGCTGGGCACGCCGCTGCGCGTCGATCTCGGCGGGCTTCCAGGTGCTGGCGGCGATGGTCAGCGCCTCCATGGGTTCGTGGTAGGCGGTGAGCTGGTCGATGAAGTAGTCCATGCCCTGGCCCAGCCGGGCCTTCATCAGCTCGATGCGCACGTCTTCCAGCGCCTCGTGGGCGTCCTTCCAGTTCGATGCCGCGGCGGCCGTGCGCGCCAGCGTGATCTGGCGGTCAACCGCGGCCAGCGTCGCCGTCCAGGCCCGTGCCGGCTGGCTACCCCAGGTGACGGTCAACGTGCTGCGCAGTTGGGGCCAGCGGGCATCCAGCGCCTGGCCGGCGGCGACGGCCTTGGGCACGGCGCGGGCGTCCTGCGAGGCGCTGGTGCTGGCTGCCAGCGCCGGGATGTAGACCGCGTCAAAGGCGACCATGTCGTCCAGCGGCGCGGCCTGGCCGGCCAGCGGTGACAGGCCGGCGGCCAGGACGGTCAGGGCTGCCATGTGGCGCAGACCGCGGCGCAGGTTTGATGGCGAATTCGGATGCTGGGTGGTGTTCATGACGACATCTCCTCGATCGGCAACCACGACGTAGGCTGGGCGGGCCGGACCGGTTGCCGAGGCTGGGCCCGCGTTGCAGATGCGTATCGGGTCAGAAGTTGACGCCGACCTTCACGCCCCAGGTCAGCGGGTCGAGGTCGACACCGTCCTTGGCGCTGGTGCTGTGCTTGCGCAGGTCGGCGCCGGCGTAGAAGGCGCCGCTGCGGTAGTTGATGCCGGCGGCCAGACCAACGCCGGTGAGGGTGCGGCTTGCCGCACCGCTGGCCTGCACCTTGAACAGGCCCAGGCTGGGGCCGGCGCCCAGCGACAGGCCGGGCATGCCCGCGAGCGGCAGGGTGTAGCGCGGCGAAAGCTCGAAGTTGCTGGTCTTGACGCCGGCGTCGTCCGAGGCGCTCAGGTTGATGTGGGTGCGGATGCGCTTGTCGGGCGACTGGATCAGGCCGCAGTTGACGTTCACATCCAGGCCGTAGGCGTCCACCGAGCTGCCCTGGCCGGGGTCGACCCGGTCGACGGTCAGGGCCACGCTGGGCTCGGGCTTGTAGCCCGGGTCGTTGAGCAGGGGCAGGAACTGCCAGCCCTGGGCCTGCGCGGCGACAGGGGCGAGCAGGGCGCCCAGGCTCAGTGCGGCGGCAGCGATCTTCAGGGCATGGCGGGTCGGACGGGACATGGCTAACACTCCAGAGTTCAGGTCATCGGGGGAGAAGCGGCCGGTCTGTCAGGGCTTGATGGCGCTGGCAGGTCGGTGCATGGCTGAACTCTAGGAGGGGATCTGCCTGGCGTCGGTGATGCTGGTCACATACCGATATGGGTATAATTGACCATCACCGGCGCGGTCCGGACGCTAGGCCTCGGTGCGGACCGGGCCGGCGGTCCGGCCCTCGGGCGGCGGGCTGATCCGACCGCACCGATGCTCAATGTTTCGCGTCGGCGGGCGGCGGGTGGTGGCCGTCCGCGCCCATCGTCACCACACCTTCGAAGCTGGCCAGCCGGGCGAGCTGGGCCTGGTCCAGCCTGGCCTCGGCGGCCGCCAGGCGAGTGGCCAGGCGCTCGGCCGCGGCGGAGTCCAGGCCGGCGTCGCGCAGCATGGCGGCCTGCTTCAGGCCGTCGCCGGCACACAGCACGATCTGCCACTGGCCGGCGTCGCGCCGCATCAGGGCCCGGCCACCGCGTTCACCCTGGCTCCAGTCGGCCACCGCGTGCCGGCCTTCCACGATGACCGGATCGACCTTGAGGCGCGCCTCGGGCTTGTCGAACATGGCCATCAGCACATGGCGGATGGCCGGCACGTCGCCCTTGGGCATGGGCGCCTGGGTGGCGCTGCCGTGGCCAAGCGGGTGACCGGGCGGATGGGCGTGTGCGTGGGATGCCGCGCCTGCCGGCGCAGCCGGTTCGGCGGCGAGCGCGTGCCCGCAGGCGCCACAGGCCAGCAGTGCGCACAGCGCGGACCGTTGCAGGCGGGCCCTGAGGGTGACGGTGAAGGAGGGTGTAGTCATGGCGAAGTTCTCCACAGGTTCAACGGGAAACAGGGTGGGACGCACGGGTAGGGCCGTGCTCACAGCTTCACGCTCACGCCCAGATGGGCGGCGCGCTCGGGCGTGGGGTAGCCGGGGCGGTAGGCGTAACGACGCCCGCCGAGGTTCTCGACGGCCAGACAGGCTTCGTCGGTCTGGCGCAGGCTCAGGTGCCGGGTGCGGGCGCAGCCGGGGGTGGCAGCGCTGGCGGGAAAAGATGCGGACAGGCCGCTGTTGGACTGACGATGGTTGGACATGACAAGTGCGGGTTCTGGTGCGGCCGGCTGCAGTGCCGACGGATGACCCGGCCCGGGCGCGCCGGCTCGTCCGCAGACGCGCGCGCAGGCAGGGCCAGCCGCGCCGTGCAGGCCGGCCTGGATCGTGAGGGAAGGTGGCTAGTGGCAGGGCGCTGCCTTGCAGCACCGTGCCGGCCTGACCTGGGACGGTCAGGCCGATGCGGCTCGGCTCAAGCTTGGCGGCGCGCGTGCCTGGGCATGCAGGCGGACCGGTCCGACCCGCAGCGGAGTCGGCGCCGGCCCTGCGCCGGCCGGCCGCGCAGCCAGCGCGGGAAGTTTCGGTGCGTGGGTGGTGAATGCCGCGGCCTTGCCCAGGCTGCAGCCCAGGGCGCAATGGGCATGGCCGGTGCTGTCCTGGGTATCACCCGGGACGGCCGGGCTTGAGGTGGCCGGCCCGGCCTGACCGAACACCGGGTCCTGCCCCGCCAGCCCGGCCGCCATGCACAGCTCGGCACCGTGGCCGGCCTGGCTGCCGATCGCCACACTGCCCAGCAGCGGATGCAGCGCCCCCGTCAGCGCCGCCAGCAATGCCAGCGTCGCGCCCAGGCTGCGCGAGCTGCTCGAAGCCCGCATCAGCCGGCGTATCAGCCGGCGCACCAGGTGGTGCAGCCAGGAGGCGGGCAGGGCAGGGGTGGACATGGCGGGAAGTCTAGGGGCATGAGCGCAGGACGCGTGGCGCCTGGCGACGGCATCAAGTCACTCATGCGCAGCTTGTGCGGCGCGCTGTAGTTTTTTTCGTATAGGCATACGGTAGTGGGTACGATCGGACGCCAGGCGAGCAGACGACCGCCGACCGCCGACCAACGCCTGAGCCGCGTACCGCCTTCCACACTCACCGCCCATGAGCCCATACGACGCCCCGACCCCTCCACCGCCAGTGTTCAACCAGGCCGCCAGCTGGAACCAGCGCTTCGCCGCTGACGGTTTTGTCTTCGGCACCGAACCCAATCACTGGCTGCGCGAGCAGGCCGGCCACTGGCAGGCCGGTGCGCGGGTCTTGTGCGTGGCCGATGGAGAGGGCCGCAACAGCGTGTGGCTGGCGCGCCAGGGCCTGCAGGTGGATGCCTTCGACATCGCCGACGTCGGCGTGGCCAAGGCGCGCCAGCTCGCCCGCGATGCCGGCGTGGCGGTGAACTACACCGTCAGCGGCTGCGACGAGTTCGACTGGCCGGTGGACCACTATGACGGTGTGGCGGCCATCTTCATCCAGTTCGCCGACCCGGCGCAGCGCGCGCGCCTGTTCGCCCGCATGGCAGCCAGCCTCAAGCCCAGCCGCACCCTGGTGCTGCAGGGCTACACGCCGCGCCAGCTGGAGTTCCGCACCGGCGGCCCGCCGGTGCTGTCGCATCTCTACACGCCCGAGCTGCTGCGCGAGGCCTTCGCAGACCTCGACATCGTCGAGCTGCGCGACTACGAGCAGGTGGTGGACGAGGGCAGCGGTCACCGCGGCATGTCGGCCCTGATCGGACTGGTGGCGCGCCGGCGCCCGGCTGTCGCATGAACACCAACCTGCTGCTCCTGGCCCTGTGCCAGGGCCTGTACCTGTCGAACAACGTCACCTTCATCGCCATCAACGGCCTGGTGGGCCTGGCGCTGGCGCCGCAGGCCTGGATGGCCACCTTCCCGGTGGCCGGCTATGTGGCCGGCGGTGCGCTGGCTGCGCCGCTGGTGGCGCGCCATCAGCGCCGCTGGGGCCGGCGGCGCACCTTCCAGCTCGGCCTGCTGGTGGCCATGACGGCCTCGGGCCTGTGCGCCAGGGCGGCGGTGTCGCACAACTTCATGCTGCTGGTGCTGGCCACGCTGCTGGCGGGCTACTACAACGCCAACGCCTCGCTCTACCGTTTTGCCGCCACCGAGCTGGTGGCGCCGGCCATGAAGGAAAAAGCCATCTCCTGGGTGCTGGCCGGCGGCATCCTGGGCGCCCTGGTCGGGCCCAACCTGGCGGTGGCGGCGCGCGACGCCCTGCCCGCACCCTTTGCCGGCGCCTACCTGGCCCTGGTGGGCATCGCCCTGCTGGCGCTGCTGCTCATGGCGCGCATCGAGTTCCCGCCCCTGACTGGCGCCGACCCGGCCGCACCCGCGGGCCGGCCGCTGGGCGAGATCGTGCGCCAGCCGGTCTTCATCGTCGCCGCGGCGGCCTGCGCCCTGGGCTATGGCGTGATGAACCTGCTCATGGCCGCCACGCCCATCGCCATGAGCCAGTGCTCCCACCCCTTTGCCGCGGCGGCCCTTGTGCTGGAATGGCATGTGGTGGGCATGTACCTGCCCAGCTTCTTCACCGGCTCGCTGGTCAAGCGCTTCGGGGCGCTGCCCGTGATGGCCGCAGGGCTGGCGCTCAACGTCATCTGCGTCGTCGTGGCGCTGTCGGGCGTGGACCTGATGCACTTCATGGTCGCCCTCATCACCCTGGGCGTGGGCTGGAACTTCCTCTTCATCGGCGGCACCACCCTGGCCACGCTGGCCTACCGGTCCGAGGAACGCACCACCGCGCAGGCGGCGGTGGACTTCTGCGTCTACGCCACCATGACGCTGACCTCGCTGGGCTCGGGCGCCCTGGTCACCACTGGCGGCTGGAACGCCATGAACCTGGGCTCGCTGCTGCCCCTGGGGCTGCTCGGCGCGGCTCTGGGCTGGCTGGCGCTGCAGCAGCGCCGCTGCACTGCAGGGCCCGACGCAGCGCCGTCGGCCTGACGCCGAGTTTGGTGCCGAGCTTGGCGCCGCACTTGGCGCCGCTCTTGGGGCAGCTCCCGGGGCCGCGCCCGGCGGCCCGCGCCCGGCGCCGGGCAGGTTCTACACTGCCCGCTGGCCGGCCGCAGGGCCGGCGCGCGAACCTGATCTGCCTGCCATGACGACCGACCTCCAGCCTTTTGTCCATCTGCGTCTGCACACCGAATATTCGGTATCCGAAGGCATTCTGCGGATCGACGAGGCCGCCGCGGCCGCCCGTGCCAGCGCCCAGCCGGCGCTAGCCATCACCGATCTGGCCAACCTGTTCGGTGCGGTCAAGTTCTACAAGACCTGTCGCAAGAACGGCGTGCAGCCCATCCTGGGTGCCGAGGTGGAACTGGTCATGCCCCTGGGCGCCGAGGAGGTGACCGGCTCGGTGCTGCTGCTGGTCACCTCCAACGCCGGCTACCTCAATCTGTGCCGGCTGCTCTCGGTGGCATGGAGCGGCATGTCGCAGGCCGGCTCGGGCGGGCCGCGCCTGCCGTATGCGGCGCTGCAGGCCAGCCCGACCGGGCTGCTCGTGCTCTCGGGCGGGCAACGCGGGCTGATCGGCACGCGGTTGCTGGCCGGCGAGACCGCCAACGCCCAGACCCTGGCCACGCAGCTGGCGCGCGATTTCGTCGGCTCGTTCTACATCGAGCTGCAGCGCTACGAGTCGGGCGTGGACGAGCGCTACAACGCCGCCGCCGCGGCCCTGGCGGTGGAGCTGGGCGTGCCGGTGGTGGCCACCCACCCCATCCAGTTCCTGGCCGCGAGCGACTTCGACGCCCACGAGGCGCGCGCCTGCGTGTCGGCCGGCGAGATCCTGGCCAATCCGCGCCGGGTGCGGCGCTACACCGCCGACCAGTACTTCAAGACCAGCGCCGAGATGGCGGCGCGTTTTGCCGACGCGCCCCAGGCCCTGGCCAACACGGTGGCGATCGCGCGGCGCTGCCACATCGACCTGGTGCTGGGCAAGCCGCAGCTGCCTGACTTTCCCACGCCCATCCTGCCCGACGGCACACCCATGCCCATGGCGGACTACTTCCGCCAGGCCTCCTTCGACGGGCTGGAGCAGCGCCTGGCCGCACTGTTCCCGGACGAGGCCGAACGCGCCAGGGTGAGGCCCGACTACGTGGCGCGGCTGGAGTTCGAGATCAACACCATCCTCAAGATGGACTTCCCGGGCTACTTCCTCATCGTCTCGGACTTCATCAACTGGGCCAAGAGCCACGGCTGCCCGGTCGGGCCGGGGCGGGGTTCGGGCGCGGGCTCGCTGGTGGCCTATGCGCTCTCGATCACCGACCTGGACCCTCTCAAGTTCAAGCTGCTGTTCGAGCGCTTCCTGAACCCGGAGCGGGTGTCCATGCCCGACTTCGACATCGACTTCTGCCAGGCCAACCGCGAAAGCGTGATCGACTACGTCAAGGCCAAGTACGGCCGCGACGCGGTGAGCCAGATCGCCACCTTCGGCACCATGGCGGCCAAGGCGGCCATCCGCGACATCGGCCGCGTGCTGGGCATGGGCTATGGCTATGTGGACTCGATCGCCAAGCTCATCCCGGCCCCGCCGGGCAAGACGGTGACGCTGGCCAAGGTGCCCGACGAGCCGGACGGCCAACTGGTCTATGCGCGCAAGGAAGCGCCCGAGCTGGAGGCGCGCGAGGCCAAGGAGGAGGAAGTGGCCGAACTGCTGTCGCTGGCCGCGCGGGTGGAGGGCATGGTGCGCAACGTCGGCATGCACGCCGGCGGGGTGCTGATCGCGCCGGGCAAGATCACCGACTTCTGCCCGCTCTACCAGCAGGACGGCAGCGACTCGCTGGTGAGCCAGTTCGACAAGGACGACGTCGAGGCCATCGGTCTGGTGAAGTTCGACTTCCTGGGCCTGGCCACGCTGACCATCCTCGAAGAGGCCAAGCGCCTCATCGTCAAGAAGGCGCCCAGGCTGGCCGCGGTGTTGTACGAGGGCCTGCCCTTCGACGACCGCAAGGTCTACGAGCTGTTCTCGGCCGGCCTGACCGAGGCGGTGTTCCAGTTCGAATCACCCGGCATGCAGCGCATGCTCAAGGACGCCAAGCCCAGCCGGTTGGAGGACCTGATCGCGCTGAACGCGCTGTATCGTCCCGGGCCCATGGACCTGATCCCGTCCTTCGTGGCACGCAAGCACGGGCGCGAGGTGGTGGAGTATCCGCACGACCTGGTCGAGCCGGTGCTGGCCGAGACCTACGGCATCATGGTCTACCAGGAGCAGGTGATGCAGACCGCCCAGGTGCTGGGCGGCTACAGCCTGGGCGGCGCGGATCTGCTGCGTCGCGCCATGGGGAAGAAGAAGGTCGAGGAGATGGCCGCCCACCGCAAGATCTTCCGCGAGGGCGCCGCGAAGAACGACATCGACGAGGCCAAGGCCGACGAGATCTTCGACCTGATGGAGAAGTTCGCGGGCTACGGCTTCAACAAGTCGCATGCGGCCGCGTATTCGGTGCTGGCGTATCACACGGCCTGGGTGAAGGTGAACTTCCCGGCCGAGTTCTACTGCGCCAACATGACGGTGGAAATGGGCGACACCGACAAGTTGCGCGTGCTGCGCGACGACGCGGCCAAGTTCGGCCTGGGTTTCCAGATTCCCTCGATCAACCGCGGCGTGCTCAAGTTCGAGCCCGAGGTCGGTCGCAACGAGATCATCTACGGCCTGGGCGCGGTGAAGGGCACGGGCGCGGCGGCCATCGAGGCCATCGTGGCCGAGCGCGAGCGAGGCGGCGCCTACAGCTCCTTCTTCGACTTCTGCACCCGCATCGATCGTTCGCGCATCAACAAGCGTGTGGTGGAAGCACTCATCAAGGCCGGCGCCTTCGACGAGGTGCATCCGCTCGGCCCGGACGGGCGCGCCCAGTTGCTGGCCAGCGTCAGCCTGGGTTTCGAATACGCCGACGCGCAGCAGCGCAATGCCATGCAGTCCGGCCTGTTCGACGCCGACGACGGCCTGGGTTCGCTCAAGCGCGAGCCCGACTACCCGGCCGCGCCGGTGTGGGATGTCAAGCAGCGCCTGGAGCAGGAAAAGCAGGCCATCGGCTACTTCCTGTCCGGCCATCTGTTCGACCAGAACGCCACCGAGGTGCGCAAGATGGTGGGCCGTCAGATCGGCGACGCCAGCGACAGCCGCGAGTCCGTGCTGCTGGCCGGCATCGTGAGCGGCCTGCGCGTGGTGAACGGCCAGCGCGGCCGCGCCGCCATCTTCAAGCTCGACGACAAGAGCGGCGCCGTCGAGGCCGTGGCGGCCGAGGAGCTGCTGGACCGGCGCGTCGACGTGCTGGTCGACGACGCCCTGCTGATCTGCAGCGGCCAGGTCAGGCTGGACCGCTTCAACGGCGGGCTGCGCTTCAATGTGCAGGACATCCAGACCCTGGACGAGGCGCGCCGCGCCCACGGCCGCTTCATCCGCGTGCGCGGCGTGAAGGCCGAGGCCGAACTGTTCGCCTGGGCCCAGCAGTTCGCCGCCGCCGCGCTGGCCCCGGCGCCGGATGCCGCCGCGCCACCCAGCCCGCCGCCGGGCCTGCGCGTGCTGGTGGATCTCCAGATCGACGGCGCACAATGCGTCGTCGACCTGGGCGAGAGCCTGCGCGTCAACCCCACCGACGCGGCAGTGGCGCTGCGCAGTGGGTCCGCCTTGGCGGTCGAGGTGGTGTATGGCGGCGAGGCGGACTGAGCCGATGTTGTGCCGCCCGCGTGGCCGAAACGCCTTGACGCACTTCGGTGTGCGTGGACCTGTGGCGAGGGTCAGCGCGGCGCAATCATGGCGCGTTGTAGTGGCAGGTGACCGGTTCACCTTTCAACTGGAGACGAAGATGTCGAGCTTGAGATGTTCATCCCCGGCACGCGCCCTGCGTGCACTGGTCCTTGCCGCGGCAGGTGGCCTGACGATGTTGGGTACTGGTGCGGCCGCGGCGCAGGTCGGGGTGTCGATCGAGATCAGCCAGCCCGGGGTGTACGGGCGTGTCGATATCGGCGACAGGCCCCAGCCGCCAGTGGTCTACGCGCCGCAGCCGGTGGTCATCGCGCCGGTGCGCAGAGTCGAACCTCGGGTTGTCGAACCGGTTTATCTGTGGGTCCCACCGGGACATCGAAAGAACTGGGGCCGTCATTGTCGCGAGTACAACGCCTGCGGTGTGCCGGTCTATTTCGTGCGCGATGAGTGGTACCAGGAGAACGTGCACCGTGGCGAAGGCCGGCACCATGGTGGTCGCGGTCGAGGCGGTGACGATGACCGCGGGCATGGCGATCGAGGTGACGAACGAGGCCACCGCGGCCGCCACGAAGGGCGTTGAAGTCTGATGGGGCGGGAGGGGCAGGTCAGGCGCCAGCCATGCATGTAAGCGATGCGAGCACTTCGCCCGCGATCGGTCTGGTGTTGACCGGAGGTGGCGCGCGGGCGGCCTACCAGGTCGGCGTGCTCAAGGCCCTGAACGCCATTCGGCGTGAACGGGGCGCGCCGCGCGCCAGTCCGTTCAAGGTGCTGGCTGGGACCTCGGCGGGGGCCATCAATGCGTGCGCGCTGGCCTGCCAGGCCGACGATTTCGATCGCGCGGTCAGTGAGCTGGCCCGGGTCTGGCAAGGATTCACGGTCGGGCAGGTCTACCGCGCCGATTCGCTCAGCGTCATTCGCTCAGGTGCCCCCTGGTTGACGATGATGTCGCTGGGTTGGTTGGTAACACGCTGGGCGCGGGTCAAGCCGCGGTCACTGCTGGACAACCGCCCACTTGAGCGCCTGCTGCAAAACCTCATCGCCTGGCACCGCCTGCCGGAGATGATGCGCAATGGCGACCTGGCGGCGTTGGCAGTTACAGCCTCGAGCTACACGAGCGGTCTTCACGTGACGTTTTATGAATCACAGGAGGACATCGAGCCCTGGACACGTTCACAGCGTATTGCCGTACGTACGCGACTCATGCCCGACCACCTGCTAGCGTCCGCGGCCATTCCCTTCGTGTTTCCCTCTGTTCCCTTGATGTGCGGTGAACGGCCGGAATGGTTCGGCGATGGCTCGATGCGTCAGGCCGCACCGATCTCGCCGGCAGTTCATCTTGGTGCAGAGCGCGTCATGATCATCGGCGCGGGTCGTATGCATGAGCCCCCCGACCGTCCGTTGCCGCCCAGCGCCTATCCAAGCGTGGCGCAAATTGCCGGACATGCGCTATCCAATATTTTCCTCGACGCGCTCAAGGTGGATATCGAGCGCATGCAACGTATTAATACCACCTTGTCGCTGCTGGATGAAAGCGGTCGCGCACGTACGAGCCTAAGGCCCATCGAGGCTCTTGTGATCGCCCCCAGTCAACGATTGGACGATCTGGCGGCCCAACACATACGCAGTCTGCCGCTCACCATCCGTTCATTGCTGGGTGCGGTGGGCATCAGTGGGCGCGGCAACGATTCAGGCGGCGCTGCATTGGCCAGCTATCTGCTTTTCGAAGCACCCTATACGCGCGCCTTGATCGATCTGGGTGAACAAGATACCTTGGCGCGGCGCGACGACGTTGAGCGGTTTTTTGGTGGACATTGACCTGCTTGGTATCAGGTAATGGTTTGGCAGTCGTTTTGCCCCACGTAGTCGACCTGTCTTGTCATGGCTTTTTATCACCAGCTTTTCCACCTGAAGAGCCAGAGGCTTTGGACATTGCCTTGACCGCCGCAGCTGCGGGTCGGGTGTAACTCGCGCCATCTACGGTCAGTCCACCGTCGGAGAATTTGGCCGCATTGCCGGGCCCCACGCCCTTGACCCGGTCGATGACATCGAGCCAGTCTTTGTATCCACCCTTCTTGCGTTCATCAAGGATGCGGCCTGACATGGCCGGGCCTATACCTTTGATTGACTCAAGTTCGGCCTGGGTCGCCTTGTTGATGTCGACTGATGCGCCGACCAGGCCGCTCAAAACCATGAACAACATGCCGATCAAGAACCTGATCATGTCGCACTCCTCGCTGTGGGTCGGTAGAGGCAGCCCAGCGTCCTGAGTCGCCGTGCGGAACCATTCCGCACAGGAACTTTAGAAGCAAAGCGTCAGGGCGCCATACACCGTCAAGGGGATAAACGGCCATGCTCATATCAAGTGGAGGCTGCAAGTGCTGCATACAGCGGTAGGAGACGCCTAGCCTTTCGCGACGGGGCGAACGCAGAACCCAGCAGCGCATCTCAAACGAAAATGCTCGGGGAAAACAAAAAAGGGTCAGCCCACAAATGGACTGACCCTTCAAAAATTGGCGCGGCTGGCAGGATTCGAACCCACGACCCCTTGGTTCGTAGCCAAGTACTCTATCCAACTGAGCTACAGCCGCGCTGAGGAGTGAGACTATAACATGTACAAATTGGGAATGGAAGCCCTATCGACTGCACTTGAAGGTTCGTGGAGGTCCTGGCCAAGGTACCTGGGTGATCAATCAGTCGCAGGCGTCGCCGAGGTCGGTGTTTCCAGCGCTTGCGCCAATGCATCTGCACGCAGCATGCCGAAGTGTTGATGGTTCATCGCTATGTTCGATGCTTCGATAGGCCTATCCGGCGCCGGTTCTGTCGACTCGCGAATTGGTTGTGAGGCATCAAGGAGATAGGCCATCGCAGCCACGACCAGATTGGCGACTCGATGGGGTGGCTGGGTATAGAAGTCCGCCCAGGCTTGAGCCACCTGCTCGTTGTATGACTCGGGGCGCCCCACTTCGAGCCAGCCCAGGCGGACCGCACGGCCAATGATGACGTCCAGCACCAGTGCATCGGCGATGTGCAGGTCCGGGTTGGCGCGCGTGATCTCCGACAGTGCAAGCAGCGCTTCGATCGTCAACTGGCGATATTCGGGTGCATGGATGCGGCTGATCAGTTCGTCCACATGCAAGGCAAAACTGCGTTCGCCGGCCGTGCTGTCGGCGCGCGCCAGGCGGCTGTCGACACGGTTGTTGCCATTGAGCTGATCACCGATGACCAGACCGGCACAGTGCTGCAAGAGCTGCCACACGCGGGCATGGAAGTCGTCCGGCACGCGGGACAACACGCCTGTCATCTCCCGCCATCCGAGCCAGCCACCTTGGTCGACGCCGAGATCCGGGTCGAAGTTGGCCGAGAAGTTCACCTGAACCAGACCGCGTGGCCCGACGTTGCCGTGCAGAGCCTGCAACTGCACCAGGTTGGCCGCCATCTCCTGCTCTCGCGCAATCACTTCGCGCAGTCGGCCCAGGATTGCATGTGGACTCAGGTCCAACAGATGGGTCAACGCCTTGGCCTGGATCAGGCCGTGCTCGCGAGCCAACCAGCCGGTGAGCAGTAGCACGGCCTGCCATGGGCGTAGCGTGAGCATGCCGTCGAACAAGCGCGCATCAGCCTTGACGAGCAGGCCTAACAGCAAAACGATCTCCTCGATCATCACCCGGCCTCTAAGATCATCGCCGCCGTGGTTGCGCAAACGGGCATGCAACTCTCGATTTTCAAGCGGGCGTGAAACGACCGAGTCGGGGCTGTAGGCGCGTCCCAGTGCGACGCGTTTGCCTCGAGCAACGATTTCGGCGACCGCATCTTCGAGCGTGTCGTCGTGCAGTTCAAGCAGGCCGGCCGCACGTCGGGTCACAGCCCAACGTCGCGCCTGACTGGCCTGGGTGTAGAGGGCCTCGGTGATCTGACGCACATTGCCGCCCAGGCCTGTATCGCCCTCCGGGCCGGCTAGCTGCCACAGCCTAGCGAGTACCTCGATCTGTTCGTAGGGATTGCGGCTGCGTGTCAACTGCTGGCGCAGTTGTTGGTGATCGTTCTGGGCGGCGATGGCTGCATTCCGTTCGGCCGTCAGCGGCCGTGTGGCGGCCTCATCCCAGTGCAGGATGGCCGCAGTCGCGGTGCTGAGCGTGATCTCTGGCGTTGTTTGCGGCCAATCTGGCAGGCCATCGAGACGGCGTACGGCAGCGCGGTCCAGGAGTTCGTCCAGTGGCCCCATGATCACGCGGTTCCCTGGCTGGTCTCGCAATGCGATCAGCTGGTCCAGTAGCACGTCAGCCCCCGGCGCATCCAGCATCGACGCGTTGATGAGCAAGGGCATGATAGGTTCGCCCGCACCGTGCCAATGGCGTTGCAACGTTGCAACTTCAATGCCGATCTCCACGGCCAGCAACCGATTGTCCAGCGTCAGGTAGTGCCCGCGCTGTCGATCAAATGCGGGCAGGCACACCGATCGTTCATTGCCACGCACGAAGAGGTGGGAGCTCGCCAGGCTGCGCAAGGGTTGCAGCGGACGCCCGCTCAGGCCAAGGTCTTTCCACTCACCGAGTCGGGTGAGCAACATGGCAAGTTGCCCAGCGTCACGCACCTTGAGCGGCGCCACCTCGGCGACGGTCTGTGCCGCCAGGCCACGGGCGGCCAGTCGGGCGCGCACCAGATCGTCCTCAGCCAGCAGACTGATCTGAACTGTGGGTTGTGACCTGGCAGCGAAGCGGCGGCGGCGCTGCAGTGGGTCGATGTCGTCAGGGTCGAGATAGCCTTCGTGCAGCAACACACCCAGCAGGTACAGGCTTTGTGCCCACACCAGCGGCAGGTTGGCATTGGGTACACGCACCTGGCTGTGCGGCACAGCGCGTTCAGCGTCCACCGACTCGGGTGGCACGAAGTAGAGCTCGGGCAGCAGTTGTAGTCCGTCGCGCTCCTGCATGAGCGACTCGAGGCGCTTGCGCCAGCTCAGGGCCTCGTCGTCCCGGCCGAGCAGAGCGGCGTCGACCATCAGGTAGGTGAAGAACAGCGGCCATTCCGACTCGATATGCTCGAAGCGCTGCAGTTCGCCAGGTTCGTAGTAAAGGCGCTGATGATCCTCCACCACGGACTGGTGACCGTCGCGCAGGAATCGCTTGCAGCCATAGCGTCCTTCAAGCTTCGTCAGCACGAGTTCGCGGGTACGTGCGGCGATGTCCGGGTCGTCGACCGCGAAGCCGGGAAACCCGACGATGGACAGCAATGCGGCATCGGTCTCCTTCGATTCGGATTCGCGCGGCAGCAAAGCTTCCAGGGTGTTGCGTGCCTGGGCCACGTCGTCGGCATCGACCAGGATGGGCGGTGCTGCGCCTGGTAACGGCTCAAAGCCATCGATCGCTTCCAGTGCCGCCTTGGCCATGCCGACCGAACTCGCATTGAGTTCGGCGACCCCCAGATTGCCCTTGTGTCCGCGTTCCCAGATACCGTAGTCGCGTATGCGCCAGGCCTTGGACAGGTAATAGACGAGGTTTTGCACGAAGGCCACCTCCTGTGCGTGCTTGACGATCACCAGTCCGCTGGCGCTCATCTGTGCCAACAGCAGCACGTACACGGCTGTAGCGTCGATCTGCAGATGTCCCCAGTCGCTGTCGCCCACCACTGGCTCGCCTCGGGCGGTGTCGTACTTCGCGTGTAGCGCGTCCATCGGCGACTGGCTGTGCTTGAACCGTTCGACCTTGTGTGCCTGGCGCATCATGGCAGTCAGCAGGCCGCGCATGAGTTGCACCACACTGGCTTCGAGCGGTGCGGCTGCATCTGGGTCCAGGCGTCGGCTGGCCAGTCCCAGGGCCCAGATGGCCAGGATGCTGTAGACGTTGTCGCGCACCCAGGCGTGGGTGTAATCACCGTGCACCGTGATGGCGGTGCTGGCCGGCAGCAGGCCGGTGTGCGGGTCCTGGCGCGTGAGGATGATGTCCTGGGCCTGTTGTTGAAGCTCTTGCAAGCGTGCCCTGCGAGTGGCGTCGAGCGTGGGTATTGCGGCGGTATGTGGCATCGGGGATTTCTCGTCGGTAGCTGAGCCGTTGCGCCTACGGTTGGGTCAGCGCCGGCCGCCATGCAGCAGTGCTAGGCGGCTATGCGCAGCCTGGCGCGCGGCCCGCGCACCTTGTTCGGCACATCGATGGGCATGCCGAGCAACTAGTCGACACACGCAGGATGGATGCCATCCATGTAGTCCGGCTTGCGTCCGGACACGACTCTGGCAAACGCAGCGCCGCCAACGTGCGCTCGAACTTAGCGCAGGCAGGTCGACCGATCAACTGAACAATCGGGTTACAACGCGCACGTCTGGCCCGCACGTGAAGGCAGCACACGGGAAACAGGAGGTGTTGCTGTTGCCCGAAGCAGCAGGCTTTGTGGGTACACACAGGACCGACCGCCCGGGATCTCTATCGCTGAAAACGGCAGCGCGCGCGGGCGCGGGTGCTATCGGGTAACCTCGGGGCGGCTTGTCGTTGACAGTGGAGTGAACCGATTGAAAATGAGCTGGTCCGGTCTCGTTGTGTCGATGCTCGGCCCCGGTTGCACCTGCATTTCGCCTTGGGTCGCGATGTAAATGGCGCGCAGGTTTTGGGGCTAGCGCACCGTGCACCGAACCGTACGACAGTTCGTTCGATGCCCTCCGCGGCGCCGTGCATCCGACCCATCACATTCCAAGGAGACACGCCGTGATGAACCCAGATGCCTTGGCCTTGCTGCGCAACGCGGCGCATGGTGACCCGTTTTCAGTGCTCGGTGTACACACCGATGAGGACGGCGTGCGGTGGCTGCGCGCATTCCTGCCAGGTGCCGCGCAGGTGGATGTGCAGGCGGCCGACGGGCTGACGCTGCTGTTTGCGCTTGAGCCGCGGCTGGACGATGGCTTTTTCGAGGCCCGTATACCCGCCGGTGTTCTTGATTCGTCGCCAGCCGACTACCGCTTGAAGGTGCGCTGGCATGACGGCCAGCAAGCTGTTGTCGACGACCCCTACCGCTTTCCGGCCGTGCTGGGCGAGATGGATGTGTGGCTGATGGGCGAGGGCACCCATCTGCGCCCCTACGAGGTGATGGGCGCGACCGAGCGCGAGCTGCTGGGCGTGGCCGGCACCAGCTTCGCGGTCTGGGCGCCCAATGCCTCGCGGGTGAGCGTGGTGGGCGACTTCAACCACTGGGACGGCCGGCGCCACCCCATGCGGCTGCGGCGCGAGTGCGGTGTGTGGGAGATCTTCCTGCCCGGCATCAGCGCCGGCACGCGCTACAAGTACGAGATTCGCAGCCGTGACGGCCACCTGCTGCCGCAGAAGGCCGACCCCTACGCCCTGCAGGGCGAGCTGCGCCCGGCCACGGCCAGCGTGGTGGCGCGCATGCCGGCGGCGATTGCGCCGTCCGAGGCGCGCAAGGCCGCCAATGCCCTGGACGCGCCGGTGAGCATCTACGAGGTGCACCTCAGCTCCTGGCGGCGCAAGACCGAAAACGGCAACCGCTGGCTGAACTGGGACGAACTGGCCGACGATCTCGTGGCCTACACCCGCGAGATGGGCTTCACCCACCTGGAGCTGCTGCCGGTGTCGGAGCATCCCTTCGACGGCTCCTGGGGCTACCAGCCGGTGGGCATGTATGCGCCCACCTCGCGGTTTGGTGATCCCGCAGGGTTCAGGCGCTTCGTCGACCGCTGCCATGCCGAGGGCATCGGCCTCATCATCGACTGGGTGCCGGCGCACTTCCCCACCGACGCCCACGGCCTGGGCAACTTCGACGGCACCCATCTGTACGAATACGCCGATCCGCGCGAAGGTTTCCACCAGGACTGGAACACGCTGATCTACAACTTCGGCCGCACCGAGGTGCGCAACTTCCTGGTCGGCAACGCGCTGTACTGGCTGGAGCGCTACGGTGTGGACGGGCTGCGCGTGGATGCCGTGGCCTCGATGCTGTACCGCGATTACAGCCGCAAGGCCGGCGAATGGGTGCCCAATCAGCACGGCGGGCGCGAGAACCTGGAGGCCATCGACTTCCTGCGCCGCATGAACGAGGTGGTGGGTGTGGAGCGCGGCCAGGCCATCACCCTGGCCGAGGAGTCGACCGCCTTTCCGCAGGTGTCGCGCCCGGTGTTCGCCGGCGGCCTGGGCTTCCATTACAAGTGGAACATGGGCTGGATGCACGACAGCCTGCAGTACATGGCGCGCGATCCGGTGCACCGCAAGTACCACCACGGCGAGATGACCTTCTCGATGGTCTATGCCTTTAACGAGAACTTCGTGCTGCCCATTTCGCACGACGAGGTGGTGCACGGCAAGGGCTCCTTGCTCAACAAGATGCCGGGTGACCGTTGGCAGCGTTTTGCCAATCTGCGTGCCTATCTGGGCTTCATGTGGGGCCATCCGGGCAAGAAGTTGCTTTTCATGGGCTGCGAGTTCGCCCAGGAGCGCGAGTGGGACCATGAGCACAGCCTGGACTGGCACCTGTTGGGCGATCCGGCGCATGCTGGTGTGCAGCGGCTGGTGAAAGACCTGAACCGGTTGTACCAGGACACGCCAGCCCTGTATCAACGCGACTTCGACGGCAGCGGCTTCGAGTGGATCGACCACAACGACGCCGATCGGTCGGTGCTGAGCTTCATCCGCCGGGGGGCCGGGGATGGCAGTCTGGTCGTGGTGGTCAGCAATTTCACTCCGTCGGTGCAGCGCGGCTACCGTCTGGGCGTGCCGCATGCCGGCGTCTATCACGAGCGGCTCAACAGTGATTCAGCGCATTACGGCGGGAGCAATGTCGGCAGCGCCTTCGGCGTGTTTACCGCCGAGGCCGTCCCTTGCCTGGGCAAGCCGTTTACGATCACGCTGGACCTGCCGCCTCTGGCCACGGTTTTTATGACCTGGCAGGGGTGATCGCGAATGTAGCCTGCCCACGCGCTCAGACTTCGTTCGAGGCAATGATCCGACACCACCAACTACGACCTGGAGACTGAGATGAGCGACATCCGCAAGAGAACTGCCCGCCTGGCGCGCGACACCATGGCTTTTGTATTGGCCGGCGGGCGCGGCAGCCGGCTCATGGAGCTGACCGACCGGCGCGCCAAGCCGGCCGTACCCTTCGGCGGCAAGACGCGGATCATCGACTTCGCGCTCTCGAACGCCCTGAACTCGGGCATCAAGCGCATCGGCGTGGCCACGCAGTACAAGGCGCATAGCCTGATCCGCCACATGCAGCGCGGCTGGAGCTTCATGCGCGCCGAGCGCAACGAGAGCTTCGACATCCTGCCGGCCAGCCAGCGCGTGTCGGAAGACGCCTGGTACAGCGGCACTGCCGACGCGGTCTATCAGAACATCGACATCGTGGCCAGCTACGCGCCGCGCTACATGGTGGTGCTGGCCGGCGACCACATCTACAAGATGGACTACGAGGTCATGCTGCAGCAGCACGTGGACTCGGGCGCCGACGTCACCCTGGGCTGCCTGGAGGTGCCGCGCATGGAGGCCACCGGCTTCGGCGTCATGCACGTGGACGACCGCGACACCATCAAGACCTTCATCGAGAAGCCCGCCGACCCGCCCGGCATCCCCGGCAACCCCGAGATGGCGCTGGCCTCGATGGGCATCTATGTCTTCGAGACGAAGAAGCTGTTCGACCTGCTCATCGCCGACGCCGCCGACCCGACGTCCAGCCACGACTTCGGCAAGGACATCATCCCCAAGGTGGTGAGCGGCGGCAAGGCGGTGGCGCACCGCTTCTCGGCCTCGTGCGTGCGCTCGGAGCATGAAGCCGAGGCCTACTGGCGCGACGTCGGCACGGTGGACGCCTACTGGGAGTCCAACATCGACCTCACCGCGGTGACGCCGGCGCTGGACATCTACGACACCGACTGGCCGATCTGGACCTACAGCGAACTCACCGCGCCGGCCAAGTTCGTGCACAGCGAGGCCGAGCGGCGCGGCATGGCCATGAGCTCGCTGGTGTCGGGCGGCTGCATCGTCTCGGGCACCGAGCTGTACCGCTCGCTGCTCTTCACCGGCGTGCGCACGCACTCGTATTCGCGCATCGAGGAAGCGGTCATCCTGCCCTATGTGCAGATCGGCCGCCACGTCAACCTCAGCAAGGTGGTGATCGACCGCAGCGTCGTCATCCCCGACGGCCTGGTGGTCGGCCAGGACCCCGAGCTGGACGCCCAGCGCTTCCGCCGCACCAGTGACGGCGTGTGCCTCATCACCCAGCCCATGATCGACAGGCTCAAGGCCTGACCCCCGGCCGAACCGGGGTCGACGCCGGGCGCCGGCCCGGTGCATGGCCGATGACCTGACGGGCACGCCGCATGCTGGTGTGCGTGTCCCGCGTCTGCCGTCGTTGTCGTCGGCCGGTGCCGCCTTTTCCTACAGGACCTCCACCATGCGATTTCCCCGCCGCAGCGGCATCCTGCTGCATCCCACCTCGCTGCCCGGCCCGCACGGCTCGGGTGACTTCGGCCCCGGCGCCTACCACTTCGTCGACTGGCTCCAGGCCGGCGGCCAGAAGCTGTGGCAGATCCTGCCCCTGGGCGGCATCGGCCCGGGCAACTCGCCCTACATGAGCAGCTCGGCCTTTGCCGGCAACGTGCTCATGATCGACCTGGCCGAGCTGCACCAGCGTGGCTGGCTCTCGGCCGACGACCTCGTGCCCACGCCCGGCCTGAACGACCGCGCGGTCGACTTCGCCGCCGTCGTGCCCTTTCGCATGCAGCGGCTGGAGCGCGCCGCACGCCAGTTCGCCGCCCATGCCAGCGCCACCGACCGCGCCGAGCTGGAGCTGTTCCGCGCACAGCAGGCCAGCTGGCTGGACAATTACGCCCTGTTCATGACCCTGGCCGAGGTGAACGACTGGCGCGACTGGCCCGACTGGGCGCCCGGCCTGGCCACCCGCCAGCCGGCGGCCCTGGCCGCTGCGCGGGCCGAGCACGCCGAGCGCATCACCTTCTGGACCTTCTGCCAGTGGAGCTTCTTCCGCCAGTGGACGCGCCTGCGCGCCTACGCCAACGAGCGCGGCGTGCAACTGGTGGGTGACGCACCCATCTTCATCGCCCACCAGAGCGCCGAATGCTGGGCCCGACCCGAGCTGTTCGAGCTGGACGCCGCCGGTCGGCCCACCCACATCGCCGGTGTGCCGCCGGACGCCTTCAGCGAGACCGGCCAGCGCTGGGGCAACCCGCTCTACCGCTGGAGCGCACACGCCGCCGACGGCTATGCCTGGTGGATCGAGCGCGTGCGCCGCACCTTCGAGCTGGTGGACATCGTGCGCATCGACCACTTCCGCGGCTTCGCGGCCCACTGGGAGATCGCTGCCAGCGAGCCCACCGCGGTGAACGGCCGCTGGGTGCCGGGGCCGGGCGCGGCCCTGTTCCAGGCCATTGCCGACGCGCTGGGCCCCCTGCCCATCATTGCCGAGGACCTGGGCGTCATCACCCCCGACGTGGACGCGCTGCGCACCGGCTTTGCCTTTCCCGGCATGCGCATCCTGCAGTTCGCCTGGGGCGAGGAGCAGTCGTCGGAAAGTCGCTTCCTGCCGCACAAGCACGAGGTCGACAGCGTGGTCTACACCGGCAGCCACGACAACAACACCACCCTGGGCTGGTGGGCCGACGCCAGCGAGGCCGAGCGCCAGCATCTGCGCGACTATCTGGGCGTGGACGGCCGTGCGGTGAACTGGGACCTGATCCGTGCCGCCAGCGCCAGCGTGGCCGACACAGCGGTGCACCCCATGCAGGACGTGCTCGACCTGGGGGCCGAACACCGCATGAACTTCCCCGGCACCGGCACCGGCAACTGGACCTGGCGCTACACCTGGGACATGGTGGCCCCCGACGCCGCGGCGCGCCTGCTGCGCTTCGGCCAGCTCTACGGGCGGCTCTGAGCATCAACATGGCAGACATCGGTCACTACCACCGCCCGCCTGCCCAAGGTGGCATCGCGGCCCGCTCGCATTTCCGCCTCTGGGCGCCCAAGGCGCAGGGGGTGCAGGTGCTCATCCTGGCGGCCGACGGCAAGACGGTCGCACACACCCTGACCCTGCAGCGGCAGGACGCGACGGGCGGGGTGGACTGCTGGACCGGCTACTGGACCGCCGAGTGCGAGGCGCTGCCGCACGGCACCCTGTACTGGGTCGAGCTGGACGGCCGGCGCCTGCCCGACCCGGCCTCGCGCTACCAGCCACAGGGCGTGCACGGCCCGTCGATGGTGGTCGAACTGGAGCCGGTCGCCAGCCCGGGCTGGCGCGGCATCACCATGGCCGACGCCATCCTCTACGAGCTGCACCTGGGCACCTTCACGCCCGAGGGCACGCTGGCCGGCGCGCAGGCGCGGCTGGACCATCTTCAGGCCCTGGGCGTCAACGCCATCGAGCTGCTGCCCATCGCGGCCTTTCCGGGCGAGCGCAACTGGGGCTACGACGGCACCTGCCTGTTCGCCCTGCACCAGGCCTATGGCAGCTACGCCGACCTGAAAGCCTTCATCGAGGCGGCGCACCAGCGCGGCATGGCCGTCATCCTGGACGTGGTCTACAACCACTTCGGCCCGGAAGGCAACTACAGCGGCGCCTACGGCCCCTACACCAAGGCCGCCGCCACGCCCTGGGGCGCGGCCATCAACTTCGACATCGCCGGCAACCACGGCGTGCGCGAATATTTCCTGGAAAACCTGCGCTGGTGGCTGCAGACGGTGGGCTTCGACGGCGTGCGCATGGACGCGGTGTCGCTCATCTTCGACAACAGCCCGGTGCACATCCTGCGCGAGTTCACCGACCTGGCGCGCGAGATCGGCCGGCAGCAGGGCCGCGAGGTGCTCACCATCGCCGAGCACCTGCGCAACAACCGCTACGTGACCAGCGAACAGGGCTTCGGCTACCACTCGCAGTGGAACGACGACCTCAACCACGCGATCTACGCCAGGCTCAGCGGCGAGACCTGGCGCCACTACCAGAACTTCGGCAGCCTGGCCGACGTGGCCAAGGCCCTGACCAGCGGCTTTGTCTACGACGGCAGCCGCTACGACCGCTACTACGGCTGGTTCGTGGGCACCGACGGTCGGCTCACCACCGCGCCCGAGCACGTGGTGCACATCCAGAACCACGACCAGATCGGTAACCGCCTGCACGGCGACCGCATGATCGCCACCCACGGCCGCGCCAAGGCGCTGCTGGCCATCACGGCCGTCATGGCCAGCCCCTTCGTGCCCATGCTGTGGATGGGCGAGGAATACGGCGAGACCGCGCCCTTCTATTTCTTCGAGGACTTCGGCGACCAGCACCTCATCGACGGCTGCCGCGACGGTCGCAAATCCGACTTTGCCTTCGACGGCGCCGAGCCGCCCGACCCGCATGCACGCCAGACCTTCGTCGACTCCAGGCTGCAGTGGCAGCGCCTGGACGAGCCGGCGGGCCGCGAAGTGCTGGCCTACTACCGCCAGCTCATCGCGCTCAAGCGCAGCAGCGCGCTCGGCCCGCGCGACATGCAGGCTGTCAGCGTCGAGCTGGATGACGCGACCGAGGTCATCACGGTGCGCTGCGCCGGCAGCGTCACGGTGCTGAACTTCTCGAGCCAGGCCCAGGCCTTCGCCGTGCCGCCGGGTTATGGCGAGGCGCTGCTGTGCAGCGTGGGCGTGTACCAGCCCGGGCAGGTGCCAGCGTTCGGCGCCATCGTGCTGCGCGCTAGCTGACCTTGCCGTCGGCCTGGCGCCGCGGTCGATCCGCAAACGCCGCACCATGGCTGCACCATGAAAAAAGCCAGTCCGACGGGACTGGCTTGCGTGCTTCTTGCCGGCAAGCCGGCCCGCAGGCCGCTTGCCGTCCAGCTCGACGCTGGGTCAGAGCTTGAGCAGGCCCTTGAGCAGGCGGCCCATCTCGCTGGGGTTGCGCGTCACGGTGAAGCCGCACTCTTCCATGATGGCGAGCTTGGCGTCGGCCGTGTCGGCGCCGCCGCTGATCAGCGCACCGGCGTGGCCCATGCGCTTGCCCGCGGGGGCGGTCACGCCGGCGATGAAGCCGACGATGGGTTTCTTCATGTTGGCCTTGCACCACTGGGCGGCTTCGGCTTCATCCGGGCCACCGATCTCGCCGATCATGATGACGGCGTCGGTGTCCGGGTCATCGTTGAAGGCACGCATCACGTCGATGTGCTTCAGACCATTGATCGGGTCACCGCCGATGCCCACGGCGCTGGACTGGCCCAGGCCGATCTCGGTCAGCTGTGCCACGGCTTCATAGGTCAGCGTGCCCGAGCGCGAGACCACGCCGATGCGGCCCTTGCGGTGGATGTGGCCGGGCATGATGCCGATCTTGATCTCTTCGGGGGTGATGAGGCCGGGGCAGTTCGGACCCAGCAGCAGCGTCTTCTTGCCGCCAGCGGCTTCCTTGGCCTTCATCTTGTTGCGCACTTCCAGCATGTCCTTGACCGGAATGCCTTCGGTGATGCAGATGGCCAGGTCGAGGTCAGCCTCGACGGCTTCCCAGATCGCGGCAGCGGCACCGGCGGGCGGCACATAGATCACCGACACGTTGGCGCCCTGGGCCTGGGCGGCTTCCTTGACGCTGGCGTAGATGGGGATGTCGCTGAACTTCTCGCCGGCCTTCTTGGGGTTCACGCCCGCCACGAAGCAGTTCTTGCCGTTGGCGTAGGCCTGGCAGCCCAGGGTGTGGAACTGGCCGGTCTTGCCGGTGATGCCTTGCGTGATGACGCGGGTGTCTTTGTTGATGAAAATCGACATGTCTGTTTCTCCGGCTCAGGCCACTGCGGCGACGATCTTGGTGGCGGCTTCGGCCATCGTGTCGGCAGCGATGATGGGCAGGCCGGATTCGGCCAGCATCTTCTTGCCCAGTTCCTCGTTGGTGCCCTTCATGCGCACCACCAGCGGCACGGACAGGTTCACCGCCTTGCAGGCGCTGATCACGCCTTCGGCGATGGTGTCGCACTTCATGATGCCGCCGAAGATGTTCACCAGGATGCCCTTCACGCTCTTGTTCTTGAGCATGATCTTGAAGGCTTCGGTGACCTTCTCGGCGGTGGCGCCGCCGCCCACGTCCAGGAAGTTGGCCGGCTCGCCGCCGAACAGCTTGATGGTGTCCATGGTGGCCATCGCCAGACCGGCGCCGTTCACCAGGCAGCCGATGTTGCCGTCCAGGCTGATGTAGGCCAGGTCGAACTTGCTGGCCTCGATCTCGGCCGGATCCTCTTCATCCAGATCGCGGTAGGCCACGATCTCGGGGTGGCGGAACAAGGCGTTGCTGTCGAAGTTGAACTTGGCGTCCAGGGCGATCAGGTTGCCCTTGCTGTCGCAGTTGAGCGGGTTGATCTCGACCAGCGAGGCGTCGGTCGCCATGTAGCAGCGGTACAGGTTCTGGAACAGCTTGACCGCCTGGGCGATCGACACGTCGGCCAGACCGATGGCGCGGGCGATCGATTCAGCCTGCGCGTCGCTGAAGCCGGTCAGCGGGTCGATGGTCTGGGTGATGATCTTCTCGGGCGTGGAGTGGGCCACTTCCTCGATGTCCATGCCGCCTTCGCTCGACGCGATGAAGGCGACCTTCTGGCTCTGGCGGTCGGTCACGAGGGAGACGTAGTACTCCTTCTTGATGTCCGCACCTTCCTCGATGTAGAGACGGCGCACCTTCTGGCCTTCCGGGCCGGTCTGGTGGGTGATGAGCTGCATGCCCAGGATCTGGCCGGCCAGGGTCTCGACATCGGCCTTGGAGCGTGCGAGCTTGACGCCGCCGCCCTTGCCGCGGCCACCGGCATGGATCTGGGCCTTGACCACCCAGACGCTGCCGCCGAGCTTGTCGGCGGCTTCCAGCGCCTCGCGCACCGTGAATGCAGCATGGCCGCGCGGCACGGGCACGTCGAACTGGCGCAGGATTTCCTTGCCTTGGTATTCGTGGATCTTCATGGGCTCCTCGGGGGATGGGTGGTCAGGCTTGCCGGGCGGCACTCTGCCGTCTCAAGCTGACCGCAGGCTGAGCAGCTTGTTACTGCACGGCACACGGTCGCACTGGCCGGGGTCGATGATGGGAAGGGGAGTGAGTGGCGCCGCGCTTCAGCACATCAGAGCCGTCAGGCTCCGGCACTTGGCCGCGTGAACGTGGGCTGCAGGCAGAACGACAGTTGGGCGATGGACCGCAGGGCACCCGGCGCTTCAGCGACAACTAGGTTGGGCAGGTGCTGAGCGGACCACAAGCCGCAAGGTGTGTCAGAACGGTGCATTTGCAGGGGGTGAGGTGGTCTGCCGTGTTGCAGGGTGACAGGGTGTGACAACAGCTATTGTGGCGTGAGACGAAACCGGCTTGTACCGAGCTAAGCTGCTCACGGCACAGCAGCGGCCTGTAGGCCGTTGTCGAAGTGCGCTCGCATCAGGCTGCGGGCTGCTTCGGCGTCGCGTTGCCCTATGGCTTCCATGATCGCGCGATGTTCGGCCAGCGATTCGGCAAGCCGGCCCTGCTTGAACAAGGAATGGTGGCGATTGAGCTTCATCACCTTGCGCAGGTCGTTGACGATCTGCGAGCGCCAGCGGTTGCCGTCGATGGCCAGCAGGCGGAAATGAATCTGCTCATTGGTGGCAAAAAATGCTTCGCGCTGATCGACCTGGGCTTCCAGTTGCAGTTGCAGGGCGCGCAACCCGGCCAGTTCGGCAGCACTGGCCTTGCGCGCCACCTCAGCGGCGGCGTCGCTTTCCAGCAGGGCGAGCAGGTGGTAGATCTGGGTCACGTCGGCGGTGGACATCTCGGTCACATAGGCACCACGGCGGACCTTCATGGTCACCAGCCCTTCGACCGCCAGCACCTTCAGCGCCTCGCGCAAAGGCGTGCGGCTGATGCCGTAATCGGCGGCGAGTTTTTGCTCGTCGATCCAGCTGCCGGGCTCAAGCACGCGGTCGAAGATCTGCTCGCGCAGGCGTTCGGCCACATCCTGGTACAGCGCGCGCGGGGCGAGGGCGGCACTTTCGGACATAGGGGACAGGGCAGCAGCCATGGACATGTGCTCGGAAACGGGCATCGGGTGTGGCCTGGAACTGGCCTCGGCACAACCGAGACGTCAGGCGACAGTCAATCTTGAATTCATAATTATGCATCATGTATCATGCGCAGCAAGCCCAGCCGTGATGGCCTGCACGCCCGCCCGCCGACCTCAGGATTCCCCATGACCCAGCCCAGCCAGCCCCACGCCTCCGCCCAGTCCGGTGCCTCCGAGTTCCAGACCGCCACGCTTGACCAATGGGCCAAGGCCGCGGCCAAGTCGGCCCCGGGCGGCGACCTGGCGGCCTTGAACTGGGTCACGCCCGAAGGCATCACCGTCAAGCCGCTCTACACCGCGGCCGACACCGCCGCGTTGCCGCATGCCGACACGCTGCCGGGCTTCGAGCCCTTTCTGCGCGGCCCGCAAGCGACGATGTACGCGGTGCGCCCGTGGACCATCCGTCAATACGCCGGTTTCAGCACGGCCGAAGAAAGCAATGCCTTCTACCGCAAGGCCCTGGCCGCCGGCGGCCAGGGTGTCAGCGTGGCCTTCGACCTGGCCACCCACCGCGGCTATGACAGCGACCATCCGCGCGTGACCGGTGACGTCGGCAAGGCCGGTGTGGCGATCGACTCGGTCGAGGACATGAAGATCCTCTTCAACGAGATCCCGCTCGACAAGGTGAGCGTGAGCATGACCATGAACGGCGCCGTGCTGCCGGTGCTGGCGGGTTATGTCGTGGCGGCCGAGGAGCAGGGCGTGGCCCAGGACCAGCTCAGCGGCACCATCCAGAACGACATCCTCAAGGAGTTCATGGTCCGCAACACCTACATCTACCCGCCCGAGCCGTCGATGAAGATCATCGGCGACATCATCGAGTACACGGCCAAGCACATGCCGAAGTTCAACTCGATCAGCATCAGCGGCTACCACATGCAGGAAGCCGGCGCCAACCAGGCGCTGGAGATGGCCTTCACCCTGGCCGATGGCAAGGAATACGTCAAGACCGCCATCGCCAAGGGCATGGACGTGGACGACTTCGCCGGCCGCCTCAGCTTCTTCTGGGCGGTGGGGATGAACTTCTACCTCGAGATCGCCAAGATGCGCGCGGCCCGTCTGCTGTGGACCCGCATCATGAAAGGCTTCAACGCCAAGAAGCCCAAGAGCCTGATGCTGCGCACCCACAGCCAGACCTCGGGCTGGAGCCTGACCGAGCAGGACCCCTACAACAACGTGGTGCGCACGGCGATCGAGGCCATGGCCGCGGTCTTCGGCGGCACGCAGAGCCTGCACACCAACAGCTTCGACGAGGCCATCGCGCTGCCCACCGAGTTCAGCGCCCGCATCGCCCGCAACACCCAATTGATCATCCAGGAAGAGACCCACATCACCAACGTGGTCGACCCCTGGGCCGGCAGCTACATGATGGAGTCGCTCACCCAGGACATGGCCGACAAGGCCTGGGCCATCATCGAGGAGGTCGAGGCCATGGGCGGCATGACCAAGGCGGTGGACAGCGGCTGGGCCAAGCTCAAGATCGAGGCGAGTGCTGCCGAGAAGCAGGCCCGCATCGATTCGGGCAAGGATGTCATCGTCGGCGTCAACAAGTACAAGCTCAAGACGCAGGACCAGATCGACATCCTTGAGGTCGACAACGTCAAGGTGCGCGAGGGCCAGATCGCTCGGCTGCAGCAGATCAAGGCCACGCGTGACGGCGCCGCGGTTGCTGCCGCGCTGGCTGCACTCACCGACGCCGCGAGGAGCGGCACCGGCAACCTGCTCGACCTCAGCATCCAGGCCATCCGCCTGCGTGCCACGGTGGGCGAGGTGAGTGATGCGCTTGAGGTCGCCTTCGGCCGCCACCGCGCCGACATCCAGAAGGTCACCGGCGTCTACGCCGCGGCCTACGACAGCGCCGAGGGCTGGGAGAAGCTGCAGGGTGAAATAGCAGCATTCGCCGAGGCCCAGGGCCGGCGCCCGCGCGTCATGATCGCCAAGCTGGGCCAGGACGGCCACGACCGCGGCGCCAAGGTGGTGGCCACGGCCTATGCCGACCTGGGCTTCGACGTCGACATGGGCCCGCTGTTCCAGACGCCCGAAGAATGCGCCCGCCAGGCCATCGAGAACGACGTGCACGCCGTGGGCGTGAGCACCCTGGCGGCAGGGCACAAGACCCTGGTGCCGGCCATCATCCAGGCGCTCAAGGACCAGGGCGCCGACGACATCATCGTCTTTGTCGGCGGCGTCATTCCGCAGCAGGACTACCCCTACCTCTACGACGCCGGCGTCAAGGGCATCTTCGGCCCCGGCACGCCCATCCCGGCCTCGGCCAAGACGGTGCTGGAGCAGATCCAGGCCAATGTCGCCGCCGCTGCGGCCTGATGACGACGCGCCGCCTGCTGTCGACCTGCGCCGCTCATGACGCTCGTTCCCGCTGACCAGGCCCTGGTCGACGCCGTGCTGCGCGGCCACGCCGCCGCACAGCGCCGCGCCATGGCCAAGGCCATCACCCTGCTCGAATCGACCCGGCCGGACCACCGCGAGCGCGCCGACGCCCTGCTGACCGAACTGCTGGCGCACACCGGCGCGTCCTTCCGCCTGGGTATCTCGGGCGTGCCAGGCGTGGGCAAGTCCACCTTCATCGAGGCGCTGGGCCTGCACCTCATCGCCCAGGGCCACCGCGTGGCGGTGCTGGCGGTCGACCCTTCGTCCAGTGTGTCGGGCGGCTCCATCCTGGGCGACAAGACGCGCATGGAGCAGCTCTCGGTGCATCCGCAGGCCTATATCCGCCCCAGCCCGTCGAGCGGCACGCTGGGCGGGGTGGCCGAGAAGACGCGTGAGTCCATGCTGGTGTGCGAGGCCGCGGGCTACGACGTCGTCATCGTCGAGACCGTGGGCGTGGGCCAGAGTGAGACCGCGGTGGCCGGCATGACCGACATGTACGCCCTGCTGCAACTGCCCAACGCGGGCGACGACCTGCAGGCCATCAAGAAGGGCGTGATGGAGCTGGCCGACCTGGTGGTGATCAACAAGGCCGACATCGACGCCGCTGCCGCGACGCGGGCGCAGGCGCAGATCGCCTCGTCGCTGCGCCTGCTGGGCCTGCACCACCGTGCCGAGCACATGGCGCATGACACGAGCCAGTGGCACGCCGAGGTGATGCAGCTCAGCGCGCTCAAGGCCGACGGCATCGACCGTTTCTGGGGCGCCGTCACGCGATTCCGAGATCTTCAGCGCGCCAACGGTCGTTTTGCCCAGCGCCGCAGCCAGCAGTCCTTGAACTGGATGTGGGACCACATCCACGCCGAGCTGCGCCACCGTTTCTCGCACCACCCTGCCGTCCAGCAGGTGCTGGCCGACACCAGCCGCAGCGTGGCGGCCGGTCAGCTGCCGGCTTCGGCGGCGGCGCGCGGCCTGCTGGCGCGTTTTGCCGCGCCGGCCTGAACGATTGCCAGATCGCCCCGGCTGCATCGCACCTTCCAGGCCTTTATTCCTTTTCATTTCCCGCTTCCCCGACCGCTCCCAACCGGAGACCTCCCATGCACGACATCATCGAACAGCTCGAAAAGAAGCGCGCCGCCGCCCGCCTGGGTGGCGGGCAGAAGCGCATCGACTCGCACCATGCCAAGGGCAAGCTCACCGCGCGCGAGCGCCTGGACCTGCTGTTCGACGACGGCACGTTTGAAGAGTGGGACATGTTCGTCGAGCACCGCTGTGTCGACTTCGGCATGGCCGACAACAAGATCCCGGGCGACGGCGTCGTCACCGGCTACGGCATGATCAACGGCCGCCTGGCCTTCGCCTTCAGCCAGGACTTCACCGTCTTCGGCGGTGCCCTGAGCGAAGCCCACGCAGAGAAGATCTGCAAGGTCATGGACCAGGCCATGAAGGTGGGCGCCCCGGTCATCGGCCTGAACGACTCGGGCGGCGCGCGCATCCAGGAGGGCGTGGCCTCGCTGGGCGGATATGCCGACGTCTTCCAGCGCAACGTCATGGCCAGCGGCGTCATCCCGCAGATCAGCATGATCATGGGCCCCTGCGCCGGCGGTGCGGTGTATTCACCCTCCATGACCGACTTCATCTTCATGGTGAAGGATTCGAGCTACATGTTCGTCACCGGGCCCGAGGTGGTGAAGACCGTGACGCACGAGGAAGTGACGGCCGAGGAGCTCGGCGGCGCCACCACCCACACCACCAAGAGCGGCGTGGCCGACCTGGCCTTCGACAACGACATCGAAGCCATCCAGATGCTGCGGCGCTTCTTCAACTACCTGCCGCTCAACAACCGCGAAAAGCCCCCGGTGCGCAACAGCGGCGACGCCGCCAATCGCCTGGACTACTCGCTCGACACCCTGGTGCCGGACAACCCGAACAAGCCGTACGACATCAAGGAACTGATCGTCAAGA
>JBEEJN010000046.1:0-47899 GCA_041169165.1 Pseudomonadota bacterium
GACCTGGAAATGCCCGGCCCGTCACGCGAGCGCGGCGCCAAGCTGATCGCCGCCGTCGCGGAAGGCCGGGTCGATGCCGCCGACGTGCGCGCCTGCGCCGGTCGCGTGCTGGCGCTGGCCGAGCGGCTCGGCCGTTTCCAGGATCCGGTGCTGGCCGACGAGCGCGCCGACGATCTGCCCGAACACCGCGCGCTGATCCGCCGCCTCGGGGCCGAAGGCAGCGTGCTGCTGAAGAACGACGGCGCGGCGCTGCCGCTGAATCTGGCGGCCGGCACCAAGGTCGCGCTGATCGGCCGCGCCGCCACCGTGGCGCAGGCCATGGGTGGCGGCAGCGCCAACGTCAACGCGCATTACCGTGTCGCGCCGGTGGATGCGCTGCGCGCCGCCTGCCCGGAGGTCGACTTCGTCACCGCCGACGGCGCCGATGTGTTCCGCTACACGCCGGTGCTGTCGCAGCCGATGGCAGTCGACTTCTTCGACAGCGAGGACCTCAGCGGTCCGGTCGTCCTCACCGAGGTGTCGCCCAACACCGAGGCGCTGTGGAACGATCGCACCCCGCCGGGTCTGACCTGGGGCGCCTTCTCGGCTCGCGCGCGCTTCGACTACGTGGCCGAGGCAGACGGCGAACACCAGTTCTCGCTGGTCAGTGCCGGCCTGAGCCGCATGCGCCTCGACGGCGCCGAGGTGGCAGATGCCTGGACCGGCTGGGCCCGCGGCAACACCTACTTCACCTTCGGCTGCGACGAGGTGGTGCACCGACGCGCGATGAAGGCCGGCGAGCGCGTGTCGGTCGAGGTCGACTTCAGCACCGCGCGAGCCGAGAAGACTTTCTACGGCCTGCGCATCGGCGCGGCGCGGGTGCTGGATGCGACGGACGTGCAGGCTGCGGTCGAGGTCGCGCGCGCGGCCGACCTGGCGATCGTCTTCGCCGGGCTGAACAACGAGTGGGACAACGAAGGTCTGGACCGCCCCGGCATCGAGCTGCCGCATCACCAGAACGAGCTGATCGCACGTGTGGCCGCCGCCAACCCGCGCACCGTCGTCGTGCTGCAGAGCGGCTCGCCGCTGCTGCTGCCCTGGCTGGATGCGGTGCCGGCCGTGCTGCAAGCCTGGTATCCGGGCCAGGAATGCGGCAACGCCATCGCCGATGTGCTGCTTGGACTGGCCGAGCCGGGCGGCCGCTTGCCGCAGACTTGGCCGCTGCGCATGGAAGACACGGTGGCCTGGAACGATCCCGAGGCCTATCCGGCGGTCGATGGCCACGTCGACTACAAGGAAGGTGTGTTCATCGGCTACCGCCACCACGAGGCGCGCGGCGATGCGGTGCAGTTCCCCTTCGGTTTCGGCCTGAGTTACACCAGCTTCGCCTTCGAGGGGCTGGCGCTGGATCGCGCCACGCTGCAGCCCGGCGAGACACTCACTGCCACGCTGACGGTGCGCAACACCGGCGCGCGTGCCGGCAGCACCGTGGTGCAGGCCTATGTGCATGACGCGCTCAGTAGCCAGGCGCGCCCGCCGCAGGAGTTGAAGGCCTTCGCCAAGGTCGCGCTGGCGGCCGGCGAGTCGCGCACGGTGACGCTGAACTTCGGCCCGCGGGCGCTGGCCGCCTTCGATGAAGCGCGGGGCGCCTGGGTCGCCGAGGCGGGTGACTTCGAGCTGCGTGTGGGCGCTTCGTCGGCCGACACGCCGCTGCGCGCCGCCTTTGCGCTGGCGAGCGAATGGAGCGAGTCGGTCAGCCGGCCCTGAACACGTCAACCCTGAACTGGCGGCCCTGAGCGGGCCGCCGCGGAGCACTTGTCCATGTCACTGGCCCGTCGATTCGGTCTGGACCTGCCGGCGCATCAGCGCGTCTTCGCCGGCTTCTTTCTCTACGCCTTCGGTTTCGGCGGCTTCTTTCCACGCCTGGGCGAGCTGCAGAGCAGCATGGGGGTGAGCAAGAGCGAACTGGGCCTGGGCCTGATCGGCGCGGCGGTCGGCACGCTGATCTCGCTCACCCTGGCCGGGCGGCTGGTCGAACGCATCGGCCACCGCCGGGTGCTGCTGCTGATGCCGGTGCTGATCCCGGCGGTCTACGCCCTGGCCTCGCACGTGCACGGCTCGCTGGGCCTGTTCCTGACGCTGGTGCCGGCCGGTCTGCTGATCGGCCTGATCGAGGTGGTGGTGAACCTGGAGGCCGACCGCGTCGAGCACCAGCACGGCCGGCGCATCATGAACCGCTCGCACGCCTTCTGGAGCTTCGGCTTTTTCAGCGCCGGCCTGCTCGGCGCCCTGGCGGCGCGGCTGGGCATCAGCCCGCAATGGCAGCTGGCGCTCATGGTGCCGCTGGCCGGCCTGTTGACCCTGTTGCTGCTGGGCGGCTTCGAGGCTGCACCGGCGCGCAGTGGCGGCAATGACGAGCCCACGCCGCATGTCGCCAAACCCACCGCGGCCATCTTCGCGCTGGTGGCCTTGTCGCTGTCGGCCCTGGTGCTGGAAGGCGCCGGCTTCGACTGGTCGGCCATCTATATGCGCGACGTGTTCGACACCCCGGCCTTTGTTGGCGGCCTGGCGGTGGCCACCGGCGCGTTTGCGCAGGCAGCGGCGCGTTACCTGGCGGATCGCCATGTCGAACGTCACAGCCCGCTGGTGGTGGCCCGGGTGCTGTTGTGTGTGCTGGGTGTGGGCACCGTGCTGGTGGTGGTGGCGCCGCATCCGGCGGTGGCGCTCACCGGCTTCGCACTGATGGGTGTGGGCACCAGTGTGATGTTCCCGCTCGCCATGTCGGCCGCCGCGCAGCGCACCGACCGCCCGGCCGCCATCAATGTCGCCGCGCTGGCGCAGTTCGGCTTTGTCGCCTTTCTTCTCGCGCCGCCGTCGCTCGGCTGGGTGGCCGAGGCCTGGGGCATCCGGGCCTCCTTCACCGTCGGCATCCCATTGGTGCTGATCAGCCTGCTGGCCACGCCGTCGCTGCGGGCACAAGCGGTCAAGACATGAAGACCCGACAACTTGGCCGCAGCGGCCTGATCGTCTCGGCCCTTGGCCTGGGCTGCATGGGCTACGGCGCAGCGGCCGACCGCCAGGCGTTGATCGACCTGATCCGCGCCGCCGTCGAGCGCGGCGTCACCTTCTTCGACACCGCCGAGGCCTACGGCCCCTTCGTCAACGAGGAGGTGGTCGGCGAGGCGCTTGCGCCCTTCAGGGGCGAGGTGGTCATCGCCACCAAGTTCGGCTGGGACATCGACCCCGCCAGCGGCGTACACCGCGGCGGCGTCAACAGTCAGCCGGCGCAGATCCGTCGTGCCACCGAGGGCATGCTGCGCCGCTTGCGCGTCGAGGCCATCGATCTGCTGTACCAGCACCGCGTCGACCCGGCTGTGCCGATGGAGGACGTGGCCGGCACGGTGAGGGATTTGATCGCGGAGGGCAAGGTGCGCTACTTCGGCCTGTCGGAGGCCGGTGTCGAGTCGATCCGGCGCGCCCACGCGGTGCAGCCAGTCGCGGCGCTGCAAAGCGAATATTCCTTGTGGACGCGCGAGCCTGAGCGCGAGGTGCTGCCGGTCCTGGAAGAACTCGGCATCGGATTCGTGCCCTTCAGCCCGCTCGGCAAGGGTTTCCTGACCGGCCAGATCAGCGCCGACACCGCCTTCGACCCGAGCGACTTCCGCAGTCGCGTGCCGCGTTTTGCCGCCGAGGCGCGCCGCGCCAACCAGGCCCTGGTCGACGGCCTGGGCCTGATCGCGTCGCGCTGCCACGCCACGACGGCGCAGGTCGCACTGGCCTGGCTGCTGGCCCGCCGGCCCTGGATCGTGCCCATTCCTGGCACTCGCCGCGTCGAGCGCCTGAGTGAGAACCTCGGCGCCGCCGAGCTGGCGTTGTCCGCCGACGATCTGCAGGCCATCGAGGCGCTCAGCGCCGCGGTGCCCATCCAGGGCGAGCGTTACCCCGAGGACTTCATGCGGCTGTCGGGGCGCTGAAGAATTGAGCTGGGCGTTGCTCAGGTGCCCAGGGCCGCCCGACCCAGTTGCCAGACCAGCCCGGCAACGCCTGCGCCCAGCACCACGCGGATCACGCCCACCTTGTAGCGAAACAGCGCCAGGGCGGCGAGCAGGCCGATGACGGCACTGGGCACATCGAAAGGGCCGGTCAGGCCGTGCGGCCACAGGACATGAAACGCGAAGAACAGCGCCAGGTTGAGGATGACGCCGACCACCGCTGCGGTGATGGCGGTGAGTGGCGCCGTGAAGCCCAGCTTGCCGTGGGTCGACTCGATGAAGGGGCCGCCGAGCAGGATGAAGAGGAAGGAGGGCAGGAAGGTGAAGAAGGTGACCACGCAGGCCGCGACGGCACCGGCCAGCAACGGGGCGTCGGCACCCAACAGGCCGGAGCTCCAGCCGCCGACAAATCCCACAAAGGCGACCACCATGATGAGCGGGCCCGGTGTGGTCTCGCCCAGCGCCAGGCCGTCGATCATCTGCGGCGCGCTGAGCCAATGGTAGTGGTCGACCGCGCCCTGGTAGACATAGGGCAGCACGGCGTAGGCACCGCCGAAGGTGAGCAGGGCCGCCTTGGTGAAGAACCAGCCCATGCGGGTGAGCACGCCGTCCCAGCCCCCGACCAGGCCCAGACCCACCAGCACCAGCGCCCACAGTGCCAGGCCGACCGCCAGCACACGGGCAAACCGGGCCCAGGTGAAGCGGGCGTGGGCCGGGGTGGGCGTGTTGTCGTCGATCAGTGCCGGGCCGTGGCCAGTCATGGCCGCGACATGACCACCGCCACCCGTGAAGCGCTCGGGCGCGAACCGTCCACCGACGTAGCCGACGACGCCGGCCAGCAGCACGATGAGCGGAAACGGCAGGCCCAGGGCGAAGATGGCCACAAAGGCCGCCGCCGCGATGGCCCACAAGCAGCGATTCCTGAGCGCCCTGGAACCCACCCGCCAGGCGGCGTGCAGCACCAGCGCGGTGACCGCCGGCTTGATGCCGTAGAACAGCCCGGCGATGGCCGGCAGGCTGCCGTGCGCCATATAGACCCAGGACAGCGCGATCAGCAGCAGCAGCGAGGGCAGCACGAACAGCCCACCGGCGATGAGGCCACCCCAGCTGCGGTGCATCAACCAGCCGATGTAGGTGGCGAGCTGCTGCGCCTCCGGGCCGGGCAGCACCATGCAGTAGTTCAGCGCATGCAGGAAGCGGCCCTCGGAGATCCAGCGCCGGCGCTCGACCAGCTCCTCATGCATCAGCGCGATCTGCCCGGCCGGGCCGCCAAAGCTGATGCAGCCCAGGCGCAGCCAGTAGCGCAGGGCCTCGGCGCGCGAGGGCTCGGCGGGCCGGTCGGGCGCCGCGGTCACGCTGCCCGCACCCAGGCCGCCACCCGCTGACCGAGCGTGTGATGGGCTTCGGCGTCCAGGTGCACGCCGTCCAGCGGGCTGACCTGCAGGTGCCGGCCGGCGTCCAGAAAGTCGACCCCGCGGCGGCGGCAGACCTCGGCCATGGCGGCAGCCAGACGCGGTGACTCGGCCTGGGCACCGGTGAAGAAATGGGCCAGGCAGCCCTGTTCCAGCAGCGGCGCCGGGCTGATGACCAACACCCGCGGCGGCGACGCCTCGGGCCGCAGGTTGACCGCCACCGCATCGAGCAGGCCGTGCACACCTTGCGCGATGGCCTGGGCGCTGGCGTTGAAGCGGGCCTTGAAGTCGTTGGTGCCAAGCATGAAGACCACTGCATCAAGCGGCCGGTGCGACTGCAGGCAGGCCGGCAGATAACGCAGCGCGTTGCGGTCGGCGCCTTCGATGAGGTCGTCACGCCCGAGGGTGCGCCCAGGCAGGCCTTCCTCGATCACCCGCCAGTCAGCGCCCAGCGCGGCCTGCAGCACGCCCGGCCAGCGTTGCGCGAAGGGCCAGCGGTTTTCCTCGCCCAGGCGCTGCATGGGTGCGGTGCCGAAGGTGTTGGAGTCGCCGAAACACAGCAGGGTGGAGGACGGCATGGAACGCAGCGAGCTGATGGTGGAGGCTGGGCGGGTGGGGCGGTCCAGTCTGTCAGGCCCAGGGCGCCAGACCCATCTGGCGCAGGCCCTGCGGGCTGAGGTCGGCCGGCGTGGCGCGGCCGGCGTAGTCGAGTTCGTAGTTCTCGGCGGCAAAGTCGGGGCTGCTGCGCCCACTGACGAAGGCCTCGGCCTGGCGCTGCAGGAAGGCGGCGTTCTTGTCGCACCAGGGCGCGGCGCCGATGTAGATGACGTTGCTGTAGCCGCTGCCGCGGTGGTGGTCCTCGACCGCGTGCAAGATGTCCTGATGCCACCACACCGTGTCGCCCGGCTGTACCTCGGGGATGGGCACCAGCGCTTCGAGCAGCGGCGCGTGCCACTGGGCGTGGGCGCCCAGGGCGCGGCCGGGCTGGGCGCCGCACAGATCGCCCTCCGGCACGTCGGGCTGCAGCGCGCGCAACAGCATCCAGGGCATGGTCTGGGCGATCGGCACCAGATTGAGCGTGCCGTCGCCCGGGCCCTGACGGGTCAGCGCGGTCCAGCCCTGGAAGGTGCGGAAGGCCGAACACACGGCCGGCGAGGGGATCTCGCGCGTGCCGGTGCGGGCCTCGGCGTCGAAGGGGTCGAAGCGCAGCGGATCACCTTCCAGCACCTCGCGGTAGACGGCGCGGAAGGTGGATTCGCACCAACGCTCGACCGAGCCGCCGTCGGAATGCGGCGACAGGCCGAGCGAACGATCGCCGGGTTCGCGGCGGCGGATGCGGTCGGCGTAGTTGGCCTGCCGATCGGGGTCGAAGAAGCGCACGCCGTTCTTCTCGTAGGTCCACAGCCGGTTCAACCAGGCCCGCGTGGTGGCCATGCTGTCGGCCTGGCGCGCCATCATCTGCGGGCGCGACCAGTACAGGCTGAAGATCTGCGGCGCGCCCGACGACAGGGTGCTGAAGTACTTGTCCAGCCCGGCCTTGGCCTTGGCCTGTTCCAGATAGCCGATGTCGTCGATGTAGCGCACGATCTCGTCGTTCCACTCGCGCACCTGGGCTGGGTCGAACACGCCGCGGATGACGACACAACCGCGCCGGCGCACACGGGCTTTGATGGCATCCGAGACGCGGCCGGCAGCGACGTCGGCATAGGCGATCTCGGGCACCGCGCCGCCCGCCGCGGTTTCAGCCCTGACGGCGGCGACCTCGTCCTGCAGCGCCTCGGTCAAGCGGGCATAACGGCCGGCCAGGTCGGGCACGCTGGCGCGCAGTTCGCGTTGCGTCGCCTTGACGGCGCTGGGGATGTCCTGCATCCAGGCTTCCATGGGTGTCTCCTAAAAACGCGGGGGATGTGAGCGGCTGGTCGAAGCCGCAACGGTAGGGCCGGCGTCGCATTGTGCGCAGAGTGGATTCCCGATGAACCGAGGCGCGGAGCGGTGCGGACTGCGGATCTGCGCTCGATCAATCGTGTCCAGCGGCGGGCGCCAGCGCCTGGGCGCTCAGGCAGTAATGCAGCGTGAATGCCTGCCCCGGCGCCAGCGCGAGCCCGGCGCGGTCGGCCAGCCCATGGCCGGCCGGCGGCCGCGCCACGCGGCCCAGGTCGAAGCAGCCGTTCACCGGTTCGACGCCCAGCGCCAGATGGCGGCCGTTCCAGGGTGGCTGGCGCCGGCCGCGGTGGCTGACCCACAACATCAGGTCGGGCAACGCCTGGGTCGGCCACTCCAGCGTGGCGCGCCAGCCGGCGTCGAGGTAGTCGAGGTGGACGGCGCCTCGTTCCAGGCCGCGCAGTTGCAGCAGTTCCTCGGTGTCGTGCGGCAGTGGAAAACGACTCAGGTCGAGCGCTGCGCCGTCCACGGTCGGCACCGATCGCAGTTGTGCAAACGCCGTGTCGGGCTGCAGCCGCGACACACCGGCCTCGCACGGCACCGGGTAACTGTGGCCGCCGGCATGGCCGGGCAGCTGCAGCTGCACCCGGCCCAGGCCCAGGCTGAAGGTCGGATGCAGCGCGGTCGGCAGGCTGACCGCGCGCCGTGCGTGCACCTCCAGCGTGATGTCCACCGCCGGCCGAGCCGGATCAGGCCGGACATGGCGCTGCAGGTGCGAGATCTCCGCGTCGGCCGGATAGTCGATGCGCAGCGCCAGCGCGTCGCAGGGGTCCGGCTCGGTGTCCTGCCATTGCCAGACGTGGTGCGAGGCGTAGCCGTGTGCCCAGCCATCGCCGGGTGTCACGGCCGACCAGCCCGCAGGCATGCCGGCCGGCAGATCGCAGCGCCCGAAGGGCAGGCAGGGCCATTCGCCGCGCAGCCGGCGCAGCAGGCCGTCCCACTGCTCGGCGCCGGGCTCGTCGGCCCAGGGCGCCACCTGCAGCGGCGCGAAGTCGGCGTGGCCGGCGGCCCGAAACACCACCGGGGCGAGCATGCCGCCCAGGGCCTGGACTTCCAGTTCGCCGTGCGCCCAGCGCAGGCGGCGCACGGCATCGGTCGATCGACGGGCAGTGATGTGCATGAGCGGGCCGCAGCGTTGGCGCAGGATGTCGTCCGGGCCGATTCTGCCCACGCCGCGCCCGGCGGAGAATGGTCGGGCGACACAAGCCCCGCGCCCCATCCATCCTTCCCCGCCATGCCCCACACCGCCCCGGCCGAACTCCAGTATCCGCATGCCCGTCCGCCCGAGCGCGGCGAACAGATCGAGGTCGCGCCCGGCGTGCGTTGGATGCGCATGACGCTGCCCTTCAAGCTCGATCACATCAACGTCTGGGCGCTGGACGATGGGCCGGCCGGCTGGGCCGTGGTCGACACCGGCGTGCGCAACGACGACACCCTGCAGGCCTGGCGCGAACAGTTCAATGCCGCGCCCGACCGCCGGCCGCTGTCGCGCGTCTTCGTAACCCACATGCACCCCGACCATGTCGGCATGGCCGGCTGGCTGACCAAGAAGTTCGGCGTGCGGCTGTGGATGAGCCAGCTCGAATACCTGCAGTGCCGCGTGCTCGTGTCGGACACCGGCCGCGAGGCGCCCGCCGACGCAGTGGACTTCTACCGCCGCACCGGCTGGAGCGAGGCGGCGCTGGACACCTACCGCACCCGCTTTGGCAACTTCGGCACCCTCATCCATGCCCTGCCGGACAGCTACCGGCGCCTGCAGCATGGCGAGGAACTGAGCATCGGCCGCCATGTCTGGCGGGTGCTCATGGGCCGCGGCCACTGCCCCGAACACGCCTGCCTGCACTGCCCCGAGCTGGGCCTGCTGATCTCGGGCGACCAGGTGCTGCCGCGCATCTCGTCCAACGTCTCGGTCTACCCCATCGAACCCGACGCCGACCCCATGAGCGGCTGGCTGGCCTCGCTGGACCTCATCCGCCGCGAGGTGCCCGACGACGTGCTGGTGCTGCCGGCCCACGGCGAAGTCTTCCGCGGCCTGCACGCCCGCATCGACGCCCTGCACGCCGGCCAGATACGCGCCCTGGACCGCCTGCGCGCCAGCCTGGCCGACGGCCCCCTGCGCGTGGTGGACAGCTTCACGGCGCTGTTCGGCCGCCCCATCGGCGAAACCAACAACGCCCTGCTCGGCATGGCCACCGGCGAAGGCCTGGCCTGCCTGCAGCACCTCATGACGCGCGGCGAGGTCGAGCGCAGCGCTGACGAGGCCGGGGTGGATTGGTATCGGCTGCGCGACTGATGCAAAGGGCAGGGCGGGCTGAGGCCTCGACGGCTTGACGCCCGCCGATAAGCTACGCCAGCCCGTTGACCTTTGTGCTTGCGATTCAGGACCGCCAACATGCACCTCAACCTGCCCCTCCTCGACCGCCTGCAGGGCGCTCGCAGCGTGCTCATCGCTGGCATCGGTGGTGGCTACGACGTGTTTTGCGGGCTGCCGATCTATCTGGAGCTGCGCCGGCTGGGCCTGCAGGTGCACCTGGCCAACTACGGTTTTTCTGACATCGCCGGCTGCGCGCATGGCACGCGGCTGAGCCCGACGCTGGTGGGCGTGCGGGCGGACCATGAGGACATCTACCCCTACTTTCCGGAGTACTACCTGGCGCGCTGGCTGGCGCGCAGCCTGGGCGAGGACATCCCGGTCTGGGCCTTTCACAAGACCGGTGCACAGCCGCTGACGGCGAACTATGCGCAGTTGGTCGAGCATCTGGCGGTGGACGCCCTGGTGCTGGTGGACGGTGGGGTGGACAGCCTGATGCGGGGTGACGAGGCCGAGACCGGCACGCTGGTGGAGGACTCGATCTCGATGGCGGCGGTGCGCACGCTCGCGCACATCCGCACCAAGCTGCAGGTCTGCGTGGGCATGGGTGCCGAGCGCGACATGGCCCATGCCCAGGTGTTCGAGAACATCGCCGCCCTGGCCGCCGAGGACGCCTTTCTGGGCTCGTGTTCATTCACGCGCGGGATGCCGGTGGTGCGCCAGTACCTGGAGGCCGTGCGCGAGGTGCACGCCCAGCCCTTCCACGACCCCAGCGTCATCAACGCCAGCGTCAGCTCGGCGGTGGACGGCCACTTTGGCGACCATCACGCCACCGACAAGACGCGCGGCAGCCGCCTGTGGATCTCGCCGCTGATGCCCATCCTGTGGTGCTTCGATTTCGACGCCGTGGCGCGCCGCAACCTGGTGCTGGACGTCGTGCAGCCCAGCCAGACCTTTCGCGAAGCGCTCATGGACGTTGCCCATCACATGAGCCGCATGACGCGGCGGCCCTACAGCCGCGTCGGCCTGCCCTGAAGGCTTGCCTTGATCACTTGGCCCAGGTGTCGCGCAGCCCGGTGATGCGGTTGAACACCGGGGCGCCGGGCCGGTGGTCGTGCTGGTCGGCGACGAAATAGCCGAAACGTTCGAACTGGAAGCGGGTCTCGGCCGCCACGCCAGCGGCCGAGGGTTCGACCCAGGCCTGCACCACCTTGCGGCTGGCAGGGTTGAGGCTGTCCTTGAAGTCGCGCCCGCCGGCGTCGGGCTGGGCCTCGGTGAAGAGGTGTTCGAACAGGCGCACCTCGGCGGGTACCGCGCCGCCTTCGGCTGCGGGCAGGGCGCTCAGCCAGGTGATGACGCCCTTGACCTTGATGGCGTCGGCGCCTGGGGTGCCACTCTTGGTATCGGGGATGACCCTGGCCTGCACCGCGGTGATGCGGCCGTCGGCATCCTTGCTGCAGCCGGTGCATTCCACCACCACGCCGTATTTCAGGCGCACCTTGTTGCCGGGGTAGAGGCGGTGGTAGCCCTTGGCGGGTTGTTCCTGGAAGTCCTCGCGTTCGATCCACAGCTCAGCGCTGAGCACGAAGTTGCGCTGGCCGAGTTCGGGCAGGTGCGGGTGGACCGGCGCGCTGCAGGGCTCGCTGGTGGCGGCGCCGAATACTTCCGTCCAGTTGGTCAGTTCCAGGCGCAGCGGGTCGAGCACGGCGACGGCGCGCGGCGCGCTGGGGTCCAGGCCTTCGCGCAGGGCGATGTCGAGCCAGGCGTAGTCGATCAGGCTGTTGGCCTTGCTGGCGCCCGTACGTTCGGCCAGCAGTTGCAGGCTGGCGGGGGTGTAGCCGCGCCGGCGCAGGCCGACGATGGTGGGCATGCGCGGATCGTCCCAGCCGTTCACGATGCCTTCGTCGACCAAAGCTTTCAGCTTGCGCTTGCTGGTCATCACATGGGTGAGGTTCAGGCGCGCGAACTCGTACTGCCGGGGCAGCGGGTGAGCCAGCAGGGCCGGGCTGGGTGTGCCGTCGGGCATCGTCGCCGGTTCGGTCAGGCGTTCCAGCAGCCAGTCGTAGAAGGGCCGCTGGTCCTCGAATTCGAGGGTGCAGATGCTGTGGGTGATGCGCTCCAGCGCATCCTCGATCGGGTGGGCGAAGGTGTACATCGGGTAGATGCACCAGGTGTCGCCGGTGTTGTGGTGGGTGGCGCGGCGGATACGGTAGATGGCCGGGTCGCGCAGGTTGATGTTGGGGCTGGCCATGTCGATGCGCGCGCGCAGCACCATGGCGCCGTCGGCATGGGCGCCGGCCTTCATCTCGCGAAAACGCGCCAGGTTCTCGGCAGGCGTGCGGTTTCGGTAGGGGCTGTCGGTGCCGGGCGTGGCGAAGTCGCCGCGGTTGACGCGCATCTGCTCGGCGCTTTGTTCATCGACATACGCAAAGCCACCGGCGATGAGGTGCTCGGCCGCGCGGTACATGGTGTCGAAGTAGTTGCTGGCGTAGAACAGGTGGTTCGCCGGCCTGCCGTCGGCGGCCTGGTCCCAGCCGAAACCCAGCCACTTGACCGCCGCAAGAATGGAGTCGACGTACTCCTGCTCTTCCTTTTCGGGGTTGGTGTCGTCGAAGCGCATGTGGCACACGCCCCCGAAATCGCGCGCCAGGCCGAAGTTCAGGCAGATGCTCTTGGCATGGCCGATGTGCAGGTAGCCATTGGGTTCGGGTGGAAAACGTGTGCGCACCTTGGCGGTGTCGGGCAGGCCGGCGGCGTGATGAGCGGCGTCGCCCGGTGTGCCGCCAAAGGGGCGGCCCGCGTAGGTGCCGGCCTGCAGGTCGCGCTCGATGATGGCGCGCAGGAAGTTGGTCGGCTTGGCGGCTGCATCGGCGGCGGCGCCGCCGCCGGCCTGGGCAGGCGCCGCTCCCGGCGTGGCAGTGGGGGTCTTGGAGGAATCACTCATGGGGCAGGGGTGGGCTTGCGCAGGTCACGCCTCGGCGGGCGGACCGGAAATTGGGGGGGCGGCAGGGCGGTACAGCGCGCAATACGCTGCACTGCGTCAAAGCTGCGATGTTATGCGGTGCAACCATTCGCGCCCTGCGCTGTCGAACGTTGGTCTGCGGCGCTTGGCGCCGCCCGGAGTTCGCCTGCTGCCTGCCCTCAGAATATCGTCCATGGAGTTCTACATGTCTCAATTGCCAGTACGTGCGCCTGTTGATGCGCCTGTTGATCCGCGCCGACCGCTGTACCGGCCCGCTTCCGGCGCGGTGTCCGTGCGGTCGTCACTGCTGTTGCTGGCGATCACAGCGGCCCTGCTGCTGCCGGGCTGCGTGATCGCCCCGCCCGAGCGCCACGTGGTTGTGCACGCAGGCGGCTATTACCCGCCTGCGCCGCGCCGTGCCCAGGTGGTCGAAGCGCCGCCGCCGGCGGTCAATGCGATGCCGCCGCTGTACTTCTATCCCGAACGTGGTCAGAGCGACGAGCAACTGGACCGTGATCGTTATGAGTGCTACCGCTGGGCCGTGCGCGAGACCGGCACCGACCCCGGCATGACGCCCACCATGCGCAGCATTGCCGAACCGGCCACCGGCCCGGTGAGCCGCGACCCCGGCGTGGCGGTGGCTGGTGCGGCCACCGGCGCGGTGATCGGTGCGGCCATCTCCTCACCGCGCAACACCGGCCGCGGCATGGTGCTGGGCGCCATCTTCGGCGGCCTGCTGGGTGCCTCGGCCGAGGAGGCGCGGGCCCAGGAGACCGAACGCAGCCAGGACGCCCGCCGGCGCGACTGGCAGGCGCGCGAAAACGCCCGCCTGCAGCCCGTGGAAGGCTTTCGTCGCGCCATGAGCGCCTGCATGTCCGGGCGCGGCTATGCCGTGCGTTGAGCTGAACCCGACCCGAGATCCGATCATGAAGTACTCAGTCCTGAACTCGTCGAGCCTGTTGAAAGCCCGGCACGCCCTGGCCGAACTGATGCTGGCAGCCACTGCGCTCGCGGCGCTGGGCGCCAGTGGGGCAGCGTTGGCGGGGCCACATGAAGGGCGCGCCGAGGCGCGCGAGCTACAGCGCGAAGGCGTGATGCTGGGCGAGGGCCGCGGCCGCTGGTGGGACGGCGCCCATGGTCACGGTCGCGCCTACCCGGTGCCGGGCTGGCGTGTGCACAACCTGCCGTCGCACAGCCGGGTCGTGTTCTACGGCGGCGTGCGCTACAACTTCTTCGACGGTGTGTGGTACTCGCCCGGGCCCTCGGGCTTTGTTGTGGTGCGCCCGCCCTTCGGCGTGGTGGTGTCCGACCTGCCGACCTTTGCCACCGTGCTGACCATAGGCGCGGTGAGCTACTGGTATGCCAACGGCGTGTACTACCGCCCGCTGCGCGACGGTGGTGGCTACGAGGTGGTGCCGGCGCCGGTGGCGGCGGTGACCGCCGGTTCAGCCAACAACAGCGCGCCGGCCGGCGACAAGCTCTACATCTACCCGCGCCAGAACCAGAGCCCCGAGACCCAGGCCAGCGACGAATACGAATGCCACCGCTGGGCCGTGACGCAGAGCGGCTTCGACCCGACCACCAACGCCACCAGCACCGGGGTCAGCGACCCGTCCAAACGCGGTGACTACGGTCGCGCCCAGGCCGCCTGCCTGGAAGGCCGGGGCTATACCGTCAAGTGAGCGCGCCGAACTCGACCCCGTCCAAGGCGCGCGGCCCGGCGCGCCCGGTGCAACAGGCCGCCCGCCTGTTGCTCGGGGCTATGGCCTGCGCAGTGGCCCTCGTCACTGCACCCCGCCCGGTCGCGGCCCAGGCGAGCCAGACCCCCACCGTGATCTTGCCTCAGGCGCTGACCGCGTCAGCCCAAGCAGACGCCGCCGGCGGGCGCGTCATCGTGCGCTACAAGGCGCTGGGCAGCTTGATGCGCAAGTCGGCGCTGGCGGCTACTGGACGCAACGCAGCGCCGTGGGCCGGCCCGCAGCATGCGGCGACCCTGAGTGCGCGCCACGGCCTGGCATTGACCGATGGGCGGGTGGTCGACCGCTACACCCAGGTGCTACGCAGCGCGCCAGGCTTGAGTTCGACGGCGCTGGCGGCGCGCCTGGCGGCGGACGACGAAGTGGAATACGCCGTGCCGGACCGACGCGTGCACATCCTGGCGCTGCCCAACGACCCGCTGTTTGCCGCCAATGCTGCCGTCTCGCCGGCCGTTGGCCAGTGGTATCTGCAGCCACCCGATGCCACCCTGGTGTCGGCCATCAACGCGGTGGGCGCCTGGGAAATCAGCGTCGGATCGGCGGCCATCGTCGTGGCCGACATCGACACCGGCGTATTGCCCAACCACCCCGATCTGGTCAACAAGCTGCTGCCGGGCTATGACTTCATCAGCGACCCAAGCAACTCCGGTGACGGCGACGGCTTCGACGCTGACCCCACCGACCCGGGCGACTGGACCACGGCGGGCGAATGCGGCCTGGGCAAGCCCTCGTCGTCCAGCAGCTGGCACGGCACCGAAACCTCGGGCCTGATTGGTGCCCAGACCGGCAACGGCATCGGCATGGCTTCGGTTGGCCATGAGGTGATGGTGCTGCCGGTGCGGGTGCTGGGCAAATGCGGCGGCTTCGATTCCGACATCATTGCAGGCATGTTGTGGGCCGGCGGCGTGTCCAGCCTGCCGGTGGCCAACCCGCACCCGGCCCAGGTGCTCAACCTGAGCCTGGGCGGCAGCGGCGCCTGTGGTCAGGCATATCAGGACGCGGTCAATCAGCTCATCGCGGCTAAGGTGTCGGTGGTCGTGGCTGCGGGCAACGACGAGGGCCTGGCGGTCAGCGCGCCAGCCAATTGTTCGGGTGTCATCGGTGTGGCTGGCCTGCGCCACGCCGGCAGCAAGGTGGGCTTTTCCAACCTGGGCCCCGAGGTGACGTTATCCGCGCCGGCGGGCAACTGCGTCAACGTCACCGGCGCGTGCCTCTACCCCATCCTCACCACGTCCAACAACGGCACCCGCAACGCGGTGAGCAATGGCTACAGCGACAGCATCCGCTCGACGGTGGGCACGAGTTTTTCTGCGCCGCTGGTGGCGGGCACAGTGGGCCTCATGCTGGCGGCGAACCGATCGCTGACGCCCGCCGAGATCAAGGACATGCTGGCGCGCAGCGCGCGGCCCTTTCCGACCAGCACGGCCGATCCGCTGCTGCCGGTCTGCCAGGCGCCCAGCCGCGTCTTGCAGGACGAATGCCTGTGCACCACCTCGACCTGCGGCGCCGGCATGCTGGACGCCGCAGCAGCCGTCAGCGCAGCCCGAGCGGCCAGCGTGACGTCGGCTGCTGCTCACGCGGTGCCCAGCGCCAGCACCGTGACGATGGGCGATGCGGTCGATCTGGATGGCCACGGCTCGTTCACCACCACCGGCCGCAGCCTCGTGTCCTACCTCTGGCAGATCAGCGGCGGCGCCAACCTGGCCCACTTCAGCGGTGCGACCAATGCCGCCGCGGCGCGTCTGGTCACCACTGGTGCCGGCACGGTGAACGTGCAACTGACGGTCACCGACAGCGCCGGGCAAAGCGATACGGTGACCCTGCAGATCATCGTCAACCCACCGGCCGCACCAGTGGCGCAGATCCTGGCCTCGGCCCAGGTGGTCGCTGCCGGCAACAGCCTCACGCTCGATGCCGGCGGCTCCAACGCAGCCGCAGGTCTGAGCCTGACCGCGTATCAATGGAGCATCACCAGCGGTGCCGACCTGGCCAGTTTCACCAGCTCAAGCAATGCCAGCGTCGCAACGCTTTCGACGCGTGGCAACGCCAGCGGAAGCTTCACCGTGCGCTTGAGCGTGACCGACAGCCTGGGCCGTACCGCCAGCACCAGCAGCAGCTTCAGCGTCACCGCGGTCACGCCGCTGGCCAGCATCGCGGCATCAAGCATCCAGGTGCAGGAAGGCGGCACGGTCACGCTCGATGGCACAGGCTCGGTCGCCCCCCTCGGGCGCAGCATCGTCGCCTACGCCTGGGCAGTCACCGGTGGCAACTCCTTCGCCGCCCTCACCGGCAGCGCCACCGGTGCGACCGCGACCCTGGCCACCAGCGCCGCCGGCAGCGTGACCGTGCAACTGACGGTGACCGACAGTGCCGGCGCCCAGGACAGGCGCACCGCCAGCATCGCCGTGTCGGCCAGTGCGCCTGCGGGCAGCAGCGGTGGTGGCGGAGGTGGTGGCGGAGGTGGTGGCGGAGGTGGTGGCGGTGCCGTTCAGCCCGGCTGGTTGCTGGCGCTGCTTGCGGCGGTATTTGCCTTGGCCAGGCGCCGTGAGCCGGTGCCGGGGCCGTCATCGGGCGGGAGCGTGCGCCGGCGGGGCCGCCTAACCGTCAAGTCCGGCCGGGCCCGCCCTTTTCAGCGCGCAGGGGCTGCACCCAGCAGATCGAGCAGCGTCTGGCCGAGGTGCAGATAACCTGCTGTCGACAGGTGGGTGTCATTGGGCGCGTACAGATCGCGGATGTGATCCCGCTGGCGCTGAAAGTCCGCGAACAGGTCAGGCGCCTGCTCGGGCGTGAAGTCGGCCCTGAGCGCTGCGGACAAGCTGCGCGCGCGCTCTTCCTGCAGGTAGACCGTGCTCTTGTTGGGCATGACCAGCCAGATCGTGCGCAGTCCGGTGCGATGCGGGACCGATGCCGCCAGACGCTTCAGATGCTCGGGCGACAGAGGCGGGAGGTCTTCGTCGTCGGCCAGGAAGAGGGCCTTGTTGCACAGCGCGTGGCTGAAGCGCTGGCAACCTGAAGGCACCGGGCGCACACGCACGGCCTCGACATCCTTGACCAGGTAGCCGGTCGCGGTCTGTTCAGCCTGCCAGGTGTGCCAGGCCGTGACGATGCCGGTGTCGATGCGGCTGTGCCAGTCAAACGCCGCTGACGGTGGCTGCGTCGGAGGCGCGGCGTGTCGGGATGCGGCTTGGGCGCCGAGTCGGCGACGCACCGCGGCGCTGCCGCAGGCCCGCGTGTCATCCAGCAGGCCGGGCAGGCTGCGTTCGACGCGCTGCAGGATGAGCGCCCTGCCGCGAAAGCCCTGCCGGGCCAGGCTATCCGGCAAGTCGTCGCACAGCGGGCCGACGTCGTGCCAGTGCAGCGTCGCGACCCGCCAGCCTGCGGCCACCAGCACCGTCTGCCACGCCAGCGAAACCGAGAAGCTGTCGCCAATCACGACCACGTCGGCCTCGGCCAGCGCGGTGTTGCGCAGGTGGGTCGGGTTGACGCCTGGTTGTTCTGCCTGCCAGCCGAAAGCGGCCTCGGAGAAGCGGCCGATGCGGGTCAGGTCGCCGTAGGGCGCGGGCGTACGCCATGACCACCACAAAGGGGGCAGCATGGCCGCGAAGCACAGCGCAAATCCGCTCAGCCAGTGACGCGAGCCGCGGGCGCGGCTGGTGCTTGGCAACACCGCTGGTGACATGGGCCGGGACATCGTCAGAACTGGAAATAGAGAAAGGCGCTGTGTGCACCCAGCCTGGACACGCTCCACACCAGCAGCAGGCCGAAGCCCAAGCCGCCCAGCACGGCGGCCCTGCGTTCACCCAGGCAACGCAATCTGCGCAGCCGCGACGGCGTCGGCACCATGCTTGCGGCCCATTGCGTGCTGCGGGGCAGGGTCCAGGCGATCAACATGGCGGCAAGAAGCACCCGGTAGAGTTCGTGCAACTTGAAGCTTGGTGACAGTTCGGTCAGATGCAGCACCTGCGCGTCACCCAGCATGAACAGGCCGCGATAGATCGCCAGCGCGGTGGCGACATCGGGTGCACGAAAGACGACCCAGGCCAGAGCGACGACCAGAAAGGTCAGTGCCACCGCCACCGCGCGCCAGGCAGGCGACGGCGCGGTTGTAGGCCACCAGCGCCGACGCAGCGATTGCCAGCCATGATTGATGGCCAGCGCCGAGCCGTGTATCGCGCCCCAGAGCACGAAGGTCCATGCTGCGCCGTGCCACAGGCCACCGAGCAGCATGGTCAGCATCAGGTTGACATGGCGCCGTGTCTTGCCGTGACGGTTGCCGCCCAGCGGGATGTAGAGGTAGTCACGCAGAAAGGTCGACAGCGAAATGTGCCAGCGGCGCCAGAACTCGATGATGCTGTCGGCCTTGTAGGGGGAACGGAAGTTCTGTGGCAGTCGCACGCCCAGGCAGGCCGAGATGCCCACTGCCATGTCGGAATAGCCGGAGAAGTCGAAGTAGATCTGGAAGGTATAGGCCAACACCCCGGTCCAGGCGATTTCCGGCGAAGGTTGCAGGCCGGCATGGACCTGGTCGAAGACCAGGTCGGCGGCCTGCCCAAGAGGGTCGGCTATCAGCAGCTTTTTCGACAGCCCGAGCACGAAGATGGCCAGCCCGAGCGCCAGGCGCTGTGCCCCGAGGTGATAGGTCCTGTCGCGCGCGAACTGCGGCATCATCTGCGCGTGATGCAGCACCGGGCCGGCAATCAGATGCGGAAAGTAGGTGACGAAGAGCAGGTAGTGCACAAAGCGCCGCTCCTGCACCTTGCCCTGTGCGCAGTCGACCAGATAGGCGATCTGGGTGAAGGTGTAAAACGAGATGCCGATCGGCAAGACCCAGTGCAGCAGCGGCCAGGGCGCATGGCCGAACTGCGCCAGCAGCGAGTTGGCATTGCCGACAAAAAAGTCGGCGTACTTGAACAAGCCCAGAACAGCCAGGTTGACAGCCAGCGCAGCGCGCAGCATCCCGGCGCGACGGCGTTCTGACGCGCCACTCGACGGCGCCACCCGGCCACCCATGGCGAAGTTGAAGACGATGGACACCAGCAGCAGGGGCAAGGCCTGCCAGCTCCACCAGCCGTAGAAGAACAAGGACGCCAGCGCCAGAAAACCGGCCGCCACGGTGTGCGACCGGCCTGCCAAACCGTAGAAGCCCAGCAATATGGCCGGCAGGAAGAGGAAGATGAACTCGTAGGAATTGAACAGCATCGCGGTCGGCTGCCGTGCGTAACGCTGCGCTCAGCGCCGCCGCGAGCCGCTGCCGCCGAGCAGCGAACCCAGCACGCCGCGGGCGATCTCGCGCCCGACCGACGAGCCGATGCTGCGCACCGCCGAGCGCACCACCAGCTGGGCCACGCCGTCATGGCGGCCGCCGCGTGGGCCGGTGCTGCCGAACAGCAGGCTGCCCAGGCCGCCCAGGATGGCGCCGGCCACGCCGGAGCCGGTCGCCTCGCTGGCGGCGTCCTTGGCCGCATCCGCGGCCATGGCGCCGGCCTCGGAACGCAGGCCCTCCCCCATCGAGCGACCCCCTTCGCGGCCGAACTCGCCGGCGTCGCTGCCATTGCCGCGGCGCATGTGCTCAGCGCGGTCGCCCGTGGGTTCGGCGCGGCCCTTGAGCCGTTCATAGGCAGAGTCGCGGTCGACGGCTTGTTCATACACCCCAGCCACCAGCGAGTCGGCCATCAGCGCCTGGCGCTGTTCTGGCGTGATCGGTCCGATCTGGCTGCCCGGCGGCAGCACGTACAGGCGCTGTGTGGGGCTGGGCCGGCCCTTGTCGTCCAGGAGGCTGACCAGCGCTTCGCCCACGCCCAGTTCGCTGATGGCGGCGGCAACGTCCAGGCCGTCGTTGGCACGCATGGTCTCGGCCGCGGCGCGCACCGCCTTCTGGTCACGCGGCGTGAAGGCGCGCAGGGCGTGCTGCACGCGGTTGCCGAGCTGGGCCAGCACGCTGTCAGGGATGTCCAGCGGGTTCTGGGTGACGAAATACACCCCCACGCCCTTGGAGCGCACCAGGCGCACCACCAGCTCGATGCGCTCGAGCAGCGCCTTGGGCGCATCGTTGAACAGCAGGTGGGCCTCGTCGAAGAAGAACACCAGCTTGGGCTTGTCCAGGTCACCGACCTCGGGCAGGGCCTCGAACAGTTCCGATAGCAACCACAGCAGGAAGGTGGCGTACAGCCGCGGCGCGGCCAGCAGCTTCTCGGCCGCCAGGATATTCACCACGCCCTGGCCGTCCACCGTCTGCATGAAGTCGGCGATGTCCAGCATGGGCTCGCCAAAGAACTTGTCGCCGCCCTGTTGCTCGATCTGCAGCAGGCCGCGCTGGATCGCGCCCACGCTGGCCGCGCTGATATTGCCGTATTCGGTGGTGAACTCGCTGGCGTGTTCGCCCACGTGCTGCAGCATGGCGCGCAGGTCCTTCAGGTCCAGCAGCAGCAGGCCGTTGTCGTCGGCGATCTTGAACACCAGTTGCAGCACGCCTTGCTGGGTCTCGTTCAGCGCCAGCATGCGTGAGAGCAGCAGCGGGCCGAGGTCGCTGACGGTGGCGCGCACCGGGTGGCCCTGAGCTCCGAACACGTCCCACAGCATGGTGGGGCAGGCGGCAAAAATCGGTGCGTCCAGGCCGCGCTCGGCCAGCATGGCCTTGAGCTTGTCGCTGTTCCGGCCGGCCTGGCTGATGCCGGTCAGGTCGCCCTTCACATCCGCCATGAAGACCGGCACGCCGATGCGGCTAAGTGTTTCGGCCAACTTCTGCAGCGTGATGGTCTTGCCCGTGCCGGTGGCTCCGGTGATGAGGCCGTGGCGGTTGAGCAGCGCCGGCAGCAGCTCGGCGCTGGCGGCGCCGTGACGTGCCAGGGTCAGGGTGTCGGAGTCCATGGAGGCCATCAAAAGTAGAATGTCAGTCTAACCATGCACGGGTCCGCCGCGCTGCAGGCGCGAGGCCACCGTGGCTGAGCGTTGCAGCGAGCGGGCCAGCCGACAACAGGAGCAACTTTATGGCTGGCCATTCCAAGTGGGCCAATATCCAGCACCGCAAGGGCCGTCAGGACGAAAAGCGCGGCAAGGTCTGGACCCGCATCATCCGCGAGATCACTGTCGCGGCGCGTCAGGGCGGCGGCGACGCAGGCATGAACCCGCGCCTGCGCCTGGCGATCGAAAAGGCCAAGGCAGCCAACATGCCGGCTGACCGCATCAAGTACAACGTGGACAAGGCCTCGGGCAACCTCGAAGGCGTGAACTACGAAGAAATCCGCTACGAGGGTTACGGCATCGGCGGTGCGGCCATCATCGTCGACACCATGACCGACAACCGCGTGCGCACGGTGGCCGAGGTACGCCATGCGTTTTCCAAACACGGTGGCAACCTGGGCACCGAAGGTTCGGTGGCTTTCCAGTTCAAGCATTGCGGCCAGATCATCTTTGCCCCCGGTACCAGCGAAGACCAGGTGATGGACATCGCGCTGGAAGCCGGTGCCGACGATGTCATCACCGATGACGATGGCGCCATCGAGGTGTTGTGTGCGCCGACCGAATACGAGGCCGTGCGCGCCGCACTCGAAGCCGCCGGGCTCAAGCCCGAGATCGGCGAGGTGACGATGCGCGCCGAGAACACCATCACCCTGGCCGGCGAAGACGCCCAGCGCATGCAGAAACTGCTGGACATCATCGAGGATCTCGACGACGTGCAGGCGGTCTATCACAACGCCGAAATCGACGAATGAACCGGCCCCGGATGCGGGCTGGCATGAAGGAAACGGACACTCCATGAAGGTATTGGTGATCGGCTCCGGCGGCCGTGAACACGCGTTGGCCTGGCGGCTGGCGCGCTCGCCCAAGGTGCACAAGGTGCTGGTGGCACCGGGCAACGGCGGCACAGCGCTCGACCCGGATCTGCAGAACATCGCCATCACCGACGTGCACGCGCTGGCCGACTTTGCCCAGGCCGAGAAGATCGCGCTCACGGTGGTCGGGCCCGAGGCGCCGCTGTCGGCCGGTGTGGTGGATGCCTTCCGCGCCCGAGGCCTGCGGATCTTCGGTCCCACCCGGGCGGCGGCGCAACTGGAAAGCTCCAAGGCCTTCGCCAAGGACTTCATGGCGCGGCATCACATCCCGACCGCCGCCTACGCCACCTTCAGCGACGCGGCCCAGGCCCATGCCTATGTGGACGCCCAGGGCGCGCCCATCGTCGTCAAGGCCGACGGCCTGGCGGCCGGCAAGGGCGTGGTCGTGGCCATGACGCTGGCCGAGGCGCACGAGGCCATCGACTGGATGCTCGGTGACGACGGCGGCAACAAGCTCGGTGTGGTGCACAACGCCGGCGGCGCTCGGGTGGTCATCGAGGAATTCCTGGCCGGCGAGGAAGCCAGCTTCATCGTCATGGTGGACGGCAAGAACATCCTGCCCCTGGCCACCAGCCAGGACCACAAGCGCCTGCTCGACGGCGACCAGGGCCCCAACACCGGCGGCATGGGCGCCTATTCGCCCGCACCGGTGGTGACGCCCAATGTGCATGCGCGCGTGATGCAGGAAATCATCCGCCCCACGGTGGACGGCATGGCGCGCGACGGCATTCCCTTCACCGGCTTTCTCTACGCCGGGCTGATGATCGACCCGAACGGGCGCGTCAAGACGCTGGAGTTCAACACCCGCATGGGTGACCCGGAGACGCAGCCGATCATGATGCGGCTCAAGAGCGACCTGTGCGAGGTGCTACTGCACGCCACCGACAGCACGCTCGACCAGGTCGAACTCGACTGGGACCGCCGGGTCGCCCTGGGCGTGGTGGTGGCTGCGCAAGGCTACCCGCTCGCGCCGCGCAAGGGCGACGTGGTGCGTGGCCTGGTCACGCCGGCCAACCTGCCGCCTGACAGCATGGTGTTCCACGCCGGCACGGTGTCCGCGCCCGAAGGCACACTCACCAGCGGCGGGCGGGTGCTGTGTGTCACCGCACTTGGCGAGTCCGTCAAGGAGGCCCAGGCCCATGCCTACGCCGCCATGAACGGCATCCACTTCGACGGCATGTTGTACCGCCGCGACATCGGCTGGCGCGCCATCAAGCGCTGATGGACGGCTTGCCACAAGCACCGATCCGGCCGCGCGGCAGCGCGCTGGCGCGTGGTCTGCTGTCGCTGTTCGGCTGGCGGGTCGATTTCGCCGGCCTGCCGGCGCGCCAGGGTGTGATCGTGGTCTACCCGCACACGTCGAACTGGGACTTCCCGATCGGCCTGCTGGCCAAGTGGACCATGGGTCTGGAGGTGAAGTTCTGGGGCAAGGACAGCCTGTTCCGCGTGCCGGTGTTCGGCAACTGGATGCGCTGGCTGGGCGGCGTGGCGGTGAACCGCTCGGTCGCCAGCGGCCTGGTCGCCCAGACCGTGCACGAGATGTGCGCCGCGCGCGCCGAACAGCGGCTGTACTGGCTGGCGCTGGCGCCTGAAGGCACGCGGTCGCTCACGGCGGGCTGGCGCTCAGGCTTTTACCGCGTCGCCCTGGGCGCCGAGGTGCCCGTGCTCATCGCCACACTGGACTTCGCCAGCAAATGCATCCGTGTTCGCGACGACCTGTTTCTCAGTGGCGAACCTGGCCCTGACATGGCCGAGATCGCGCGCCTGGTCGGCGCGGTGCGCGGCTGCCGACCCGACCTCGCCTCGCCGGTGACCCTGATCTAAGGCCGGCGGCTTGCTGCGCCTGTGCCGGTCGACCCGCTGGCAGGCGTGTATCGCGGTCGTGGCGGTGACCGACCGCACGGATCACCCACCTCCCACTCATCACTTATCCACATCGCCCATCCTCGAGGACACGCCCATGAGCGCAAGCAGCCCCAGCAATGACGACGTCCTGGCCTATCTGACCGGCCTGCAGGAGCGCATCTGCAGCGCCGTGGCTGCGGCCGACGGCAGCAACTTCATCACCGACGCCTGGGAGCGCCCGCCCGGTGGCAAGCTTGAAGGGCGCGGCATCACCCGCGTGCTGGAAGGCGGCGGCCTGATGGAGCGCGGTGGCTGCGCCTTTTCGCAGGTGCGCGGCGCGGCGCTGCCGCCCTCGGCCACCCAGCATCGGCCGGAACTGGCCGGCGCACCTTTCGAGGCCATGGGTGTGTCGCTGGTCTTTCACCCGCGCAACCCGCACGTACCGACTGTGCACATGAATGTGCGCATGCTCAGCGCCACGCCGGTGGGCGGCGGCGAGACGGTGCGCTGGTTCGGCGGCGGCCTGGACCTCACGCCCTATTACGGCGTGGAAGATGACGCCCGCCACTTCCACCGCACATGTGCCGACGCCCTGGCGCCGCATGGTGCACAGCTCTATCCGCGCTTCAAGACCTGGTGCGACGAGTATTTCTTCTTGAAGCACCGCAACGAACCGCGTGGCGTGGGCGGCATCTTCTTCGACGATTTCGCTGAGCTGGGTGCCGCCGGCAGCTTTGCCATGTTGCGCTCGGTAGGCGACTGCCTGCTGCCGGCCTGGCTGCCCATCGCCGAAAAGCGCCGCGACACGCCCTATGGTGAGCGCGAGCGCGATTTCCAGGCCTATCGGCGCGGCCGTTATGTCGAGTTCAATCTGGTGTGGGACCGCGGCACCTTGTTCGGCCTGCAGTCCGGCGGACGCACCGAAAGCATCCTGATGTCCATGCCGCCGAACGTCAGCTGGCGTTACCAGTGGCAGCCCGAGGCGGGCACGCCCGAGGCCCGCCTGTACAGCGATTTCCTGCGCCCGCGTGACTGGCTGGGCGAGGCAGCTGCGCAGGCGTGAGCAGCGCGCCATCCGTGACTGCTGTCGCTCGCGTCGGCGCGCAGGCAGCCGCCCCCGGCGAGCGGCCGCGGCGACGCCGCATCGGCCTGTTCGGCGGCAGTTTCGACCCGGTGCACCAGGCCCATGCGGCGCTGGCGCGCGCCGCGCTTGACCAGCTGGGCCTGGACGAACTGCGCTGGATGCCCGCCGGCCAGCCCTGGCAGAAAACGCGTGCGCTGTTGCCGGCCGACCACCGCGCCGCCATGCTCGAGCTGCTCGTTGCTGCCGAGCCGCGCTGGCGCCTGGAGCGCTGCGAAATCGAGCGTGCCGGCCCGACCTACACGCTGGACAGCCTGGTCGAGCTGCAGGTCGGAACCGCAGCGGTCGGCGCGGCCGACTGGTACCTGCTCATCGGCCAGGACCAATACGCCAACTTCACTCGCTGGCATGGCTGGCAGCAGATCGTGCAAAGGGCGACCCTGGCGGTCGCGGCGCGTGCCGGCACACCGGTGCAGCCGCCTGCCGAGCTGACGCTCAGGCTGGATGAAGCGATCGCCGCCGGGCATTGCGCGCCCGAGCGCCGCCCGGTCGTCGTCGAGTTGCCCGCCCATGAGCACGCTGCCACCGCCCTGCGTGAGCGCCTTGCAGCGGGACAGCATCCCAGCTCGCTCGCGCCGCAGTGGCTGGCCCCCGTGGTGGCAGGCTATATTGCCCGCCATGGTCTGTACGCTGCGCCTGTCGAGCCCGGTGCAGCCGACTCCGCCCCGCCTGCTTCGCAAGGCCGATCCTGATCGGCTCGTCATTCACTCCGGGCCGTATCCGGCCGTCCCTGGCGCTGCTGCCTCCACCCACCACAACAACACTCACACCGCATGGACATCCGCACGCTGCAACGAGCCATCGTCGACGGTCTTGAAGACGTCAAGGCACAAGACATCGTCGTCTTCAACACCGAATCGCTGTCTGCCCTGTTCGAGCGGGTCATCATTGCTTCGGGCACCAGCAACCGTCAGACCAAGGCCCTGGCCGCCAGCGTGCGCGACCGCGTGCACAAGGACCTGTACGACCAGGGCGGTCGGGTGCTCAGCACCGAAGGGCTGGAAAACGGCGAATGGATCATCGTGGACTGCGGTGCGGCCGTGGTGCACATCATGCAGCCCGCCATCCGCCAGTACTACCAGCTCGAGGAGATCTGGGGCGGCAAGCCGGTAGCGGTCAAGCTCGGCGTAAAACGCGGCCTGGTGAAAGCCTCGGCGGCGGCTGACGATGCCGGTGACGAAGCGCCTGCGCGGCCCAAACGCGCCAGCCGCAAGCCTTCGAAGGCCGATGAGGCCGACGCCGCGGCACGCCAGGAAGCGGCGGCCAAGTCCGTCGCACCGAAGAAGGCGCGCGCCGCGCGGGTGGTGGTCGATGCGCCGGCTGCCGCGCCGCGCCAGGCTGCCGGCAAGACTGCCACCAAGACCGCCGGCCGTAAGACCTTGGCTGGCAAGACCGTGGCTGGCAAGACCGTGGCCGCCAGGTCGGCCGCGGCCAAGGCGCCGGCGCGCAAGGCGGCCCGCAAGACGGCGATGGTCGCCGAGGCCGCACCGGTTCAGGTCATCAAGGTGGCGCCCAACAAGGCCTCGGCCGAGATGCTGGCTGGCCGCAAGGCCGCGGCGAAGAAAGCGGCCGCACGCAAGGCGCCGGCGCGCAGCCGCAGCACTGTGGCCGAAATTGCGGCGGCACCGGCAGTGCGCAAGCCCGCGCTGCGCCAGGCGAGCGTCAAGCCGGCCGCTGCGCCTGCACCGGCGCCTGCCAAGAAGGCCGCGGTGAAGAAGGTGGTGGCCAAGAAGGTGATGGCGAAGACGGCCGCCAGCCCGGCAGCAGCCGGCAAGGTGCCGGCCAGGAAGGCGCCCGCCAAGAAAGCACCTGCCAAGAAAGCACCTGCCAAGAAAGCACCCGCCAAGAAGGCGGCCGCGCGCAAGACCCCGGCAGCCTCTTGATCGATGAAGCTGCTGCTGGTCGCCGTTGGCCAGAAGCTGCCGGCCTGGGCCGAGACTGCCTACGAGGACTATGCCAAGCGTTTTCCACCCGAGCTGCGCCTGGAACTCAAGGCGGTCAAGACCGAGCCGCGCACCAGCGGCAAACCGGTCGAGGCGCTCATGGAGGCCGAGCGGCTGCGCATCGAGTCCGCCCTGCCGCGCGGCTGCCGGCGCGTGGTGCTGGATGAACGCGGTGCCCGCCTGACCACCGTGCAGCTGGCCGAGCGCCTGAACGCCTGGCAGCTGGACGGCCGCGACGCCGCCTTGCTCATGGGGGGGCCGGACGGCCTGGCGCCGGCGCTGCGCAGCAGCGCGGACGAGATGCTGCGCCTCTCGGACCTCACCTTGCCCCACGCCATGGCACGAGTGCTGCTGGCCGAGGCGCTCTACCGTGCCTGGTCGGTCAACGCCGGTCATCCCTATCACCGCGAATGAGCGCCTTCATCTACCTCGCCTCGCAAAGCCCGCGGCGGCGCCAGTTGCTCGACCAGATCGGCGTGCGCCATGAACTGCTGCTGCCCGCTGCGGACGAAGACGCCGAGGCACTGGAAGCCGTGCATCGCGGCGAAGCGCCCGCCGCCTATGTGCAGCGCGTCACCCGCGCCAAGCTGCAGGCGGCGCGTGAGCGACGGCTGCGCCGTGGCCTGCCGGCGGCGCCCATCCTGTGCGCCGACACCACCGTGGCACTGGGCCGGCGCATCCTGGGCAAGCCGGCCGACGCAGCCGATGCAACGCGCATGCTGGCCGATCTGTCGGGCCGGGTACACCGCGTGTTGACGGCGGTGGCGGTGGTCGACGCCGGGCCCGACGATGCCGCGCAGCTTGCCTTGTCGGTCTCGCGCGTGCGTTTTGCTGCGCTGGACGAGGCCTGGATCGCCGCCTACGTCGCCAGCGGCGAGCCCATGGGCAAGGCCGGCGCCTACGCCATCCAGAGCCAGGCGGCGGCGCGCATCGCCCACATCAGCGGCAGCTACAGCGGCATCATGGGCCTGCCGATACACGAGACCGCCATGCTGCTGGACACACTGGGCTGACCTGCCGGTTCCCCCACCTGTCCGTCGGCTGAGCATTGCGCCACCAAAGCGTGCTGGCCCAGACTCGATCGGGTGCAGCCTTCGGTTAGCCTAGCCAGCTATGCAAGACATACTGGTCAACTGGACACCGCAGGAAACCCGCGTCGCCATCGTCGAGAACGGCGCGCTGCAGGAACTGCACCTCGAACGCACGCTGGAGCGCGGCCTGGTGGGCAATATCTACGCCGGCAAGGTCGCGCGCGTGCTGCCCGGCATGCAGTCGGCGTTTGTCGACATCGGGCTGGAGCGGGCGGCCTTCCTGCACGTGGCTGATGTGCACGTCGGCGGACTGCCCGGTCGCGGCGGTGCGCCGGCGCGTGAAGGCAGCGGGCCCGCCACACCGATCGAGAAGCTGGTCTTCGAAGGCCAGACCCTGCTGGTGCAGGTCATCAAGGACCCCATCGGTACCAAGGGCGCGCGGCTGTCGACCCAGATCAGCATCGCCGGGCGGCTTCTGGTGTTTCTGCCGCAGGACGAACACATCGGCATCTCGCAAAAGATCGGCTCGCCGGAACTGCGCGAGCAGTTGCGCGCCCGCATGAACGTGCTGGTCGGCAACGTCAAGCCCGGCAAGCCGGCCGAAGCTGCAGGCGACGGCAGCGCCGCCGACGCGGGCAACGGCAACAGCAACGGCGGCTCGAATGGCAATGGCAATGGCAACGGGAACGGGAACGGGAACGGCAATTCGAACGGCAATGGTTTGGGCAGCGGCGGCGGCTTCATCCTGCGCACCAATGCCGAGGACGCGAGCGATGCCGAACTCGCCGATGACATCGCCTATCTGCGCAAGACCTGGACCGCCATTCGTGAAGCTGCGTTCAAGGCGCCGGCCGGCGTGGCGGTCAAGTCGCTGCTGCACGAGGACCTGAACCTGGCACAGCGTGTGCTGCGCGACCTGGTCAACGATCGCACCCAGACCATCCGCATCGACTCGCGCCTGCAGCACGACGCGCTGCGCCAGTTCGGCCAGCGCTACACGCCCGGCGCGGTCGGCAAGCTGCAGCTCTACACCGGCGAGCGGCCCATCTTCGACCTCTTCGGCATCGACGCCGAACTGGCCAAGGCGCTGCAGCGCCGCGTCGACCTGAAAAGCGGCGGCTACCTGGTGATCGACCAGACCGAGGCGCTCACCACCATCGACGTCAATACCGGCGGCTACGTGGGCGCGCGCAACTTCGACGACACCATCTTCAAGACCAATCTGGAAGCGGCGCAGGCCATCTCGCGCCAGCTCAGGCTGCGCAACCTGGGCGGCATCATCATCATCGACTTCATCGACATGACGCGCGACGAGCACCAGACCACGGTGCTGGCCGAGTTGCGCAAGCAGCTGGCGCGCGACCGCACCAAGACCACGGTGAGCGGCTTCACCCAGTTGGGCCTGGTGGAGATGACCAGAAAGCGCACCCGCGAGTCACTCAGCCACATGTTGTGCGAGAGCTGCCCGACCTGCGCCGGGCGCGGCCACGTGAAGACCGCGCGTAGCGTGTGCTACGAGATCCTGCGCGAGATCCTGCGCGAATCACGTCAGTTCGACCCCAAGGAGTTCCGCGTCATTGCCAGCGCCGCCGTCATCGAGATGCTGCTTGACGAAGAAAGTGATCACCTGGCCGGCCTGTCCGAGTTCATCGGCAAGCCCATCTCGCTGCAGGCCGAGCCGGGCATGAACCCGGAGCTGTACGACATCGTGCTGGTGTGATCGTGGCTGCGTCATCAGCGGCCGTCACCGTTCATTCGCACGAGTTCGGAACCTGACAGACCGTGGATGACATGCCCGAAGTAGCAGTCAGGTGCCGATCGGTTGCACAGATACCCCTGTCACATCCTCCAGATCGTAGATTTGCAAATTTCGTGCTCATCGGATCAGTGGGTCGGCTTGAATCATTCGCCCGATGCGAGGGTCGGCTGCCAGCGACTGGGCGAAGTGATCGACGAAGGCCTGAACATTCAAGCTCGGACGGCGGCGGGTCGCATAGACCACGTGCAAGGGCATGGGATCGGGTTCGTAGGCCCGCAGCAGGGGCACCACCGACCCGCGGTCCAGTTCCTCGAAGAAGTTCCACTCGGTCGTGTAGGCGATGCCCAGGCCTTCTCGAACGGCCTGGCTCAGGGTCTCGGAGCTGGAGGTCGACCACGGGCCGTCGACGTCCACGGTCAGCGTCTCTCCGTCCTGTGCACGATAGTTCCAGCGACGTGGTTCCGCCAGGCGGCTGTAGATCAGGCAGCGATGCTGCACAAGTTCCGCCGGGTGGCGTGGCTCCCCATGGGCACGGACGTACTCCCGGGACGCCAGCGTCATGCGCACGGCCGAGCCGATGCGTCGGGACTGCAGTCGCCGGTCCGGTGTCTCGCCCAGCCGGAAGGCCACGTCCACGCCCTCGCCCGGCAGGTCGGTGTAGGCGTCGTCGAAATGCAGGCGCAGGCGCAACCTGGGATAACGCCGATGGAAGTCAGCCATCCGGGGCACGAGGTGCAGGCGACCGAATGTCACCGATGCCGACACCGTCAACTCGCCCTCGACCAGATCATCCGGGTGGTGCAGCTCGCGGCGTGCATCGTCCAGCGTCTCGAGGATCTGGAGGCAGCGGGCGTGGAAGCGCCGGCCTGCCTCGGTCAGGTTCTGGCGCCGCGTGGTGCGCGCCAGCAGCGGAACGCCCGTCCAGTCCTCCAGGGCCTGCACATGCTTGCTGATGACCGACTGGCTGCAGTCGAGCTGCCGGGCCACCGCCGAGAAGCTGCCCGACTCGACCACGGCGACAAAGGTCTTCATCCACTCGAGTCGGTCCACCTCGGCCCCTCATTGGTTCTCGAATGGAATAGATGATATCGGCGGCAGCTCATTTCTCTTACGAATTGACATGAGCACAATCGCCCCGAGCGCATCCCGCCACCCATGCATGTGCCCCTAAAGGAAGATCCGTGACCCTCGCAACCCCTCGCCGCATCCTGGTCGCTGGCGGCAGCGGCAAGCTCGGCCAGGCCGTCATCGCCGAACTGCTCGCCCATGGCCTTTCGGTCTGCAACCTGGACCTCGTCGCACCGCGCACGCCCGGCGCACGCTTCATGCGCACCGACTTCCGTGACTTCGGCCAGTGCGTGGATGCGTTGAGCTTTCGCGACGTCGGCTGGGACTCGGCGGACGCGCTGGTGCACCTGGCGGCCATCCCCGGCCCCTACCAGGCGCCGGATTCGCACCTGTTCGTCAACAACCTGCAGAGCACCTTCAACCTGTGGCGCGCCGCCCAGGTGGCCGGCATCCGCAATGTCGTGTGGGCTTCGAGCGAAACGCTGCTGGGCGTGCCGTTCGACCAGGCGCCGCAGCAACTGCCGCTGGACGAGACGGTGAGCCGGCCGGAGTCGACCTATGCACTCGTCAAGCATCTGGAGGAGGAAATGGCCCGGCAGCTTTGCCGACAGGATCCGCAGCGCAAGCTGCTGGGCCTGCGCCTGTCCTACGTCCATGACAACGCCGAACTGCAGCGTCTGCGTGACCAGATTGCCGAGCGCGCCGCGAATCCCCGGCATCAGTGCTGGAACCTGTGGTCCTACATCAGCGCCAGAGACGCCGCGCGAGCGGTCCGGCTGGCGGTCGACCTCGAGATGAGCGGCACCGACCAGGTGCTGATCGCCAACGCCGACACGGTGATGCCGCAGACCACACGCGAGCTCATGGCGGCCGTCTACCCTGGCGTGCCACTGCCGGCGTCGCTGGCAGGGCACCAGTCGCTGATCGACTGCGGCAAGGCGCGTCGCCTGCTTGGCTGGGTGCCGGGCCCGGGCTGGCGCGCCGCCGTTGATGGCGGCCAGATCGTCGAACATCCGTGAACCGATTGGGAGGCTCGCGATGAGATACCGGAAATTCGGTCGCACCGGCCTGGACGTGTCCTGCCTGTGCCTGGGCTGCATGAGCTTCGGTGAACCCGGCCGCGGCGGCCATCCCTGGACCCTGGACGAGGCGGCGAGCCGGCCCATCCTGCACCGCGCGCTCGACGCCGGTATCAACTTCTTCGACACCGCCAACGTCTATTCCGACGGCAGCTCGGAGGAGATCCTGGGTCGAGTCCTGCTCGGCGCGGTGCCGCGCGACGACCTCGTCATCGCCACCAAGGTGTATGGCAGTCCCCGCAGCGATCCGAACCAGCGTGGCCTGTCGCGCAAGGCCATCCTGCGCGAGGTCGACGCGAGCCTGAAACGGCTCGGCACGGACTACATCGACCTCTACCAGATCCATCGCTGGGACCCGGGCACGCCGATCGAGGAGACGCTGCAGGCACTCGACGACCTCGTGCGCAGCGGCAAGGTGCGCTACCTGGGCGCCTCGTCGATGTGGGCGTGGCAGTTCGCCAAGGCACTGCACACATCCGAGCGGCAAGGGCTGCACCGTTTCGTCTCGATGCAGGATCAGGTGAGCCTGCTCTACCGTGAGGAGGAGCGCGAGATGCTGCCGCTGTGCACCGATGCGGGCACTGCTGTCATGGCCTGGAGCCCGCTCGCGCGGGGCCGCCTGACGCGGGCGCCGGAGGTTCGAACTGCACGGCTGGACACCGACAACTACGGGAAGTCGCTGTTCGAGGCCAGCGAGCCGGCGGATCGCCGCGTCATCGAGGCGGTCGCGGCCGTGGCGGCCGACCTGGATCGACCGATGGCCCAGGTCGCGCTGTCGTGGGTGCTGGACCATCCCGGCGTGACCGTGCCCATCGTCGGTGCAACCCGCGTCGAGCAACTCAACGATGCACTCGCGGCGCTGGATCTACGTCTCGGCGTTGATCAGCGTCGTGCGCTGGAGGAGCCCTACGTGCCGCACGCGGTCGTGGGATTCGAATGACGAACCAGTCGTTAAGCACCCGATGAACAGTACTGGCGCCGTCACACGACGCTCGTACGGTCGAACGCCACGCCGGCAGGCTGTGCTGAATCGCCCTGGTCGACGATGGCCCGGCGACGCAGGACCGTTCGTGCCGGGCATCCTCTGCCCAGCGCCGGTTCGGCGCCTCACACCGCCGTTGCCTCAGCCTACCTTGCGCGCGCCGAGCGCCAAGGCCGCTGTCGCCAGCACCACCACACCCATGGCCAGGGTGAGCGACGCGTTGTGTGCGATGGCGCCGATGAGCGGCGGGCCGACCAGAAAGCCGCTGTAGCCGATCGACGAGGCCGCCGCGATGGCTGCGGCACTGGTGGTGCCGGGCACCCGACTGGCAGCGCTGAACAGGATGGGCACGATGGGTGCCAGGCCGGCGCCGACCAGGGTGTAGCCGATCAGCGCGACACCGGGCGAGGCACTGAGCAGCACCACCGACATCGCCGCGGCCGCCAGCAGGGCGCTGTTGCGCAGCAGGCTGGCTTCGGAAAACCGTGCGCGCAGCGAGTCGCCACCAAATCGCGCCACCGCCATGGCGCCGGCAAAGGCGGAATAGCCCAGCGCGGCCTGATCCTGCGGCATGCCAACCTCCTGCTTGAGGTAGAGCACGCACCAGTCGTACATCACGCCCTCGGCCGTCATGCCGGCAAAGATCAGCAGGCCGATGACCAGCAGCAGGCCGCGCGGCCAGACGAAATGGCTGGGCGCGTCACCCTCGGCGGCCGGGCCCGGGCGGGCGTCGAGCATGCCAGGGTTGGACGCAAACATGACGGCTGCGGACGCCAGTGCCACGCCGACGAGTTGCAGCGCGGGCGTGATGCCGGCGCGCAGCAGCGCCGCCACCAGGGCCGCGCCGGCCATGGCGCCCAGGCTGAAGCAGCCGTGCAGGTTGCCCATCAGGGGCCGCTCGCTGTGTTGCTCCAGGGCCGTGCCTTCGGCGTTGATGGACACATCGAACACGCTCATAGACGCACCGAACACCAGGTTGGCCACCATCAGCCAGGGCGCCGACGGCCACAGCAGGGCGCAGCCCAGCGCGGCGGTCAGCACCAGGCCGGTGAGCAGGCTGGCGCGTTTGGCGCCCAGTACGCCGATCAGGCGCCCGGCAATGAAGAGCGAACACACCGCGCCCACCGCGGCGCAGAACAGCACCGCCGCCAGCGTGCCTTCGTCCAGCCCGTAGGTGTGCTTGATGGACGGCACATGGGCGCCCCACGCGCCGGCCATGACGCCCAGGGTGGCAAACAGCTTGCGGGTGGCGCGGCGCGCCCGCGACAGGTTGGGCGCGCGCTCGGCGGGTGTGCCGGCGCCTTCCAGCGCCAGCGGGAGGGTGGGCAGGGTGGGATCGGGGTTCATGCCGCGCCGGCAGGGGTCAGGTTGACGGGAGCGCCGGTGCTCGCACTGGCATAGATGGCGTCCAGCAGCTGCATCACGATCAGCCCTTCCTCGCCCGGCGCCGGGTGGGGCCGTTCGTTGAGGATGGCGTCGGCGTATTCGTACATGGCCGAACGCGCCGGCGTGGTCGGCGGGTGGATGTGGGTGTCGAGCTGGGCACCGCCCGGGCCATCGCTGAACAGGTGGGCGTCAAACGTATAGCCCTCGTGCAGGTTCTTCTGCAGCAGGCCGGCCTTGGTGCCCAGCAAGCGGGTTTCCATCAGCTCGGCCTCCTGGATGTGGGCGGCCCAGGAGGCTTCCAGCACCAGGCTGGCGCCGTTGTCGAACTTGATGAAGGCCGCCGCCAGGTCTTCCACATCAAAGGCCTTGCCGCTGGCCTGCGCCGCCTGGCGCGCGATCGGGTCGTAGCTGCTGCCCAGCACCCAGGTCGGCTGCGGGTAGCCCATCAGCCACAACGCCAGGTCGAGCCGATGCACGCCCAGGTCGATCAGCGGGCCACCGCCGGCCAGGGCCTTCTGGCCGAACCAGCCGCCAAAACCCGGCATGCCGCGCCGGCGATGCCACACACTGCGGCCGAAATAGAAGTCACCGAACTGGCCGGTGTCGACCTGCGCCTTGAGCGCACGCGACTGGGCGCTGAAGCGATAGCTGAAGTTGATCATCAGCCGCTTGCCGGCGGCCCTTGCAGCGTCGAGCATGTCGCGGCCCTCGGCGGCGTTCATGGCCATGGGCTTTTCACACAGTACATGGCAGCCGGCGGCGAGTGCGGCCAGGGTCAGCTCCTTGTGCAGCACATTGGGCGTGCAGATGCTTACCACGTCCAGCCCGCCGGCCTGCAGCATGGCCTGCGCGCTGGCGTAACGGCCGGCGATCTCGAACTTGTCACCCACGGCGGCCAGGCGGTCCGCGTCCGGGTCGGCGATGGCCACCACGTCCACATCGGTATGCTGGCGCCAGCCTTCGATGTGGGCGCGGCCGATGCCCAGGCCGATCACGCCCACGCGCAGGCGACGTGAGGTGGGGCGGGCGGTGTTGCTGCTGATGCTGCTGCTGGTGGCGCCGCTCATTGGATGTCTCCCTGGCTTTGCAGCACGCCGGCGCGGCCGAAGTTCAGCGCCTTGGGGCTGAGCTGTTCCAGCGGCGGCGACATCGGGCACACGTCGGTGATCTGCACCCGCGGCCGCGCCCACTGCACTGCATTGGCCAGCACCCGCTGCACATTGGCGTCGTGGTAGGTCGGGTAGGCCTCATGACCGGGGCGGAAGTAGAAGATGCGGCCGTGGCCGCGCTGCCAGGTCAGGCCGGAGCGGAACACCTCGCCGCCCTCGAACCACGAGATGAAGACGGTCTCGTCCGGCGTGGGCACGTCGAAACGTTCGCCGTACATCTCTTCATAGGGCAACTCGAAGTACTGGCCCAGGCCGGCGGCGATGGGGTGCGAGGGTTCGATCACCCACAGCCTTTCCTTCTCGTCGGCCTCGCGCCACTTGAGCGAGCAGTTGGTGCCCAGCAGGCGGCGGAAGATCTTCGAGAAATGGCCCGAGTGCAGCACGATCAGGCCCATGCCTTCGAGCACCCGGCGCTGCACCCGCTCGACCACCGCGTCGTCCACCTTGGCGTGGGCGCGGTGGCCCCACCAGATCAACACGTCGCAGTCAGCCAGGCGTTCCGCGCTCAGGCCGTGTTCGGGCTGGTCCAGCGTGGCCGTGCCCACCTCCAGCGGCAGCGCGCCGGGCTCCAGCCCAGGGGTTGTGCGCAGGGCGGCGGCGATGGTGGCGTGGATGCCTTCCGGGTAGATGGCGGCGACCGCGGCGTTGACGCGTTCGTGCTCGTATTCGTTCCAGACGATGACAGAAATCTTGGTCTTCATGGCGGTCGGGGTGGAGGCGCGGGATTGCGCAGACAGGGCCGCCAGCATAGAGTGCAGCCAGCCTCGCGCTCAAGCGCGACAGCTGCCAGATTTCTTCGATCGATGTCAAAAATCCTGGACCCTGCCGCGCCCGTCGCCAGCGGCGATGACGCCGCAAGCAGCAGCAGCGCCGACGAGCCCAGCCCGGCCGCCCGCGCCGTGCTCGCCACGCAGTTGCGCACCCAGCTCGACGCCTTTGCCGCCGCCCTGGCCGGCGGTCACAGCACGCTGCACTGCCCGCCGCCGGCGGCAATGACGCGCGGCGCCGGGCATTTCCACCTGGCGCCTGAGCTCTTCCTGCAGATCAGTGGCTGGACCCGCTTCATCTTGCCGCACGGCGAACTCACCTTGCACGCTGGCGCGGCGCTGCTGCTGCCGGCCCGCTTGCTGCACGATGAACACGTTGGCGCGGCGACTGACCAGGGCGACACGTGCCGTGCGGGCGGCGAGTTTTGCAATCTGGTGGTGACCAGCGACGGCCAGGCGCTGAGCTGCCACATCGCGCGCGAAGCCGAACCCGGTCGGCCCGGCATCCATCACCTCGAAGCGCGCCGCCACGCCCAGGCCGCATGTGTGCTGGCCTGGCTGGGCGACGCGGCTGAGTTCGGTGAGCTAGGCCGCATCGGCCCCGATGCACCCGCCGGATTGCAGGCGCGGGCTCTGGTGGCGGCCAGCCTGGCCGGCGTGCGCCGCGCGCTGGACGATGCCGCCCCCGCCGCCGCACCTGCCGAGCCAGCCCTCATCGCAAGGCTGCGGGTCCTGGTCCAGAACCAGCTCGGCGACCACACGCTCAGCGTACGCGCGTTGGCCGAGCAGTGCGGCCTCAGCGCCGACCACCTGTCGCACCGCTTTCGCCAGGCCACCGGCGAAGCCCTGGTGAACTACATCAACCGCCTGCGCCTGGAGCGCGCCAGGCACCTGCTGGCCGACACCGCCCTGGCAGTCAAGGAAGTGGCCTGGGCCTGCGGTTATGCCACTCCGAGCTATTTCATCAGCAGCTTTCGCAGCCAGACCGGCAGCACGCCGGTGGCGTGGCGGCGGGCGCGCGAAGGGCAGGGGCTGCGCCTTGCGCCGTCTTGAGGTTGAATGCAGGCCTCACTGTGCCGGAGACCAGACCGTGCCGCAGAGCACCGACGCCACCCCCAGCATCCCTGCTGTCGTCCATCGCCAGACTCTGGGCGCGTCGCTGCGCCCCAGGCCCAAGCGTGCCTCAGGCAAGCGGGCTGTCCGACGCCGGCACTGCAGGCGAGGCTGTGATGCTGCAAGCCCTGCAGCTTGATCGCTGCGCCCTGCTGCTTTCACCCGCCTGCCCCAGGTGCGCCTGTGGAACCACTACGGCCAGACCGAGATCGCGCCCCTGGCCACCATGCTGGTGCTCGCAGACCAGCTGCGCAAACCCGTCTCAGCCGGCCGCGCGGTGCCCAAGGTCGAGACCCGGGTCGTCGACGACGCCCTGTACGATGTGCCCGCCGGCGACATCGGCGAGGTGGTGCACAGCTCGCCCCATCTCATGCAGGGCTACTTCCTTGACGACGATCGCGCCCCGGCCGCCTTCGCCGGCGGCGAAGACGTCGCCAGCCGCGAGGTAGACGAGGTGATCTACAAGCTCCCCGGCGTGAGCGAATTGGTGGTGGTCGGCCTGCCCCACGCCTGCGGGATTGAAGCCGTCACGGCCATCATCGTCCCCAAGGCCGTTGTCAGCCTCACGCAGGAGCAGCTGCTCGCCCATTGCGCCGGCCTGCTTGCGCCCATCAAGACAAGTGAACGACGTGCTGGTGCCGGCGCACTGCACGCCGCGGATCCACCGTCGCCCCACCAGGAGCCGTTATGAGTGCCTACGTGATCTTCGACGTCGAGATTCGCGACATGACGAAGTACCAGACCTTCATGCACGGCGTGAAGCTCGCGCTCGAGGCCGTGGGTGCGCGCTACCTGGCGCGCGGCGGTGCGCACCAGGTGCATGAAGGCGACTGGTCGCCCAGGCGCATCGTCATCATCGAATTCCCTTCGATGGCGGCCTGGGAGGCCTTCTACAACGGGCCGGTCTACCAGGACTTGAAGGCGGTGCGCGACGAGTGCAGTTCGGCGCGGCTGGTGTCGGTAGAAGGCCTGGCAGCGTAGCGCCAGGCCTGCGGCGCTTCAGGCACCGGCGCCACCCGCAACGGGCGGCAGTACCTCCAGCAGCCGCTCGACCGGTCGGCACAGCCGCGTGCCCAGCGGCGTGACGACGATCGGCCGTTCGATCAGTACCGGCTCGTTCAGCATGAACTCGACGATCTGGTCGTCGGTCCAGGTGGGGGCGGCCAGGCCGAGGGCTTCGTAAGCATCAGCCTTCCTGCGCAGCAGGCCGCGCGGCGTGAGGCCGGCGGCGGCAATCAGGGCGAGCAGGGTCGCACGATCGGGCGGGTGCTTGAGGTATTCGATGACGGTGGGCTGGGCGCCGGTCTCGCGGATCATGACCAGCACCTTGCGCGAGGTGCTGCAGTTGGGGTTGTGATAAATCGTGATGCCGCTGGTCATGGGCAGGTCGGGGGTGTGTGGATGGCTGCGGCATTGTGATGAATCGGTGGTGTCTGCGAGCGCATGCGGCGTGAACCCGGTGGCCGCCAGGCTCGGCGGCTCAAGCGCCGCGCTTCAACAGCGCAGACGCCCGCGCGTAGCCGCGCCGATGCCAGGTCGGCCGTTCGGTGCCGTCGGGCGGTGCGCTGCCGTCGGTCCTGACGTCCAGGTCGCGCAGGCATTGCAGGGTGAAATCGACGAAGGCGCGCACGGCGGCCGACCCTCGAGCCTGGCCCTTGTAGAGCAGATTGACCGGCGGGCCGCCGTGCACGGTCCAGTCCAGCAAGACGGGCACCAGACGGCCGCTGCGTACGTGGCCCCGCGTGGTCAGTTCGGTGAAGCGGCCGACGCCGTGTCCGCCCAGCACCAGATCCAACATGGCCTCGCGCGCATTGCTGCTCATCCAGGCGCGCACCTTGACCTGCACCGTCTCGCCGGCGCGGCTGAACTCCCACAGGTCGAGCAGGATGCCGGCCGGGTTGCGCATCACCAGGCTGGGGTGGCGTTCGAGTTCAGCCGGATGACCGGGCACGCCGTGGCGCGCCCAGTGGTCGGGTGCCGCCATGATGAGGCTGCGCGCCCCGCCCAGCACGCGGTGCACATAGTCCGCCGGCACATCCGGCCAACCGTGCAGCAGCAACACGTCGGCGCTTTGGGCATCCACGTCGCCCAGGCGGTTGACGGCGCGGAAGTCGATCTCCACGTCCGGGTACAGCGCATGAAAGCGCGGCAGCGCCGGCAGCAGCACGTGATGCGCCAGCTGCGGATGGGCCGCCACCGCCAGCGTGCCGCTCGGGCGTTCCGCTGTGCCGAGCAGATGCCGCTCGGCGAGTTGCAGCGTTTCGGCCTCGGCCAGCAAGGCGCGGCAGCGGTCTAGGTAGTCCGCACCGCTCGGCGTCGGTCGCACGCCGCGCGCACTGCGTTCGAGCAGGGTCAGGCCCAGGCTGCTCTCCAGCGCGCCGATCAACTTCTGCACCGCCGGAACGCTGATCTCCAGCCGCTGCGCTGCCTGCGCGAAGCTGCCGGTCTCGACCGCGGCAACGAAATACTGGATCGCCTTGAGCTTGTCCATGTCGCCCCCGCATGTCAGACGCTGCGAACCGATGCGGGTGTAGCTCCATGAGACCGGCCCGCCATCAACAAAAGGTTAACACCGGGTGCAGCCTGCAGCGCCTTTGCAGCACCGTCGGCGCTGCCTACAGTGATCTCACTGCCAACCACCCGTCAAGGAGTTTTGCCATGCATGCACGTCGTCACCTGCTGAGCCGCCTGTCCCGTCTTTGCGCCTGCCTGGCCGGCCCCGGCCTGCTGCTCATGGCCAGCGCCGCACCTGGCACTACCTGGGCCCAGGCCGGAGCGCCTGCGCTGCGCATCGTGGTGGCCACACCGGCCGGCGGCGCGTCGGATACCGCGGCGCGCCTGCTGGCGCAGTCTCTCGCCAAGCTGCAGGGACGCCAGGTCATCGTCGACAACCGTCCTGGCGGCAACGGCGTGCCCGCTGTGCAGTCCGTGCTGAGTGCGGCGCCCGACGGCCAGACGCTGCTGTGGGCCCAGGCCTCGATGGCTGGTATGCCCATGCTTGTGAAGTCGGCGCCGGTGAAGTCGCTGGCTGAATTCGTACCCGTCTCATTGGTGGTCAATCTGGTCTATGGCGTGATGGTCAATTCCAAGGTGCCGGCCAGTTCGGTGGCCGAGTTGTCGGCTCATCTCAAAGCGCGACCCGGCGCACTCAGCTACGGCACCGGTGTGCTCATCGAATACATGGTGACCGAACACTTCCTGCGTGCCAGCGGCGCCAAGGCCCTGCGCGTGCCCTACAAGGGCGGCGCGCAACTGATGCCCGACCTCATCAGCGGCGAAATCCAGTTCAACATCGGCCCACTGGCCCCGGCACTGCCCCATGTACGCAGCGGCAAGCTGCGCTTGCTGGCCACCCTGCCTGACCGTGTCGACGCCGCACCCGGCGTACCCACCTTGGCCGAGTCCGGCATCAGCACCGAGGGCCTGCCGACCTGGAACGGCCTCATTGCGCCACCCGGCACGCCGCGCGAAGTGGCCGAGCGGCTGGCGGTGGACGTGAACAAGGCGCTAGCCGACCCGGGCCTGCGCAGCGCAATGGAGGCCCAGGGCCTGCATGTCAACGGGGGCACGCCGCAGCAGATGAGTGCCGCCATCGAGGCTGCGGCCGCCACCTGGCGCCAGTTCATCCGCGACTACGACATTCCGCAGGAATGAGCCGCGCCATGACCCCGGCAGGCGCCGCAACCAAGCAGACCGCGGACGACGCGCCGCAACGCCGGCGCCGACAACTGGTGCGCCAGATCACCGCCTGCTGGCGTAGCCAGGCTATGCACGCAGCCGTGCAACTGGACCTGCCCGATCAGCTCGCGGCCGTTGGACCGGCGGACCTGTCGACCCTGGCCGAGCGCTGTGGCTGTGCGCCCGACGGGCTACGCCGCCTGCTGGATGCCTTGTGTGTGCTGCAGGTCTGCCGCCGCGGTCGCGATGGGCACTACAGCCTGGCCAGCCTGGGCCAGTGCCTGTGCCGCCAGCCGGCCGACGGCGCGACCAGCCTGCGCGACCTGGCGCTGTGGTGGGGCGGCCCGCTGTGGCCGGTCTTGGGCGATCTGACCTACAGCGTGCGTACCGGGCACAGTGCGCGCACCCGCCAGAGCGGCGTCGCGCACTACGGTTTTTTGCAGCGGCAGGATGGTGGGGCGGCCGAGGTCTTCCACGGCGCCATGCAGGCCATGACCGCGCTGCTGGCAGGCGACGTCGCCCGGCTCGACACCTGGGCCGGTGCCCGCACACTGGTGGATGTCGGCGGCGGCATCGGCACCCTGGGCGTGAGCATTGCGGCCCAACACCCGCAGTTGGCGCTCACGGTGTTCGATCAGGACCATGCTCGAGTCGGCGCCGAGCGCTTGCTGGGCGCCGCTGCGCTGGGCACGCGCGCGCGCTTCATGGCAGGTGACTTCTTTGCCGACATCCCGGCCGGCGCCGATCGTTACCTGCTCAAGAGCATCCTGCACAACTGGGACGACGAGGCCTGCCGGCGCCTGCTGGCACTGTGCGCCCGTGCCGCCGCGGGCAGCGCACGGCTGCTGGTGGTGGAGCGGCTGCGTCCGACGCGCCTGAGCGCCACCGTGCATGACGAAGCGCTGGTGCGCACCGACCTGAACATGCTGGTCGGGCTCGGCGGACGCGAGCGTTCCCTGGCCGAATATGCCGAACTGCTGGCGTCGGCCGGCTTCGAGGTGTCGGCGGTGAGCCCGACGCGGCATGAGTTCTCGGTCATCGAGGCGCACTGCCGATAACAGGCGCGGGCCGGCCAAAGCGCTTGAAAAGCACGGTCGATCGCCAGTTCATCGACGCCATCGTCGGTATGGGGGTCGGGTGCTCGTCGGCCACAATCGACCACCATGTCGACGGCCATCGCTATCTTGTACGTCGGTGCCGAGGCGCCGCAATTCGGTCCTGCGGTCGGGCTGCACGCCATTGAACCGGTGCTCAGCCTGGACGCCGCGGCGCTGGCGCTGGCCCGACGGGCGTATGACGCGGTAGTGATACGCGCCGCCGACCGCACCGACGCGCGCGACCTGGAACATTGGCCGCCACTGGCGCAGGCGGTGCAAAACGCCGCCGTCATCGTGCTGCTGCCGCATGACGAGGTCGAACTGTCTCGCCGCCTGGTGCAGCGTGGCGTGCAGGACGTGCTGGTGGACGACGCCTTGGGCGCCGCGCCGGCCGAGCGCCAGCGGGCCGATGCCGCCCTGGGCCGATCCTTGAGCCTGGCCCTGGTGCGCAAGCGCCTGGAGATCATGCAGCGCAAGGGCGGCTCGATCGACCTGGCCACCGGGCTGCCCACGGCGCAGCAGTGGATGGACCATGTCACCCATCTGTGCGCATTGCGTGAACGTGAACCGGCGCCCATGTCGGTGTTGGTGCTGCGGGTCGAAGGCCTGAGCAGCGTCGAGGCGCGCCACGGCGAAGCGGCCGCCCAGGTGCTGCGCCGCAAGGTGGCGGTGCGCCTGCGCTCGGCGCTGCGCGCCAGCGACCTGGTCGGCGCGCTGGGCAACGATACCTATGCCGTGCTGCTGACCTGGCTGCTGTCGCCCACCGACAGTGCACTGGTGCGCGACAAGCTGGTGGCCGCCATGCGCCGACCCTTCAGCGTGGGCACCGAAACCCTGGTGGTGGCGATCAGCTCGGGCACGGCGGTCTACCCTGATCACGCCCGCGAAGCCGACACCCTGCTGCGCCTGGCCCATGCCGACGCCGCCAGCCAGCCGGGTGCGGGCCGCGCCGGTTATGCCAACCCGATCGAAGCGGCCGCCCAAGGTGGCCTGGCCCAGGGCGGTGCGGCCAACGACGACGCCGCGTGAGCGGTCGCGCGCAACCCGCCTTCCTACGCTGTTGGTGCTGGGGGTCCCTGCCTGGCGGAATGTCTGAGATACCAGGGTGAGGTATGAAGCTGGCAGTCAAGCCGGTTTTGACCTTGTTGGACTGCCCAGATGTCTGACCAGCGCCACAGTGGCCTTGTGAGAATTTGCCGAAAATCGCTTCGGATGATTTCGATGCTGAATGATTAACCTGTCTTATGTTGTAGTCGTCTGAGGTTCTGATTCATTTGCAAGCATGAAGACGAGGTCTGCGTGATGAAGCCAGTGGCGCTGCATGAGCCGGCCGCGTGTCAGCCGTGGGAATCAGTTCGTGCGAATTCGCACACGATGGGCGGCGCTGGTCGAGCAATAGGGGTCGGTGCGGCTACTGCGCCGATTCGCCGGCCGGCGCAGCTCGCACTTTTTCTCGCGTTCATCGGCTTGCCCAACCTGGAGATGGCGCCGCCGCGAGGGCGCAGAGTCGTCAGAGTTGACCCGCGCGGTGCATTCAGGTGGTAGCGGACTGCGGTGACCCGTCGTTATGCTGCGCGCCGGTGCCGCTGAGGTCACCGAGGCCGCCTGAGCTGATCGACGTTGTCGACCAGCCGCTGGCGGCGCGAATACCCCCCCGCTCAAATTCTGTTGGTTTGGGCGCTGACACCTCCCACCGACCTGCACACCACGACGGGCCACGATGAGACCAGAACCGATGTTCCGCGCGACGCCTCCCAGCCAACCCGGCAGCCGTCCGTCGACGCCGTCGCTCATGGGCTTTCTGGCCAGCACCTCGCCGGCAGCGACGGTGCTGCGCATCGCCGGGGTGATCTTCCTGGCCGAGCTGTTCATCATGCTGGCGTTCCGTGCCTGGATGCCAGCGGCTGCGGCGGGCGACGAGCGGTCGTTGCTGATCGAGCTGCTGGACCCGGTCCTTCTGTCGCTGGTCGTGGCGCCGCTGCTTTTTCGCACCGTGTGGCTGCCGATGCGGCGCCAGCAGCAGGAGCTTGAGCAACACGCCGACGAGCTGCGCATCGCCGCGGTGTCGTTCGAATCACAAAGCGGCATGCTCGTCACCGATGCGCAGGGGGTCATCCTGCGGGTCAACCGGGCCTTCACTCGGCTGACCGGTTATACGGCCGAAGAAGCCGTCGGCCAGCGCCCCAGCATGTTGCGCTCCGGCCGCCACGAGCCGGACTTCTTCCGTCGGGTGTTCCAGACCGTGCATGAGCGCGGCCAATGGCAGGGCGAAATCTGGAACCGGCGCAAGAATGGCCAGATCTATGCCGAGCTGCTGAACATCACCGCCATCCGCGACGAATGGGGCACGGTGATGAATTACGTCGGCAGCTTCACCGACATCACCGAAGACAAGGAAGCGATCGCCGAAATCCATCGCCTGGCCTACTACGACGCACTCACCAAACTGCCGAACCGGCGCCTCATCCACGACCGCCTCGAACAGGCACTGCATGCGGTCAACCGCCACGGCAACCACGGCGCCTTGCTGCTGATCGATCTGGACCACTTCAAGCAGCTCAACGACACCCGCGGCCACGATGTGGGCGACCTGCTGCTCACCGAGGTGGCGGCGCGTTTCCGCTCCATCCTGCGCGAGAGCGAAACCGTCGGCCGCCAAGGCGGTGACGAGTTCGTGGTGGTGGCCGACGCGGTGTCGGACGACCCGGTCGCCGCTGCCGCCGGCGCCCGCCACCTGGCCGAACGCATCCTGGCCTCGCTGCGCACGCCGCTGGACCTGAACGGCGAGCCCTACCACTGCCGGCTGAGCATCGGCGGCTGCATCTTCGGCAGCAACGAAAGCATCAACGCAGTGCTGAAGAAGGCCGACCTGGCCCTGTACCAGACCAAGGCGGCCGGCCGCAACGGTGTGTCCTTCTACGACCCGGTGCTGGAAACCTCGGTCGAACAACGCAAGCGCATCGAAGCCGAACTGGCGGTGGCGGTCGAGCGCGAACAGTTCGAGCTCTTCTACCAGCCCCAGGTCAACGCGCAGGGCCATACAGTGGGCGTCGAAGCGCTGCTGCGCTGGGGCCACCCCGAGCGCGGCATACTTGAACCGGCCGCCTTCATCGACATCGCCATCGAGACCGGCCACATCCATGCCATCGGCGACTGGGTGCTGCGTCAGGCCTGCCGGCAGATCCGGCTGTGGTCCGCCGATCCGTCACGCAGCCATCTGCAGATCAGCGTCAATGTCAGCGCGCGCCAGTTCCAGAGCGCCGACTTTGCCGACAAGGTGCTGCGCACCGTCAACGGCGCGGGCATCCCGCCCCAGCGCCTGTGCATCGAACTGACCGAAAGCCATGTGCTGAAGAACATCGACGACGCCATCGCCAAGATCACCCTGCTGCGTGGGCCGGGCATCCGTTTCTCGATGGACGACTTCGGCACCGGCTACTCGTCGCTGTCCTACCTGAGCCGGCTGCCGCTGGACCAGATCAAGATCGACCAGTCCTTCGTGCACGCCGTGCCCGGCCACACCAGCCACGAGACCGTCGCGCGCACCATCATCACCCTGGGCCGCAGCCTGGGCCTGCAGGTGCTGGCCGAAGGTGTGGAACGCGCGGCCCAGCGCGACTTCCTGGAGCAGCATGGCTGCGAGTATTTTCAGGGCTTCCTGTTCGGCTCGGCACTGCCCATCGACGCCTTCGAACAGCGCGACACAGGCAGCCGCAACACGCCAATGGACTTCTGCGTGTAGCTGCGACGCCTACGACGCTTGCGGCGGCCGCGGCGGCACCGGCAGCACCTCCATCACCTCGACCGACTCGCCCGGAAACAGCATGAAATGCGGGTGGCCTTCGAACAGCCAGGCCGCCTCTTCGTGTGATGCCGCGCGCACCACGGTGTAGGCCATCAGCGCGTTGTGTGTATCCGTCATGCCGGCCCGCGACACCTGCTTGGTGCTGCCCAGCGGCCCACCCATGTCGACGATGCGCTCCCGATTGCTGTCCACCCAGGCATGCCAGGCCCGCAAGCCCTCGGTCTGGCGACGTTCACGCTCGGCCTGCGGCAAGTCGTTCCAATTTGACATGGCCGCAGCCGTGCCGAGATAGACCGCGAGAAAGTGCTTCATGAGGTGCTCCTGCGGGTGGGGTGATTGATCGAACGGGGCGGAACCTCCGGCCCACCTGGATTGTGGGCATCAACGATGACCTTGGCCACAACGTAGGCCGGGCCGGCATGTACCTGCCGACCTGACCCTCGCTGACCCTCGCCGGATTCACGCCTCGTCGATGGGTCAGCCCACCAGCGCGCTCAAAGGTGCCGTCCACGGGCCCGTCAAGCCGCCAGCCCGCACCGCCCGCAGCCGCACCCAGGTCACCCCGGGCGCCAGGCCGTCCAGCACCAGATGGCGCACCGACTGCACGATCGTGGCATTGCGCCAGCCTTCCTCCGCCGTCGGGTCACCCAGCGAGATCTGCACCTCGTAGGCGACCACACCGCGCTGGCTCGCCGCATTCAGCACCAGCGTGCCGGCGCGCGGACCATGGCCAACGCGCACGTCCTGCGGCGGCAGCAAACGCGCCGTCGTCGCGCCCGCACCACCACCCACGCCCATGCCAGCGCCTGACGGCGGCCGGCTGGCGTCACGCCGCAGCTCGAAGCCGCAGGTTTCCAGCACATCCATGTCACCGTCGGCCACCTGCTCCACATAGGTCGCCACCTTCAGCATCGCGTGCTCCAGCTCCTCGCGTGCTTCGTCGCGTTTGCGCAGCTGGCCGAAATCGCGCCGGTCCACCGCCTGCTGCAAGGCGATGAAGACCTCGTCCTTCTCGCGCAGCAGCGCCAGGGACGGCACCTGGGCCGGCCAGGGCCCAGGGAAACGCGGGTTGTCGGTCATCGCATTCACGATGCTGTTCAGGCGCATTTGAAGCTGCGCACTGCTGTCCCGAGCAAACGACACGACAAGCTGATGCCTGTTCATGATGAAACTCCTTGCGGTTGGATGAAACTGAACGAACAAGAAGGACCCGGATGACAAACCCGGCGACCGCTCCAGCGCTGCACTTATTCGATGCGCCAGCCCCGGTTTGCCGTGTTTGTCGGAGGTCAATATCCGCCTGTGCACACCGCGTGGCGTCCTCCCGATGATGGATGCCGCAGACCCTGTTCGAGAACTATTCACGCTCCGGCGTCGTTTGCTCTACAACATGCGCCGTTTGCGACACAGCAAGCGGCGTTTGCCGATGTACGCACGCCGTTTGCAGACATGCACGCCGCGTTTGCTGATCGACAAGCCGCGCTTGCGGTAAGACAAACGGCGTCTGCTGATCGTGCCTCGGCGCCTGCTGACCAGCACCTCGCGATTGCCGATCCGCAGCCGGCGTTTGCACGTACATAAATTGCGTTTGCTGACCGTGCCGCGCCGTTTGTCGATCAACACCTGCGGCGTGTCGAACAGCAAGCGCGGCATGTCGAACGGCAAGCGCGGTGTGTCTAACAACATGCGGCGGATGTTGGTCAACACCCCTGTTTTGCAGTCCAGTGCGTATTTCGGCGAACGTGACCGCTCATTTCGGCCATCGTGACCGCCGGCCGTGACGGGTGCCATTGAGGCCGTTTCGGTATCGTGACCGCCCGTTTCGGCGAACGTGACCGCCGGTTCGGAGG